>NZ_CP017074.1:2351480-2992253 GCF_001717465.1 Luteimonas sp. JM171 | reverse complement strand
CCTTTTCTTTTGCCGCCTTTTGGCTGCCATGGGAATGACCCCGGTGCCCACAGCGCGCGGCCGGTGGATGGCTGAATCCGGTTAGAATGACCGGCTACGTCCACGGCCAGTCCTACAAGATGCTGCAAGCACTCCGAGAAAAGATGTCCGGCTGGATCGCGATTGGGATCGTGATGCTGCTGGCGATTCCGTTCGCCTTCTTCGGCATGGAGCAGTACCTGTTCCAGAGCGGCGCGAGCTATGTGGCCCGGGTCGAGGCCCCGCCGTCGTGGTGGCGCAGCGCGCCGGACTTCTGGCCGGTGCGAAAGCTGGCCTGGAACGCCGAGACGATTTCGGTCGACGACTTCCGCAGCGCCTTCGAGCAGCGGCGCCAGCAGACCCGCATCGAAATGGGCGACGACTACGATCCGCGCGCGTTCGAAGCCATCGAGAACCGGCGGCGGGTCGCCGAGGGCCTGGTTGACCAGGCCGTGCTCCGCCTGGCGGCCCAGAACCGCGGCATTGCCGTTGGCGATGCCCAGGTGGCCGCGCAGATCCAGCAGATCCCGGCGTTCCAGGTGGACGGCCAGTTCAACCTGGAGCGCTACCAGCTGGCGCTGCAGACCCAGGTGCCGGCGCAGACGCCGCGCCAGTTCGAAGCCGCGGTCCGCGAAAGCCTCGAGCAGTCCCTGATCCCGGTCCACGTGGGGGAATCGGCCTTTGCCACCGCCTCGCAGGTCGATCGCCTCCTGGTGCTGCTGGGTGAGCGCCGCGACGTCGAGTTCGCCATCATGCCGGCGCCGGAGCCTGACTCCGGGCCCGTTGGTGATGACGAGATCCAGGCCTGGTACGACGCCCATCCGGAGGATTTCCGGGCGCCGGAGACCGTCACCATCGAATACGTGGAGATCGACGATTCCGCCGTGACGGTGGAGGACATGCCGGGCGAGGAAGAGCTGCGCGAGGCCTATGCCAGCCAGCGCGCCCGCTTCGCGGGTGACGAAGAGCGGCTGGCATCGCACATCCTCATTGAGGTCCCGGCCGACGCCGATGAGGCCACCGCCCGGGAAGCGGAGACGCGCGCGCGTGAGCTGGCGGCGATGGCCCAGGCCGAGGGCGCCGACTTCGCCGCCCTGGCCCGGGAACACTCGGATGACTTCGGGTCGGCCGAGTCGGGAGGGGACCTGGACTGGGTGCAACCTGGCGCAATGGTTCCCGAGTTCGAGCAGGCCCTGTTCGAGATGGAGGAGGGCGAGGTCAGCGATCCGGTGCGCACCGACTTCGGCTGGCACATCCTGCAGTTGCGTGACATCCGCGGCGGCGAGGAAGCGCGCCCGTTCGAGGCGGTACGCGAGGAACTGGCGCGCGAACTCACGGGCAGCGCCCGCGAGCGCGCTTTCAGCGAGCTGGTCGGCGCGGTCGTCGACCAGGCGTATCGCGAACCGAACTCGCTGGAGCCTGCAGCCGCCGCGGGCGGCGTTGAGGTCCAGACCGCGGGGCCGTTCGCCCGTGGCGAGGGCGAGGGCGTGATCGCCCACCCGGCGGTCCAGCGCGCGGCGTTCACCGAGAGCCTGATCGAGGATGGCACGGTGAGCGATCCGATTGAGGTGGACACCAACCACAGCGTACTGATCCGCGTGGTCGGACACACCCCGGAGCGTGCGCGGCCGCTGGACGAGGTGCGCGAGGAAGTCATTGCCGCGGTCCGCCAGGATCGCAGTGCCCGCCGCGTGGCTGCCGCAGCCGATGCGATCGTGGAACGGGTCGCGCAGGGCGAGGAGTTCTCGGCAATCGCCGGGGAAGAGGGCTTGGCCGTGCAGCAGGTGCCGGACGTGCCGCGTGGCACCCCGATCCCGCACCCGGAGGCCGTCGACGCCTATTTCGCCGCCGAGGTGCCGGAAGAGGGTGGCGCCAGCGCGGGCCAGGTGCAGCTGGAGGATGGCAGCATCGTGGTCTTCGCGGTCACGGGCGTGACCCCGGGCAATCCGGAAGAGGCCATGGCGCAGGAGCGTGAACTGCTGCGCCAGCAGCTGACGATGCTGGCCGGCAATGAGTCGGTCGCCGCGGTGCTGCGCGCCCTGCGCGAGCGCATGAAGATCACGGTGATCGAGGCGCAGCTCTGACGGGGCTGCGCGTGCCGGTGCTGTTTGCGGCGCGCCTCAAGGGGCGCGCCGCAGTCTGAGTGTTTACTGCGGGCTTTCGATGCCCGTCATGCTGACGATGTTGTAGCCGCCGTCCACGTAGGTCACCTCGCCGGTGATGCCCGCCGCGAGGTCCGACGACAGGAATGCGGCCACGTTGCCGACATCCTCGATGCTCACCGTGCGCCGCAGCGGCGCCTCGGCTTCCACGTGCCCCAGGATCTTGCGGAAGCCGCCGATGCCCGATGCCGCCAGGGTCTTGATCGGCCCGGCGGAGATGGCGTTCACCCGGATGCCTTCCGGGCCGAGGTTGTAGGCCAGGTAGCGCATGGTTGCCTCCAGGCTCGCCTTGGCCACGCCCATCACGTTGTAGCTGGGCAGCGTACGCACTGCGCCCAGGTAGGTGAGGGTGAGGATGGAGCCGTTGCGGCCCTGCATCAGCGGCCGCGCGCCCTTGGCCAGCGCTGCCAGCGAATAGGCGGAAATATCCTGCGCGGTGGCGAAGGCCTCGCGCGAGAGCCCGTCCAGGAACTGGCCTGCAATTGCCTCACGCGGCGCGAAGGCGATGGCGTGGACGAGGATGTCGAAGCCGTCGCTCCAGTGCTTGCCCAGGTCGTTGAACAGCGCCTCGATCTGCGCGTCGTCGGTCACGTCCAGCGCGAAGGAGGGCCCGCCTCCAAGGCGCGAGGCGACGTCCTCCACGCGCGAGCGCAGCTTTTCATTCTGGTACGTGAAAGCCAGTTCCGCACCTTCCCGGTGCATCGCCTCGGCAATGCCGTTGGCGATCGAGCGCTGACTGGCGATGCCCGTGATCAGGGCGCGCTTGCCTTGCAGGAAACCCATGTGTGTCTGTCTCGCGGTTGAGCAACGACCTAGTTTGCCACGGCCGGCGCATCGCCGGGGCCGGGGTCGATGCGCAGCTCCATGCCGGGGTGCAACACGGCGTCCCGCTCCAGCCCGTTGCGCCGCAGCAGGCCGGCCATGTCCACGCCGTAGTGTCGCGCGATGCTCCAGGCCGACTCGCCGCGGGCCACGGTGTGGGTGCGCGTCGGCCCGCCTGCGGGCTCATCGGCCAGCAGCCCGGTGGCGTCGGCAAGGAATACCGGCCGCTCACCGTCCGCCAGGCCGGACGCCGCCGGGGCCTGCTGGAACGCCACCAGGGCGTCCCGGGGCCTCGCGGGCACCATGATTTCCACGCCGCGGTCCGCGCGGTCCACGCGGCCTTCGGCAAACGCCGGGTTGAAATGCCGTACCAGCGCCGGATCGTGGCCGTTGCGGGCCGCCCAGCGGTCGATCCGCCTGGCGTGGGAGGGCAGCGTGGTGCTCGTGAGCACCGGCACCGGCTGGTCGATGGCCTCAAGCCACTCCGGATCCTCGCCGGCCTCCACCAGCAGGCAGGCCAGCGCCTGCAGCTTGCGCACGTAGGCGCGGGTGATCCCCGGGACCGCCAGCTGGTCGGGTTCGGCGTCCATTGCACGCTGGCCCGCCTTGCGCAGCGCGCCGAAGATGCGGTACTCCCCGGCGTTGTAGCCCATCACCGCCAGCCGCCAGTCGCCGGCGAACATCCCGTGCAGCGTGCGCAGGTAGCGAACGGCCGCGGAGGTCGATTCCACCGGGGACAGGCGCCCGTCATATCCGGGGCGGATCGTGATCTCGTGGTTGCGGGCGGTCACGGCGATGAACTGCCACAGCCCCGCCGGACCGGAAGGGCTGCGCGCACCGGGCCGGTAGCCGCTTTCGACGAACGGGATCAGCGCATACTCGGACGGCAGGTGGTACTCGCGCAGGGAATCGACCACGTAGCCGAACAGCGGCAGGAGCCTCTCGGGCCGGCTGGCCAGGTCGCCCGGCACGTGGGCAAAGTGCTTTCGCCAGCGGTCGCTCGTATCCGCCGGGCACTGCCCATCGGACAGGCCGCGGCGGAAGCTGGTGTAGATCTCGCGGCCGCTGCGGGTGACCGGCTGGAGCGCCTCGGTGGTGCGCACCGCGCCCTCGGCGATGGCGGGCAATTGCACCGCCAGCATGGGGGCGGCGGCTGAGGCCGGCAGGGCAGACGCCAGGGTCACCAGGGCCGCGGCCGCCATGGCGCGGACGCCCCGCTTGCGCTGCGTGGTCATGCCGGGAACCCGTCCTTCCACGCGCGCAGTTCGGCAAACCTCGCCACGCGATCCGCCGCCCGGGCAGCACCCATCCGCGCCGCCAGGGATTCCCGGACCTCGGCGGCATCCACCCTCAGGAAGGGATTGCAGGCCAGTTCGCTGGCCAGCGTGGTCGGCACGGTCGGCCGGTCCTGCGCGCGCATGCGTTCAACCTCCTCGCTGCGTTCGCGCAGCGCCCGGTTCCCGGGCTCGACCGCCAGGGCAAAGGCGGCATTGCTGCGCGTGTATTCGTGGCCGCAGCACACCAGGGTCCCGGGAGGCAACCGGGCGAGCCGGTCCAGCGACCCAAGCATCTGCGACGGCGTACCCTCGAACAATCTTCCGCAACCCAGGCTGAACAGCGTGTCCCCGCTGAAGAGCGCGCCATGACCGTGGTAGGCGATGTGGGAGCGCGTGTGGCCGGGCACATCGATCACGTCGAATCGCCAGTCGCCTGTGTCCAGTGTCTGTCCGCCGCGCACCCGATGGATCGCGATTGGGATCCGCTCGTCCTCGGGCGCGAACACGGGCACGCCCGGCCAGCGCTCCAGCAGCGCCGGGACCCCGCCGATGTGGTCGCCGTGATGGTGGGTGAGCAGGATCGCGGCGGGCGCGCGATCACCCGTGGCGTCGAACACCGGCGCGGCCTCGCCCGGGTCCACCACCAGGAGCTGCCCATCGGCGCCAGGCAGGGTCCAGATGTAGTTGTCGGACAGCGCCGCCAGTGGCGTGGGCTGCATCGGCCGGCTCTCCCGGACTCCCAGTAGAATGGGACCATGCCCGCGCCCTCCCCGAACGGTCAACCCGCACCCGGCCAGCAGTGGTTCGCTTCCGAAGCGGGCCAGGCCCTGGTCCACAGTGAAATCCCGCTGATCCGGCGTGCCCTGCGCGATCGGCCGGCGCCGCCCTGGGCGTGGTTCGCGCCGTGCCCGGTGGATGCCGGCGACTGCGGCCGGGGCGCTTGCCTGGTGGCAGGCGAAGGTGCCTGGGAGGGCGCGGTGCGCTGCGGCTTGCCACTCCCCTTCGCGACTGAGTCGCTGTCCACGGTGGTGCTGCAGCATGCGCCGTCAGTTGCGGGTCCGGTGGAGGAACTGCTTGATGAGTGCGCGCGCGTCCTGGTCGATGGCGGCAAGCTGCACCTGCTGGTGCTCAATCCGCTCTCTCCCTACCGGTTGCGCTGGCAGGGCGCGGGGCTGTCGGCCGGCGAGCCGCTGACCTGGCGCCGGCGCCTGCGCCGGGCCGGGCTGGAGCCGGATCCGGTGTCCCAGGGCGTGGGGCCGGTCTGGAAGGTCCAGGCCCGGGAGGAAACGCGCAGCGGTCCCGGCCTGGCGGCTGCCTATGTGGTGGCGGCCCACAAGCGGGTGGCGCCGCTCACTCCCGCGGCGGCGAGCGCGCACCGGATCCGCCTGCAGCATGGGTTGAGCACCGGATGAGCGCCCTCAAGCAAGTCCACATCCACACCGATGGCGCCTGCCTGGGCAACCCTGGCCCGGGCGGCTGGGCGGCGCTGCTGCGTTACGGCGTGCGCGAGCGTGAGCTGGTGGGCGGCGAGTCGCCCACCACCAACAACCGCATGGAGCTGATGGCCGCGATCCGCGCGCTTGAAGCCCTGACCGAATCCTGCGAGGTCGTCCTGCACACCGATTCACAGTACGTGCGCAAGGGCATCACCGAATGGATGCCCAACTGGCTGCGCCGCAACTGGCGCACCGCGGCCGGCGCCCCGGTCAAGAACAAGGACCTGTGGCAGCGCCTGCACGCCGCCGCGCAGCGCCACGAGGTGGACTGGCGCTGGGTCAAGGGCCACGCCGGCGATCCTGACAACGAGCGGGTCGATACGCTGGCCCGCACCGAGGCCGAGCGCATCAAGGCCGCCGCGGCCGATGCGATAGGCTAGCGGCATGCGACAGATCGTCCTCGATACCGAGACCACCGGGCTGGAGTGGAAGAAGGGCAACCGGGTGGTTGAAATCGGCTGCGTGGAGCTGGTGGAGCGCCGCCCCACCGGCCGCACCTGGCACCAGTACATCAACCCGCAGCGCGAGTTCGAGCCGGGGGCCCAGGAAGTGACGGGGCTGACGCTGGAATTCCTGGCTGACAAGCCACTGTTCGAGGAGGTGGCCGACGAATTCCTGGCCTTCGTGGACGGCGCCGAGCTGGTGATCCACAACGCGGCGTTCGACATCGGCTTCCTGGATGCCGAGCTCGCGCGGCTGGGCCCGGAACGCGGCTGCATGGCCGACTGCACCACGGTGCTGGACTCGCTTGAACTGGCCCGCCAGCGCTATCCCGGCCAGCGCAATTCGCTTGATGCGCTGTGCCGCAGGCTGGGGGTGGACAACGCCCATCGCCAGCTCCACGGCGCGCTGCTCGACGCCCAGCTGCTGGCCGAGGTCTACCTGGCACTGACCGCCGGGCAGGGCGAGATCGGCTTCGGCGCGCCGGAGCCCGCCGCCGCCACGGCGATCATCTCGTCCGCGCCACCGGCCGGGCCGCGGCCGCGGGTGGTCCCCTCGCCGGAAGATCTGGCGCTGCATGCCGCCCGCGTCGAGGCCATCAGTGCCCGTGCCGGGCGCAACCTCTGGGAGCTGGCGGAAGAAGCCAGGGAGCCGCAGCCCGAGGCCGAGCCGGCCTGAGCCCGACGGGCCCGCAGCTCAGGCCCGGCGCACCAGCACAACGGTCACGTTGTCCGAGCCGCCGTTGTCCAGGGCCGCTGCCACCAGCCCGTCCACGCACTCCTGCGCGCTGCACTCGGTGTGCGATAACACGCGGGCGATGCTGGCGTCGTCGACTTCCTCGGTCAGGCCGTCGCTGCACAACAGCAGTTGCATCCCCGGCAGCAGTTCGCCGGTCATCGTTTCCACGTTCAGCGCCTTGGGATCGGTGATGCCCAGCGCCTGGGTGACCACGTTGCGGTGGGGATGGTTGCGGGCCTGGTCCACGCTGATCGTGCCCTGGCTGATCAGCTCCTGCACGTAGCTGTGGTCCTGCGACAGCTGGGTCAGCCGGTTGTCGTGCCACAGGTACACCCGGCTGTCGCCCACCCAGGCGACCTCGAAACGGTCGTTGCCGATGCGCGCCGCCACCACCGTCGTCCCCATGGGCAGGGTGTCGTGGCGCTGGCGGGAGGCACGGATGATTTCCTCATCGGCGATGCGGATGGCCTGGGCCAGCGGCGTGCCCTGGCGGGTCTCGCGCACGATGGTCTCCCGGGCCAGGGCGCTGGCGACCTCGCCGTACTCATGGCCGCCCATGCCATCGGCCACCAGCCACAGGCCCAGTTCGCTGTCGCCGTAATAGGTGTCCTCGTTGAGGTCGCGCCGCAGGCCCACGTGGGTCAGGTGCCCGAATTCGACCAGGCGGATGCCGCGGTCGGTGGCGGGTGCGTCCTGCATGGATTCTGCAGCGTGGGGAGTGGTGGCGCGAACGTCGTCCGCGAAGTCTTGTGCGTCTGCGTCAACCACTGGCGACCCGGGTCCTTCGGAGGGTGGGGTTACGTTAGCAGAGTGTGGGTCAAACGATTGTATGGATCCTGGCGATTGCGGGTACCGGATATTCATTCGGGCGGCCGTTGGGAGCAGCGGTATCGGCCGTTCCTGGCCATGCGCGCAGGGACTGCCGCGCGGTGGGTTGGCTGGCCGGCAAGGTGCCGGATCACCGGGGCGTTTCTTCGCCCCTTACCGGATACATACGCAAATCAGCCGCCGTCCGGACAGCGCCAGCGCAGCCGCAGGCCTGCTCCTGCCAGCTGCCGTTCAAACACGTGCGAAAGGACCAGGTCCCCGGCCGCCAGGATGGTTCCATCCTCCTCACACAGGATCGGGAGCCCCGCGCGCAACCAGGGCGGGACGCCGCGCTCCTGCAGGATGTTCTTGAGCGCGTGCGAATGGCCGCGGCCGGCGAGGGTGATACGCTCGCCGCCCTGGCGCGCACGCGCGCAGACTGGCCAGGGTGGGCCCAGCGGCGCCTCCACCGGGGCAGGGTGCAGTTCGAGCACGGCGCCGGTCGGGAGCCGCAGCGGCGCGCGGCCATCCCAGGACGCGTGGAAATCCCGCGGAAGCGGGGGGCGGACGCGCGACGCATACAGCTGCCCGCGCCAGCGCCGCACGAGTGCGCCTGACCACGCGAATTCCGGGATGGTGTCGCGATCAGGTCCCGCCAGCATGGCCTCGATCTGTGCCACGCCTTCCCCCGGCAGGGGAGGCAGCCCCAGCCGCTCGATCCACAGCCGCAGGACCCGGGCCCGGCGCTCGACGGGGTGGCGCATGAGCCGTTCGATCCGGATCAGGCCGGGCCGGGCGGTTGTCGAATCGGCCAGTGCGTCCGCGTCTCCGGTGGCGAGCAGCCGGGTCGCCTCGCCGGCCAGCGTGGCGCTGCGGGCGAACATCGCATCGGCTTGGGGCCAGCGCTCGCGCAGCAGTGGCATCACCTGCTGGCGCAGGAAGTTGCGCTCGTGGGTGCCAGCATCGTTGGCAGGATCTTCCACCCATTCCAGGCCCGCTTCGCGGGCATAGGTCGCGAGGCGTTCGCGGGGCGCCTCCAGCAGCGGACGCCACAGCCAGCCGCGTCCCAGCCGGCGCCATGCGGGCATCGCCCGCAGGCCTTCCACCCCCGAGCCGCGCAGCGCCCGAAGGAGGAAGGTTTCGGCCTGGTCATCGCGATGATGGGCCAGGGCGAGGATCTCGCCTTCGGCCAGGACGTTTGCGAACGCCGCGTAACGCGCCTGGCGGGCCGCGCCCTCCAAGCCCAGCCCGGTGTCGCGGGGCACATCCACGCGCGCAACCTGCAGCGGCACGCCGAGGTTTGCACACACCTGGTGGCAGTGCGCGGCCCAGGCATCCGCCTGGGGCGCCAACCCGTGGTGGACGTGGATGGCGCGCAGCCCCCGCTGCCGGATGCCCGGGTCGGCCGCCAGCAGGTGCAGCAGTACGGTGGAGTCCAGCCCGCCGCTGAAACCCGCCAGCACCGGGCCCGGAAGCGGCATCGGCGGCAGGGCGGGGGACCGGATCATGGGCCGGACAGCCGGCGCATCAGCCGTTTTCGTAGGCGCCGTATCCGCGCAAGCGCTGGTAGCGGCGCTCCACCAGGTCAACCACCGGCAGGTCTTCAAGCGCATCAAGCTGGTTGAGCAGCACAGCCTTCAGGCGGATGGCGGTCTGGGTGGGGTTGCGGTGGGCGCCGCCGATCGGCTCGCGCACCAGCTTGTCCACCAGGCCCAGCTCGACCAGACGCTTGGCGGTCAGCCCCAGCTGTTCGGCGGCATCGCGCTTCTTGTCCGCATCCTTCCACAGGATCGAGGCGCAGCCTTCGGGCGAAATCACCGAATACGTGCTGTATTCAAGCATCAGGGTCCGGTCGCCCACGCCGATCGCCAGCGCGCCACCCGAGCCTCCCTCGCCGATCACGGTGCACAGCACCGGGATCTTCAGCTCGGCCATCTCCATCAGGTTGCGCGCGATGGCCTCCGACTGGCCGCGCTCCTCGGCGCCAATGCCGGGGTACGCGCCCGGGGTATCGATGAAGGTCAGCAGCGGCAGGCCGAAGCGCTCGGCCATCTTCATCAGCCGCAGCGCCTTGCGGTAGCCCTCCGGGCGCGGCATGCCGAAGTTGCGGCGCACCTTGGAGCGGGTGTCGCGGCCCTTCTCATGGCCGATGATCATCACGCTGCGGCCGTTGATGCGCCCCAGGCCGCCGATGATCGCCGGGTCGTCGGCAAACGCGCGGTCGCCCGCCAGCTCTTCGAACTCGTCGCACATCACCCGGATGTAGTCGCTGGTGTACGGGCGTGCGGGATGGCGCGCCAGCTTGGCCACCTGCCAGGGGGTGAGGTCGCGGAAGATCTGCGCGGTGCGCCGGCGCAGCTTGTCCTGCAGGGTGCGCAGCTCGGCGTCGATGTTGACCCCGGGGCCGGTGCTGGCCTGGCGCAGGTCGTGGATCTTCGCCTCAAGATCGGCGATGGGCTGTTCGAAATCGAGGTAATTCGGATTCATCGGGTACGAAGGCCGGAAACAATCCCGACAGTCTATCGGACCGGCCGCCGGGGCACCGTACCGGAGCGTGTGTGGGGGCGTTCCCCCCTTCCCGAGCCGGATCGCCTGCGGCCCGCCGGGTACGGCGCCATCACGCGTGCGTGGCACCATGTGCCGGGATCTTGACCAACGGACGGCCCATGCTGACCCGGCTGCACGATTTCCTCGGCCTTCGCACCGGCCCTGCGACATTCTTCATTTCACTGCTGATCATCGCCGCGTTCTCAGCCGCGATGTCCCTGTTCCCCGGCCCCGTCCAGAGCGCGTTCGGCGTGGTGGCCAGCTGGCTGCGCTACGAGCTGGGCTGGATGTACACCCTGGGGACGACCGCGCTGGTCCTGTTCGCGTTCGGGCTGGCGGCCAGCCGCTACGGCCGGGCGAAGCTCGGGCCGGACGATGCCAAGCCTGAGTTTTCCGGGGTGGCCTGGTTCGGCATGCTGTTCGCCGCCGGGGTGGGCGCCGTGCTGATGTTCTGGGGCGTGGCCGAGCCCATGAACCATTACGCCAATCCGCCGCTCTACGGTACCGAGCCCGCCACCGACATGGCGGCGATGCAGGCGCTGGCGATCGCCAACTTCCACTTCGGCATCCACATGTGGGCCCTGCTGGTGATCCCGGGCATGTGCTTCGGCTACTTCACCTACAAGCGCCGGCTGCCGCCGCGGGTGTCGTCGGCGTTGCAGCCGCTGATCGGCGAGGGCATCCACGGCCCCTGGGGCAGGGCGGTGGACATCACCTGCGTGGTGGCCACGGTGTTCGGGCTGGCGGTGTCGGTGGGCCTTGGCGCGATGCAGATTAACGCCGGCATGAACTACGTCATGGGCGTTCCCATGAACGGCGTGCTGCAGGCGGGGATCATCGCGGTGATCACGGCGCTCGCGCTGGCGTCGGCGCTGGCCGGCCTGGACCAGGGGGTCAAGCGGCTGTCCTACCTCAACATCGTGCTCACCGTGGCCCTGATGCTGTTCGTGCTCATGTGGGGCGCAAGCATGGATACCATCCGCGGCATCGTGGAGTCGGCCGGCGCATACATGTCGCACCTCCCGGCGCTCTCGTTCTTCAACGATTCCTTTGGTGGCGGCCGGTGGTCGGGGGACTGGACCGTCTTCTACTACGCGTGGACCGTCACCTGGTCGCCCTTCGTGGGGCTGTTCATCGCCCGCATCTCGCGCGGCCGCTCGATCCGCGAGTTCGTCACCGCATCGATCGGCCTGCCGACGGCCTTCGTCATCATCTGGATGGGCACCTGGGGCTTCAGCGCGTTCCGGATCGACCGGGCGCCGGAGACCGCCGGCAGCCTCACCGAAACCATCGTCACCAACGGCAATGTGGAGGCGGCGCTGTTCCAGTTCCTGCAGTCGTTTCCGTTCTACGGCTTCACCGCGGTTCTGGCGCTGGTGGTGATCACCATCTTCTTCGTGACATCGCTGGACTCCGGCGCGCTGGTGCTCGACAACCTCGCGTCAGGGCACGGGGACGTGGGGCCGAAGCGGCAGCGGGTGCTGTGGGCGATGTCGGTGGGGGTGGTGTGCGCGGTGATCCTGGTGACCTCGGGCGAACACGGGCTGGCCGCGCTGCAGGAAGTCATCATCGTCATCGGTGCGCCGGTGATGCTGCTGGTGATGGGTCTGTGCCTGCTGCTGCTGCGCGCGCTGCGCGAGGACGCGGGGACGCTCAAGCCGCTGCGCACCCGGCAATGGAAGCAGGTGCTGCCGGTGGAGGAGTACAGGCGCCGGGCCCGCGAGGACGAGCACGACATGGCCGAGTACGTGATCCGGCCCGAGTACGAGCCGGGCACGGAGCCCGAGCACGACACCCATCCGCCGGCCACCCGTCTGGGCCGGCAGCTCCGCGACGGCGCGGCGCTGCTGACCATCGGGCTGACGGGGGGGATCGGTTCCGGCCGTACGCTTGCGGCCGAGGACCTGCGCGCGCTTGGGGCGGTGGTGATCAGCGCCGACGAACTGGTCGCACGTCTGATCGGTCCGGGCACCGACGCGGTCGCGGAGATCAGGGAGCTGTTCGGCGATGAGGTGATCGCCCCCGGCGGGAACGTCGACCGTGCCGCGCTGGGCAGGCTGGTTTCGGGCAACGATACCGCGCGGGCCCGGCTCAACCAGATCATCCACCCGCGCGTGCGCGCCGAGTTCTCGCGGCTCGCAGCGCAGGCGGGGCCGGACGCGGTGGTGGTGGCCGACATGCCGATGCTGGCGGAGACCGACCAGCCGCGGGCCGGGCTGGACCTGGTGCTGGTGGTGGAGGCGCCTGCCGAGGTACGCGTGGAGCGGCTGGTCAACGTGCGCGGCATGACCCGCGAGGAGGCCTGGGAGCGGATAGACGCCCAGCCTTCGGACGCCGAATACCGGGAGATCGCCGACGCGGTGATCGTCAACGATGCCGGCCGCGAGGCGCTCACCAAGGCGGTGCGCAAATTCTGGGACGAGCGGGTGCAGCCGGTGCTCGATGAGCACGCCGGTGGAAGCAAGGGCTAGCGGGGCAGGTTCGGGAGGAGCCGGCCGGAGGCGGGGTCAGCTGGTCCAGGGACGCTCGAGCTGAAGTTCCACCTCGCGCACGCCCGGGTCGGCGCGCAGCAGCCCGGGCAGCTCGGCGTCCACGCGCACGCTGGACTGGCCGTTGAGGTCGAGCGCGCCGCGGGCGCCGGAGGCCAGCAGCAGTTCGTAGCGCAAGGGGGTGCTGCCCGGACGGCGCTCTTCGAGCATCTGCTCCACCCGCTCCAGCAGGCCGCGATCGCGCAGGTCCAGCCGCAGCCGCATCCCGCGCGCCAGGTCCGGGCAGACCTGCTGGAAATCCCAGCAGCGGCGGGCACGCAGGGAGAAGCCCCCGCTGAACTCGTCCTCGCGCAGCCCGCCCTCGACGATCAGGATCCGGTCGCGGGTGAGGAGCGGCGCGTATTCCTGGAAGGCCTCCGAGAAGAAGGCGCATTCGATGCGGCCGCGGCCATCCTCCAGCTGCACGAAGGCCTGGGAGTCGCCGCGGCGGCGCATTGCCGTCACCAGGCCCGCGATCACCACCTTGGCTTCCTGCCGCCAGCCGCCGCGCGACTCGCCGCCCGATGCCGAAGCCCACAGCGCATCCAGCCGCCCCAGGTCATTCCCCACCAGCGCTTCCAGGTCCTGGCGGTACGGATCGATGGGATGGCCGCTGAGGTAATGCCCCAGGGTTTCGCGTTCGCCCGAGAGCGTCTGCGCCAGCGGCCACGGCGCGGTCTCCGGCAGCTCGATCTCCAGCGCCGGGGCCGCGTCGCCGCCGCCGAACAGGGACACCTGCCCGGCGCTGCGCTCGCGCGCCAGCTGTTCGGTCGCCTTCATCGCGTGCGGGAGCTGCAGCATGAGCGAGGCGCGGTTGCTGCCCAGGCCGTCAAGCGCGCCCGAGAGGGTCAGCGCTTCCATGGTCCGGCGGTTCATGCGACCCGCGTCGACCCGGTTGCAGAAGTCCAGCAGGTCCGCATAGGGCCCGCCGTTGGCGCGCTCGGAGGCGATGGCCTCGCAGGCGCCGCGGCCCACGCCCTTCACCGCGCCCAGGCCGTAGCGGATGGTCTGCGGGTCGATCGCCTCGAACATGAAGCTCGAAGCGTTCACGTCCGGCGGCAGCACGGTCAGCCCCAGCGCCCGCGCCTCGTCCAGGAAACCCACCACCTTGTCGGTGTTGTCCATGTCCGACGACAGCACCGCGGCCATGAATTCGGCCGGGTAGTGCGTCTTCAGCCATGCGGTCTGGTAGGCCACCAGCGCGTAGGCGGCCGAGTGCGACTTGTTGAAGCCGTACTCGGCGAACTGTTCCATCAGGTCGAAGATCGAGGTGGCGACCTTCGGATCGACCCCGTTCTGCGCGGCGCCGGCCTCGAACTTGGCCCGCTCCTTGGCCATCTCCTCGGGCTTCTTCTTGCCCATTGCCCGGCGCAGCAGGTCGGCGCCGCCCAGCGAATAGCCGGCCAGGACCTGGGCGATCTGCATCACCTGTTCCTGGTAGACAATCACGCCGTAGGTGGGCGCCAGCACCGGCTCCAGCTTCGGGTGCGGGTAGGTGACCTCGGCGTTGCCGTGCTTGCGGTCCACCCAGTCCTTGTCCATCCCCGAGTTGAGGGGGCCGGGCCGGAACAGCGCCGCCAGGGCGATGATGTCCTCGAACGTGTCCGGTTTCGCGCGCTTGAGCAGCTCGCGCATGCCGCGCGACTCGAACTGGAACACCGCCACCGTGTCGCCGCGGGCGAACAGTTCGTAGGTGGCCTTGTCATCCAGGGCGAGCGCGGAGATGTCCAGCGGCGCCTCGCCCCCGGCCTTGCGGCGCCTGTTGATGGCCTTCACCGCCCAGTCGATGATGGTCAGCGTGCGCAGGCCGAGGAAGTCGAACTTCACCAGGCCCACCGCTTCCACGTCGTCCTTGTCGAACTGGGTGACCGGGTTCTTGCCGCGCCCGCCTTCGTCGTGTTCGGCGAACAGCGGGCAGAAGTCGCTCAGCGGGCGCGGCGCGATCACCACGCCGCCGGCGTGCTTGCCGGCGTTGCGGGTCAGGTTCTCGAGCTGCAGCGCCAGGTCGAGCAGGTCGCGCACGTCCTCCTCGTCGTTGTAGCGCGCGATCAGCTCGTCCGAACGCCAGTTCTCGTCCTTGCGGCCCTTCTCGGTGCGGCCCAGCGCATCCGACAGCGACACCCCGAGGGTCATCGGCACCAGCTTGGCGATGCCGTCCACCATCCCGTACGGGTAGCCCAGCACCCGGCCGACGTCGCGCACCACCGCCTTGGCGGCCATGGTGCCGTAGGTGATGATCTGGCTGACCCGGTCGCGCCCGTACTTGCGGGCGACGTATTCGATCACCTCGTCGCGCCGGTCCATGCAGAAGTCGATGTCGAAGTCCGGCATCGACACCCGCTCGGGGTTGAGGAAGCGCTCGAACAGCAGGTCGTAGGGCAGCGGGTCCAGATCGGTGATGCCCAGCGCCCAGGCCACCAGCGAGCCGGCGCCCGAGCCGCGCCCCGGGCCCACCGGGATGCCCTGTTCCTTGGCCCAGTTGATGAAGTCCGCGACGATCAGGAAGTAGCCCGGGAACCCCATCTTGACGATGACGTCCAGCTCGGTGTCCAGGCGCTCGAAATAGCTCTCGCGGGTGTGTCCTTCCGCCAGGGGGTGCTTCTCAAGCCGCTCTTCCAGGCCGCGGCACGACTCGCTGCGGATCCAGCTGTCCAGGGTGTGGTCGTCCGGGACCGGGAAGGCCGGCAGGTAGTACTTGCCCAGGCTCAGCTCGAAGTTGCAGCGCTGGGCCAGGGCCACGGTGTTATCGAGGGCGTCGGGGACATCCGCGAACAGCTCGGCCATCTCCTCGGCGGACTTGAGGTACTGCTCGGCGCTGTAGCTGCGCGGCCGTCGCGGGTCATCCAGCACCCGGCCGCTGGCAATGCACACCCGCGCCTCGTGCGCGTCGAAGCCCTGCCGTTCCAGGAACCGCACGTCGTTGCTGGCCACCACCGGGATCCCGCGTTCGCTGGCGGCATGCAGCGCGAAGTCGTTGAACTGCGCTTCGCCGTCGCGGTTGGTGCGGGTCAGCTCCAGGTGCAGGCGGTCATCGAATGCGCGCTGCCAGTCACCCAGCCATTGCAGCGCCAGCTCGTGCTTGCCGGCGGCCGCCAGCCGTCCGGCTTCGGTATGCCGTCCCACCAGCGCGAACAGGTCGGCGCTGTGCTCCAGCAGCCATTCCGGGCGCACCACCACGCCATCCTGGCGGTGCCCTTCCAGCCACGCGCGGCTGAGCAGGCGCGAGAGGGTGAGGTAGCCATTGTGGTTGCGGCACAGCAGGGTCACCGGCCAGGCCGGTTCGCTGCCGCTGGCCACCATGACGTCGGCGCCTGCCAGCGGCTTCACCCCGGCCGCTTCGGCCCGGGCATGGGACTCCACCAGCGCGAACAGGTTGTTGCGGTCGGTGACCGCCACCGCCGGCTGGCCCAGCGCAACGCAGCGATCGACGAGCTGCGGGATGCGGATCGTCGAATCAACCAGCGAATACTCGCTGCGCAGGTGGAGGTGTACAAAGCGGGCGGACACGGCCCATGCAGCGTAGGCGGCGGGGCAGGCGGGGACAAGGCTTGACAGCAGGGCGGGCGCGCCTTCCGTGGCGCGCCCGCTGGCGTTGCGCGCACGTCAGTTGATGCGGAACCGGCCGGGCCCGCCAGCTGCCGGCAGGTAGCTGCGGGTACCCACTTCCCGCAGGTGCCGGACCAGCGCGGCCTCGGCCTGCCGGGCTTCCTCCCAGTCGGCGCGGCTGAACCGGAAACCGCGCTCGTCGCATCCGCGCAGGGAAGCTTCCAGCCTGCGCAGGCGGCGGTAATCCAGGTAGTCCAGCACCTCGGCGCCGATGTGCGGCCAGGCGGCTTCGACCACAATCGAATCGTCCAGCCGGCCCAGGACCGGGAGGCGGTCCGGGACCAGGCCGTCGTGGTCGCGCAGGTAGTCGCTGACGAGGCGGGCGGGCCCGGCGGCGCAATCAAGCGGTTCCCAGCCCGGGTCCCCGAGCATCAGCCGGACGGCGGCCGCATCGCGCATGTGCAACAGGATCCACGGCGGCACGGCGGTGGCGTTGCGGGCCGGGCTCACTGTACGGCTGAAGGAGGCGATCTGGTCCTCGTCCAGGGGCGCGGTCTGCAACTGCTCCAGGAGCCGGTTGAAGCCCGTTACCGCAGCGGGTCGCAGGGCATGGGCGCCGACATGGAAGCGGCGATGCGGGCGCACCGGTGAGAGGGGCAGGATCGAATCGGCAATGGCGTTCATGGCGGTCTCCTGAGGGGGCGCCGGGTGGCGCATGGCCAGATTCGTTGCAGGGCCGCGTTAAGTCATGAAGTAAGCGCGACGCACGCATGAACCAATGCCGAGGGAACGGTGAGGCCATGAGGAAAAGGCGATGGCGCCCCATTCAGGCGGTGCAAATCCGCCGGCGCGGTTTTTCCGCTTCGGGGACGTGGAGGTCGATGCCGCCGGCCACGTCCTGACTCGCGCCGGGGTTCCCCAGCAGGTCGAGCCCAAGGCGTTCGCCGTCCTCTTGGCCCTGCTCGAGCGCCCCGGCGAACTGGTGCCCCGCGACGAACTGCTCGATCAGGTGTGGGGCCACCGCCATGTGACTCCGGGCGTGCTGACAAGGGCGATCGCCCAGCTCCGGGCCGCGCTGGACGACGATTCGCACCATCCGCGCTACATCCAGACCCGGCACGCGCTGGGCTACGCGTTCATCGGCGAGCTGGAGCCGCCGCCAATGGAACGGCGGCCGGAACCTGCGCTTGAAGCCGCTCCGGCCCCGCCACCCGGCCTCATCCAGGCCGCGGGTCCGGACAGGGCGCCGGGCGTGCTGGTCGCCCGCTGGCTGCGCCCATCCTGGGTGCTGCCGGTGCTGGCCGCACTCGTGCTTGCGGGTGCGCTGTGGTGGAGCGAGCGCCGGGCCGCCCCGGTCCGGCCAGCCGAGCCCTCGATCGCCGTCATGCCGTTCATCAACCTGGGGGCCGACCGCGACCGGGACTACTTCGCAGAGGGCCTGGCGGTGGAGCTGCATGACGCGCTGGCCGGGGTGGAGGGCCTGAAGGTGGCGGCGCCCGTCTCGCCTGCCGACGCCGTGGAACTGGGCACGGACGTGCGCCGTCTCGGGGCGCTGTTGGGCGTGGCCACGGTCCTCAACGCCAGCGTCCGCCACGAAGGCAACCGGGTGCGGATCACCACCCGACTGTCGGACTGCGCCAGCGGCTTCACCCTGTGGAGCCAGAGCTACGACCGGGAACTCTCGGACATCTTCGATACCCAGGCCGAGATCGCCGGCGAAGTGGTCCAGTCGCTGCTGGGGGCCATGCCCGGCCAGCGCGAGCGGCTCGCCGGGCGCCTGCAGCCGACCCGCAGCACCGCCGCCTTCGATGCCTACCTGCGCGGCTTGCAGCAGCTGCGCCTGGGCGGCGGCGCCGGTGGCGGGGTGGACAGCGCGATCAACTGGTTCGGCCAGGCGCTGGAGGAAGACGGCGGATTCATCCGGGCCCAGGCGGGGATCTGCCGCTCGCGGCTGGTCCGCTTTGCCGATGTCCGCGACGCCCAGGCGTTCCGGGACGCGCAGACCGCGTGCGCCCTTGCGCGGGAGATGGCGCCCGCCTCGGCGGAGATCGACCTGGCCTTCGGCGACCTGCACCGCGTCAGCGGCGACTTCGAGCAGGCGCTGGCGCACTATGCCAGGGCGCGCCGTGATCCGGCGCGGGCGCCCGCAGCGCTGGTCGGCCTGGGCCGGCTGCATGCCGCGCGCGGCGAGCACGCCCGCGCGGCGGAGTACTTCGACCAGGCCCTGGCGCTGAGCCCCGGCAACGGTATCATCCACGGCCGGCTGGGGGTGGAGCATTACCTGGCCGGCAACCTGGACGCAGCGATCTCGTCATTTCGCCGGGCCGTGGAACTGCGGCCCGAGGATCCGCTGCTGTGGAGCAGCCTGGGCGGCGTGTACCTGGTGGCCGGGCACAATGAACTTGCCGAACAGGCCTTCGAGCGCTCCCTTGCAATCCGGCCAACCGCCCCGGTTCTGAGCAACTACGCAGACCTGCAGGCGCAACAGGGTGACCTGGACGCGGCCGTGACCCTGTTGAGGCGGGCGCTGGAGCTGGATGCTGACGATCCGCTGATCTGGGGCAACCTGGGCGATGCCCTGTTGGCGAACCCGGTGACCGCGGGCCAGGCCCCGGCGGCCTACGCCCGCGCGGCCGGGATCGCGGACGAATACCTCCAGATCAACGCCGGCGACGCCACCATGACTGCGGCCCTGGGCTGGTACCGGGTGAACCTGGGCGAGCAGCGGCGCGCGCTTGCACTCGTGCAGCGCTCCTCGGAATTGGGCGACCGCCGGGCGGACGTCGCGGTCTTCAACGCGCTGACGACGGCCGCTGCCGGCGACCGCGCCGCCGCGCTGGACTGGCTCGACCGTGCGCGCGAATCGGGTTTGCCGGAATCACGCATCCGTTCCAACCCGCTGCTGGCGCGCATCGTCAGCGCCGCAGGCGGCAGTGGAACAGCCGGTACAGGGGTGGACAAACCCGCCCGGGGGGAGGGCGCCAAGCTGGAGAGCGCAGATGAGCAACGATGACACGAACCCGGGCGAGCTTGGGGCGAAAATCGATTTCGTCATCCGGATCGGCGACATGGGGAATGGGGTCCTGGCGATGAAGCCGAGGATCCTTGGATTGCGCAGCGGCGACAAGGTGCGCTGGGAATGGCCCGGTCGGAGCTTCCGGGTCACGTTCAAGGCAACTGACCCGTCGAAGCCGCGGCCGCCCGACAGGGAAGTCAAGGAGCCGGATGTCATCCAATCCGACGACCATGGCGTTGCCGAAGCGACGATCCACGCCAAAGCGTCCGACGAATACCCGTATCAGGTGACGTTGCTCGAAGGGAAGGATCCGCCGGAAGGCCACGGCGCCCTGCTGGTCAACGTGATGATGGCGGTGATCATCCGGGGACCGGTCGATCCAGTGTGAGCGACATCTGCACCGGCATGAAGCTGCGCCGGTGCGCCGGGCAGGGGCCGTGCGCTTCCAGGGCCGCGAGGTGCTCGCGGCTCGCGTAGCCCTTGTGCCGGTCGAAACCGTACTGCGGGTACTTCAGGTGCAGCTCGCGCATCAGGCGGTCGCGCGAGACCTTGGCCAGGATCGACGCGGCCATGATCGCCGGCTCCAGGCCGTCGCCGCCGACCACGGTTTCGGCCGGGCAGGGGAGGTCGCGCGGCATCTGGTTGCCGTCGATCCTGGCCAGCTGCGCGGCCGGAGAGAGCGCGCGCAGCGCCCGGCACATCCCGGCCAGCGTGGCCTGGAGGATGTTGAGGCGGTCGATCTCGTCGCACTCCACGAACTCCACCCGCCACGCCAGCGCAGAGGCGATGATCTGGGGGTACAGGGCTTCGCGCCGCGCCTCGGTCAGCCGCTTGGAGTCATCCAGGCCGTCCAGCGCATGGCCCTCACGCAGGATCACCGCCGCCACCGCCACCGGTCCGGCAAGCGGGCCGCGCCCGGCTTCGTCCACGCCCGCCACCAGCAGGCTCATTTGCGCACCACAAGCGCTTCCACCACGTCAGCCGCCCGCGCCGAGGCATCGCGGCGCAGGTCCATGTGGATATCGCGGAACCGGGGTTCGAGCGCTGCCACCGCTTCCGGGTCGCGCAGCCAGCCCAGGAGCGCTTCCGCCAGCCGCTCGGGCGTGCAGTCCTCCTGGATCAGTTCCGGCACCACGCGCTCGCCCGCCAGCACGTTGGGCAGCGAATAGCGGTCGGTGCGCAGCAGTCCGGCCGAGCGCACCAGCACCTCGGTCCCGCGGGCAACCTTGTAGCCCACCACCATGGGGCGCTTGGCCAGCAGCGCTTCCAGCGTGGCCGTGCCGGAGGCGAGCAGCACCACGTCCGATGCCACCATCGCCTCGCGGGCCTGGCCATCGATCACCGCCAACGCCTCCGGGCCAAAGCCGGCGCCCGCGGCGAGCGCGTCGATCGCTTCACGGCAGCCCGGGTTCGCGGCGGGCACCACCACGCGCAAGCCGGGCACCTGCGCGGCAACCTGCCGGGCCGCCCGCAGGAAGGGTTCCCCCAGCCGGCCGATCTCGCCCAGCCGCGATCCGGGCAGCACCGCGAGCACGGTGCCCTCCCGTGGCAGGCCCAGGCGCGCCCGCGCGGCCTTGCGGTCGGGGTTGAGAGGCATCTCGTCGGCCATGGGATGGCCGACGAAGCGCGCGTCGACGCCATGGGCGGCGTAGATCTCCGGTTCCATGGGAAACAGGCACAGCACCCGGTCCGCGCTGCGTCCGATGGTGCGCGCGCGGCCGGCGCGCCAGGCCCACACCGAGGGGCTGACATAGTGGACCGTGCGCACCCCGCGACGCTTGAGCTGCCGCTCCAGGCCCAGGTTGAAGTCGGGGGCATCGATGCCGATGAAAGCGTCCGGCTGCCACTGCAGCAACCGCTTGCGCAGCCGCGAGCGCAGCGCGAGCAGGCGTGGCAGGTGGGAGAGCACTTCGCTCAGGCCCATCACCGCGAGTTCGGAGGCGTCGTGCCAGGCATCCAGCCCGGCATCGCGCATCTTCGCCCCGCCAACCCCTGCGAACAGGGCGCCGGGAAACCGCCGGGAAAGTTCGCTGACCAGGCCGGCGCCAAGCTGGTCCCCCGACGCCTCGCCGGCAACCAGCGCGAACCGTGGCGGACGCGCCTGCTCCAGGGTCATCGGAGCAGGGCGCGCTGGCCCGAGTCGATGAATTCCAGCATGGCGCGCACGTCTTCGCTTTCGCCGGCCAACTCCGCCAGCCGCTCGCGCGCCTGGGCGAGGTCGGCGCCGGACATGTACAGCGCACGGTAGGCGCGCTTGATGGCGGCGGTCCGTCCGGGGTCGAAGCCGCGCCGCTTCAGGCCCTCGCTGTTGATCCCGCGCGGGCGGCCATAGCTTTCCTGCGCCACCATCAGGAACGGCGGCACGTCGCCGTTGACGAACGCGCCCATGCCGATGAAAGCGTGCTTGCCGATGCGGCAGAACTGGTGGATGCCCACGAACCCGCTGAGGATCACGTGGTCGCCGATTTCCACGTGCCCGGCGAGCGTGGCGTTGTTGGAGAACACGCAGTGGCTGCCGACGATGCAGTCGTGGGCGATATGGGTGTAGGCAAGCAGCCAGTTGCCATCGCCGATGCGGGTGACCCCGCCGCCACCGCCGGTGCCGCGGTTGATGGTGGTGAACTCGCGGATGACGTTGCCGTCGCCGATTTCAAGGCGCACCGTCTCGCCGGCGTACTTCTTGTCCTGCGGATCGCCGCCGATGGCGGCGTGGCCGTGGATCACGTTGTCCCGGCCGATGCGGGTGGGGCCGTGGATGCTGCAGTGCGGGCCGATGCGGGTGCCGTCGCCGATCTCCACGCCGGGGCCGATGATGGTGAATGCCCCGACGCAGACACCTTCGCCCAGCCGGGCCGACGGGTCGACGATCGCGCTGGGATGCACCTGGCCGCCGGCAGACATGTCAGGAATCGACCTCCGCGCACAGGATCTCGGCGCAGGCCACCTCCTTGCCATCGACGCTGGCAGTGCCGGCGTACAGCGTCATGTTGCGGATCTCGCGTCGGATTTCCACCTCCAGGTCCAGGCGATCGCCCGGGACCACCATGTTGGAGAAGCGGGCCTTGTCCACCTTGACCAGGTACGACACCCGGCCGCTGGTGTCCTCTTCGCGGCTCAGGTGGCTGAGGATGCCGCCGGCCTGGGCCAGGGCCTCGATCACCAGCACGCCGGGCATCACCGGCTGGCCGGGGAAATGCCCCTGGAAGAACTGTTCATTGCCGCTCACGGACTTGTAGCACAGCACCCGCTTGCCCGGTTCCGCCTCGACCACGCGGTCGACCAGCAGGAACGGATAGCGGTGCGGCAGCAGCGCCTGGATCGCAGTGATGTCCATCGGCATCGATGGCTGTGTCTTGCTCATTCCCCTTCCTTTTCCAATGCGCTGATGCGCCGTGCGAGCGTGTCCAGCTGGCGGATGCGGACCGCGTTGCGGCGCCAGTCGCGCGCCGGCGTCGCCGGGATGCCGGAAGCATACTCGCCCGGCTCGGTGATCGAGTGGGAGACCATGCTCTTGGCCATCACCGTGACCCGGTCGCAGATCTCCAGGTGGCCGGCCACGCCGACCTGCCCGGCCAGCATGCAGTAGCGCCCGATCCGGGTGCTGCCGGCGACGCCCACGCAGCCGGCCATGGCGGTGTGCGCGCCCACGTGGACGTTGTGTGCGATCTGGATCAGGTTGTCCAGGCGCACGTTGTCTTCCAGCACGGTGTCGTCGATGGCGCCACGGTCGATGGTGGTATTGGCGCCGATCTCGCAGTCGTCGCCGATCCGCACGCCGCCCAGCTGCGGCACCTTGATCCACTGGCCGGCTTCCATCGCCAGGCCAAAGCCGTCGGCACCCAGGACCGCGCCGGGGTGGACCACGGTGCGCGCACCGATGCGCACGCGGCGCACCAGGCTCACCCGCGCCACCAGCTCGGTGCCTTCGCCGATCTCGCAGTCCTCGCCGATGGTGCAGCCCGGGCCGATCACCGCGCCGCGGGCGACCCGCGTGCGCGGGCCGATCGTGGAGAGCGGGCCCACGTGGGCGCCCGGGTCAACCTCGGCAGATGGATCCACCACGGCACTGGGATGGATGCCGGGCGCGGCCGCTTCCCGGACCTCGAACAGCGCCGCGGCGCGGGCGTAGGCCACGTACGGGTCCGGCGCGAGCAGCACCGTGCCGGCGTGGCTGTCGGCGTCTTCGGGCCGCAGGATCACCACCCCGGCGCGGCTCGCGGCCAGCTGGTCGCGATAGCGCGGATTGGCCATGAAGCCCAGTTCATCCGGTCCGGCCGCGCCCAGGCTGGCCACGCCGCAGATGCGTACCCCGCCATCGCCGCGCAGTTCCAGGCCGAGCCGGTCCGCGATCTGCCCGGCCGTGTACACCTTCGTTTCCATCAGCGTTCCCTGTTCGAGCAGCGCGCCGTCAGAACGCGCCGCCGAAGGTGAACTGCAGGCGCTCGACCTCATCGCCGCGGCGGATCAGGTCCCCCGAGCCGCCAAACACGTCGTCCTGCTTGCGGATCGGATAGGCATAGCTGATCGAGATCGGGCCGACCGGCGCGCGCCACATCAGCGCGACGCCCACCGACGCACGGAAATCCTTCGCGTCGAAGGCATCGGCGTCGGCGAACACGGTGCCGAAGTCCACGAACGCGGAGATGCGCGCGGCCGGGGAATCGAGCAGGGTCGGGAAGTACATCTCCAGCGAGCCCACCGTCTTGAGCGCGCCGCCCAGCGGCTGCAGGTAATTGCTGCCGGCCACCGATTCGCGCGGGCCCAGGGTGTTGTCGCGGAAACCGCGCACCGAGCGCGTGCCGCCGGCGTAGAAGTTCTCGTAGAACGGCAGGCCGCTGGCCGTCAGGGTGCGCACGTAGTCATCGGAGCCGGGCGTGCACGGGTCGGACGGCGGCGGGGCCGGCGGGAACGGGTTGTCCTGGGTGGGTGGCGGCGGCGGGCTGTAGCACACGTCGCGCGTGACGTCGCTGCCGTAGCTGTCGCCGTAGCCGATCTCGGTCCGCGTGTTGAGCACCATCGTGCGGTGCAGCGGCCAGTACTTGGAGAACTCGTAGTTGAGCTTGTAGTACTCGGCGGTGGAGCCCGGCAGCGTGACTTCCGCCGCGATCCGCTGGTAGGTGCCGCGGGTCGGCTGCAGGAAGTCGTTGCGGGTGTCGCGGGCCCAGCCCAGCTCGGTGCGCCAGGCATGGAAGGTGCGGGAGCCGAACGCGTCGATGTAGTCGACGATCGAATCCGGGGTCGCGCCGCGCCAGGCATGGATCTCGTTGCGGTCCAGCCCGAACAGCACCGAGAAGCTGTCGTGCTCGCTGATCGGCACGCCGAAGAAGAACTGGCCGGCGGCGCTGGTGGACGAATACTGGGCGGTGTTGAACTCGGAGTTGTCGAATTCGCGCCACCACAGGTTGTAGCCCATCGACAGCCCCTCGTCGGTGAAATAGGGGTTGTGATAGGAGAACGCGTAGCGCTGGAGGTACAGGTTGCGGCTGGCCTCGATCGAGACCCGGTTGCCGCTGCCCAGGAAGTTGTTCTGCGAGAGCTGGACCGAGGTGGTGACGCCCGCCAGCTGCGAATAGCCAAGGCCGAAGACAAAGCTGCCCGACGCCGTTTCCGTGACGTTGACGACCACGTCCACCTGGTCCGGGGTCCCCGGGACCGGCTCGGTCTCCACGCTCACGCTGCCGGACTCGAAGAAGCCCAGGCGCTGCAGGCGCACGCGCGAGCGGTCCAGCGCGGCCTGCGAATACCAGGCGCCCTCGAACTGGCGCATCTCCCGGCGCAGCACTTCGTCCGCCGTGCGGGTGTTGCCGCGGAACACGATCCGGCGCACGTTCACCCGCGGGCCCGGCACCACCTGCATGTTGATCTTGACCGTGCGGTCCTCGCGGTTGACCTCCGGGACCGGGTTCACCTGCGCAAAGGCGTAGCCGATGTTGCTCAGCGTGGCGACGATCGAATCCGAGCTCAGCTCCAGCAGGGCGCGGGAGAAGGTCTGGCCCTCGCGGATGAACAGCCGCGACTCCAGGTCCTCCACCGGCAGCACCGTGTCGCCGGTGATCTCCACCTCTGACAAGGTGTACACCTCGCCCTCGGTGATGCCGGCGGTGATGTACATGTCCTGGCGGTCGGGGCTGATCGAGACCTGGATGCTGTCCTCGCTGAAGTCCAGGTGGCCGCGGTCAAGGTAGAAGTTGTGCAGCTTCTCGCGGTCGCCGTCGAGCTTCTCGCGCGAGTACTGGTCGTCGCGGCGGTACCAGCTGAGCCAGTTGCTGGTGCCCGATTCCCAGCTCTCGCGCAGCTGCTCCTCGTCGTACAACTCGTTGCCGATGATATTGATGTGGCGGATCTTCGCGGCCGAACCTTCGTCCACGGCGATGGTGACGTTGACGCGGTTGCGGTCGAGGTTGGAGACCGTGGGCGTGATCTGGACGTTGTACTTGCCGCGGTTGTTGTACTGGCGGGTCAGCTCCTGGGTGACGCGGTCCAGCGCCAGGCGGTCGAAGGTGTCGCCCTCGGCCAGCCCGATCTCCTGAAGGCCCTGCATCAGGTCCTCGGTCTTGATGTCCTTGTTGCCGGTCAGCGTCAGGCTGTTGATCGCCGGGCGCTCGGTGACCGACACCACCAGGATGTCGCCCTGGCGGCCCATGCTCACATCTTCGAAGAAGCCGGTGCGGTACAGGGCGCGGATCGCCTCGCCCACGCGGGTCTGATCGACGCGGTCGCCGCGCTCGATGGGCAGGTAGGTGAACACGGTGCCGGCGCCAATGCGCTGCAGGCCATCCACCCGGATGTCGCTGACGGTGAAAGCCGCCTCGGCGGGTGCCTGCGTGGCCGCGGCCGGGGGCGGCGCGCCTTCGTCTTGCGCCATCGCCGGGGAGGCCAGTGCCGCCGCAAGGGCAAGGGCGAGCAGGTGGCGGCTGGGATATCGCGTCATCTGTTGCGTCCGTCTCAGTTCCACCGGCGCTGCGGCGGTCGCGCAGCGCTGGCGGGGGCGTGTGGTTAGCGTTGGATCAGTTGCAGGATGTCGTTGTAGAACGCCAGCCCCATGAGGCCGGCAAGGAGCGCCAGCCCGACATACTGCCCGGCGACCATGGCACGCTCGCTTAACGGGCTGCCCTTGACCAACTCGATAAGGTAATACAGGAGGTGGCCGCCATCCAAGAGCGGGATCGGCAGCAGGTTGAGGATCGCCAGGCTCAGCGAGAGCAGGGCGAGGATGGTCAGGTACCAGGCCGCGCCCTGGCTGGCATAGGCGTTGGTGGCGCGGGCGATGGTGATGGGGCCGGCGACGGTGTTCTCGATCGCTACCCGGCCGCTGAAGGCGCGGCCGATCATCCCGAACAGCTGCCCGGTGAGGTGCGCCGTCTCGCGCAGGGCCGCGGGCACCGCGGCCACCGGGCCGTAGCGCTGGAGCGCATCGCGGGGCGGCGCCTGGCTGCGGTCTGCCTCGATGCCGAGCATCCAGAACTCGCCGCGCGCCGGGTCGTCCACCAACTCCGGCGCAACTTCCAGCGCCAGCCGCTCGCCGTCGCGCTCGACCTCGATCATGCCGGTGCCGCCGGCCCGGCCCAGGGCCTGCACCAGCGGGCCGATCTGCTCGAAGGTTTCCACCGCGTGTCCATCCACGGCGGTGATGCGGTCGCCGGCGGCCAGCACGCCGTGCGCCGGCGTGCCCTCGCGCACGTTGCCCACCACCGGCGGCGCCAGGAAATGGCGCGGCAGCAGTCCGATCGAAGGCAGGAGCATCCGATCGTCCAGTTCCTCCGGGAGCCGTGAGAGCGGCAGCGTGCGGGTACGGGCGTTGCCGTGGGCGTCGGTGACCTCCAGGCGGACATCGCTGCGGTCAAGCGCGGCCGGCAGCAGCGCCAGCTGCACCTCGTTCCAGGTTGGCGTTTCCCGCTCGCCCACGGCCTGGATGACATCCCCGCGCTCAACGCCGGCCTCGGCCGCAATCGCATCGGACACGCCCACCACCGGCGCATAGTCGGGGCGGCCAATCACGAACATGGCCCAGAGCAGGGCGACGCAGAGGATCAGGTTGGCCACCGGCCCCGCCACCACGATGGCCATGCGTTGCCAGACCGATTTGCGGTTGAAGGCCTGGGCGGCCTGCTCCTCCACCACCGGCGCTTCGCGCTCGTCGAGCATCTTCACGTAGCCGCCCAGCGGGATCGCCGCAATCACCCACTCGGTGCCGTCGCGGCCGCGGCGCGACCACAGCGGCTTGCCGAAGCCCACCGAGAAGCGCAGCACCTTGACCCCGTTGCGCCGGGCCACCCAGTAATGGCCGAACTCGTGGAATGTCACGAGCACGCCCAGGCTGACGATCAGCCACCACACGGAGCCGAAGAACGCGCTCATGCGGGCCGGGCCCTGGAGGAAGCGGAGGGAGAGGGGAGAGCGGGCATCATCGCGCAGCGTACCGGGGCAGGGCGGCCCGCGCGAGCCTGCGCGCCTGCGCATCGGCCTCGCGCAGGGCCTCCACGGAGGCGGCGGGCGCGGCCGGCAGCGCTTCCAGCGCGCCTTCGACCACGCAGGGGATGTCCAGGAAGCCGATGCGGCCTTCCAGGAACGCCTCCACCGCCACTTCGTTGGCGGCGTTGAGGGTTCCGGGTGCGGTCCCACCGGCCTCCATGGCCTGGCGCGCCAGCGCCAGGCAGGGGAAGGTCTCAAGGTCCGGCGGCTCGAACTCCAGCCGCCCGTGCGCCAGCAGGTCCAGGCCCGCCACGCCCGAATCGATCCGCTCCGGCCAGCCCAGGCCCACCGCCAGCGCGGTGCGCATGTCCGGCAGGCCCATCTGGGCCAGGGTGGAGCCGTCCTGGAACTCGACCAGCGCGTGCACCAGGCTCTGCGGGTGCACGAGCACGTCGATCCTGGCTGCCGGCAGCCCGAACAGGTGGTGGGCCTCGATGACTTCCAGGCCCTTGTTCATGAGCGTGGCCGAGTCGACCGAAATCTTGGGCCCCATCGTCCACTTGGGATGGGCCACGGCCTGCGCGGGCGTCACCGCGGCCAGTTCGGCGCGGCTGCGACCGCGGAACGGCCCGCCCGAGGCGGTCAGGATGACCCTGCCGACCCCGGGGCCCATGCGCCCTTCCGGCAGGCACTGGAAGACCGCGCTGTGCTCGCTGTCGATCGGCACCACCGTGGCGCCGGCCGCGCCTGCGGCCGACATCACCAGTTCGCCTGCCAGCACCAGCGATTCCTTGTTGGCCAACAGCAGGCGCTTGCCCGCGCGCGCGGCGGCGAGCGTGGAATCCAGGCCCGCCGCGCCAACGATGGCCGCCAGCACGGTGTCGCAGCACGGGTCAGCGGCCAGGTCCGCGATCGCCCCGGCGCCGGCATGGGCCCGGGTCTGCAGCCCGGCCGCCCGCAGGCCGTCGCGCAGGGCCTGGAAGCGCTCGGGGTCGGCGATCGCCGCATGGTCCGGCCGATGTTCGCGGCACAGCGCCACCAGCGCCTCCACGTTGCTGCCGGCGGCCAGCACAGATGCGCGCAGCCGGCCGGGGTGGCGGGCGATGACATCCAGCGCCGAGGTGCCGATGGACCCGGTGGCGCCGAGCACGGCGACGTTGCGAAGGGCGGTCATGATCGGGCCACGGTCAGAACCCGAGCCAGATCTGGCCCACCGCGAAGACCGGCAGGGCCGCGACCACGCCGTCGATGCGATCCAGCAGGCCGCCGTGGCCGGGGATCAGGTTGCCGGAGTCCTTCACGCCTGCATGGCGCTTGATCATGCTTTCGAACAGGTCGCCAATGACCGAGAAGATCGCGGCCACCAGCGCCACCAGCGCCACCAGCGGCAGCTCACCGGCAGCGGCGCCCGCCAGCCAGCCCCCGACGATGCCGACCAGCACCGCCAGCAGCATCCCGCCCAGCAGGCCCTCGATGGTCTTGTTGGGGCTGATCGACGGCGCCAGCCTGTGGCCCTTGAACCACTTGTCGCCAAAGCGCTTGCCGGTGAAATAGGCCCCGGTATCCGCCGCCCAGACGATGAACAGCGCCACCAGCAGCCAGCGGTTGCCGTTCTCGCCGGCGTGGATCAGCGCCAGCGCGCACCAGGCCGGCACCATCACCAGTGTGCCCACGCCCAGCTTCACGGTGCGCCAGCGCGGGCTGTTTCTCGAGCCCAGGGCGGGGTTGCGCAGCCACATGGCCACCAGCAGCCACCCGACCACAGCGGCCACGCTGAACAGCTTGAGCAGCACCAGCGACGCGTTCGGATCGCTGGCCGACGCCCACACCAGCGACAGGATCAGCAGCAGGTTGGCCACCAGCAGGGCGCTGCGGGCCACGCCGTCGTCCAGGCCGGCCAGGCGCAGCCACTCCCACAGGCCGCCCAGGAACACCACCATGGCCGCGGCCACCAGCCACGGGGTTGGCAGCAGGAGCACGGCGGCGATCGCCACGGGCGCCATCACGAGGGCGGCGAGTACACGGGTCCTGGTCATGCGGGGCGTTGTTCCTCGGGCTCCTGCGCGGAAGCGGCCAGCTGCTCGGCGGTCAAGCCGAAACGGCGCTCGCGCGCGGCGTAATCATCGATCGCGCGCTGCAGGGTGGCGGCGTTGAATTCCGGCCACAGGGTATCGGTGAACCACAGTTCGGTGTAGGCCAGCTGCCAGAGCAGGAAGTTGCTCACCCGCAGCTCGCCACCGGTGCGGATGAACAGGTCCGGCGGGGGCAGGTCGGCCAGGGCCACCCGCGCCGCCACCGCGGCCTCGTCGATATCCTCCGGGCGCAGGCGGCCGGCGGCGACGTCCTCGGCCAGCGAGCGGGCCGCGGCCGCGATGTCCTGGCGGCCACCGTAGCTGGCGGCCACGTTCAGGTGCAGCCGGTCGTTGCCGGCGGTGCGGGCCTCGGCTTCCGCCATGCGCTGGCGGATCGCGTCGCTGAAGGGCGCGCGCTCGCCAATGAAGCGCACGCGCACGCCGCGGCGCTCGAGCTCGACCACCTCGCGCTCCAGGGCGTTGAGGAACAGCTTCATCAGCGCGCTCACCTCTTCCTGCGGCCGGCCCCAGTTCTCACTGGAGAAGGCGAACAGGGTCAGCGCCTGGATGCCGCGTTCGAGGCAGAAGTCGATGCAGATGTTGACCGCGCGCGCGCCCGCGCGGTGGCCGATCATGCGCGGCCGCTTGCGCCCGGCGGCCCAGCGGCCGTTGCCGTCCATGATGATGGCGATGTGGCGTGGCACATTCATGGGGAAGCCGGGGCGCGGCTCCTCATACCGCCATCAGTTCCTCTTCCTTCGCCTTCACCACCTCGTCCACGGCCTTGATGGCCTGGTCGGTGATCTTCTGGATCTCGGCGTCGCTGCGGCGCTCCTCGTCCTCGCTGATCTCCTTTTCCTTCAGCAGGTCCTTGGCCTGCTGGTTGGCGTCGCGGCGGATGTTGCGGATCGCGATCTTGGCGTTCTCGCCTTCCTGGTGCACCACCTTGGTCAGCTCGCGGCGCCGTTCTTCGGTCAGCGCGGGCATGTTGATGCGGATGGTGGTGCCGGCGGTGTTGGGCGTCAGGCCCAGGTCCGAGGCCAGGATCGCCTTCTCCACCGGGCCCACCATCTGCTTCTCCCACGGGGTGATGGTCAGGGTGCGGGCGTCGCTGACGGCCACGGTGGCCACCTGGGACAGGGGCACGTCCGAGCCGTAGTAGTTGACCTTCAGGTGGTCGACCAGGGCAGTCGAGGCGCGGCCGGTACGGACCTTGGTCAGGTCGTGGCGCAGCGACTCGATGCTCTTGTTCATGCGGGTCTGGGCGTCTTTCTGGATTTCCTTGAGCATCGACGGCTCCGGTCTCTGGCGGATAACCGCCGGATTATAGCGGCAGCGGGTGCCGCCGGCGCTCAGCCGCGGCCCTGGACCAGGGTCCCGATCGGCTCGCCCTGCAGGATCCGCAGCAGCTGCCCGGGCTGGCCCATGTCGAAGATGCGCAGCGGCAGGTCGCTGTCGCGGGCCAGGGCAAAGGCCGCGGTGTCCATCACCTGCAGGTCGCGGTTGAGGACCTCGTCGTAAGTGAGGGTGTCGAAGCGGGTGGCGCCGGGGTTCCTGGCCGGGTCGGAGTCGTAGACGCCGTCGACCTTGGTGGCCTTGAGCAGCAGGTCCGCGCCGATCTCGATGGCGCGCAGGGCCGCGCCCGAATCGGTGGTGAAGAACGGATTGCCGGTGCCGGCCGCGAAGATGGCGATCCGGCCCTTCTCCAGGTGCCGGATGGCGCGGCGGCGGATGTAGTCCTCGCAGACGTCGTTGATCTTGATCGCGCTCATCACCCGGACCTTGCCGCCGAGCTTCTCCAGCGCATCCTGCATCGCCAGCGCGTTGATCACGGTGGCCAGCATGCCCATCTGGTCGCCGGTGACGCGGTCCATGCCGCTGGCGGCCAGGCCCGCGCCGCGGAAGATGTTGCCGCCGCCGATCACCAGCGCCACTTCCGCGCCGGCCTGCTGGGCCTCGATCACCTCACGCGCCAGGCGGCCGATGACCTTCGGGTCGATGCCGTAGTCCTCATCCCCCATCAGGGCCTCGCCGGAGAGTTTGAGCAGGACGCGGCGGTAGGCAAGATTCGACATTGGGGGATCCGGGGGCAGGCAAACGCGGGAATTCTAGCCGATGGCCCGGGCCCGGGGGATCAATCGGGCTGTTGCGGGGAAATGCGGTTGCGGCCTTCGCGCTTGGCCCCGTACAGCGCGTCGTCGGCGGCCCGGAGCAGGTCGCGGGCGCTGGCGAACCGCGCGCCGTCCCCGTGGCACGCGATTCCGGCGGAAAACGTGAGCCGCACCGGCTCTCCGTCGGCCTCCAGCAGCGGGGCGCGGGACACTTCCTCGAGGATCCGCTGCAGCGTCCTGGCGGCTGTGGCCGCATCGCAGTTGCCCAGCACGATCAGGAATTCCTCGCCGCCGTAGCGGGCCAGCAGGTCGGACTTGCGCAGCAGCCGTTCGAGCGTGCCGCTGAACCTGCGCAGCACCTCGTCCCCCACCAGGTGGCCGTGGCGGTCATTGATCAGCTTGAAATCGTCCAGGTCGATGAAGGCAACCGAAAGCGGCCGCCCGGTACGCATGGACTCGTCGAATTCACGCTGCAGCACCTCTTCCAGGCGGACCCGGTTGTAGGCGCCGGTGAGCGGGTCCCGGCGGGCCTGGTCGGCGAGTTCGGCGGCCCGGGCCTCGGCCTCGCGCGCGGCTTCCCGGGCCTGGGCGGCATTGCGGATCTCCACCAGGTTGCGAAGGATCAGCAGCTCGCGCGCCTGGCGCTTGATGGCGTCAGCCTGGTGGGCGCACTCCAGGCGCACGTCGAACAGCGTTTCCACTTCCGGCAGGGCAGCCGTCATCGCGTCGATCATCTCGGTGATGGCCGGCAGCGACAGGTCCCGGCAGGCGAGCAGCTGCTCCAGCGCATGCTCGCGGCTGCGCTCATCAGCCGGATCCAGCCACAGATCCGCCATGTGGCCGGAAGCGGCGACGCAGGCCGACATCGGGTTTCCAGCTGCGCATGATTCGCTGTCACGGATCATCGCGCCCACCGAATCGGGCAGCTTCCACTGCGACGCCAGCCACCCGCCAACCTGGCTGTGGTCGGCGCCGAAGACTTCACGCTCGCGCCGCAACTCTTCCCCGGGGCCGGCCGGGGAGGCCAGCAGGCCGGCGTAGGCCTCCGGGAAGACCTGCAACAGGGCCAGGGCACCGATGTCCTGCAGCAGCGCGCCGAGCATCAGTTCCTCCAGCTCGCGGATGCCGGCTTCCTCGCCCAGCATCCGGCTTGCCAGCGCGGCCAGCACGCTGCGGCGCCAGATGCGCTGCCGCTCCTCGGCAATGCCGTCGGGGCCGCGCAGGGTGCTGGCAAGCGAGAAGCCCAGGGCCAGGCTCAGCGCGGCGTTCAGGCCCAGCAGCGTCACCGCCTGGGGAAGGGATGTGACCTGACGCCGGCAGATGCTGGCATACAGCGGGGAGTTGGCGATCCGCAGGATGCGGGCACTCAGCGCCGGGTCCAGCGCGATCTCGTCGGCGGTGCGGGCCAGGTCGGCAAAGGGATCCTGCGCCAGCTCGATGATCCGCAGCGCGACAGCGGGCGGCGTCGGCAGGTCCGGACAGTTCCTGAGCCGGTCGAACACCGTCTCGGCTTGCATCAACGCCATGTGCCATCCATTGGGAAATCGGTCCCGACCGGGACTGCTGTTCCGGAGATCGGCCGGATGCGCGGGAACTTGAGTTCCATGGCCGGGCCGGACGCGCAAAAAAAGGGCCGCGGTTTCCCGCGGCCCCCGGATGTTGCTGGTACGGCGGCTCAGGCCAGGCCGGCCTGCTTCATCACCTCGGCGGCGTAGTCCTCCACCACCTTCTCGATGCCTTCGCCCACTTCCAGGCGCTGGAAGCCGATGACTTCGGCGCCGGCGGCCTTCAGGGCCTGCTCGACGGTCTGGTTGGTGTCCAGCACGTACGGCTGGCCGTAGAGGGTGACCTCGTTGACGATCTTGTTGATCTTGCCGCTGATGATCTTCTCGAGGATCTCGGCCGGCTTGGAGCGGTCCTTCTCGGACATCTTGGCCAGTTCGATCTCCTTTTCCTTCTCGATGAACTCGGCCGGCACGTCGGACGCCTTGTTGTGCGGCGGGTTCATGGCGGCGATGTGCATCGCCAGGCCGCGGGCCAGCTCCTCGTCGCCGCCCTTGACCTCGACGAGAACGCCGATGCGGCCGCCGTGGACGTAGGACGCCACGTTGTTGCCGGTGTCCACGCGGGCGATGCGGCGGATCTGGATGTTCTCGCCGATCTTGGCGATCAGGGCGGCGCGGGCCTCCTCGACGGTCTCGCCGGAGGCCAGCTTGGCGTCCTTGAGCGCTTCGACGTCGGTGCCTTCAACGGAGAGGGCGGCCTCGGCGACGGCGGCGGTGAACTTGACGAAGTTGTCATCCTTGGCCACGAAGTCGGTTTCGGAGTTCACTTCCACCAGCACCGCCTTGCCGCCAGCCTGGGCGGTGGCCACGCGGCCTTCGGCGGCGACGCGGCTGGCCTTCTTGTCGGCCTTGGCCAGGCCGGACTTGCGCAGCGCCTCGGCGGCGGCGTCGATGTCGCCGTTGCTCTCGGTGAGCGCCTTCTTGCACTCCATCATTCCTGCGCCGGTACGCTCGCGCAGCTCCTTGACCATTGAAGCGGTGATCTCAGCCATGGGTTACCTCGGATACGGATGTGGGCGGGCCTGGGCCCGCCTCGGGGGATTGGATGCGCAGCCCTGGTGGGCGGCGACGGGTCGGGGCCCGTCTGCGGGTGACGCCGCCGCGCAGGATGCCGCGGCGGCGTGTCGGGCCGGTTACTCGGCGGCGGCCTTGTCGCCGGCTTCGTCCTTCGCCGGGGCGGCGGACTCGTCAGCCGCGGTGGCCTCGGCCTTCCCCTCTTCTTCAGAGGCGGCCTTCTTTGCCGGGGCCTTCTTTGCCGGGGCCTTGCGGGCCGGCTTGTCACCGGCTTCGGCGAAGTCCTCCTCGCGCACGGTGGCGGCCGAGGGGGCGGCGGCCTTGCCTTCGAGCACGGCGTCGGCGGCGGCGCGGGCATACAGCTGCACGGCGCGGATGGCGTCGTCGTTGCCCGGGATGGCGTAATCGACCAGCGACGGGTCGTAGTTGGTGTCCACCACGGCCACCACCGGGATGCCCAGCTTCTGGGCTTCCTTCACGGCGATGTCTTCATGGCCGATGTCGATCACGAACAGGGCGTCCGGCAGGCGCGGCATTTCCTTGATGCCGCCCAGCGAGGCCTCGAGCTTCTCGCGCTCGCGGCGCAGGGCCAGCACCTCGTGCTTGACCAGCTTGTCGTAGGTGCCGTCGGTCTCGAAGCCTTCCAGCTCCTTCAGGCGCGCCACCGACTTCTTGACGGTGACGAAGTTGGTCAGCGTGCCGCCCAGCCAGCGCTGGGTCATGTACGGCATCCCGCAGCGCTCGGCCTCCTCGCGGATGGCTTCGCGCGCGCTGCGCTTGGTGCCCACGAACAGCACGATGCCGCGCTTCTGCGCGATCGACGAGATGTAGTTCATCGCGTCGCTGAACAGCGGCATCGTCTTTTCGAGGTTGATGATGTGGATCTTGCCGCGCGCGCCGAAGATGTACGGGGCCATCTTCGGGTTCCAGTAGCGGGTCTGGTGGCCGAAATGAACGCCGGCCTCCAGCATCTGGCGCATGGTGATCTGTGGCATTGCTGGAACTCCTGATATGGAACCCGGCCGCCGTGAAAGGGTAGGGGCGGTCTGCCGGCGCGATGGCAGGCAAAGGGTTCCGGGGTTGGGCCTCCCCGCCGCCTCCGTGTCCGAACCGGCTTCCGTGGAAGCAGGCACCCCGGCACGGGGGGTTGCAGCGGGTGTGTATTCGCCGGTGACGCCCGGCGTGGGCGGCTGCGCCGGCGCTGGGCCGGCTGCAACCGGGTGATTATACGGGCCGGGCGGGCGGCTGCGCAATCGGCGATAATGTCCCGATGGCAATCAACCTCAAGACCCCCGAAGAGATCGAGAAGATGCGCGTGGCCGGCCGCCTGGCGGCCGAGGTGCTGCAGATGATCGCGCCGCACGTGAAGCCCGGCGTGACCACGGACGAGCTGGACCGCATCTGTCACGAACACATCGTCAACGTGCAAGGCGCCACGCCCGCCAACATCGGCTACCGCGGCTACCCCAAGGCCACCTGCATCTCCGCCAACAACGTGATTTGCCACGGGATCCCGGGCGAGAAGGTGCTCAAGGACGGCGACATCATCAATATCGACGTCACCGTCATCAAGGACGGCTGGCACGGCGACACCAGCCGCATGTACTACGTGGGCGAGCCCTCGGTGATGGCGCGCCGGCTGGTGGAGACCACCCGCCGGGCGATGTTCGCGGGCATCCACGCGGTGCGGCCCGGCGCGACCCTGGGCGACGTGGGCCACGCCATCCAGCAGGTGGCGGAGGCCGAGCGCTTCTCGGTGGTGCGCGAATACTGCGGCCACGGCATCGGCAAGGTCTACCACGACGAGCCGCAGGTGCTGCACTACGGCAACCCCGGCGAGGGCCTGGTGCTTAAGGAAGGGATGACCTTCACCATCGAGCCGATGATCAACGAGGGCAAGCGCCACACCCGGCTGCTGCCCGACGGCTGGACCGTGGTGACCAAGGATCGCAAGCTCTCGGCGCAGTGGGAGCACATGGTGGCAGTGACCGCCGACGGGGTGGACGTGCTCACCCGCATCCCCGGCGACGACAACGAAGCCTTCCTTTGACCGTGCCCACTGCCGGCTCCCCGCAGGCGGGTAACGGCAGCCAGCAGGTGGATGACGCCGCCTGGGCGGCCGAGGCCCGCGCGTCGCTTGCCGAGCATGACGCCGAACTGGCCGCCCAGTTCGACGAAGGCGAGGACATCGACCGCCTGCTCGCCGACCGGGTCAACGCGGTCGACGCCCATGTGCGCCAGGCATGGGCGCGCTGCATCCCGGCCGAGGCACCGCTGGCGCTGTTCGCGGTGGGCGGCTACGGGCGCGGGGAATTGTTCCCGTATTCGGACATTGACCTGCTGGCACTCGCCGGCGAGGGCTCGCAGTCGGACTATCGCGACGAGCTGGCGCGCCTGTTCGCGCTGCTGTGGGACGCCGGGCTGCCGGTGGGCCACGCGGTGCGCAGCGCGGCCGAGTGCACCCGCATCGCCGCTGCCGACATCAGCGTGCAGACCTCGCTGCAGGAAGCGCGTCCGCTGCTGGCCAACCTTTCGGAAGTGCGGCTGCTGAACAGCGCCATCTCGGTGGAGCGCACCTGGCCGCCGGCGGCATATTACGCGGCCAAGCTGGAGGAGCAGCGGCGCCGCCATGCCCGCTTTGGCGATACGGCGGACAACCTGGAGCCCAATATCAAGGACGGCCCCGGCGGCCTGCGCGACGTGCAGACGCTGCGCTGGCTGGCGCGGCGCGTGCTGGATGCCCACAGCATGGAGCAGCTGATCACCCTGGGCCTGCTGGGGGTGGACGAACACGCCACCCTGGAGCGCGAGCGCCGCACGCTCTCGCGCCTGCGCTTTGGCCTGCACCTTGTGGCCGGCAAGGCTGAGGAGCGGCTTCGGTTCGATCACCAGAAGGCCCTGGCCGCGCGCCTTGAGCACGTGGAGGAGGCCGACAACGCGCTGGTCGAACGGATGATGCAGGAGTTCTATCGCAGCGCGGCGGTAGTGCTGCGGATCAGCGAGCGCCTGGCGCAGCGGTTCGAGGAGCACCTGGAGGGCGAGGGCGAGGACGTGCCGCTGGAGGGCGAGTTCGTCACCCGCCGCCGGTACCTGGCGGCCAGCGACGAAGTCTGGCCGGGCGGGGAGATCGGCCGGGTGTTCGACCTTTTCGCCTGCTGGGCGGACTACCCGGAGGTGCGCGGCCTGCATTCGCAGACCGAGCGCGCGCTGGCCGAGTCGCTGCACGCTTTGCCCGAGTGGCGCGATGCGGAAATGCCGGAGCGCGCGCGCTTCGTGGAGCTCCTGCGCGGGCCCACCCCGGTGCGCACGCTGGAGCGGATGTCGCGGCTGGGCGTGCTGGGTGCGTGGATCCCCGAGTACGCCGAGATCACCGGGCGCATGCAGTTCGACCTGTTCCACATGTTCACCGTGGACCAGCACACGCTGGCGGTATTGCGCAACATCGCAGGCTTTGCCGCCGAGGCCCCGGACCCGCGCTTTTCCTCGGCCAACGGGATCTGGCCGCACCTGCCCAAGCCGGAACTGCTGCTGCTGGCGGGGCTGTTCCATGACCTGGGCAAGGGCCGCGGCGGCGACCATTCGGAGCTGGGGGCGGTCGATGCCCGCGAGTTCTGCCTTGGCCACGGGCTTGGCGAAGCTGATGCCGGGCTGGTGGAGTGGCTGGTGCGCCGGCACCTGCTGATGTCCACCACCGCGCAGAAGCTGGATATCTCCGATCCCAAGGTGATCCACGCCTTCGCCACCGAGGTGGGCGACCGCGAACGGCTGGACTATCTCTACCTGCTCACCTGCGCGGACATCGCCGGCACGTCGCCCAAGCTGTGGAATGCCTGGAAGGACCGGCTGCTGACCGACCTGCGCACCGCCACCCGCCTGGCGCTGCGGCGTGGCCTTGAGAACCCGGTGGCGTCGGTGGAGCGGGTGGCCGAGATCCGCGAGCGCGCCCGCGGGCTGATGTCGGCGCACTCGGTGGAGGACGAAGAGGCCGACGTGCTGTTCGAGCGCATGCCCGAGGGCGTGTTCCTGCGCGGGCATCCGGAGCAGATCGCCTGGCAGGCGCTGGCCCTGCGCGGCACCGTGCCGGGCGACACCGTGGTGAAGGTGCGGCGGCTGGCGGAGGGCGCGCAGGCGCTGGAGGTGTTCGTGCACTCGCCCGACCGGGACGGCCTGTTCACCGCCATCGCCATCACCCTGGACCGGGCCGGCCTGGCCATCCAGCAGGCGCGCGCGCTGGACGGCCCCCACGGCACCATCTTCGACACCTTCCAGGTGCTGCCCACCGACGCGCGCTACATGCCCGAGCCAGCGGCCATCGAGCGCAAGCTGGCCGGCGTGCTCGCCGGCGACCTCGACGTGCGTCCGGCGCGCCGCAACCAGCCGCGGCACCTCCGGCATTTCCGCATCGAGCCGCAGATCGCGTTCGACACCACGCCCGACGGTCGCCACACCGTCTTCAGCCTGGTCTGCACCGACCGCCCCGGCCTGCTGGCCGATGTGGCCCACGTGCTGCGCGAGCAGAAGCTGCGCGTGCACGATGCGCGCATCGCCACCTTTGGCGAGCGGGTGGAGGACGTGTTCCGCTTGACCGATGCGCACAACCAGCCGCTGGACGAAACGCGCCAGCAGGCGCTGCGGACGGCGCTGCTGGCCAACCTGGACGGTGAAGGCGCCAGCGCGCCACAGGGCGGGGCGTGACCCGCCAGGAATGACCCCGGCCGCTGGCCGGACCCGGAACAACCCGGCGGGCCCTGGCCCGCCCTACAGGATCCAAGCCATGGCAGACACAGAGTTCAACAGCGACCCCGACAATATCTCCAACCTCCGCCACACCATCGAGTCCGCGTTCAAGCGGCGCGGTGCGCTGATCCCGGAGGAGATCGAGGGCAGCGTGCGCCCGGCGGTGGATGAAGCGCTGGACGGCCTGGAGTCCGGCAAGCTGCGCGTGGCGGAGCCGGCGGCGGATGGCGAGGGCTGGCAGGTCAACGAGTGGCTCAAGAAGGCGGTGCTGCTGTACTTCCGCCTCAACGAAATGGAGCTGGTGGAAGCCGAGCCGGCGCCGTTCTGGGACAAGATAGAGCCGCGCTTCGCTGGCTTCGACGAGGCTGCGTTCCGCGCCCTGGGGGTGCGGGTGGTGCCGGGCGCCATCGCCCGCCGCGGCAGCCACATGGGCCGCGACGTGGTGCTGATGCCGAGCTTCGTCAACATCGGCGCGCACGTGGGCGAGGGCACCATGGTCGACACCTGGGCCACCATCGGCTCCTGTGCCCAGGTGGGCAGCCACTGCCACATCTCCGGCGGCGCCGGCATTGGCGGCGTGCTCGAGCCCCTGCAGGCCATGCCCACCATCATCGAGGACTACTGCTTCATCGGCGCCCGCTCGGAAGTGGTGGAAGGGGTGATCGTCGGCCACCACAGCGTGATTGGCATGGGCGTGTTCCTGGGCCAGAGCACGCGCATCTACAACCGCATGACCGGCGAGATCAGCTACGGCTACGTGCCGCCGGGCAGCGTGGTGGTGGCCGGCTCGCTGCCGGCCGAGGACGGCAGCCATTCGCTCTACTGCGCGGTGATCGTCAAGCAGGTCGACGAGCGCACCCGCGCCAAGACTTCCGTCAATGACCTGCTGCGAGGGCTTGCCTGACATGACCACGATCTACGGACTGAAGAACTGTGACACCTGCCGCAAGGCGCGCAAGTGGCTGGACCGATTCGGCATCGAACACGAATTCGTCGACTACCGCGACGACAAGCCCACGCCGGAAATGCTGGTGGAGTGGGCCGGCAAGCTCGGCGGCTTCGAGAAGATGGTCAACAAGTCCTCCACCACCTGGCGCCAGCTCCCCGACAACCGCAAGGCCGCCGCCAGCGACGCCGAGTGGAAGCTCCTGCTGCGCGAATACCCGCAGCTGATCCGACGCCCGGTGGTGGTGACCGATGATGGGGAAATGAGCCAGGGCTTTTCCGACAACGGCTTCAAGAAGCGCTTCGGCGTCTCCTGATATGTCCGAAGTCCTCGATCTCCTGCAGGAACTCATCTCGCGACCCTCGGTGACGCCAGACGACGCCGGCTGCCAACCGCTGATCGCCCAGCGCCTGGAACGCGCAGGCTTCACCTGCGAACACCTGCGCTACGGCGAGGTCGACAACCTCTGGGCCACCCACGGCGAAGGCGGCCCGGTGCTGGTCCTGCTCGGTCACACCGATGTCGTCCCGCCCGGCCCGCGCGAGGCCTGGACCAGCGATCCTTTCCAGCCCGAGGTCCGCGACGGCGTGCTCTACGGCCGCGGCGCCGCGGACATGAAGAGCGGCGTTGCCGCCTTCGTCGTCGCCGCCGAACGCTTCGTCGCCGCCAAGCCCGACCACAAGGGCACCCTGGCCCTGCTGCTGACCTCGGACGAGGAGGGCGACGCCATCGACGGCGTGCGCCGCGTGGCCGACACCTTCCGCCAGCGTGGCCAGCGCATCGACTGTTGCATCACCGGCGAGCCCTCCTCGCAGGAGAAACTCGGCGACCTCATGCGCGTCGGCCGCCGCGGCTCGCTCACCGGCCACCTCACAGTCCGCGGCATCCAGGGCCACGTTGCCTATCCCGAAAAAGCCCGCAACCCCATCCACCAGGCCGCAGCCGCACTCGCCGAACTGGTCGCCCGCAAATGGGACGACGGCTACGAAACCTTCCCCCCCACCAGCCTGCAGATCAGCGACCTCCACGCCGGCGAAGGCGCCGACAACGTCATTCCCGGCGAACTGAAGGCCACCTTCAACCTCCGCTACAACCCCAACTGGAATGCGGAGCGGCTTGAAGCCGAGGTCGAATCCCTCCTCGCCGGCCACGGCCTCGACCACAGCCTGCGCTGGCACCGCAGCGGCGAACCCTTCTTCACCCCCGAAGGCCCGTTGCGCCAGGCGGCCCGCGAAGTCCTCACCCGCTTCGCCGGCGCCCCGCCCGAGGAAAGCACCGGCGGCGGCACCTCCGACGCCCGCTTCATCGCCCCCCTCGGCGCCCACTGCATCGAGATCGGCCCCGTCAACGCCAGCATCCACCAGGTCGACGAAAACATTCGCGTCGCCGACCTCGAGGCATTGCCGGATCTCTACCAGGCCCTGATCCAGCGCCTCCTGTAAGGCCTGCAATGCATCTCCCTGCCCTTGGGGTAGGCGCGCGCATGGCGCGCTCCTACAGCGATTGCCATCGTCACGCCCGGGCGGTGGTTGCATGCCCCCCGGAAACGGCGCAGGATGAAGCCATGTCGCAGCTCCACGCCGCCGCCGTGAACAACAATCCGCGCAACAACGCGCGGGCGAATAATCGCGCCCGGCCGATGCGGGGTGGCGGACAGGCGTAGCACCGAAACAAGAACGCCCGGACACCAGGAAACCCGCATCGGCCGCCGATGCGGGTTTTTTCTTGCCCGCCAAGCGTCCGCAGCCTGTCCTGAGCCGGGAAGCCCGTGCGTTATCCCCATAGCCGAGGAAACTTCCCCATGTGCTCCATCTTCTCCATCTTCGACCTGCAACCGGGCGACGACGTCGCCGCGCTGCGCCGCCACGCGCTGGAATGCTCGGCGCGCCAGCGCCACCGCGGCCCCGACTGGAGCGGGGTGCACGTGGACGAAGGCGCGATCCTGGTGCACGAGCGCCTGGCCATCGTCGATCCGGCCGGCGGCTCGCAGCCACTGAAGTCCGAAGACGGCCGCCTGGTACTCGCCGTCAACGGCGAGATCTACAACCACCGCGAGCTCAAGGGCGAGCTGCGCAAGGACTACGCGTTCCAGACCGGTTCGGACTGCGAGGTGATCAACGCGCTGTACCGCGAAAGCGAGCCCGGTGCCTTCCTCGACCGCCTCAACGGCATCTTCGCCTTCGCCCTGTGGGACAGCGAACGTGGCCGCGCGATCATCGCCCGCGATCCGATCGGCGTGGTGCCGCTGTACTGGGGCCACGACCGCGAGGGGCGGCTGCGCGTGGCCTCGGAGATGAAGGCGTTGGTGGACACCTGCGCCGACGTCGCCCAGTTCCCGCCCGGGCACTGGTACGACAGCGCGACCGGCGAGCTGCGCCGCTACTACGACCGCCCCTGGCGCGACTACGATGCCGTGCAGGGCACGCACGTGGCGCCGGACGAGCTGCGCGAGGCTTTCGAAGCCGCCGTGCACCGCCAGCTGATGAGCGACGTCCCCTACGGCGTGCTGCTCTCCGGCGGCCTGGATTCCTCGCTGGTCGCGGCCGTGGCCGCCCGCTTCGCCCGCCGCCGCATCGAGGACAACGACAACTCCGAGGCCTGGTGGCCGCGCCTGCACTCGTTTGCCATCGGCCTGCAGGGCTCCCCGGACCTGGCGGCCGCCGAGGTCGCCGCCCAGTCCCTCGACACCGTCCACCACGGCTTCGAATACACCTTCCAGGAAGGCCTGGACGCGCTGCCCGACGTCATCCGCCACATCGAGACCTACGACGTCACCAGCATCCGCGCCTCCACGCCCATGTACCTGCTGGCGCGGCGGATCAAGGCCATGGGGGTGAAGATGGTGCTCTCGGGCGAAGGCAGCGACGAGACCTTCGGCGGCTACCTGTACTTCCACAAGGCCCCTGATGCGCGCCAGTTCCACGAGGAAACCGTGCGCAAGCTCGACGCCCTGCACAACTACGACTGCCTGCGCGCCAACAAGTCGATGATGGCCTGGGGCGTGGAGGCGCGGGTGCCGTTCCTGGACATCGAGTTCCTGGACGTGGCCATGCGCATGGATGCCGCGCAGAAGATGGTGCTCCGCCATTCCAACGGCCCGCAGCGGATGGAGAAGGGCATCCTGCGCCAGGCCTTCGAGGGCTACCTGCCGGCGGAGATCCTGTGGCGGCAGAAGGAGCAGTTCAGCGACGGCGTGGGTTACGGGTGGATCGATGGGCTGAAGGCACACGCCGAAGCGCAGGTGAGCGATCGCGAGCTCGCCGCCGCGCACCGGCGCTTCCCGGTCAATCCGCCCGCGAGCAAGGAGGCGTACTGGTACCGGACCCTGTTCGAGCAGGCGTTCCCGACCCGCGCCGCGGCCGAGACGGTGCCCGGCGGCAAGTCCATCGCCTGTTCCACCGCCACCGCGATCGCCTGGGACGCAGCCTTCGACGCCTCGGCCGACCCGTCAGGCCGCGCCGTCGCCGGCGTCCACGCCGCCGCGTATTGAGTCCGCGTTTGCGGATCCCACACGTCGGCCACGCAGGCCGGACCTACGGGTGGAGGGTCAGCGTACGTTCGGCGGGGCCGGGGAGGAACGGGGTGGGGCGCCCGTGCACCCAGTCGTCGTGGCCCGCGCCCCAATACGGCGACAGCGGATGGCCGCTCTGGCCGCCGGGCATGTGGGCGATGCCGTCCTGCTCGTGGCCCGGCGCCACCACCATCCGCTGCGAAGCGCCGAACGACGGGCCCTGCACGCGCGGCACCAAGCCGTCGCCCGGCAGCGGCTCGGCCGGCATGCACAGGCGCCTGCCCAGCAGCGGCACCGCGTCGGCCAGGGGATGGCAGATGCGCGCAGTATTGCGTTCGCCCCAGGTGCGCTCCTCCAGCGGCCCGCGGGCGCCGAGCGTGTCGCGCACCTCGCGCGCCGCATCCTCGAACAGCGCGTGCCAGTCGTCGAAGCGCGGCGGCAGCAGGTGCTGCGGCTGCTGCCGCACCAGCGGCCAGGCGATCCCCTCCAGCTGCGGCAGGTCCGGCATCTGGAACGCGTCGCCCAGCGCCACCTGCGCCGGCCCGGTCAGGCCATCGGCAATCCGCGCATGCACCGCCAGGCGCCATGCGCGCACCAGCCGGTAGCCGGAGGAAGCGGTGTCGGCGTGGGCGTTCCAGTCCGCGGCAGCTGCCGCCAGCGCCAGTAGCGCGGGCGCATCTGCGCGCGGCGGCAGGCCCTTGAGCAGGTGCCACCAGCGGTCAAGCACCAGGGCGCGGGTGTCGAGCTGGATGGCGAGCAGGTCCTGTTCGGTGTACGACCGGCCGGCGAACAGGAGGTCGCGGATCTGCTGCTGCCGGGCGCCGAACGCATAGCCGCCGTCGCCCACCAGCGCCTCGGGCTCGCCGCCCACCACTCGCGAGTTGGCGGTCCATAGCCGGTGGTGCGGCGGATCGATCACGGCCGGCGAGCGGTCGGTGGCGATTGACCACGGCGCGCATCGAAGCTGGGGCACGTCCGCCGGGGCATCCACAGGCAGCCGGTGGCATGCCGGATCGCGCCGCGCCAGCGGGCCAAGCAGGCGCCAGGCAATGCGCCCGTCGCGGTCGCCAATCACCAGGTTCTGGGTGGGCACCGCGGTGCGGTCGGCCACGGCCAGCGCCTGGTCCAGATTGGCCGCGGTAGCGAGGTCGGCCAGGCCCAGGTTGATGGAGCCGGGCAGGTGCGCCACCCAGCGCAGGGCCAGCGCCCGCCCATCGTCCAGGCGCTCCACCACCGGCCCCCAGGCGGTTTCCTCGATGTCGAACTCCACGGCGTCGCCGCCGGCCACGGCAATCCGCTCCACGTGCCGTTCCACCGGCTCGCAGTCCACGTTGGTACCTGCGGCGCATGGCACCTCGAGCCGCCAGTCCATGTAATCGCCGTAGCTGTTGGTGAAGCCCCAGGCCACGTTGCCGCTGCTGCCGACGATCACCGCCGGCACGCCCGGCAGGGTGAAGCCGGAGACATCCACCTGTCCGCCCGGCGCACTGGGATCGGGCCAGCGCAGGCGGACGCGGAACCAGACGTTGGGCACGCCCAGCCCAAGGTGCATGTCGTTGGCCACGATCGCCCGCCCATCCGCGGTCAGCGCGCCGCCAACGGCAAAGTTGTTGCTGCCGGGCGTGCCCGCTTCCGGCATCGGGGTGGCATCACCGTCCCTGGGGAACGGAAGCCTGCGCAGGTCCACTTCGTCCGGTCTTGGCAGCACCGCGTCGCCGCGCGCCTCGCCCATCAGCGGTGCGTCCCAGTCCGAGCCGTCGTGGCCGAGCAGTGTGCGCAGCGCCGGCGGCAGGTGCGGGGCCATGCGCCACCAGCGCAGCTCGCGCTCGTTGCGTCCGCCCTGCAGGTCGAAATACATGGCGTAGGCCGCCAGGATCGAATCCTCCGGGGCCCAGGGCTCCGGCTGCGCGCGCAGCAGCAGGTATGGCCACGGCCGCGCGCCCAGCGCCTGGCGCCCGGCGTTGGCGCCCTCGGCGTAGGCCTCCAGTTCGGCCAGGCGCCCGCTGGCGATCTCGGGCAGCCGCTGCCCGATGCGCGCGCGCAGCCGATGCCGGCGGCGTTCGCGGTCGGCGTCCAGGGCCATCGGGCCGAACAGCGCCGAGAGCTCGCCGGCCGAGCTGCGCCGCATCAGGTCCATCTCGAACCAGCGCTCCTGCGCATGCACCCAGCCAAGCGCACGCGCCGCGTCCCCGGCGCTGCCGGCCTCGATGGTGACTACCCCGAGCGCATCGCGCTCCACCCGCACCGGCGCCGCCAGGCCCGGCAGGGCGTGTTCGCCTTCCAGCGCCGGCAGGCTTGCCCGCAGCAGCAGCCAGACCGCAACCAGCGCCAGCAGTGCCAGCGCTGCAGCCACCACCAGGATGCGGGGAACCCACCTGCGCATTGGTCATCACCCCCTGGAGTCCCGACGGCGCACCTTACACCGGCAGCCCGCCACCGGGCACGCGCGCGCGTGCAGTACAGTCGGCGCAGGCCCATCGACGCGCAAGGCGCGGACCGGATGATCGAAAGCCCCATCGCCCGCGTACCTGGCATCAGCACCTGGCCGGAGGCGGCCACCGTCGACGCGCTGCCCAGCGTGACCCTGGCGATCCTGCTGCTTTTCGTCGGCAAGGGCCTGACCGCGCGCATCGCCGTGCTGCGGCGCTACAGCATCCCCGAGCCGGTGGTTGGCGGCGTCCTGTGCGCCGCGGTGGTGTGCGCCCTCTACTACGGCATGGGCCTGCAGGTGGATTTCGAGCTGGGCGCGCGCGACATGTTCCTGCTGTATTTCTTCGCCGCGCTGGGGCTCAACTCCAACGTGGCCTCGCTGCGCAAGGGCGGCTGGAAGCTGGTGGTGCTGCTGGCGCTGGCCGGATTCTACATCGTCTTCCAGAACCTGGTGGGCATGGGCCTGGCGCGCGCGTGGGGCATGGATCCGCGCGCCGGCCTGATGGTCGGGTCCATCTCGCTCACCGGCGGCGTGGGCACCACCGTGGCCTGGACCCCGCACTTCGTGGAAGAGCTGGGCATCGCCAACGCGGGGGAGCTTGGCCTGGCCTCCAACATGGTCGGCATGATCGCGGCCTGCGTGGTCGGCGGGCCCATCGCCGGCTGGCTGATCCGGCGCCACCAGGTGCGCCCTTCCGATGATGCCGGGCTGGAAGTGGGCACCCTGTACGGTGAGGAAGAGCGCACCACACTGGACTACACCGGGGTCCTGCTGGCGCTGTTCTGGCTCAACATCGCGCTGATGCTCGGCCAGGGCATCAGCTACCTGATCAGCGAGGCGGGAATGCTGCTGCCGGGTTTCGTCGGCGCGCTGATGGCCGGCATCCTGCTGCGCCTGCTGGGCGACCTGTTTGCGCCCAACGGGCGGCGGATGTGGAAGCCGGAGGCCATGCAGCCCGGCGTCGCGCTGATCTCCGACATCAGCCTGGGCCTGTTCCTGGTGATGGCGCTGATGGGATTGCAGCTGTGGGTGCTGGAATCGCTGCTGGGCTTCATCACCGTGGCGATGCTGGTGCAGGTCACGCTGGTGGTGCTGTTCTCGGTCTTCGTGGTGTTCAAGGCCATGGGCGGGGACTACGAGTCGGCGGTGGTCAGCGCCGGCTTCGGCGGCATTGCGCTGGGCTCCACGGCCACGGCCATGGCCAACATGACGGCGGTGGCCCGCGAGTACGGGGCGGCGCCGCGGGCGTTCGTGATCGTGCCGCTGGTGTGCGGCTTTTTCATCGACCTGGCGAACGCGGTGATCGTGGGCGTGATGGCCGGGTGAGCGGCAAACAGGAACCGAAAAGCAACTGATTCCCATCCCGCCATGGATTTTCCGGTGGCGGCATACTGGAGGCCCCGCCACGTCCAAGGAGCCCCGAGATGAAGGGAAACGCAGAAGTCATTGATTACCTCAATTTCCTGCTCCGCGGTGAGCTGGCCGCGCGCGACCAGTACTTCATCCATTCGCGCCGCTATGAGGACCTGGGCCTGTACGAGCTGTACGAGCGGATCAACCACGAGATGGAGGAGGAGACGGAGCACGCGGATGCGATCCTGCGCCGGATCCTATTCCTGGAGGGCGATCCGGACATGCGCCCGGATCCGATCGAGCCGGGCAAGACGCTCAAGGAGATGCTGCGCAAGGATCTGGACCTTGAGTACAAGGTGCGTGACAACCTGGCCAAGGGCATTGCGCTGGCGGAGAAGCACAGCGATTACATCACCCGCGAGATCCTGGTGAAGCAGCAGGCGGATACGGAAGAAGACCACATGTATTGGCTGGAGAAGCAGCTGCGGCTGATCGAGATGATTGGCGAGGAGAACTACACGCAGTCGCGGATGGGGAAGGATCCGGAGCACGGCTGATCCCGGCACGTGGGGCCCGGGCTGCTTCGTGCGATTGGGTTCGCGGGCGGCCCGGCGGTCCCGGACCCCTTTGCGGGACACGCCGTGAATACGTCCATGTAGCTTGTCCGCGCCGTCCATGGCGCGGACAGTCCCGCAAAGGGGTCCGGAACCGCCGGGCCCTTGGTTTCGCGGCGATTACGGGATTACGGGATTACGGGATTACGGGATTACGGGATTGCGGGATTGCGGGGGCGGGCCTGCGAGCGTGCGCGGCGAGCGCCTCAGTTGGCGAGTGACACTTGGTAAACGGTCGTATGGAGGGCGGTGACGCCGGCTTCGCGGAACCTGTCTTCGTCGGCCAGGATGTCGCGGCGTTCAAGGACCGAGACGCTCCACTCCGGCTCAAGCAGACTGCGGACCTCGGGCTTCTGCACTGAGAAGGGCGGGCCGTCCTTTTGCTCCTGCGGATATTCCAGGGTCACGAGCAGGCCGGTGCATCCGGCCGGCAGGCGGCGCCAGGCGGTCCGGGCGTAGCGCTGGCGCAGGTCCGGGGGCAGGGCGATGAGGGCGGCGCGGTCGTAGACGGCGCTGCAGCCGGCCAGGACGTCGGCGTCAAGTTCGAACGCGTCGCCGGCGATCAGTTCGTACGGGCCGGCGGTGTAGTGGCGCCCGTACTGGGTGTCCCGGACCTCGGGCGCAAGCCCGCGTTCGTCGAAGAACTGCTGTACGGCCAGCTCGGAAAGTTCGACGCCCAGGATGCGGTGGCCGCGATCGGCCAGCCAGGCCATGTCCAGCGACTTCCCGCACAGGGGGACGAACACGCGCGCGTTGGCCGGGAGGCCCAGCGCCGGCCAGTGCTTGCACAGCAGCGGGAGCGGCCGGTCCTGGTGGAATCCGATCCGTCCCTGCTGCCAGCGCTCGTGCCAGAACCCGGGTTCCATTATTCGACCGAGAGGCCCTCGACCTTCTGCCAGCCACGCGGGAGCAGGCCGCCGCGGGAGGCGCGGGCGCCCAGGTAGTTCTCCAGATCCTTGAAGGGCAGGCTCATGATGCGCCCGCGCGAGTGGACCTGCAGGGTGCCGGCGGGCGGGACCACGGCGATGGCGATGACCTTCTCGGTGCCGCGCTTGGCCTTGGGGATGTCGATGATCTTGTTGCCCTTGCCCTTTTCGAGCTCCGGCAGTTCGGAGACCGGGAACGCAAGCAGGTGCCCGGCGCTGGTGACGGCCACCACCCGGTCCGTCTCCACGTCGCCCACCGGGGCGGGCTGCAGCACGCTGGAGCCGGCGGGCACGGTGAGCATGGATTTGCCGGCCTTCTGCCGGCCCACCAGGTTGTTGAAGCGGGTGACGAAACCGTAGCCCAGCGAGGTGGCCAGCACGAAGCGCGCTTCCGCCTCGCCGCTGGCCACGCCCATGAAGGCGGCGCCGGCCGCCGGGGAGAAGCGCCCGGTGAGCGGTTCGCCGTTGCCACGCGCCGAGGGCAGGCTGTGGGCGATGGTGGAATACGCGCGGCCGTTGGAGTCCAGGAACGCCACCGGCTGGTTGCTACGCCCGCGGGCGAAGGCCAGCAGGCTGTCGCCCTCGCGGTAGTTCAGGCCGGCCGGGTCCACGTCGTGGCCCTTGGCGGCGCGCACCCAGCCCTTTTTGCTGAGCACGATGGTCACCGGTTCGCTGGGCACCAGGTCGGTGTCGGCCAGGGCCTGGGCGGCGCCGCGCTCCACCAGCGGCGAGCGGCGATCGTCGCCGTGCTTGTCTGCGTCGGCCAGCAGTTCGGTGCGGATCAGGCGCTTGAGCTTGGCCTTGCTGCCCAGGGTGGCCACCAGGCGGTCGCGCTCGGCGTCCAGCTCGTCCTGCTCGCCGCGGATCTTCATTTCCTCCAGGCGCGCAAGCTGGCGCAGCTTCGTTTCCAGGATGTAGTCCACCTGGTCGTCGCTGAGCTCGAAGCGGGCCTTGAGCACCGGCTTGGGCTCATCCTCGGTGCGGATGATGCGGATCACTTCATCCAGGTTGAGGAAGGCCACCAGCAGGCCTTCGAGCAGGTGCAGGCGGCGCTCCACCTTTTCCAGCCGATGTTCGAGGCGGCGGGTGACCGTGGCGGTGCGGAACTCCAGCCATTCCTCCAGCAGCGCCTTGAGGTTCTTCACCTGCGGGCGGCCGTCCAGGCCAATCACGTTGAAATTGGCGCGGTAGCTGCGCTCCAGGTCCGTGGTGGCGAACAGGTGGCCCATCAGCTGCTCGACGTCCACGCGGTTGGAGCGCGGCACCAGCACCACCCGGGTGGGGTTGGCGTGGTCGGACTCGTCGCGGATGTCCTCCAGCCACGGCAGCTTCTTGGCCCGCATCTGGGCGGCGATCTGCTCGATCACCTTGCTGGGCGAGACCTGGTGCGGCAGGGCGTCGACGACGATGTTCTGGCCTTCCTTGCGCCAGGTGGCGCGGGCGCGGATGGCGCCGTAGCCGGTTTCGTACAGGGTGCGCAGGTCGGCGGCCGGGGTGATGATCTCGGCCTCGGTGGGGTAGTCCGGGCCGCGCACGTGCTCGCACAGGTCGCGCACGCTGGCCTTGGGGTCATCGAGCAGGTGCACGCAGGCCGACACCACCTCGCGCAGGTTGTGCGGCGGCACGTCGGTGGCCATGCCCACGGCGATGCCGGTGGTGCCGTTGAGCAGCAGGTGCGGCAGGCGCGCAGGCATCCAGCCGGGCTCCTGCAGGGTGCCGTCGAAGTTGGGGGTCCAGTCCACCGTGCCCTGGCCCAGCTCGCCCAGCAGCACCTCGGCGATCGGGGTCAGGCGCGATTCGGTGTAGCGCATGGCCGCGAACGACTTGGGGTCGTCGCTGGAGCCGAAGTTGCCCTGGCCGTCGATCAGCGGGTAGCGGTACGAGAACGGCTGGGCCATCAGCACCATCGCCTCGTAGGCGGCGCTGTCGCCGTGCGGGTGGTACTTGCCGATGACGTCGCCGATGGTGCGCGCGGACTTCTTGGGCTTGGCGGTGGCGCCCAGCCCGAGTTCGCTCATGGCGTAGATGATCCGCCGCTGCACGGGCTTGAGGCCGTCGCCGATGAAGGGCAGGGCGCGGTCCAGGACCACGTACATGGAGTAGTCGAGGTAGGCGCGCTCGGCGTATTCGCGCAGGGGGATCTGCTCGAAACCGTGGAAGGAGGTGCGGACGGGGTCGGTCATCGGGACTGCGGGGGGAAAGGGATGTGAATTCTAGTAGGAGGGGGCGAAACGCGCGAAATCGCGGGCCGGGGCCCCGGCGCCCTGTATCATGGGCCGTTGCCATTGGAGGCACTTGCCCATGTCATCAGCCCGGCCAACCGGAGGAGCCACCAGCGGAGGGATCGCCTTCAGCCGGCCGGCCGACTGCGCCCAGCGCCAGCGGGTGTACGGGAGCTGCGCGGGCTGCGAGGTCCGCGACATCGCGGCGTGTTCGGCCATCCCCTCCCGGGAGCTCCACGAGCTGGAACAGCTGGGCGGCAAGATCCGGCTTTCGCCCGGCACCGCCCTGATGCGCGAGGGCGATGCGCGCACCGAGGTGCACACGCTGGTGAGCGGCATGGCGCGCCAGGTCCGGCTGTTGCCCGATGGCCGGCGCCACGTGGCGGGTTTCCTGCTGCCCGGCGACTTCATCGGCTTCAGCGCCGCCTCCCACCACCGCCACAGCGTGGAGGCGGTGACCGAATCGGTGCTGTGTTCCTTCAGCCTGCCCAGCGTGCGGCGCCTGCGCGAGCGTTATCCCGATTTCGACGCCAATCTGTTCAAGCAGGCCTGCGGGGAGCTGGACAAGGCCGGGTCCTACCTCACCGCGCTGGCGCGGATGACGCCGGTGGAGCGGCTGTCGGCGTTCCTGCTGTACCTGAGCGAGCGCCAGCATGCGCTCGGCGGCCGCGAGAACCACGCGGACCTGCCCATGACCCGGGCCGACATCGGCGACCACCTGGGGCTGACCATCGAGACCGTCAGCCGCACCTTCAGCCGCCTGAAACAGGAAGGGGTGCTCTATTTCGAGCACCCCCACCATATAGAACTGCGCGATCCGCCACGCCTGCGCGAGCTGGCCGGGCTCTAGCGGATCGTGCCCTCCGCGTCCTGCGGTCAGCGGTTGCCGTCGCGACCCTTGCGCTCGTCGCGCTGGTGCTCGGATCCCTGCTTCCTGTCAGCCGACTTGGACTGCTTGACCGCGCAACCACGGGCTCCTGAACCGTTCACGGCGGCTCGCCGGGGGTTGCAAACCGGGGGCCATGCACGCGACCCTCGCGCCCGCCCGGGGTACCGTCGGGCGGGTGGCCAGGGCCGAAGGCCGCTTCGAGGCCGTGGGCTGGCGGGTGCGCAAGGACGGCAGCCGCTTCCGCGCCAGCGTGGTGATCGATCCGGTGCTGGAGGATGGCGAGCTGGTGGGCTACGCCAAGGTCACGCGCGACATCAGCGAGCGCTACGAGGCCGAGCAGGAGCTTGAGCAGGCGCGCAAGGCGCTGCTGGAAGCGCAGAAGATGGAGTCCATCGGCAAGCTCACCCTCGGCCTGGCCCACGATTTCAACAATCTCAACACCATCATGGTCAACAGCCTGGAGCTGATCGGTGCCCGCCACGCGGGCGACCAGCGCACCGGCGACCTGGTCGATACCGCCATGGCCGCCGCCGAGCGGGCTTCGCTGCTCACCCGGCCTGTCCCAGGTGTCCGTGGACGTGGCGCAGCTGGAAGCCGCGGTGCTCAACCTGGTGGCCAACAGCTGCGATGCAATGCCGCAGGGCGGGCACATCGTCATCCGCACCGGGATGGAACACGCCGCCAATCCGTTCGTGCCCGGCAGCCAGGCGCGCGACTACGTGAAGGTGGACGTGGCCGAATGCTGGTGGAGGACGAGGCGCCGCTGCTGATGCTGGTGGGCGATGCGCTCGAGGACATGGGCTACGAGGTGACCCGGATGGCCAGCGGCGCCAAGGCGCTGCAGGATGGCGGGGCGCCCGACGTGCTGGTCAGCGACATCAGCATGCCCGAAGGCGTGTCGGGCATTGACATCGCCGAGCGCGCGCTGGCGTCGGGGCCGTCCACCCGGGTGATCCTGGTCTCCGGTCTGTCGCGCGCGCAGCTCCCGCCGTTGCCGGAGGACGCGGTCTTCCTCCCCAAGCCGTACCGGATCTCCCAGTTGATGGAGCTGCTGCAGTAGGCAACAAAAAACCCCGCTTGCGCGGGGTTTGATGTCTGTTGACCCGATTGGTGCCCAGGAGAGGACTCGAACCTCCACAGGGTTGCCCCCGCTAGCACCTGAAGCTAGTGCGTCTACCAATTCCGCCACCTGGGCGGGTCAAGCCGTGTATTTTGCTGACCTCGGCCGGCGAAGTCAACGGCTGGGGGACTGCCGCCGTCCGTTCCGCTCACGCCCGGCTGCACGGTGCGCCGTGTAACATCCGCCCGATGGCAAAACCACCCGGCAAGCGCGGCCGATCGCGCACTTCAAAAGATCACGGCAACGGCGGTGAACCCACCCGCGGCAAGGGACAGCGCAACAAGGGCGCCGGCGGCCGGAAGCTTCCGCCCTGGATGCCCGACGTGGCCAGTGCACCGCCGCGAGACGGCAAGCCGATGAAAGACGTTGGCAAACCGCGGCGCGATGCCAAGGGGCGGATCCAGGACCCCTACGCGGAACGCGAGGCCGGCCGCTACGAAAACCCGATCCCCAGCCGCGAAGCGATCCTGGCCACCCTGACCGAGGCCGAAGGGCCGCAGAAGTCGGAAGAGATCGCCGCGATGCTCGGGCTGACCGAGCCCGACCGCTTCGATGCGCTGGAAAAGCGCCTGGCGGCCATGGTCCGCGACGGCCAGCTGCTGCGCAACCGGCGTGGCGGCCACGTGCCGGCGGGCGAGGTGGAGCTGATCTCGGGCACCGTCATCGCCAACCCCGACGGCTTCGGCTTCCTGCGCCCGGACAGCGGCGCCGGCGACGACCTGTTCCTGCCGCCGTATGAAATGCGCAAGGCCATGCACGGCGACCGGGTCATGGCCAGCGTCTCCGGGGTCGATTCGCGCGGGCGCCGCGAGGGCGTGATCGTCGAGGTGCTCGAGCGCCGGGCCACCCGGCTGCTGGGCCGCTTCAACGTGGAAGCGGGCATCAGCTTCGTGGTGCCCGACGACAAGCGGATCCTGCGCAACGTCCAGATCCCGCACGACGCCACCGAGGACGCGAAGCACGGCCAGCTGGTGGTGTGCGAGATCGTGCACCCGCCCGATACCCACCGCCCGCCGATCGGACGCGTGCTCTCGGTGCTGGGCGACGTGCTCAAGCCGTCGCTGGTGGTCGAGGCCGCCATCCACGGCCACGGCCTGCCGTACGAATTCCCGCAGCAGGTGCTGGACGAGGCTGCCGCCATCCCGGTTGATGTCGGCGACGCGGAGATCCGCGGCCGCCGCGACCTGCGCAAGCTCCCGCTGGTCACCATCGACGGCGAAGATGCCAAGGACTTCGACGACGCGGTGTACTGCGAGGCCGACCGCGACGGCTTCCGCCTGGTGGTCGCCATCGCCGACGTCTCGCATTACGTGCGCCCGGAGCAGCCGCTGGACGACGAGGCCCAGCTGCGCGCCACCAGCGTGTATTTCCCCGGCTTCGTGATCCCGATGCTGCCCGAGACGCTCTCCAACGGCATCTGCTCGCTCAAGCCCAGGGTCGACCGGCTGTGCTTCGTGTGCGACATGCGCGTGGGCCGCGACGGCACCGTGCACGAGTCGGAGTTCTACGAAGCGGTGATGCACTCGCATGCGCGCCTTACCTACACCCAGGTGTGGGACGCGATCGGCGAAGACGACCCGCAGGCGCAGAAGGAGATCGGCAAGCTGATGCCGCAGATCCGCGACCTGCACCGCCTGTACAAGGCGCTGGCGCGCGCGCGGGCGCGGCGCGGGGCGATTGAGTTCGAGACCTCCGAAGTGCGCTTCGAACTCGACAACCGCGGCGAGGTGGTGCGCGCCGGCATGCTCCAGCGCAACGACGCCCACAAGCTGATCGAGGAATGCATGATCGCGGCCAACGTGGAGGCGGCGAGGTTCCTGCTGGAGACCGACATCCCGGCGCCGTACCGCATCCACGACAAGCCGCCCGAATCCAAGTACCTGGACCTGCTGGAGTTCCTCAAGGAGTTCCAGCTGCGGATGCCGGCCTGGGGGCGGGTGCGTCCCAAGGACTTCGCCAACCTGCTCAACCGCGTGCGCGAGCGCCCGGAAGGGCCGCTGATCGAATCGGTGCTCCTGCGCAGCCAGAGCCTGGCGGTGTATTCGGTGGACAACATCGGCCACTTCGGCCTGGCGCTGGAGGCGTACGCGCACTTCACCTCGCCCATCCGCCGCTACCCGGACCTGCTGGTGCACCGCGCCATCAAGCACGCGCTGGCGGGCAAGAAGGCGCACAGCTTCAAGTACACCAACCGCGAGATGATGGGCCTGGCCCTGCAGAGTTCAGAGAAGGCCCGGCGCGCCGACGAGGCCTCGCGCGAGGTGGACGACCGCTACCGCGCGGCGTGGATGGAGGAGCACGTGGGCCGCGAGTTCGACGGCGTGATCAGCGGCGTCACCAGCTTCGGCCTGTTCGTGGAGCTGGATGAGTCGAAGGTCAACGGCCTGGTGCACGTGACCCAGCTGCCGCACGATTTCTATCGCTTCGATCCCGTCCGGCGCACCCTCACCGGCGACCGGCGCGGCCGCGAGTACCGCCTGGGCGACCGCGCCCGCGTGCGGGTGCTCAAGGCCAGCCTCGAGGAACGCAAGATCGATTTCGCCATCGTGGAAGAGGGCCAGCCGCAGGGCCAGAAGGCTCCCAGGCCCCCGAAGGACCTGACCGAACGCGGCAAGCCCGCAAAGCGCCAGAAGAAGCCGTACTGATGAGCAAGCAATCCCCCTGGATCGCCGGCATCAATGCCGTGGCGGCCGCGCTGGAGCACGACGCCGACAACGTGCGCGAGGTGCTGGTGGAAGCCGGCGCCAAGAACCCGCGCGTGGCCGAGATCGAGACCGAGGCGCGGCGCAAGGACATCGACGTGCGCCGCGTCACCCAGCAGGCGCTGGACGGCGTGGCCGGCGGCCTGCGCCACCAGGGCGTGGCCGCGCGCTACGTGGCGGCCAGGACCTGGGACGAAAAGGACCTGGCCGACCTGGTGGAGGCTGCCAACGGCCAGGCGCTGGTGCTGGTGCTCGATGGCGTGCAGGATCCGCACAACCTCGGCGCATGCCTGCGCAGCGCCGCGGCCGCCAACGCCACCGCGGTGGTGATTCCCAAGGACAAGGCGGTGCAGGTCACCGCCACCGTGCGCAAGACCTCCGCCGGCGCCGCCGACATCATCCCCGTGGTGCGCGCCACCAACCTGGCCCGCACCCTGCGCGAGCTGCAGAAGCAGGGCGTGTGGATCCACGGCCTGGCCGGCGACGCCGACGCCACGCTCTACAGCCTGGACCTCACCGGCAACATCGCCCTGGTGATGGGGGGCGAAGCCGACGGCCTGCGCCGCCTCACCCGCGAGTACTGCGACCACCTTGCGCGCATTCCGATGCCCGGCGATTTCGAGAGCCTCAACGTCTCCGTTGCCACCGGCATCGCGCTGTTCGAGGCAGTCCGCCAGCGCCAGGGCTGAGCCCGGCGCCCGCCGTTGGGGTCCGTGCCGCGCACCGCTGCCGCGCCTGTCCCGTTCAGGCTGGACCGGATTTCGGGGTTTACCGGCAGCTGCCCGGGTGATTATATGGCGGCTCGAGATTCGCATTCACGCCAAGGGGAGGCACGGAATGGAACCGTCCGCCCCACGCCCGGCGACCGGACTCACATCGCAACTGCGCGCCGCCACCCGCGGCACCCACGATCACGTGGATGCCGCTTTCCCGGCGGGGCTTGATTCGCCCGCCGTCTACGTCCGCTACCTGCAGGCCATCCTGCCGCTTGCCCAGTGGTTGCATCGCGCCTGGCAGCCGGACTGGCAGGCGCTGGCCTGCTGGCACGCGCCCGAGCGTCCGCAGCAGCTGCGCGAAGACCTCAGGCGCCTGGACACCACGCCCACCGCATTCGAGCTGCCCGCGGACGCCATCAGCGCAGCCGAATGGCTGGGCGCCAGCTATGTGATGGAAGGCTCCGCCATGGGCGCCCGGCTGCTGGCGCGCGATCTCGATCGCCTCCAGGCGGCGCATCCGCACGTTGCGGACGCCCGCAGCTTCATCGATTCCCAGCTTGCCGACCCCCGCCGCTGGGGGCGCTTCCGGCAGGTGCTCGACGCACTTCCCGAAGCCGACGCCAGTGACGCCCTGCGCGGCGCCCGCCGCGGCTTCGGGCTCGTGGAACACCAACTCGATGCCATGGAGGCCCCTGCATGAACAAAGACGCCTACCGTCGCGCGCTGGAAACCTGCGCCACCGAGCCGATCCACATCATCGGCGGCATCCAGCCCCCGGGCGTGCTGCTGGTCTACCAGCGGGGCAGCAAGATGATCATGGCCGCCTCGGCCAACGCAGCCAGCCTGTTCGAGACCGCGGGCATCGACGAAGTGCTGGGCCAGCCGATCCAGAAGTTCCTCGATCCCGTGGTCCTGCGCCTGATCTCCGAATCACTGGCCAACGCCGAGCCGGGCCCGTCGCGCCTGGCCGGCATGGTCAACATCGGCGCGCTCGGCGCGCTGCACCACGTGAGCGCCCACTCCGCCTGCGAGCTGGTGCACGTGGAGCTGGAGCCGTGCGGAGACGGACAGGATCCGGATGAAAGCCAGGCCGCGCTGGCGCTCGACAGCAGTCCGCGCGAGAGCCTGCTCCAGTCGCTGGCCGCCCAGGTGCAGGCCGTCTCCGGCTATTCGCGGGTCATGGTCTACCGCTTCCTGCACGACGACACCGGTGAAGTGGTGGCCGAAGCGCTCGACGGCGATCTGCCTTCGTACTTCGGCCTGCGCTATCCGGCCTCCGACATCCCGCCGCAGGCGCGCGCGCTGTACCTGCGCAACCGCGTGCGTGCGATTGCCGACGCCAGCCACGTGCCGGTCCCCGTGCACCAGCATCCGGACCTGGCCGAGCCGCTCGACATGAGCTTCGACGTGCTGCGCACGGTGTCGCCGGTGCACCTGGAATACCTGCTCAACATGGGCGTCGCCGCCTCCATGTCGATCTCGCTGGTGGTGGATGGCCGGCTGTGGGGCCTGGTGGCCTGCCACCACCATGAGCCGCGTCCGGTGTCGGCCCGCACCCGGCAAACGCTCGACCTGCTGGGGCGCCACGCCTCGATGATCCTGGACGCCTCCGCCCTGCGCGAGGCCGTGGAGCGCGAGGAGGCCATGCGCGCCCAGCGCGACACGCTGGAATCAAGGCTGCACCGCGCTTCCGATCCCATCCGCGCGCTTGGCCGCGCGCTGCCCCAGGCGCTGGCCGCGGTGCCCGCCGCTGGCATCGTGGTGCATGTGGAAGGTTCCACCCATGCCCACGGCAGCGTCCCCGACAGCGGCGGCATCGACGCCGCCCTGCGCTGGGTCCGCACCCGGGGCCGCTCCGGCGTCTCTCACACCCACCGCAGCGACGACTGGTCGCCCACGCCCCACGCCGAGGCTTGCGGCCTGCTTGCCGTTCCGCTCGGCCGCGGGGTGGGCGGCTGGATGCTGCTGTTCCGGCGCGAAGAGCGCCTGACCGTGCGCTGGGCCGGCCGGCCCGACCAGCCGTTCCAGATCAACCCTTCCGGCGATCGCGTGGGGCCGCGCACCAGCTTCGCCGAGTGGCAGGAGCAGGTGCAAGGCGGGGCCCGCCCGTGGACCCGGCGCGACATCGAGCTGGCGCAGCGCCTGCGCCTGGTGTTCGAGCGCGCGGGAGCGGACGCCGGTGCCGGGGCCCGTGCCCGGCTGGCGAGGGACCCGGCCGCGGTGCTGGAAATCCGCGAGCAGGCCGCGCGGCTGCGCCGGCTGGCGGAGCTGATGGGCGGCGCCGCGCCCGGCCAGGCCCGCCTCAAGCGCGTGCACGGCCTCCTGTCGCAGCTGGAACGTGAGCTCGGCGCGCTGGCCGAAGCCGAAACAGAACCCTGAGCCGTCGGGCTCATCCCGCCCCGGCCGCACGCGCCCCGTACACACCCCGCCGCCGCTACGTATGTGCCTTCCGCTGCCATGCCCGCTGGCGATGCCCCGACGAACCCGAGCCACCTGAGCGAGATCGACCCGCTCACCGGCCTGCTCAACCGCTGCGCCGCCACCGCTCGGCTGCAGCGCGAAAGTGCGGCGACGCCCGGGTCCGGGCAGCGCGACGTGGCGTTCCTCATCGACATCGACCACTTCAAGGCCCGCAACGACGGCTTCGGCCACGCCGCAGGCGATGCCGCGCTGGCCGCGGTGGCGCACGAGCTGCGGGCCTGCTGCCGTGCTGATGACATCGTTGCGCGCTGGGGCGGCGAGGAGTTCCTGGTGGGCCGCAGCGGCCTGGACCTGGCCCAGGCCCAGCAGATGGCCGAACGCCTGCGCACCGCGGCCGCAGGTGTGGCCGTGCCCGCGGGCAATGGAGCCAACGGGGGCAGGGGAGCGCCGCCGCGGATGTCGGTGTCCATCGGCTTCGCCTGCCGCCCGTTCTTTCCCGCGGGGCGGAGTACGGGCGGCGACTGGCAGGATGTAGTGGCGCTGGCCGATCGCGCCCTCTATGCCGCCAAGCAAAGCGGCCGCGATGCCTGGGTGGGCGTGTGGGGGCAGGACGACAGCGCGGCGACGATCGACGACATCATCAACAACCCGGAAGCGCACGCCGCCAGCGGCGCCATCATCGTGGTCAGCAGCCGCGAGCTGGTGCTCTGGCATCCCCACACCGGGCCTGCCTGAGGCCTCGCCGCGCCCGATTCACATCCGCGGCACGCGGCCGCCGGGAGACTGCAGGCAACCGCCCGCATCCCGCGCGGGCATCCGCAAAGGAGGGTTGCATGATCAAGTGGGCCATCATCTTCGCCGTCATCGGGCTGCTGGCCGGGCTGCTCGGCTGGTCCGGCGTCGCCGGCGCCGCCATGGGCATCGCGCAGTTCCTGTTCTGGGCCGGCATCATCATTGCGGTGGTGCTGTTCATCCTCGGCTTCACCATCTTCAAGAAGGTCACGTAGCCGGGTGGCACGGGGGGCTTCAGCAGGCGGCCGATACAATGAAGCCCCCCATCCCAGGCCGCCCCGCATTGACCCAGCACGAAAACCGTACCGTCCGCCACCCCCTGGTCTTCCGCCGCGTTGAAGTGCTCGAGGTCACGGACCTGACCCCGCACATGCGCCGGATCGTGGTGGGCGGGCCGGAGCTGGAGGGCTTCCACAGCGCGTCGCCCGATGACCACATCAAGGTGTTCTTCCCCAACGCGGATGGCGAGTTCGTAACGCCCACGCTGGGGCCGGACGGGCCGGTGTTTCCTGAAGGCAAGGCGCCATCGCCGGCGCGCGACTACACGCCGCGACTCCACGACGCGGACGCCAACACGCTGGCGATCGATTTCGTCCTGCACGGCGACGGCGCTGCCAGCAACTGGGCAGCCGCCGCCAAACCTGGCGATCGGCTGGCCTTCGGCGGCCCGCGCGGATCATTCCTGGTGGCGCCGGATTTCGACCATTACGTATTGGTGGGCGACGAAAGCGCGCTGCCCGCCATCGCCCGCTGGCTGGAGGAAATGCCGGCCGGCCAGAAGGCCATCGTGCTGATCGAGGTGCCGGAGGAGGGCGACCAGCAAGCCCTGGCCACGCGGGCGGAGGCGGACATCACCTGGCTGCCGCGCAACTGCGGGCATCCGGCGCTGGGTACCCTGCTGGAAGACGCGCTGGCCGGGGTTTCGCCCGCTGGCGACGCCTTCTGGTGGATCGCCTGCGAATCCGCCCGCGCGCGCCGGATGCGCATCGCGCTCAGCGAGGAGCGCGGCGTACCCAAGGACTGGATCCGCGCCACCGGCTACTGGAAGCACGCCGGCTGACGGAGCCGCCCCCGGCGGCGCGATACAATCACGGATTCCCGGTTTTTTCTGGATCCGCGACATGAGCGTTCCCGCCTCCCAGCCTGTTTCCGAAGCCCGCACCGAGGCGACCCCGCTGCGCTTCGTCACCGCCGCCAGCCTGTTCGACGGCCACGACGCCGCCATCAACATCATGCGCCGGCTGATCCAGGCCCAGGGCGCGGAAGTGATCCACCTGGGCCACAACCGCTCGGTGGAGGACGTGGTGCGCGCCGCCCTGCAGGAGGACGCCGACGCCATCGCGCTCTCCAGCTACCAGGGCGGGCACGTGGAGTACATGAAGTACATGGTGGACATGCTGCGCGAGCGCGGCGCCGGCCACATCCGCGTGGTCGGCGGCGGTGGCGGGACCATCACCCCGGAGGAGATCCGCGAGCTCGAGGACTACGGCGTCGAGCGCATCTACCACCCCAACGACGGCATGAAGCTGGGCCTGGTGGAGATGATCGAGGACGTGGTGGAGCGCGTTTCCCAGGCCCGCGACCAGCGCGCCGATGAAGCCCGCGCGCCCGCCAGCACCAGGCCCGCCATGGACGACGAGATCGCCATCGGCCGCGTGCTCAGCGCGCTCGAGGACGGCGTGCACACCGAAGCCGAGCTGGCCATGCTGCGCAAGCAGTGGGCCGCCGCCGACGAACACGCCCCGGTGATCGGCATCACCGGCACCGGCGGCGCCGGCAAGAGCTCCGTGACCGACGAGCTGCTCAACCGCTTCCTGGCCAGTTTCCCGCAGATGCGGATCGCCGTGATCTCGGTCGACCCCACCCGCCGCCGCACCGGCGGCGCGCTGCTGGGCGACCGCATCCGCATGAACTCGCTGCGCAGCCACCGTGTGTACATGCGCTCCATGGCCACCCGCCGCCAGCACGTGGCCACCAACGCCGTGCTCAAGGACTGCATCGGCTTCCTCAAGGGCCTGGGCTACGACCTGGTGATCGTGGAGACCGCCGGCATCGGCCAGTCCGATTCGGAGATCGTCGACCTGGTCGACTTCCCGATGTACGTGATGACCAGCGACTACGGCGCCGCCAGCCAGCTCGAGAAGATCGACATGCTGGATTTCGCCGAGCTCATCGTGCTCAACAAGTACGACAAGCGCGGCGCCGAGGACGCCCTGCGCGACGTGCGCAAGCAGTGGAAGCGCAACCGCGTGGCGTTCAAGACCGCCGACGAGGACGTGCCGGTCTATCCCACCATCGCCAGCCAGTTCAACGACCCCGGCATCAGCTGGATGTTCGCCAACCTGTGCCGCCTGCTGCGCGAGAAGCTGCCGGAGAAGATCGGCGCCTCGGAGCACTGCGACTTCCAGCCCGACATCGACACCAGCCTCAAGGAGCCGCGCGCGACGGTGCTGATCCCCGGCGCCCGGGTGCGGTATCTCGCCGAGATCGCCGAGCAGGGCAGGGCGATCAACGCCGAGATCGGGAAGCAGGCCGAGGCCGCCGACCGCGCCCAGTCCTTCTGGGAAGCCCTGCGCGAGCTGGAGGACCCCAAGCTCCCCAAGCAGCTCGACCTCTATGACGGCGACGACCTGCACGTGGAAGGCGACCGCTCGCTCTCCACCCTGCGCCAGCGCTACAACGACGCCGTGCAGGCCCTCACCGCCGAGAACCTGCGCAACCTGCGCGAGTGGCCGCAGCGGCTGAAGTCGATCACCGACGAGACCACCGAATACCAGGTGCGCAACCGCGCCATCAAGGTGGAGAACTACCGCGAATCCCTCAGCCACCAGAAGATCCCCAAGATCGCCGCCCCCACCTACAAGAGCTGGGGCGAGCTGCTGACCTTCCTCGGCAAGGAAAACCTGCCCGGCCATTACCCCTACACCGGCGGCGTGTACCCGTACCGGCGCACCGGCGAGGATCCGATCCGCATGTTCGCCGGCGAGGGCACGCCCGAGCGCACCAACCGCCGCTTCCATTACCTCAGCCTCGGCCAGCCGGCGGCGCGGCTTTCCACCGCGTTCGACTCGGTCACCCTCTACGGCGAAGACCCGGCACCGCGCCCGGACATCTACGGCAAGATCGGCAACTCCGGCGTCAACGTGCCCACGCTGGACGACATGAAGAAGCTGTATTCCGGCTTCGACCTGTGCGCGCCCACCACCAGCGTCTCCATGACCATCAACGGCCCGGCGCCGATCATCCTGGCGATGTTCATGAACACCGCCATCGACCAGCAGGTGGAGAAATACCTGAAGGAAGACGGCGCGCGCTGGGCCGAGGCCGAGAAGAAGATCAACGCCTTCTTCGAAGGCCGCGAGCGCCCGCGCTACAACGGCCACCTGCCGGAAGGCAACGACGGCCTCGGCCTGGCCTTCCTCGGCATGACCGGCGACCAGCTCGTCGATGCCGAGACCTACGCCCGCATCAAGGCCGAGACCCTCGCCACCGTGCGCGGCACCGTGCAGGCCGACATCCTCAAGGAGGACCAGGCCCAGAACACCTGCATCTTCAGCACCGAGTTCGCCCTGCGCATGATGGGCGACATCCAGCAGTACTTCGTGGACAACAGGGTCCGCAACTTCTACTCGGTCTCCATCTCTGGCTACCACATCGCCGAGGCCGGGGCGAACCCGATCAGCCAGCTCGCCTTCACCCTCTCCAACGGCTTCACCATCGTGGAGTACTACCTGGCGCGCGGCATGGACATCAACGACTTCGCGCCCAACCTGAGCTTCTTCTTCTCCAACGGCATGGACCCGGAGTACACCGTCATCGGCCGCGTCGCCCGCCGCATCTGGGCGCGTGCCATGCGCGAGCGCTACGGCGCCAACGAGCGCAGCCAGATGATGAAGTACCACATCCAGACCAGCGGACGCTCACTGCACGCGCAGGAGATCCAGTTCAACGACATCCGCACCACGCTGCAGGCGCTCTACGCCCTGTTCGACAACGCCAACTCCCTGCACACCAATGCCTACGACGAGGCCATCACCACGCCCACCGAAGAGAGCGTGCGCCGCGCCGTGGCGATCCAGATGATCATCAACAAGGAGCTGGGGCTGAACTTCATCGAGAACCCCTGGCAGGGCAGCTTCGCCGTCGAATACCTCACCGATATCGTGGAAGAGGCCGTCTACAAGGAGTTCGAATCCATCAGCGAGCGCGGCGGCGTGCTCGGCGCCATGGACACCATGTACCAGCGCGGCAAGATCCAGGAAGAGAGCCTGTACTACGAGCACAAGAAGCACGACGGCAGCCTGCCCCTGGTGGGCGTGAACACCTTCCTGGGCAAGGACGGCGAAAGCGAAGTGGCCACCGAGATCGAACTGATCCGCTCCACCGAAAGCGAGAAGGGCCAGCAGATCGAGAACGTCGGCCTGTGGCAGCAGAACCGCAACCCGCTGGCCCCGGAAGGCAAGACCGACCACCACCACGTGGTGGAAGACGAGGCAGCCGCCGCCACGGAACGGGGCAACGGCCACGGCTTGGGGTACCTTCAGAAGGCTGCGCGGGAGAGGCGCAACGTGTTCGAGGCGCTGGTGGAGGCGGTCAAGACCCACTCATTGGGGCAGATCAGTCATGCGCTTTATGATGTGGGTGGGGAGTATCGACGGAATATGTGATCGAGCCATTACCGGTTCGATGTCTCGAGTGAAACTGGCGGGGCCGCGGGATGTGCAGGCCTGAGGACGTACGCCTTCCAGGGAAGAAGGCTGCGTACCCGGGCCGTGATGATCCATGGCTCCTGAAAAAACGGGGATTTGAATGCACAACGGTAATCTGTCCAGCAGGCGCCTCCTGTCCTTGGGGCTGGCCTTCTCGCTTGCCATGGCCCCCGCAACGGTCGCCCTGGCCCACGAGGGCATCGAGTTCCACAATGGCCAGTGGTTCGATGGCGAGGGGTTTTCCAGCGGCACCCGGTACGTGGTGGACGGCGTCATCACGCAGGCCCGGCCCGCGCAGGTCACGCGGCGCGAGGACCTCGAAGGGCGATGGGTAGTCCCCGCCTTCGCCGAAGCCCACAACCACAACCTGCAGAACGCGTGGGGCGCGCGCCGTTCACGGGAGATGTACCTGCGTGATGGCGTCTTCTACGCAGCCATGATGTGCGGGGACAGCGACAGCAACCAGGCGGTGCGCGACACGCTGGCCGGCCAGGATGCGCCGCACGTGGTTTTTACCGCCTGCATCTCCAGTTCCGACGGCCACCCGCTCGGTATGGCATTGCGGTCATACCGCGAAACGGACCCGGAGATCGGGGCGGATGCCATCCATGATCGCTCCTATGTGGTGATGGACACGCCGACCGACGTGGAGACCAAGTGGCACCTGGTGCAGGCAGCCAGACCGGACCTGGTGAAGGCGATCCTCGTGCATTCGGAGGACGGTTCCCGACGTGGGGATCCCGAGTTGTATGGCGTCAACGGGCTGACGCCCGACGTGTTGCCGGTACTGGTGCAACGCGCGCATGCCGATGGCCTCAGAGTCGCCGCGCACACCGAGTCCGCCGCAGACTTCGCGGTGGCGGTCGCGGCTGGCGTGGACATCGTGGCCCATCTTCCGGGCTACAACTTCTGGCCAGGGAAGGACGCGTCCGACTATCGCATTGACGACGCCACGATCGCCGCGGCGGCGGAACGTGGCGTAGTGGTGATCCCGACCGCGAGTATCGCTGAGGCTTCAGCCAAGGACCGAGAGCGCTTGGCCGCGATCCAGGCGATGCAGCTCGACAACCTGTCCCGACTGAAGGCAGCCGGCGTGCCGATGGCCATGGGCAGCGACCGGTTTACCGCAACCTCGATCGTGGAATACGACTACCTGCTGGGCACCGGCCTGTTCAGCCGGGGCGAGTTGCTGCGGATGTTGAGCGTCGACACGCCGCGCCTGCTGCTGCCGGACGAAGCCGTCGGATGCGTTGACGAAGGCTGTGTAGCCAGCTTTGTTGTCCTGGATACCAATCCCCTGGCCGTCGACGATGCGATCCATGCCGTCGTAACGCGTGTGATTTCTGGCCGCATGATCGAGATTGAATGACAGAGGGCTGCACACTACTGTGCGAACACAAGAGGCACGACGGCAGCCTGCCCCTGGGTGGGCGTGAACACATTCCTGGGCAAGGACGGCGAAAGCGAAGTGGCCACCGAGATCGAGCTGATCCGCTCGACCGAAAGCGAGAAGGGCCAGCAGATCGAGAACGTCGGCCTGTGGCAGCAGAACCGGAATCCGCTGGCGCCTGAAGGCGAGACCGACCACCACCACGTGGTGGCGGACGACGAAGCCGCCGCGACCGAGCGGGGCAACGGCCACGGATTGGGGTACCTTCAGAAAACTGCGCGGCAGAGGCGCAACGTGTTCGAAGCGCTGGTGGAGGCGGTGAAGACCCACTCGTTAGGGCAGATCAGCCATGCGCTTTATGATGTGGGTGGGGAGTATCGGCGGAATATGTGACTCTCGCTGATTAGCACGAAGCGCAATGGGGGAGCGGATGGATAAGAAAGAACTAGCAATCCGATGTCATGAAATTCAGACCGGACTCGCTAGCAAGGTTGTTGATGACTTCGATCAGCTAACCCTGATCGGCAGCGCCGTGCGGCTGGCGTTGCACATTCAAGGGTTGCCGACAATCGAGTACGAAAAACTAAAGCTGGTAGCGAGTCACTTTCTTAACATCAGCCCCTTGGCTCTCCGCCCCGTGTTAGAGATGCTTGCAGAGGTGGAGTTCGTCAAGCTGGCAACGACAGGGAGAACCATCGAAAAAGTTGTTCCTGATGTCCCTTATTACGAAAGCCTCTATGAAACCATTGGAGAGTTCGCTCATGACGCAGGTCTTAACGAGACTGAGCAACTCTCCGTGGAGCTGCTTCGGAGGCTTGCCAATGCTCCAGACAAGTTGGATGCCCTCAGAAGTAAGGTGGGAGCGGAGTCACAACGCTTTGATCGCGCCGTTACCTTAGGCCTCAGTGGAGGCTACTTAAAGAAGAACCGCCACCGAGGTAAGGATCTTCTTGTTAGCCCGGCATATTTTTCGGAAAACGCTGAAATATTCGCTGATGTCGTAGCGAAGTCTGGTGCGGCGAGTGTTCAAAAGGTCTTGGACGAGCTGCGAAATAACCAGGGGATTCCGCTCTCTGTGTTGGAATCTTCAGCTAAAAGAGGGCAATCCTCCCTGTCGATGGATGAGATTGCGCTACTTCAACGTCTTGCCGCAGACGGGATGGTCCGGCCGCCAACGATTATAACTCCCCACTCGGGCGAAAACTACTTTATGTTTACGCCTACGCCAGGAAATGGGGCAATGGCAGGCTCAAAAAGAGAAATCTACGAGCGTGCCATGGCCATTGTGGCCGCCGTTCGTCAAGGCCAATACCTGCCCAGGTCTTACCCGGTGCGAGATCCCGCTGCGATAATTGGAAAGCTCAAGCACCACGGCAAGCTTGGGCGCGCTACTACCGAGGCGCGGGAACAATACAAAAATTTGCAGCACTTGAGAATAGCGCGGCTCGTTCCCGCAGGAAATGGATATGCAGAACTGCACGTTATTGAGTCACAGGAAAACTCCGAAGCCTTGGATATCGCCTACCAGCTCGTGAGTAGCGGGGTGGCGTCTGGAATCGAGGTCGACGAGGACGCAAGGTGCGCCCTGCAGCAAGAGCAGTTATATATCGAATCTTTGATATCGAGTGCGAAACTCAAAGAGGCAACTAAGGCTCCGTTATCCGAGGAGCATGCTTATCAGCTCGAAATACTGTTCAACAAATAATATGATCAAAGATCGAGCCATTAAGGAACAAGTTTTGCGATACGCGGCGACCAGGCGTTGGTATCCTCACATGGAGGTCGAGGTTGCCCCTCCCTCCCGCGTGGGTCGTCGCGTCTCTCTGGTGACAGACATCGACGTGCTCGCAATAGTGCCAGATCCGGTTCTGGGCGAGCACTCAGTTCTTTTTGATTGTAAAACCAAGGCGGCCGAATCTGGTGCGAATCGTTCTCTGTGGCTGAAGGGGCTGATGGCGCATTTTGGTGCGGATCAAGCTTTTTGTGTTCTGAAGAAATCTGGCATTGAGCCGGATCATCGTTATGTTGCGCAGGATTTGGGAGTTGTGTTAATTCCGGAATCCGAGTTTGAGTCGTTCGCTAGGGTCTCTGCAGGTTCAGAATTAACTACTGATGCGGCAGTATCATCCATAGATGTGTGGGAAGAGGTTGCGGGACTGAGGCGGAAGTTTCCGGCCCTCGGGCCGCTTTTGGATTATCGCGCAGGGGAGTTTTGGAGGGCGCGCTCAACTCACGCGGGTTGCAGGAAGGTCGTTGCAAATACGTTGGAGCATCGTGCCGAGTTCGACCCATCGCATCCGCAACACGAAGTTCTGTTCGGCGACTTGGCGTCTCTTTTTGCTTTGACCGTGTCGTCTCTGGTGGCTTCTATTTTTCGGACCATGCTATTGCCTAATTCGGCTGCCGAGTTCGGCGATGCAGTTAAAATGAAGATATATGGCGGCAGGGAAGAGTACGAGCAGCAGAATAAATTGTTCAAGCTGCTGAAGCAGTCTAGGCATGGAGCGAAGTATGAGGATGATCTCGCGCCTCCAGAGTGGACTAGATTTACGAAGTTGTTGCGTCAGCTGCTTGACGACCCCAATGCGGCGCTGAGGGCCGCGTTGATTCTTAAGGAATGCGCATTTTCGCTCCTTGTTCCCTCGTCAAATTATTTGCAAGATATTTCTAGGGCCGATCCTCAGGCAGTTCGCTTTGGAATTTTAATGGCTGATTACTTTTCTAGGGCAACACGTGTGCCGCCCGAGTTCGGGAAACGATTGGAATCTCGCCTTTTGGCGCTTGCATAGGGTGTGCACCGCGGCCGTGAGCAAGAGCGATTGAGTTTAATTACCCAAGTGTCACTGCTCAGGTCAGGCCGCTCGCCATAGAGCCTCGTAGGGTATATTTATGCTTGGCGCCTGGTGTGTGCGCCGGAAGTGATAGAACCAGGTCCAGTCGCTGATCACGCGCATTGCGGGCTACGGGCTTTCGAGCGATGCGAGGAACCCATTGCTCCCAGTGGATCATTACGCTCATTACAAATTCAGGTATGCGCGGTTTCCGTTGCCTCGGCGGCCGTGCTTTCAGCCTTGTCTAGACAGGAGTCAATCAGTCTCGCGAACTGATCTGGTCGCAACGCCTCAAATGTCTGGCCGGCCGCGTTGAAGTTGATCGCCTTCATGAATTCACGGAAAGCGCGTTCGCTTTGACGGACTTTGGGGTTGTCGATGAGTGCCCGGAGCATCGCCCGCGCAAGGGGGCGGCGTGCGGCAGCCCTGGTGCGCTCGATGAAGTTCAGACGTATGTCGGCACGCTCGAGAATGACGGCCAACGCTGCTTCTGGTTCTTCCGGCATCAGCAGCGTGGCGATCCGCCAGTTCCACCAGAGGCGGGAAATCGCATGGTCGTCTCTACAGGCATTCCAGGTTGGTGCAAAAAAATGCAGGCGGACGTTGCGCGCAAGGTGTTCCGGACGGACGGCGAGCCACCGGTGGCGACTGTACTCGAGTGCCTCCACATGACTGAGGCGGATCCAGATCCGGTTCTCACGTGCCAGAGATGGTGTCAGGTGCGAAAAGGCGTTGCCAACAGTCCGGGAGTTGGCGACTTCGGCTTCGGGTGTGCCAGACGGGTCGAGCTGCGCAAGAGCATCCAGGTCGGCACGGATCGATAGCGGAATGCGCCAGTCGCCCTTTTCCTCCAGATCGAGAAAGTCGCCTCCGACATAGCGGTCAAGCTGCTCTTCGATGTGGTCAGTCAGAAAGTCGGCGGTCTGCTGGCCAACGAAATAGAGCTGCTTCATGGCTCCTTCTCCAGTGCCCTTACCAGTGAAGTCAGTGGATTTCCAAGCAACGTCTGTGCGGCCTGGACGAGGTCTTTGTTGTTGATGTCGATACCTTGGGCCCGACACCGGGCGCTGACGATGCTGTGCCAGCGACGGTCCTCGTGGTCGCCAGCCCGCATCGCTTCGAGTACGGAAATGAGTGTCGGGAGGTACAGGGCAGCGTGCAGAATGTCTTTGGTGCTGCCCGAGCCCCGGATACTCGTAATACCCGGATACAGGTCAGCTGAGACAACGATCCGTTTCCGTTCGCTGTCGAGGTCTACTGCGAACTGTCCCGGTTCGATCTGATCGCTTGACGACAGGCTGAAGATGGCTTCCATGGAGGCCAGCTTGTCCAGTCCTGCTTCAAAGGAATGAATTGGAGTTGCTGCGATCGGTGTTCCCGCGTCGACGCGGCGCGTATGCGGGGGAAAGGCGGGGTCGATGACCGGCGATCCAAGCGTGATGCCTTCGGCCGTCGCCGCAATCAGCCCCTGCAGATCGACCTTGCCGCGCAGCTCACCGTCCGGGAATTCGAGCGTGAAGCCGTCAAGCGGAACCGGACGGAAGTCCATGAAGAACGTTCCCAGGCACTCGCAGGCAACGCCGAACATGGCCTGCCCCGACTCGACCAGCGCTCTGTTATGGGCATCATCCAGTAACGCGCGTCCAGTGATGGAGACTTTGCCTGCGGATGGCACTTCTTCAATCTCGAGTTCGAGATCGAAGTGTCCATTACGGTAGTCCCCGGTGTAGATGGAGAGGACAGGGTGGGGGAACGCGGTTTCAGGCCTGATCAGCATGGGCGGCCTCCTCGACACGGGAAAGGACGATCCGCAGCGGACCCGGATATGCCTCGCTGAACTCCAGGAGCAACGATTTCCGATCACCTTCACGCAGTTCAATAGAAGGGGTACGGGCACAGCGGTGACCATTGAGGGTTACGAGTTCAATTGGCGCGTCTCCGGTTGCGCCCACGGCAATGATCTCAAGACGTGCCATGCCCGATCCTTCCGGCTCGAGGTTGATAGTCCGGAAGTGGGGACTGCGGTGTTCAGGTATCCAGGTACGCAGGTGTCTTATCGGTATTGAACGGCCGCCCCTTCCACCGGCTGCTCCCCGTCCGCGGCCCGGCCGGTCGCCGGTGGTTCTGCCAGCGTCGCTGCCCTTCTTTTTCCGACCGCCGGCCGATCCGCTCTCACCTTCCGGCCCCTCTCCAACCGGGCGACGGGGCTCGGCAATCCGGGGTTTGATACGGATGCGCTCGGGGTCCTTCTCCTCGTTTGCGGGATCGGGGATGCGGTCCGGGTTGTCAGGTGCACTGAAGAAAGGGTTCAGCTCATCCACCAAGACTTCTTCTTCAGGGGGGGTGAATGCAAGCTCCCGGATAGCGTCACGTACCCATTCGCTCAACTTGTTCATTGCCGCCTTGACCCGCCTCCGTCTGGCGGGATCTTCGATCCGCTCAGCGGACAGTTCGTCATGGCGAGGGTTCTCAAGGTCCCGGACGACTGCGCTTGTAGCGACATCTTCCGGCTCGAGAACGGCTACAAAATCCCCGCAAAGACGGAATCTCATGAGCTTGCTTTTGAAGTGCTTCAGGTTGTCTGTGAGATACATTCCATTCCGCAGGATTCCGACTCTGCGGGGCAGATCCGTCTCCTGGAGGATGCGTAGCACAAACGTTCCGACTGGCTCGAAGGTTTCACGGTGGAGCACCGCATCGGGCGATGTTCGCGCCCGGTCCATGGCCACGGCAAATTCGAGTTCGTCCAGGTTCCCTGCTGCCTCGGCCGCCTTTTTCACGGCCGGGTGTTCGAAAAGAGCATCCAACGTTGCACTGTTGATCTCAATCGGATCCCGGCTGCCCGTGTCAACAGTGAAAGAGACCTTCCCATCCCTCACGGCCGCAAAAAAGTTGCGGAGCAGGGTTACCACCATCCGCCACTCCCAGTCTTCTTCTTCTCGGAGTCCGACTGATGCCACTGTGGTTCCCACGTCAGTACGCTGGAGCCAGTCCGGCAGTCCGGAACTGTTTTCCAGTGCTTGGTAGCCGGCCCGACCCCAGTAGCCGAATCCACGGCAGGAGGTTCCATCGCCAGCCTCATGTGACACCAGCACGCTCTTGCCCTGGCACAGGAACGCAAGCTCTGAATCGCTTTGATAGAGGGTGGCGTAGAAGACCGTGCGCAGGTGAGACACGGCGAAAACCGCGAATTTGCCGATCCCGAACGAGCCGCCGGCATCCGTGAACTCCTTCTGGCTGATGCCCGTGGCTTTGACCAGCGCGTGGAAAGGTTTTCCCTGTTTGGTGGGGCCTCTCAGCCCGACCGTGCCGTAATCCTCGACCAGAAGAACATTGACCTTGGGTTGTTGAACCACCCTGCAGGCCTGCTCGAAAAACTCGATGTCCTTCTTCAGCCCGCGTCGACGGGAGCGCCCGAGGCACGCGTCCAGCGTTGCCGTGAGCGAGTCGATTCCGGGGATTTCCTCCCGGCCGACGGAAATTCTCCGGAACGCCACACGTATCGGCTGTGGATTGCCATCCGCATTCCTCAGTGCCGCATCAAGGCTGTTCTGAGCGCTCTCCCTGGCGATTCCGCTGAAAGGCGCGCTCGTGAAGGTTTCGATCCCAGGATGGCCAAGTCCATCTTCCTCGTCCGCCAGATTGGGGAGGAATTGCCAGTCGTTTGTCATTGATATCCCCTGTTCCTTGATCCGTTTCGGCGCTATGGCTCCCTGAGTAGCGCAGGGCGGCGGGTGCGGACTGCCCCGTCAAAAAACTCCCCGAATGAGAGCACGTTGGGCTGGTCCTTGTAGTAGGCCTCGCCACTTTCCTTCAGGGATTCCGGCACCACCAGCTGGATTCCAGCATTAGCCATTTCCGCGATGGATGTCGGGGCCACACGGTCGTCGACTGTGGCCAGGTAAACGTCACAGTTCAGCCGTTCGCTCGCCACCTGCTTCCACCGTTCCCGCAGGGTCGTCTTGGCGGCGAGCACCAAGGCATCCTCATGGGCGCGAGTTCTACTGCGCAGGGTGCGCAGATCCGGCAACACGAAGTCGGGGCGGCGGCCACCCGTCACTGCCTGTTCCTGGAACCGGATGTTGCCGGCGTCCAGCGCGGCGGCGATATGGTGCTCGAACGAGCGGCCCGCGCGGGTCTTCCGTTGCTGGCTGGCACTGAGCAGCACCGCATCGATGTCCGGGTAACGCCGCACCACCGCGGAAGGAAGATCCAAGTCACCCGACAGGATGGACAGCAGTTCGGCGGCACGGCGCCTGAGCTCATGACCGCGGTACAGCCGGTATTCGATCTCGCGGCTTATCTTCATGATCGCATCGCCGGGAGCAGCGATCTGCCAAGGGTCAAACGATGGGAGCCCCTCATCCAGCAGCCATTGTTCGCGGGCCTGCTGGGCAATTGTCGCCGGGTCGGGAATGGTGGCGTAGCGCGCTACGACGTCCGCGAGGGTGCCAGTGCGGATTGCTTCGCGGAATTCTTCGATCAGCTCTTCAAGTTCATCCTGTTCAGCCCGCTGTGCGCTCCTGAAGTCCTGCGCGGAGAAGATGCCGTGATGGAAGTCGACGGGAAGGTCCAGCATTGTTTCCAGGAGCTCGGCTTCTTCACCAGCCGAATCGAGGATCACGATCCACCAGCCACATCCCCCGACTGGCCGTGAGAACCGCCCAGCCAGCAGCAGGGAGGCGGGCGTGAGGTCTTGGAACAGCGCTTTGGGGAGCCGGGTGAAATGGGTCTCGGGCCCCTTGTTGCTGTAATGGCGCATGTTCGAGGAGGTGGACTCCCCAGTCTGCGGCCAAAGAACCTGCAGTTCCGCGACGAAGATGTGTGGCTTCGCGGGATTGGTCGCTTCCAGAAGGGGGAAGAACCCGGATTCCCGGATCGCGGCGGGAATATAGAAGCCGGCCTGGTGTTTACGGAGATCGTCTGCCCACGAGGTGTCGTTGCGGGCAAGCTTTTTTACCAGCAGCTGCTCGCTTTCTTCCACGAGTGCCTGGATCTTCCACCAGAGCGGAGTGCCGTCTGCGGCCTCTTCGGCGATACGGCTTCCTTCCGTCAACTCAAGCGTCCTTTGTTCCGTCATCCGAATCCCCTCTTCCGAATGCGTTCCGCCAAGGCCAGGATGACCTCAGCTCTTTGAGCAGGTGGGTGACCCCTCAGTTCACACTCCCATACAGTTTCAACTTTCCATCCCTGGTCTTTCAGCTTTCCCACCGATCTCCGGTCACGCTCCTGATTGGCAATGATCTTCTTTTTCCAGAACTCGGGTCGCGACTTGGGCCATCTGAACAGATGGCAGTCATGCAGATGCCAGAAGCATCCGTGAACGAACACCACTGTGCGATGCCTCGGAAGCACGATGTCCGGCCTCCCGGGAAGGCCGGCCCCGCCCAGACGGTAGCGGAAGCCAAGTGCATGGAGTCCTTTCCGGACTTCGAGCTCAATCCCAGTGTTCTTACCCCGGATCCGCGACATCAACGCGGAGCGTTGCTCCGGGCTGATGATATCTGCCATCAGGCGGCCTTGCGACGCCGTGTATCCGCCTGCTCCTGCAACAGGTAAGGAGCCATCAGGCGAGCCACTTCTGCGATCACCGGAACGACCACCGAGTTTCCGAACTGCTGGTAGGCGCGGGTGTCAGAGACCGGAATGCGGAAGTCATCATCGAACCCCATCAATCGGGCGCACTCGCGAGGAGTCAGGCGACGGGGATTTTTGTCCGGCCCCTGGCTCACAAGGATCTCGGATCCATCTTTGTAATACCGGGCCGACAGTGTCCGTGCCGTATCTTCCGGCGTCACCAGCCCGAAGCCGAAGCCATTGCCTTTTTCCCGATGCTTGGCAGCGTAGTCCTGCAGATAGCTCCAGAGCTTGTCTGACAGCGTGTACTTGTCGCTGGCATTTCCACCCGGGCCATCGGTGTAGCGACCATTGTCGGGATCGTCGTCGCCTTCCCGGTGGAGGACGCTTGCCATCTTCGGACCTTCGTCGAAGGAGGGCAGGGACAGGTTGTCCCAGGAAAAATCCACCGGATCGCGGAAGCCCACGATGATTACGCGCTCGCGATGCTGCGGCACGAAGTGCTTGCCGTTGATCACCCGGTGGAAGACCTGGTAGCCCAATTCATTGGTCAGAACATCGATGATTGTGGAGAACGTGCGTCCCTTGTCATGGCCAAGAAGATTCTTGACGTTCTCAAGCAGGAAGGCCTTGGGCCGCTTCGCGTTGATGATGCGGGCCACGTCAAAAAACAGGGTTCCCTGTGTCTTGTCGGCGAAGCCATGAGGCCGGCCAAGCGCGTTCTTCTTGGATACACCGGCAATGGAGAAGGGCTGACAGGGGAAGCCTCCCAGTAGGACATCATGATCCGGCACGTCCTCTTCATGGATCCGGGTAATGTCCCCGGCGAAGACATGGTCCGGGCCGTCGTGGAAATTGGCCACGTAGGTCTTGCGCGCGTACTCGTCCCACTCGCTGGTGAACACGCAACGGCCACCCAGCTTTTCAAAGGGCCTGCGGATGCCGCCGATGCCGGCAAACAGGTCGATGAAGGTGAACTTCCCGGGCTCTGAAGACGGCTCTCCGAGCGGCAGGAGCCGCTGGCGGATGGCGTCGGCGATGTAGGGCTTGGGTTCCGTTTCCCGGGTCTGCCAGCGGCGGATCGTTTTGGGGGTCACGCCCAGTGCGAGACCGACCTCCCTTGGGCTGAACTGGGCCAAGGCCCGATCGAGAAGCTCGTAGACGTCCATAGATGACTCCGGGAAAGACCGGGACATTCTGTCCTTAAATGTCCCGTGGGGGAAGAGGTTAAAAAAGAGGCGCCCGGAGGGGCGCCTCAGCCGCGAGCCGCCGCGTCAGCCCCGGTGGCAGGCGGGTGAGCAATGTACGCAACCATCGGCGGTTTGGTAGATCTGTCTGGCGGCGGCCACGGCGCTGAAGCATGTGAGGTGGTCGCCTAACGGCGTGACGCTTTCGGCCAAAGACAGCCAGTAGCACCCGTGTTGGTGGACTTCATGGTCACCACTCGCGACCTGCGCACGGTTGTTGACGTAATACAAAGCCATATGGATCCCCTCGTTTGAGACGCTTTCAGCATCTGACGCATTCGTCTCAGATCCAGCGACACGCAGGATTCCCGATGCAGGACCAAGTGTTTGGCAAGGACCGTGTCTTCAGCGGCATGCCTCCATGACCTGCACCCAGCCATTCTCAACTCGTCGGAACCGTTTGCCACCAACGCAGCGTTCGTCAGCTGCCAACGGCCGAAGGGCAGGACGCGCAGGCGCAGCCCGTGTGGTGGCTGGCCGGGGCGCTTGGGGTGGACTGGACATCTCGTTCCTAGCTTCCTTCCCCAAGTCTTCGAAGGCCGCGCCCAGCGCCTTGAGCCCCGTATAGATCTCCCAACGAACGTACAAGCCGGTCACGATGCTGTGCGCCAGCATCGCGGTAAACACGCCCAAAGCAATTCGCCACCACAGGCCCGCATAGGGGTGCTCATTATCCGTCCGCACGCTCGCAGCGCGAGGGCGGCGGAATTGGACCTCGCTCATGTCGATCGAGCCGAGGGTGGGTTCGCCGCGATCCCGGCTCACGACACAGCCCCAGACACTGCCACTTCACCGCTGGTTGAGTCCATCCTTCCTGCCCCCTTCCCTCTTGTGCGGAGGATAGCGCAGCTGGTCGGGTTCAAGTTCCCCAGAACGGTCTTAGTGTTTGAGACCTGCGGTCTGTAATTTGACTCATGCCCAAAAGGCCCGGTGCGCCAAGACGGCTGCCGGACATGGAGCGTGATGCTCTATTCAACAGGGGGTTGAGAATGAAAAAGGTCCTGAGCACATTCGTGCTGGTCACGTGCGCGCTGATGGTCGGCTGTGCCGCTACGGTCAAGCGGCCCAACGCTCCCGCGGAGGCATTGTCCATACCCACATCCGCCACATCGACTGTCTACCTGCTGGTGAAGTCCGGGCGGGGACACGATCAGTCCGACGACTGGGAACTGTTCCGCGCTGAGTGGCGAACGGCGATGGCGAAGATCGCCTCAGCGGCGGGCCGGAGCTTCGTCCACCTCGATGCAATGCCTGCCTCGTTCGATGAGCCGGGCACTTTTGTAGTCCTGGACGTGAACGACTACCGCTACCTCTCCACCGGGGCGCGCTATGGATTCGGAGTGATGACCGGAAACGCCTATATCGATGCCGACGCCGAGTTCTACGTGGTGCCGGAGATGCAGAAGGCCGGCACGCGGAAGTACGCCACCTCATCCACCGCCTGGCAGGGTGTGTTCTCGGCCATGACGTCCAAACAGGTCGAAGCGATTGCGGATGAGATGTTGAAGGACATTGACTCGCGCTGACGCGCTGGTTTGAAACGGGATCGCCCCTGCTTGCGCAGGGGCGACTTGGCGACAAAAACCTGGCTCGTTATCGGCGCTATTGAGAGAAAACTTGAGTTCTCTGGAAGAGCGCGCTTATTCGGCTACCCTTTGGCAGAAGGGGGAAACACGCGATGACCGGAAGAGAGGATTTTTCCAGCCGGATCTGGCTGATCGGCCCGGACGGGCAGCAGATCGTCGAAATGTCCGCGTCCAAATACGACCGGGAAGCGGACTTCCAGTCGATCCTGGCGGCGCACCCGGCGCTGATTGACGGCAAGCAGGTGGATCCCGACGATCCGCGGCGCTGGTTGCTGGTGTCGCAGGAGGCTGTGGTGCCGGACGCGGAAGCGGGGCGCTGGGCGCTCGACCACCTGTTCGTGGATCAGGATGGCGTTGCCACTCTGGTGGAAGTGAAGCGCAAGTCCGACACCCGGCTGCGCCGCGAGGTGGTCGGGCAGATGCTTGATTACGCCGCCAATGGAAGCCTTCGGTGGACGGCCGCATACCTGGGTGACGCGTTTGCCGCCACGTGCCTGGCTGCGGGTGTCGAGCCGGATGAGAGTCTGGCTGATTTCCTGGGCGATCCTGAGCGGGTCCCGGCTTTCTGGGAGATGGTCGAGTCCAATCTCCGCGCGGGCCGTATGCGGCTCCTGTTTGTTGCCGACGAAGTGCCGGCCGAGCTTCTGCGCATTGTCGAATTCCTCAACGAGCACATGTCGCCGACCGAGGTGCTGGCGCTGGAGCTTCGCCACTTCTCCGGCGGCGGCTTCAGTACGCATGTCCCGCGGATTCTCGGCAGGACGCTGGCGGCAGTGAGCAACAAGGAGGCATCCGGCCGAAGGTCGGCCAGCCGCCGCAGCTGGGACCGTGAGAGCTTCGTGGAGGACTTGCGGCAGCGGCTCGACAGCCCGCAGGCCGGGCATGTCATTGAGTTCCTCGATGCGTGTGCTGGGCATTTCGAGCTCGCCTGGGGCACCGGCACCGCTACGGGTTCTTTTACGCCGCGCCGCCCGGGGATCTCGGCGCGAGGCCCGGTCACGGTGTATTCCGACGGCAGGATCGAGATCAAGCCGTCCTGGTTGAACGAAACTCCTGAGGCTGAAGCATGGCGCGACCTGATCGTGGAAAGATTGAAGCCGCTGGGATGGGCGCAGCCGCCAGGCGAAAGCGATGCATGGATGCTCCGCCTGGGGGTTGATGAGTGGCTGCCGCGGCGCGCAGCGTTGTTGGCGGCGCTTCTGCCTGCCTGATGTCGGTATCTGGCGTGCGAAAGGACCTCGAATGAAAGCAATCGGCCAGCACCTGTTTCACATGCAGCGGACCGGGCCGCGCAAGGCCCCGGCTGACGCTTGGCAACGGGTACCGCGACGGCGGCAACTTCAAAACCCACGGCCAACTCCGGCTCGATGGCTGGGACGAGAACGCTGAAGGGAAGATCCGGCTGTACCTGGAGTGGGGCGACCAGCTCGTGGCGGAGCAGGTGCAGGTGCCCCCGCTGTGCCGGCGACACTGAGAGTCCGTGGGCGAGGGGCCGTCGGATCTGGATGATGCCTTCCACGGGTTCGCGTGCGTGCGGCAGGCGACTGAGGATGACCGGAAGCTGCCGGTGTGGGGCAACCGGACGCGATTCATGCCCGCATGCAGGCTGCGGCCACGGCTTGGAATGTGACGATCTCGCCCAACTGCGATCAAGGCCCCGATCGCCGGCCTGCAACAATGCCCCACTTAGAGCGGGACAGAAAGCCCCTCGGGCCGGGCAGCGCAGCGGTCGATGCGGAGCCGTGATGAGGGTCGGGGGGGGGGCGAGGAGGCGCGCGGCATTGTGGAAGCGGCTACGCCGGAGATGTGAAGTTCAGATCGTGCGTGCAGCGCCCGTGATCGCGTGCCACCTATGCGTCTGGCCCCTGCGGCCCTTGGCTGGGTGCCAGCGGACCCGGTTCCACTGAGTAAGCCTAGCTTGCTCAGTGCTTGCGGGTGCCTTTGCTCTTGAAGTCCCTGATCAGTTGCGCCAACTCGTCGTCTTCAGCATAGAAATATGCAACGGGCACGCCGAGAACGGCCGCCAGCCGCTGAAGGGTCTGTAGGTCGGGTTGATGAACGCCCGTCTCGTAACGGTTGATTCGAGTGCTGGCGACGAAATCATCGAGACCAGCCTTGATACCCAAGTTGCGCTGAGAAATTCCGTAAGCCTCACGTGCCTCACGGAGCCTGCGGCTGTAGACAGGCAGCTGTTTCCTGTCGGCCAGTCCCCTTCGCTTCCCTGATTCCATGGGAAGCAAGCTTCGGAAAGTGTGGCCAGCAGGGATACTACGTTAAACGTAGCCATGCCCGTTGCTACGGTCTGACCTTTTGGCTTGGGCGACCCCTGAGCTTGAATTCCGCAATCAGCCGAGCGAGTTCGTCCTCTTCTGCATAGAAATACGCGAGCGGGAGGCCCAGCACGGCCGCCAGCTTTCGCTGGATAGCTAAAGCGGGCTGATGCACTCCGGTTTCATAGCGGTTGATCCGGGAGCTGGCAACAAACTCGTCGAGACCAATCTTGATCCCCAAATTGCGTTGGGAGATGCCGTGAACCTCACGGGCCTCGCGAAGGCGACGGGCGAAAACGGGTAGCAGTGGTTTAGCAGCCAAGCGCGCATCGATCTGGAGGGCCTTCTGGGCAGCTTCCAGAGCCGAGCTTGACTTCGATACTACGTTAAACGTAGTCTCACCATCGCTACGTTAAACGTAGCGCCACTTGTGTACTACGGAAGACGTATGTGGGGGCGGTGCCCGGACAGACGTGGAGCGAGGATCAGAACGGACGGGACACCTAGGAAGGGCCTGCAAGGACAGGGACCGATCAATAAACGGAGACGCAGCATGTGGAAAGGGAAGGGAGGGGATGTGCCGGGACGAAATGGTGGGATGCCGGAGCACTTCGGCTCCAAGAGCACCCGGGCTTTTCGGTCGAAGATGGTGGGGACACCCGAACGTCGGGCGAAGCTCTCACGCAGAATCTGTGCTGCTGTGGTAGGGGCGTTGCTCCCGTTGTGGGGCGCAAACGCCCAAATTGAGCATCCTGTGGGCACTGTCCAAAGGGAAGGCTCGGCGAGCGATGACGCTGAGGCAAATGCAACCGCCACCCAACTCGAAACGGTCCAAGTCACCGGAACGCGCATCAGGGGCGGCTCCGTGCCATCGCCGGTCATCACGATCGACGCCAGCCAGATACGCGAAGAGGGGTTCAGCGATCTGGGCGAACTGGCCCGCAGTCTTCCCCAGAACTTCTCGGGAGGGCAGAACCCGGGCGTGACGGCCGCCAACCTTGGTGGGGCAGGGATCGCCAACCAGAACATCACCGGCGGATCCGGCCTCAACCTGCGCGGCCTGGGGCCGGATGCCAGTCTCACCCTGCTCAACGGGCGCCGCATGGCCTATGGGGGCTTTTCCCAGTCGGTGGACATCAGCGCCATTCCTGTCGAGGCGGTGGAGCGGATCGAGATCGTGGCCGATGGGGCTTCGGCCATTTATGGGTCGGATGCCGTCGGCGGCGTGGGCAACGTCGTGCTTAAGCGCGATTACGACGGGGTAGGGTTGGGCGCGCGCTTCGGGAAGGCGACCCAGGGCGGGCTCGCGAGCCGCGAGTACACGCTGACTGCCGGTACCACATGGCGCAGTGGCGGCCTGATCGCTACCGCCAAGGACGCGTCCATGGATCCGCTCTACAGCAGCCAGCGCTGGTACTCCGATCAACTGGTTGATCCATCCACGATCTATCCTGGCAGCGACGTCCGCAGCGGGCTGCTGAGCGCGTACCAGTCGGTTGGTAATTCCGTGGAGCTGAGGCTGGATGCGCTGCGCACGGAGCGCGACCAGCGGCATATGTACAACTGGCACGGCTGGCACAGCCTGGTGACACCGGACACCACCATCACCCTGGTCTCGCCAAGCGTTGAGGTCTGGTTGGCCAACGATTGGTCCATTGTGCTGGGTGGCGCGCTCGGCCGGGACAGGCACAACCAGGTCCGCAGGGATACCGTCATCGCCACCGGGAGGCAGGAGGGCAGTGATGTCTGCTATTGCAACGAAAGCCTCACCTGGGAGCTGGGCGCGGAAGGGCCGCTGCTCGCGTTGCCGGCGGGTGAGGCGCGCCTTGCTGCCGGTGCCGGATACCGGCGCAACGAGTTCCAGCACGTCAACCGCGTCACTGGAGCTGACATCACAAACGGATCCGAGAGCGTGCGCTTTGGATATGCAGAGGTGGATGTCCCGCTGGTTGGCGCGGGGCAGGGTAACGCCGGCGTTGAGCGGCTTTCGCTGACCGCTGCTCTGCGGCGTGAGGATTACGAGAGTTTTGGAGGGGTGACGACGCCCAAGCTGGGGCTGATCTACGCACCGGGCGCCGACTTCACGCTGAAGGGAACATGGGGCAGGTCATTCAAGGCGCCAACGCTGTTCCACCAGAACTACGCTGCCGATATCTGGCTCTACCACCCGAGCGACTTCGGCGGGACGGGGTACCCGCCCGACGCTACGCTCCTGGCATTGTGGGGCGGAAACCCGGACCTCGAGCCGGAGAAAGCGAAAACGTGGGCCGTGTCGCTGGCGTGGCATCCCAAGGCGGTGCAGGGATTACAGGCGGAACTGACCTGGTTCCATGTGGACTACCGCAACCGGGTCCTCCAGCCCATCGTCAACCCGACCCAGGCGCTCAGCAACCCGATCTACGCGCCGTTCGTCCACTTCTCGCCCACGCCCGAAGAGCAGGCGGCTGCGATCGCCCGGGCGCGGAACTTCGAGAACATGACGGGCATGCCATACGACCCGGAGAAGGTGGAGGTCATCCTCTACCAGCAGTACACGAACGTGGCCCGACAGGAAATCCGGGGTCTGGACCTGTCCGGCTCATACCTGGGCGAGCTGCCCGGCGGCACGATGACATTGCGCGGATCCGTCAGCTGGCTGGACAGCACGCAGCAGACCCTCCCGACGCAGGACCCGCACGATCTCTCGGGCACGCTGTTCAACCCGCCCCGCCTCAGTGCGCGGCTGGGCGGAGTGTGGAGGAGGGGAGGGCTCTCGGCGTCAGCGTTCGGCAACCACCTCGGTGGCGTGACCAATCACCTCGACGGCAGAAAGTCGGCATCGTTCACAAGTCTCGATGTTTCGCTGCGCTACGCCACGGCTGACCGCGCAGATGCGTGGTCGGGGATGGAGTTCGCCTTGTCCGTCGACAATGCGCTGGATCGCGATCCGCCGTTTTACCTGGTGGCTGAGCCGCTGTACGTGGCGCCATATGACTCGACCAACTACTCGCCGATTGGCCGGTTTGTAAGCGTCTCCGTGTCGAAGCGCTGGTGATCCGCGTCGCCTGTACGTGGGCGTAAGCGAGGGAGGATGTCATGTTGAGGCAATCATGGTGGCGCCTGCTGGCAGGCGCCTTTGTGGGGGCTTGTGCCTGCGTTGCGCCGGCTGCTGCCGTGTCTCCACGTCAGCTGGTGGAGGTGGCGGACATCGGCCGGCCGGTGGTGTCTCCCGATGGAAAGAGGGTGGCGTTCCGGGTGGAGCAGGCTTCGATCGAGCGCAATGCGTGGGACTCGGTGTGGTACGTGCAGGGCCTGGACGCGGCTCACCCCCGGCGCGTTGCGGATGGCGGCGTTCCGCTGCGGGACTCGGCAGGTCTGCCGTTGCCTGCGGTGGCTGTCTGGTCTGCAGACAGCCGCTGGATCTACTACCGGGCCTTCGTGGAGGGCAGGATCGACGTGTGGCGCGCGGCCGCTGACGGATCCCACGCGGGGCCAGTGACACGCGATGCTGCCGACATACGCGATTTTTCGTTGTCCGACGACGGGCGAATGCTCCGCTATAGCGTTGGCCCGACACGTGAGACGGTGCTGATGGCCGAAGAGGCCGAGTATGAGCAGGGCATCCGCATTGATGCCGATGTGCCCGTCGGGCAGAGCCTGTTTCGGTCGGGATATGTTGACGGGCGCCTGGCCACCCAGCGCTTCACCGACATCTGGTTCGCCCGGAGGCCACTTCTGGGCCACGTGCCGGACCGGTGGTATGAGCTGGATCTGGAAACCGGCGTCAGGCGCGAGATGAAATCGGAGTACATCGGCCGGTCGCCGGACACTCCGGTACTCCGGGGCATCGAGGGGGACCTCTGGAAGTCGGAGCCCGAACCAGTGGGCGACAGGGTCGCCTTGCTGACCCGGGTCGGTGATCGCGCCGGCGCAATGGACCGCCCCGACGTGTTGATGTCGGTCGTGCGCTCCAGGAACGGCCGGCGTCCGGTTCACTGTACTTCGGAGTTGTGCACCGGCAGGGCGATCAATGTGATTCAGTGGCGCCCCGGACATGACGAGGTGCTGTTCACGGTTACCGATCATGATGCAGGTCTGGCCCAATCGAAGTACCGCTGGAACGTGGGCACCGGCGAGGTCCACAGGGTGTTGCGCTCGCGAGGCCTGATCAGCGGCGGGCGCGATGCATCTTCACCCTGCGGTGTGGCTGCGGAGGCCTTGGTGTGTGTGGCAGCGGAAGCCGATGGCCCGCCGCGGCTGGAGCGGATTGACCTGGAGACCGGTGAGCGTCGCGTATTGTTCGATCCCAACGCGGCATTGACCGAGGCAGTGGCCCGCGTCGGCCCGGCCCGCCTGTTGCAATGGACCGACGGGCAGGGGAGGCGCTTCACCGGCCAGATGTATCCCGCAAAAGGCGGGGGCGATGGGCCGGTGCCGCTTTTTGTCACCTATTACAGTTGCCCGGGCTTTGTGCGGGGTGGGGTAGGGGACGAGTGGCCGCTGGCTTCCCTGGCGGCCGCTGGTATCGCCGCGCTGTGCATCAACCACTTGCCGGGATACACCATGGACGCAGTAGCGCGGCATGCCGAGGGCACGGCGGCAGTGGAGAGCGTGGTCGACCTGCTTTCTGCTGCTGGTGAAGTGGATCGCGAACGCGTGGGCATGGGCGGGTTGAGCTACGGCGGGGCAGTGACCCTTTGGACGCTCACCGAGTCCGATGTGCTGGCTGCCGCTTCCGTGGCGAACCCCGTTGTTTCACCCCTCTACCATCTGTTCGGGAGCCTGCGGGGTGACCTTTTCTCACGCGGCCTTAAGGATTTGTGGGGCTTGGCCGCTCCAGATGAGACGCCGGCTCGCTGGCGCGTGCTCTCACCGGCATTCAAGCTGGACAACGTGCAGGCGCCGGTGCTGTTCCAGCACTCCGAACAGGAGTACCTGTACGCGCTGGATTACCTGATTCCGCTGCTTCGCAGCCATCGCGCCGATCTGTATGTGTTCCCCCACGAGCCGCACCAGAAGTTCCAGCCGCGTCACAAGCTTGCGGTGTATGAGAGGAACCTGGACTGGTTTCGATTCTGGCTCCAGGATTACGAGGATCCGGCGCCATCGAAACAGGAACAATACGCGATATGGCGGGAGATGAAGGAGAACATGGACACCGCCGAACCTTGACTGCGGGAAGAAGTCACGCTTGGTATCGAATCCAGTTTTCCACCTCGCACAGATCAAAGATTCGCATGAACGAATCACCGTGCGTGTCCGGGTTGCTGCCCAGGAACTTCCGCAGGGAGTCGGTGTCGAGGAGGCCGTGCTTTGCGAGCCGGCCATTCACGAGGTAATCCCTCATTCGATGCATGTTCCGCCGATAGACAGCGCCCGTGTAGTTCATGAAGGTGCCTTTGCTGCGTCGGTGGAAGATGTCTGCGGGGAGCCGATCCGCAAACGCCTCCCGGGCGATGGAGCGGTCGCGACCATTGGCAAACCACATCCAACTCGGAACCTTAAGACAGGTTTCCATGACCGGTTGAGACAGCAGCGGCATGCGAAAGGCCCGGTGGCTGCTACGTCCAATACCATCTCTGAAAACCTGGTTGCCGGCGAGATCGAAGATGCGCTCCATGTCTCCCGGCAAAGCGGCGGGCGGTGCCGAGAACCATGGATGCAGCGCTGCGATCTCAAGGTCGGATTTGAACGACAGGAATGCATGGTCAGGCGTCCTCGGTGGCTTGGCCGGACCGAGCAACTTTCTCGCTGCTAAACGGGTAACCTTCCAGACCGTGCATTGATGCAGTTCCGCCAGGTTCCGGATCGTCCTCAAGGCGCACACGAAGCTCCGGCTATTGAAAGCGTCTACTACCGGAGCCGCGGATTTTGTGAAACAGAAGACAGTGTCACCCCCGCCTCCAGAGTAGTAGCTGCGCGCGCCCACCTGCTGGCCGATCCACTCCTTGGCCTCATTGGATGCGTGCTGGAGCAGCCAGGTGCTTGGGGTCACCGCATGTGGCGGCGGCTCAAAGCTGAACTCTGCTCCGTCGATGCTCAGTTCCTGGACATGGAGCTCGGATTTGAGCGACGCTGCCATCTGTTCTGCGTACAGACGCTCATCGGCGCCGGGTACCGGTGTGACCAAGTTGCAGCAGGTAATGTCGGCGCGCGAGCCCATCAGAGCGGCCGCAACGATTGAGGAATCCAAGCCGCCCGACAATTCCAGCAGAATCGAGCCATCTGTGTCGGCCCACGCTCTTACGGTGGATCTCACCGCTTCGCGTACTGCTCGCAGCGCGTCCCGACGATCGTTGTACCTCTTGCTCGCTGATACGAAGTCCCATGGCGTCCAGACGTCACGGGTCATGCTGCTTCCAAGTGACAGTTGAAGCGCCTGGCCCGGTAGCAACTCATGGATCCCGGCGAGGCCAGTGTGACCGGTCTTGAGGTGCGGATAGGCCAGAGTGTTGCGGATGAAGTCCCAGTCGATTTGCTTGGTATAAAGACCCGCATCTGTCGCAAGCGAGATGTCCGAGACCACAAACCCTCTCTCGGATGAATATACGCAGTCGGCGCCTCCAGACGGATCGCGCATCACCATGAGAGAACTTCCGTTCCCGGGTTGAAAAAGCACGTACTCACCCCAGCATTCACGGATCATGTGAGCGGCGAGGGCATCCGCAGGGACTTGCCGGAGCAGGCCAGGTTCTTCTATTGGACGATTGTTGATGCGTTGGAAGATGTGGCCGACGACGGAAGCCCCGGAAGAGAGGTGGAGAACCGGAGTGTCGGGAGAAGCGTACAGGCCAAATTCTTCTTGCTCCGTTACGCGGGTCAGCCCTGCTTCAACGAGCGCTCCGTGGATTGACGGATTGCGGTTTCTTCCGTCTTCGTCGTAGAGCAGGGCGGCGTACCGGTACATCAAGCGACCCTGATCGGCGTGTGGGATGTGACGTTGCCCAGAGTGTCGTTCAGTACGAGATCGCCCGCCTGTACCCAGCAATGAGCCGAGAACGGATCAACGGCGACGCCGAACACCACATGCACGTTGCGCTTCCGGCGACGGAGGAACCTCGCCAAGGCTATGGAATCCACCAAGCAGCGCATTTCGACAGGGATGTAAAGGCGGGAGCGGCGGAAAGCAGCCGCTTCTTTAATGACCTGCTGTTCAAGCGGTGGCGCTTCGAAGGTTTGGGCAGGGGCGCCTGCGATCCTCAGCACATGCTTGAACGGGCGTAGCTTGAGCGTCATCTGCGTATGAACCACCAGCGCAAGCGCTTCAAGCGCCTGTAAAAAACTCACCCGTGGTAGTGGGTGCGCTTCTTCCATGGAGCTGCGTGTCGGAGGAATTGCAGTGGGTCTACTCGCAGGAGCAGAGTCGCCTTGTTCGACAAGGATGTTTCGCGCGACGAGCTCGTCCACATTGATGTGGGATGGAGATTCCGAAGAAAGATATTTGACCAGCGCAGCTCCCAGCGTCGATGGCAGGCGCAGATATTGGTCGCTTCCTATGTCGAAAAATACCAAGCACCCACCCACATGACAGAACGAAAGGTCTTCTCGAAGAACGTAGCGACCCATGGCAGTTCCTCCAAACAGGGAGGGGCGCACCGTGGTGCGCCCCCTTTTTCGCCTTACTCCTGAGATATTCCTCCAGCCCAGAAGCCACCCATGTCTTCACCAATCTTGTTGGTTCCCTTGGTGTCGACGCTGGCGATGGCCAATACAACGGGTTGAGGTACATCAGTGGAAAGTGGAATTTCGCTACTGGATTTCTCCATCGCTTTAACCCTCCTTCGGGCGCGAAGCCGCGCTCAGTCTTCAGAAATTCCGGGTGTGTACCGACCACCCACGTCCTCGCCAATCAGGGCGCTGCCTTTCGTGTCGGTGCTGGCGACACCGAGCACTGTCCCTGCATCGGGGACGACCGGATCATTGGGAACGTTCACTTTCGCCTCCTTTTTCAGCGTCATGAAAATCCATGACGCCAACAGGCTAGGCGCTGCAGGTTTTAATTATCAATTGATTTTTTAATTGCAGTTGCTTGATTAACTAAAAATCTGTTAATCAGGTTGATCGCGCGAGTCAGTGCACGCGTTTGCTGATTTCATTTAGACGATCAACGATATGCGGAACCAGGGCTTTGCGTCGAGCGAAGTATGCCTTCAGCGTGCGTCGGACCGGGCTTGGATCGCCCTTTTTCCAGACCAGCAACATTCTCTGGTACTCATCAAGCGGGTCGTCCAAGAGACCGTGCTTGGCGCGGCGTATTGGCGCCAATCTGTCGTTGCATTGCCTTATCGCCCTGTGCAGCGAGTGGTGCCGGGTGGCTTGGGCCATGCTGTCAAACAGCTTCCATGTGAGCTTCACCACATCGTCCTGGGCCGGATTCAGATCCGGCATCAATGCCCGCGACCCGTTGGAGTTTGCAGAGAGGCTGCACGCCATTAGAAGGAGGCGCTCCATCCAATCGTAGAGGTCGCGCATTGCTACTTCGGTGGGCAGCGGAACGTAGAGCCCGCTCCTGCCACAGTCGGCGATGAGGCCCTCGCCCACCAAGCGGTACAGCGCGAAACGTACAGGAGTTGGGCTTATCCGGAACTCGGACGCGAGTGAGGTCGGATCGATTCGCTGCCCAGGCAAGTAACGCCCTGACTGCAGTGCGCGTCGCACTTGCTTATGCAGCATGGCGCTTTTTGAAGGACTCATTGTCATCGCGGAACTCCCTTTCGGCGTAACGCCTGCCGGGGTCCGGGATGCTGCTGGATGGACCCACGGCTATGGCCGGCGGTGGGCCCTTGATGACCCGGGTACGTTGGACACGTACGCGCACGTGAGTCGCACGGCCTGCACTCTATGGATTAGCCTGATTCCCTAGAGCTCGCCCGATGTAGTTTGCCAAAAAGTCGGAGCCACTTGGCGCGCGCTCGAAAGTGTGATGTAGGTCTCGCGATCGTTAGCGGGCCGATCGAGAGAGCCAAGCAGGTTCCTTGGCCGGTTTGACCGCCGATCGAAACCTGACCCACTGGAGCGGTATGCTCCGAACCTGGACTCTACTAAGTAGCAAGTGGCCCTGAGAAAGGGGCCAGGTCAGTAGAGCCAGAAGGTACGCCCGAACATCGTCTGCTCTTGTTTTGCACACTTGCTCTGGATGGCGGACCACGATAAGTTAGTCGGACAGTCAGGAACCGTTCGGATCAGATGCCTTGCCGCTTCGCGCGCCCCTAAGGCAAGCCATTGTATGATCCTCTGGCAACCTGCGCAGCCAGGCGGAACGTCCATCGTACCCACGAGCTCGTCGTCAAGCACAGAGTTCAATAGTAGAACCTTCGGGGCGCTGGTCACGATATTCTCTCGGCGTCAGGTTGCCCAGTGATTCATAGGGCGCACTTCGTTGTCCTTGAGCATCCACCAGTGCGCCGCTTCGCGTATATCGTCTAGGCGGGCGAACAGACTGTCCAGGGCCTCCTCCCGGAAGGTCCGGTTGAAGCGCTTGATGTAGGCGTTCTGGTTCGGACTTGTTGGGCTGAATGTATCGGATGGTCATGGCGTTGGCCTTGGCCCACTCGCGGCTGGGAGGCTGGCGTCCGTGCGGCGGAGGAACGCGCGGCAATCCAGAAGCCGCGGCTAGGGCGCTGCTGCACCGGCTGCGACAGGGCAGCGATGGTCTCTCTCTCAATCGCTGTCCAATCCAGCGGCGGGCGATGTCAGGCCGCTCCGGACAACGCCTATCCATGCGCAGGACCGATGCACCGGCCGCGCGTGCACCTCGACTTGGTACCATCCCGCCTCGCGCTCGCGCACCGGCCCTACAGTTTTCTTAGCGTCAGATCCTTCATCGTGGCCGCATTCAGTGCCAACTCGGCGTATATCCGCTTGAGCCGGCTACTCTCGCCTTCCAGCTCCTTGACGCGCCGCAGCTCGGACCCTCCAAGGTCAGACCTCCGCGTCGAAGTCCTCGCGGCGAAACACGCGATTACCCGGAGGTTTCCGGCACAGAGGGCAATTGGGACGGGGGTCACGCTACTGGCACAAGTGGGGAGTTGACATCTTGCAGGAATACATGTGTAGTGAATCAATATCTCGGGGCTGCTGCTAGTAGGGGAGTCGCCATCAGGACGGGGATAGCAACGTGCATGGAAGGCGGATATCGAGACAATTTACCCGTGATCCGATCGGGTTCTTGGACGAGCAACTCGCCAAAGAGCGCGTTGTGTCACCGGTTGGGAAGCGACGATATATCCTCGCGGATCCGGTGGTGGCGCGCGGCGTACTTCAGAACAAAGAAGGGTGGTACGAGGATCACTCGGACTTCTTTCACACCCGCCATGGCCTGTTTCGACCGCGCGAGGCACAGTTCACTATTCGCCGCGACGCCCGCAGGTTATTGCGAGAATACCTGCACTCGCGCGGCGAGAGTGATCTTGCAGATCATATAGCTACACACCTGCCGAAGATGAGTTTCTGGCCAGATGAGGGCAATCGTCTAGCCTATAGCTACTTAAAGCCATTTTTGGCCGCTACCGAGACCCCAGCCGGCCTTTACCTGCTGATGGACGAGATTGTTGAGCGTGCCGTTCTAGCAAATGCGAAGCGCAAGCAAAGGCTCTGGCGTCGCATGTTGCTTCAATTCCGGACAACGCTGTTGCTTTCGGAGGCATTTGAAGATAGAAGGCGGACGCCCCAAAGCCCGCCAGTTGACGTGTTAGACGTGATCGCTAACGCGTCGAATCTCGATCATGGGGTGGATGAACTCTCAGAAATATTCCTCTCATTTCTGTTCGCGTCTGCAGGCTCAGTTGGGTTCCTCTTGGCTTGGTCAATTTACTTAAGAGGCACTAATTCACCGCGGAATGTTCCCGCGGATTGGGTTGTCCGGGAATCCCTGCGTCTCTGGCCTGTGGCTTGGCTGCTCAGTCGAAAGCCTGCCGAGCCTCATACCGTGGCAGGTGTCTCTGTAGAGCGTCATGAGGACGTGGTGGTGTGCCCCTATAGTGTGCAGCGCAATCCACACTATTGGAGCAGCCCTTCAGAATTCAGACCCGAGCGTTGGGCCGATGAATCCGAGTGGAGTAACCCGGCTTTCATTCCATTCGGCCATGGACGTCATCGTTGCGTAGCGGCGGACCTCGTATCGGATTTGGTCAGCAGCATGCTGAAAATTCTCGATGAAAGGTTCACATTGCACGTGCAGGCGGCGAGCTGCGAGCCTACGGTGGCGGCTGCGATGGCTCCTCCTCCGTTTACTCTTGAGTTGCGGTCAAGGCCGTGAACAAATTTTTTCAGTTCAACCCTATTGTTGCCGCCGGGTTGGGCTGAAACCGAACCTAGGTATATGGAGCTTCGTCTGCCCCATGTGCCTTGGTATGTCGTAGTATAACTTCGTTAAGGAGAGAGCTATGAAAAGGGTAATGATCGCAATGAAGGCAGCCATGGGTGTTCGTGGCGGGATGTGTCGGGGCGGCCTTGGCTGGCATTGGGTTATGTATCACAACATCTGACGGTTCGAGGGGGGGCAACATTCGTTGCCCCCCTTTTCAGCTCGGAGCACACCGCACAGTGGCGAAATTCTCGGCAACTCCGTCTATGGAGGACATATTGCGCCGCCGGAAGGAGGAGGGGCCAATCTTCTGGCTCGCAGAAGATATCCTCGCTGTATTCGATGCGTCTGTTGCGCAACGTGTGGACGCAGCTAACTTCGCCGATCTAACTATGTTGGATAGCTTTACCGATACACTTCTAGGTCGTTCCAGTGAGGCTGTGGACTGGAGACAGCTTCGCTCCGCATGGGGGAGGCAAATGCGAACCCTGACCAATGCGGAACATCTCCAACTGCTTACCGAAAGAATGGAGGTCTCGCTGAGGGAAAAAGGAGCCGCTCGTCAAGATCTTGTGTGGCTCGTGGAGAATGTCATCACCGGAGCATTGGTTCCGTCGATTATCGCCGGGCTTCCCAATAAAGCCAATAATCGAATCGTCCGGGAAATCAAAAGTAAAATTTCGTTCGTGTTTTCAGACGTCGATCCCCCCCGGAGCCCCCGCTGGCAGGCGCTGATCATGAGCCTGAGGCAGGTCTTGGCGGGGATTGAGGTCAGGCGTGAACTTTCGGGTAGGGTCAATGGTAGCAGGAGGCGTCAAAAGGATTTGGCCGACCCTGTTGTTGATATGATCCCAAGCCTTGGGATTGGGCGAGCGGTTGATGCCGTCACGGCGCTCTTGACCGCAATTACGGGTTCTCCGGGTGCGGTAGCGGCATGCCTTCTCTATGAGTTGACCCGGCGGCCTGAGTGGTACGCTCGCCTGCAAGTTGAGCTCGGATCGATCTCCGCAGAGAAGCTTTATGGCTCACCTGTCCAATCCGCGCCAGAAACTACGCGCTTTGTAAAAGAGACGCTAAGAATCTGGAGCTCGCCGTCGGTCCTAGTAAGGAACGTCCGTGTGCCAATCGCGGAGGGTGAGATTCGCCTAAAGCCTGGACATAGATATGTTATGAGTCCTTATATCGTCCATAACGATCCTGAGCGCTGGAGGAATCCTGATCAATTTGATCCCGACCGCTGGGTTAGCGAAAAATCCCGGCCGGCGAACTGTGCGCACGAACCTTATATGCCCTTCGGTTGGGCACCCAAGTCGTGCGTAGGCGCAAGTTTGGGCCTTGCGCAGTTAATACTTCTTTCGCATCTCCTATGTACAAAGTTCCGGATTAGTGTCGATCGCGACAGCCCCGGTGCGATGATGATTGCGTCGGTGGTCAGGCCAACTGGCTTCTTCGGATCTATCGTACCGGTTTAGGATTGGGTCCGGCTACCGCGGTGAAGAAGTCTCTATCCTGGAAGTGCTCCGAGCGGACGCGTTCGACATCTTCCATGGTGATTGCCCGAATTCTGTCAGGCAGGCTTAGCATGTAATCGGGGCCGCTGCCCCGCTCAGCCTCACTGAGCGCCAGTGCGCAGAGCCCAGAGAGTGACGAGAGACTTACCAAAAATCTGCCCACGTACGCATTCTTCTGGAGGTCCAGATCGGCTTCTGAAATCTTAGAATCCGAGAACCGTGAGATTACCGATCTCACGATAGATGTTGCCCTCTCCAAGTCCCCAGCGTTGGGGGAAAAGTGTACGAGCCAGTGCCCCGTGTGTTTCGGGTCTCTGCAGTGCAGTTCGGATTGAATGCTATAATTAAGGCCGTGCTCTTCTCTCGTGGCTTCCACGAGCCATGAGTTGAACGCGCCACCCAGTACATTGTTCATCAGGCAGGCAGTCAAGTAATCCGGGTGAGCAGAGTTCAGTCGCACTGGGCGACCGAGTGCGACGGTGTGTTGCGCTCCGGGGACTTCGATGCGGGTAGATCCGGGGCAGGTTGTTGGGTAGGGCCAAGTAGGAATTGGCCTATCCGATCGGGGTGCAGAGGGCGGAAGGGCCTCAGACAATATGTCAGCCGCAACCGTCGGATCGATATTTCCGGCGATAACGAGATGGGCCTCGTTGAACAGCGGGAAGTTCTGAATGTCAGTGCGGTCTACCATTTCGATCGCGCGAATTCTCGCTTCCGTATCCTCGACATGACGCGGGTCGGCGTCGCAGTAAAGTAAACGGCGAATCGCATCTTCAGCCATAGCGCGCGAAGATGTAGAGCGATAACGCAGCTCCGCGGCAATTTTGCGTTTCGCTAATGACAGCGTTTGCCCTGGGGCGCGTGGGTCGGCGAAACATTTGAAGAGTAGTTTTAGAATCTCCGTAGAGTGCTCCGCCGGACCGATAACGCGCAGCTCTGCTCGCCCGGCCTGACATTCGAGAGAGAATGATGCGCCGCGACTCTCTAGCTCGCGCGAGAGAAATATCTTTTCTTTGCTCACCTCTCCATTCACAAGGCATGCAACCACGATCTCCTGGCGAAGTGCCTCATCGTGGTTGATTGGTTGAGCGTTCGATATGTTTAGCGCGAAGAGAGAAGAGTTAGGTATGTGGAATCCGTGAAGAATTCCATTAGGTACCTCAAACTGACTGCCGGATGGGAGCGGCATCTTTGCGTCGGCTGTGACGGCCCTATGCTTGGTTATACTAGCTAGCGACACCGGAGCCTTCCTTTAGTCCCGTCAGTCGGACTTTTTGGTGGTGTCGATCAACAAGCCAAGTCTCGGCGGCGCGCCGAATATCATCATTGGATACGGCTTCGATTCGCTCAACGGCGTCGCAATAGTAATGCCAGTTCCCCATCGCGATTGCGTTATTTATCTGCATGGCTACCGCTAGCGGGCCGTCCCTTGAGGTAATAAGCTGGCCGCGAGCATTGGCTTTCGCCGTCTCAAGTTCTTCGCTGCTTACACCATGGCCTTGAATATCCAGTATCGCTTCCTGGATGTGTCGGGATACTCCGGCGCAGTCATCTTGCCTAGCAAGCACAACGTGAATTTCAAATAGACCGTTGAGTCGGAGCCTGGATGTCATGGCCCAAACGTGGGTTGCGCGCCCAGTAGCCACCAGTGCCCGGTTAAGGCGGGAAGCGTTTCCGCTCGCGAGAATGAGCGCCAAGATCGCCAGTGCGTCGCTATCGCGGTGTAGGCCGGGGGGGGAGGGGAACACCACTGCCAAGCATTCCGGTGCGCCCTGCTGATAAACAGTTGTTTCGTGGGCTCGGATGCTTGCGATTGGAGTCGCTGCCGACCTGGAGGCAGGATCTGCCGGCGGAATTCCCCCAAAGAGGAGGCCAATCTGGTCCTTTGCCTCTTCGCGATCGAAATGGCCGGCGACGGTGATGGTCGCGTTATTTGTTTGGTAGAAGCTCTTATGGTGATGCAGCAGCTGGTCTCGCGACAGATTCGATATTGCGCTGCGAGATCCAATGACGGGACGACCGTATGCATGGTTTGGATACATGGTGCGCCATACTACGTCGCTGATGAATTCCATAGGAGATGAAGCACGAATGTCCTGCTCGTTAAGAACCACCTTCCGTTCAACATCTAGGTCGCTTCGGGCGAGTAGGGGAGCTTGCATTCGGTCCGCTTCTATATCGATAGCAAGCTCTAGGTGCCTGGAGGGAACAAAACACCAGTAGTTGGTGTAGTCACGCCACGTAGTGGCGTTTGTGCTGCCTCCTACCGCACCGATCTTATCATGAATGGAAGTACCGAGTGATCTGTTGTAACGGGCGGATCCTTTGAACATCATGTGCTCCAACATGTGGCTGCACCCTTCTGCATCAGCACCTTCGTCACCTGAGCCGGCGTGATACGTCACCATTACCAGAACGGCGGCAGCTGGTGCCGTGGGTGCTAGTAACACGGTGAGCCCGTTCTGGAGTACTCGATACTCCTCAAGCTCGCCGCGCTCTCCGGTGAAGGTCAGGGAGGTCACTGGACTTTATCCTTTGGCACCTGCAGCTAGAAAAGACGGTTGGATATATCCTCGTCGGTTGAAGTCGTACCTGAGAAAAAGGGCCGCTACGAGCGCCTGAAATAGAGCTGCGACCACCATCACCTTCCATATCCAGACAGGGGAGAATCCATTAAGGAAGGAAAGGCACCACGATGTCGCTATGATCGAAAGGCAGTAGGCTGCGGAGCAGTAAAGTCCGGGTTTCGTGTTTCCCATTCCTGAAAGGACGGAGAAGATGATGTAGGCCAGGCCCACGGGGATCAGGCTAAATGAGTCGATACGAAGAAGAAGTACTCCCGATTCTATGGTCCCCGCATCCTCTGAAAAGCGCTGAAGGATCCAGTGCGGGAAGAGCTGGAACACCGCGAGCAGCGTAGGTGCTATGAGAAGCGCCAGCGCGGCGCTCGACTTCAGGGACTCGCGGATTCGATCGCTAGCTCCCGCGCCATAGTTTTGTCCAACTATGATGGCCGTAGCGCTACTCAGCGCTAGCAGTGGTAACAGGCCCGCTTGCAAGACGCGTTGTCCCACTCCGAATGCTGCCACTTCAATCGGTCCGAACGGGCGTATCAACACGGCTATGAAAAACATATAGATTGCGAAGACGGCACCCTCCAGGCCGACGGGTAACCCAAGTTTCAGGCCACTCCATAACTCATTCGGTCTCGCGATCCACATCTGGGGCATGAGAGATAGATAGGAACCTCTGTGGCATGAGTAAATTATTAGTCCGAGAAGTGGCAGAGTGTAAGCGATTAGAGACGCCATGCCGGAACCGCTGATGCCGAAGGCTGGCAAGCCCACCCATCCAAACATCAGGATAGGGTTCAAGAGTACGTTCAGGCCCATGGCACCGGTCTGGGCTATCGTGGAAACTCTGATGTTGCCGATTGCGGCCTGCGCTCCTGCAATTATCAACACCGGGACTTGCGCAACCATGGAGGGGAAAAACCACGTGTAGTACTCGGCGATCAGAGCCGCGGTTTCATCGTGTGACGCGAGCACCACTCCGATTGCCTCGCGGTTGACCCACGCCACGGCGGCCATTACGCAGACTATCGCCGAGGTGACGCCCAGCGCTTCGTTGAATATTATGTTGGCGCGCCGTTGGTCCTTGGCGCCCACCGCGTGAGACATCAATATCGCTGCGCCTACGGTTATGATCGGAAGAAGCGCCATAACCAGCATTGCCGGTATTGCGGCCAGTGTTGCCGCGGCTTGCGCCGTTGTGCCGAGCATCCCGATCCAGTAAATATTGACGAGCGAAGAGATGGACCCAGCGAGCAGACTGACGAGCTGGGCGCCCGACATTTTGAGGATGTGCGCACTGACTGGTCCTGTGGTCAGGTCTTTCACTTGCGCGCTCCCCAGACGTTCCGTTGCCCGTGGTCCATGATCAGTTGCGACACATGGACGATGTCGTGCTACTTGAGTCTATGGAGCGTTCAATTCGCCCGTCAAGGACATCTCGTGACGCACACCGGGTGGGTGAGGTGCAGTTGTCTCGCGGCAGCGTAGCAGCGTAGCGTTCATTAAGCTGTTTTGGCATTTTCAACGGGCGGTTCGACCAGTGACGCAGGTCACTCATTGATCGCGAAGAAGCAGATCCCGGTTTCTACGGACACTCCGGGCGGCATTTGACGCCTTGATGCCGTCCGATGCTTGGAAAACACGAAAGGTGGGGTCGAAGCTGGTGTTGTCGAAAGGGTTTCGAGATAGGAGGCGATGGCCGCTGAGTTTGTCGCCGCGCCCGCTGCGTTTGAGGGCTGAAGCCGCTACTCCGTCGTGGTTTTGAGACCTCAGGCCATTCGAACCGGGCTCCCGCGCTTGATCTACGTTCCCGCAGCCGCTACCGACCGATTAGTCTGTGCACCGCCAACGCCGTGTCCACGGCCCTGCGGTTGGTCATGGGTTGTCCTTCGTCGATCTCGTTGACCACCATCACGCCGGTCTGGGCAAGGGAGACGGTGACCTTGTCCTTGACGACCTGCGGGCCGACTACACGCAACGTCTTGTCGAAGTCCAGGCTTCCGGAAGGGAACACCAGGAACGCGCCCGCGTCCTCCACCGCCGGGTCATCCACGACCCAGCCGATGCTGCGCACCTCCGGCTCGGTCAGCGTGTAGGACTGCACGCTGATCATGACGCCGAAGCTTGCGGCCTGGATCATCTCGGCCGGATTGTCGGACTGTGCCCGCGGCGAGAGCCAGGTGCACTCCACGCCGTAGTTGTCTTCATCGTCGCTGCGCATCGGGCCGCTCCTTTCGGAGAGCGACCAGCCATCAACGAAGCCGTTGGTGGCGGCGGCGATGCTGCCGCAGTCGGGCAGGGCGGAAGCGGGCGGCATGCCGCTGCCGGAGGCCGCGCTGGCGTGGGAGTCGGTATCGCCGCCGCAGCTGGCCAGCAGCAGGGCAACGGCCAGCGAGGCCAGCGCACGGGCGAAGAGGGTCTTCCTGGACATCTGGCATCTTCCTTGAGGGTTGGCGCGGATCATACGTGCGGGATTCGCGGTCTTGAAGTGCGCTCGATTCCCAGCATGGGGGCGGCTTTTCCAGCTGAGGGTTTTCTGAACGCCCCGCTGGGCAAGCTTCGCCTGTCACGGCCGCTGAACAGGGCCCGCTCCACACTGGGTGCTCCCCACAGTTGGAGCACCACCCATGAAGCCACTTATGACCCGGATGCCGCTCGCGATTGCCTTGACGTCAGCACTGGCGTTCTCCGTGGGCTGCGCCGACAACCGCGACCTGGATGACCCGACGGTCATGGACACGCCGGCCGAGCGCGCCGCGCAGCCGGTGGCCCCCGGCGATCGGGACACGACCATTGGCGAAGCCGTGGATGACCGCACCGCCGGTGACGACTGGGTCGACGGCCCTGACTCCGATCAGCCGATCGATGACACGTGGATCACCACCAAGGTCAAATCTTCGTTGCTCGCCGATTCGGACGTGTCCGGCCTGGATATTGAGGTCGAGACCGTCAACGGCGTTGTTACCCTGACCGGGCAGGTTGACGAGCAGGCCCAGATCGATCGCGCAACCGAGATTGCGCGTGATATCGAGGGCGTGACCGAAGTCCGCACGGCGGCCGTGACCGTGGAACCGCGCGGCGACTGAGGCTACGGCTGGATGCGGGGACTTCCCCCTGCCGGTCCTTATTTGAAGGCGCCTCCGGGCGCCTTCTTTCATTTTCGTCGACCATCCACAACCACGGCGACAACCCGGCCGACGGCAGCAACTGGGAGCTGCTGTGCGTGTACTGCCACGACAACGAGCACTCGCGCCAGATCGACCACACCGGCGTTTCCGCCCGCGACGCGGAGGATGCGCCCGCGGCCTCAACGTCCACGCCGTTTGCCGGTCTGGCGGCGCTGCTCAAGAAGGACGGTTGATGCGAGCTGCCGGAGGGGGCGATGCCGGCCCGCATGAAGCGCAGCCGCTGGTGAGGCGTGTGGCGCCAGGACCAGCTCGGCTACAGCTGATTCGAGCGCCTTCGTACCGGGTGCCGCACGGCGAAGTCGCTGCGCGGTAAAGTCTGGTCCAGGGGTCGCCCGGATGGCGGCAGTCAGGGAGGAAGTGGATGATCGGCCCGCGCAGGATGGTGGTGCGTTCGCTGCTTTTCCTCCTGCTCCTGGTGCACGGTGCCGCTGCAGGGTCCGGACCGGTGCGCCCATTGGCGGCTACGTCTGGCGGCGATGCCGATGGCTTCGGCTGCAAGGCCTGCGAGCTCAAGGCAGCCGAGGTGGGGCGCTGCCGGAGTATTGATCCGGAGGCGTATGCCACCGGCCTGCTGTTCAATCCGGCGGGGAAGAAGACCTTCTACAAGCGCTCGAGCTGCCTGTTCGGGCTGGCGCGCAAATACAGGGATGCGTCGCTCTGCGCGGAGGTCAGGGAGCGCAAGTCGATGTTCTTCGATGGCTCGGCATTCACCCGCGCAAGTTGCGAGCAGAGCGTGCGCGAGGCGCTGGCGGGCGATCCCGCACGGGAGATTTCCGACGTCAAGCGGCTGGCCGAAGCCCGCTGGTTCCGCAATGGGAACGGCAGGGATCTTGATCTGCACGTGCAGACGTCCGGCTCCTACCCGCACCGCTACGGGCTGACGGTGCTGATGCTCGGTGATGATGACGAAGAGAGTCGAGTGCTCTGGCGCGATGCCTACGGTCTGCGCGGCAGGGATCACCAGCTGCGCGTCCGCATCCCCGGGCCCGACATGGCAGCCGCGGCGGACGCGCTTGGGGTGCAGCCTCCCTACCGTGTCCGGGTCACCTTCGCGCTGGTGGAACCGGGCCTGGCGGAACTGGCGCAGTTCGCGGCGATGTCGCCGCGCGAGCGGGAAAGCAGCGTGGAGCAGGTGCTTGACCCTTCCGCGCTGGAGCGGGAGCCGAGGTAGGCGCTCAGCCAGCAACGTCCTGGGGGGGCGGGTTGCCAGCGTGACCTTGGCCGACGATTGCGGTGCAGTGCCGGCTGCGTTTGATCTGCGTCAATCCGCGCGCGCTCGCCTGGGCGCATACTTGCGGCCTGATCCGCGGAACAGATCCGAGTCCGGAGACCCTCATGAAGTATCGACATATCGCCCGCGCGGCCGGCTGCGCCCTCGTGTTCACTGCAATCGCGGCCTGCGCGCAGGAGGCGTCGACGCCGGCAGGCGTGGCCGCGGCAGGCGCGGAGCCCGCCAGTGCCGCCGGGCCAGCGCCGCTGCCGGAGAGTTCCAGCGCCTTGCCGCTGGTGGTGGTGCACAAGACCCCGACTTGCGGGTGCTGTGGCCTGTGGGTGGACCACGTGCGCGAGGCCGGCTTCCCGGTGGAGGTGCACGACATGGACGACCTGGGGCCGGTGAAGCAGCGGCTGGGCATTCCCTACGGGAAGGGCTCGTGCCATACCGCCGAGGTGGATGGCTATGCAATCGAGGGCCACGTGCCGGCGCAGGACATAAAGCGCCTGCTGGCCGAGAGGCCCGACGCACGGGGCCTCGTGCTTCCGGGGATGCCGATGGGCTCGCCGGGCATGGAAATGCCGGATGGGCGCAGCCAGCCTTATACGGTGGAGCTGGTCAGGCCGGACGGCAGCACCGAGGCGTTCGCGAGCCACTGATCAGGATGGCGCCCGCCGGGTTCAGTGGCGCGGCGGGTCGTCCGGGTGCGGATCGGGATCGCGCACGGGCGGTGGCTCTTCGCCCGGCACCGGGTCCTTGATGGGCGGAATGGTGGGATCGGCCGGCTGGTCGGGGACCGGATCGATGGGCTGGTCGGGCGTTGGATCCCGGCCGGGGTTGGGGACCTGGCCGGGGATCTCATCCGGCGGCGTGGGCGACGGGGTATGCGCGGCCTGCGGATGCGGGGGCGTCACGGCGGCCTCCATCTTCAGGGGCGTGGAGAGCCCAGCATGGGGGCCGGCACCGGGGCGCGACGTGAAGTGTGATGCAATGACGACGGCGAACACCGCCGTCCCTGTACGCTGCGCGGCTTCTCCATATTCAACCTGCCATGAACAACCCCATGAAGGCCGCTGCCTGCGTGCTGATCGCTTCGCTTGCCGCGATTGACGTGCCGGGCGATGGCTGCGCGCTGTGCGTCGGAGCCCAGCGAGACGGCATACACGTAGGCCATGGTGGCGCGCAGGCGCTCGAGCGGGCGCTCCAGCGTGGTGCTGTGGTTGGCGACCCCGCGGCCGACGCCGGGCATCGCCATCTGCCAGGCCACCGTGGCCCCGGCGCCAAAGTAGATGTACGCCTCGCGATTGATGTGGGCGAGGGTGACGCGGTTGGGCGGGGGCGGGTCGGACTTGCTGTCGGCCATGGGGCTAGGGGATGCGTAAGGAGCGCGCCTTCGCCAGATTGAATCCGGCGTGCGCGATTCGCTGCCGGAGGTGGCCGCCATCACCCGCGCCGCGATCGGCCTCACCTTCGACACGCTCGCCAGCGTGAACGTGGCGCTGGCGGGCAACAAGCGCCACGCCCGCGAGTTCGACGACCTGCGGGCGCGCTCGCTGGCCCGCGTGGACGAGATGGTGGGGCGGGGCGAGTGGTCGACCGACGTGTTTGGTGAGGAGTTCGAGGCTGAGATCGAGGCCGCGGCGGAGGCCATGGCGGCGCGCTTTACTCCCCGCCGCGCCATCTGGATGGTGATGACCGGCGGCATCGGCCGCATGGAACGGCGGATGGAGGCCATGGAAGTGGAGCTGGAGGAGAAGCTGCCCGCCTACGAAGCCAGTATGGAGCGCCACGCGCAGGCGCTGTGCGGGAAGCTGGAGCAGGTGGAGCATCTGCAGGACGCCATGGACCTGCGCCTTGATGACGGGCGGCCCCTGCAGGTGATCCGGATCCGCCCGCCCGCAAGCGACGATGGGGACGAAGAGGCAGGCGCCGGCTGAATTTGGGAAGCGCCGCCCGCGCCTGCTTCATGCGGGACTGCCGATCACGCTCCTGCGATGCGGCCTTTTGCATCCTTCCGGGTCCGGCGGCGAGATGCCGCCGCCAACCTGACAGGAGGCCACATTGGACAAGAAGCTTGAAAACAAGACGGTTGCCATCCTCGCCACCGATGGCGTCGAGCAGGTGGAACTGACCGAGCCGCGCAAGGCGGTGGAGGAAGCCGGCGCCACGGTGCGCCTGCTTTCGATCAAGGAAGGCGAGATCCAGGGCATGCACCACGACAAGCCGGGCGACAAGCTGAAGGTGGACGGGCTGGTTACCAACGCCAGCGTGGATGACTTCGATGCGCTGATCCTGCCTGGCGGTGTGCAGAACCCGGACACGCTGCGGATGGACCAGGATGCGGTGAAGTTCGTGCGTGACTTCGTCAACAGCGGCAAGCCGGTGGGCGTGATCTGTCACGGGCCGTGGGTGCTGGTGGAAGCCGACGTGGTGCGCGGCCGGCGGATGACCTCATGGCCCAGCGTGCGCACCGACCTGCGCAATGCGGGTGCCGAGGTGGTGGACGAGGAAGTGGTGGTGGACAACGGCCTGGTGTCCAGCCGCAAGCCGGAGGACCTGCCGGCGTTCTGCCGCAAGATCGTCGAGGAGTTCGCGGAAGGGCGGCACTAGCCCGTTCTGCAAAGTCGGTCTGTTTCACGCCCCTTGAGCATGGCGGGCTCCTGCCCGATCAGGCGGGAGCCCCCAGCACAAACCTGCGGCGGGGCTCAGTACCCGCGCTGCTTTTCGATGCGGGTGTCGAGCAGGGTCCGCAGCTTGTCGCAGGCGCCGCGGATGGCCTTGGCCATGTCCTCATCGTCGTGGCTGGCGGCCACCGGGTCGTCGTTTTTCAATCGCGCCTCCAGCGCACACCGCTTGTCGTCGGCACCGCCCTTGTCGGAATTGAGATCCGAGAGAAAGACCTCCAGGCGGGTCAGGCGTGGAAAATAGCGCCCGAGGTACTGCTCCATCATCGCGTTCACGCGCTCCTCCAGCGCGTCGGTGCCGTCGATGTGGTTGTCGGTGTTGAGCTGGATCTTGAAGGCCATGTGGCTGTTTTTCCTGTGGTTTGGATGAACCTCATCGTAGCCGGCTGGCAGCGGGTTGGCCGTGAAGCGGCGGGCGGTTGGACATTGGCCCTAGACTGCGGAGCCATGATGCGTGCGACCAGATGAGCCGGCCCCGTGTGCCGGCACGCCCGATGCGCGACGGCGTGGCCGCCAGCCGGCTGCAGCTGCCGCCCGGGCCGTGGGCGACGCTCCATGAGGCCCTTTGCGCCCGCTTCCCACGGGTGGGGGCGGAGACCTGGCGGACCCGGTTCGAGCGCGGGCTGGTGCTGGATGCGCAGGGCAGGCCGTTGGAGGCTTCCGCGCCCTGCCGGACCGGCGACGAGATCTTCTATTTCCGTGAAGTGGCGGACGAGGCGCCGGTGGCCGGGGTGGAAACCGTGCTGCATGCCGACCAGCACCTGGTGGTGGTGGACAAGCCGCACTTCCTGCCGGTTGCGCCCACCGGTGCCTGGGTGCGCGAGACCCTGCTGACGCGACTGGTGCGTCGGTTCGACAATCCGGACCTGGTGCCGCTGCACCGGATCGACCGGGAGACGGCTGGCCTGGTGATGTTTTCCGCAAGCAAGGAGAGCAGGGGGCGCTACCAGGCGCTGTTCCGGGAGCGGCGGATCCGCAAGGTTTACGTTGCGCTGGCACCCCCATTGCCGGAGATGACGTTCCCCCATCGGCACCGGAGCAGGATGGAGCGCGGCGACCCGTTCTTCCGCATGCGCGAGGTGGCCGGCGAGCCGAACACCGAAAGCCTGGTTGAGGTGCTGGAACGCCGGCAGGGTGACTGGCTGTACCAGCTGCAGCCGGTGACCGGCCGCAAGCACCAGCTGCGGGTGCACATGGCGGCGCTGGGCGCCCCGATCCGCAATGACCGCTTCTATCCGGTGCTCCGGGAGGAAGGGCCGGATGATGAGGCCCGGCCGCTGCAGCTGTTTGCCACGGGCCTTTCTTTCGAGGACCCGCTGACGGGCGAGCGGCGGTCATTTTCCGTCGACTGGCCGCGGCGTGTCTGAGCACTGGCGAACCGCCGCGGCGCAGGCGTAAGCTTCGGTCCAGCGACACCACCCCGGGGTTCAACGCCCTCCGGAGGCTCACATGCCTGTCTCGCACGCGGTACGCCGATCCCGCTCCAACCCCCTCAGCCCGTGGGTCTGGTTCGCCGCGGCCGGGCTGCTTGCGTTGCCGGCCATCGGGATGTGGCTGGACCGGCCGGGCCTGCACTGGACGCCCCTGGATTTCATCGTGATGGGTTTGCTGCTGGCGACGGCATGCGGCCTGTATGAACTGGGCGCGCGCCTGAGCCGCAACCGCGCCTTCCGGGCGGCCTTCGGCCTTGCGGCGTTGACCGGCTTTCTGACCATCTGGGTGAACCTCGCCGTGGGCATGCTCGGCAGCGAAGGCAACCGGGCGAACCTGATGTTCGCCGGCGTGCTGGCCGTCGCCGCTGTCGGTTCGATCGTGGCCCGATTCCGGCCCGTGGCAATGGCAAGGGCGATGGCGCTGGCCGGCCTGGCCCAGCTCGCAGTGGTGGGCGTGGCCGTGGCCGCGGGCGGCTACCGCCCGCACGAACTGGCGTTGAGCGCCTGCTTCGCGCTGCCGTGGTTCGTAGCGGCGCTGTTGTTCGCGAAAGCGAAGTAGTACGCTTTCCGCCTGTCATTCCGGATTGCAGGATGCACCGATGGCTGTACAAGGAACGTACCTGGACGCGGGCGCCGTGGCCCGCGAGGCGCTTGCGGCGCTGTCCACCCCCTCCCAGCATGCGCGACTGATCCAGCTCGACGCCCCCGTCGAGGGGCTGGTGGTGGAGCGGTTTGAAGGCAGCGAAGCAGTGTGCGCGCCGTTCCGCTTCGAGGTGGATGTGCTGGCCACCAGCGCGTTCATTGACCCCGAGGGACTGCTGGGGAAACCGCTGTCACTCAAGCTGCTTCGACCGGGCGGCGAGCCCCGCCGCTGGAACGGGCTGTGCACGGCGGTGGCGCCCCTGGGCGGTGACGGCGGGCTGGCGCGCTACCGGTTGCTGGTGGAGCCCTGGACGGTGCTGCTCAGCCACCGGCGCAACGCCCTGATCTTCCAGGACCTGGACCTGCAGGGCGTGCTCGGGCAGCTGTTTGCCGACTACCCGCAGGCCAGCTGGCGCTTTGACGTGACCCGGCGGCTGCCGGTGCGTGCGATCACCACCCAATATCGCGAGACGGACTGGGAGTTCGTCACCCGCCGTTTGGCGGACGCCGGCCTGGCGTGGCGCTATGAGCACGCCCAGGCGGATGCTGGGGAGGGCACTGAAGCCGGCCACACGCTGGTGATCTTCGACCAGCAGGCCGAACTGCCGGAAGGGCGCGCGCTGCGCTTCCATCGCATCGACGCCACCGAGCGCCACGACGCCATCAGCGCCTTTGCCCGCCAGCGGCGGCTGGTGCCCAATCGCAGCCAGGTGGGCAGCTGGCACGGCGAGCGGCTGGCCAGCACCACGGGAATTGCCGAGGCGAGCGCCGGCGCGCTGCCGGTGCTCGAGGTATACACCCAGCCCGGCGACGGCCGGTTTGAAGACGGCGCGCACGCGCAGGATGAAGCCGGCCATCGCCTCGATGCGCTGCGCCTGGCCCAGGACCTGTACGCCGGCAGCGGCAGCGTGCGGGATCTTGCCGCGGGCGCTGCCTACACGCTGGCGCAGCACGCCGTGCACGAGGAAGCCGGTTTCGTTCCGCTCAACGTGGAGCATGTAGCCGCCAACAATCTGGGCGCGGGCATCACCGCGCTGCTGGCGGCGCCGGATCTGGAGCGGGGCAGCTATCGCAACCGTTTCGTGGCTGCGCCGGCGGGCGTGCCCATTGTGCCGCTTTCGCGCCCGCGGCCGACCGTGCATGGCCCGCAGACCGCCCGCGTGGTGGGATTGCCGGAGGCGGCGGTGACGCCCAACCGCGATCACCAGGTGCGCATCCAGTTCGCCTGGCAGCGGGGCCCGACGCCCAATCCGGGCGGCTTCACCGATACGGCCAGCAGCCATCCCGGCCACGCTCCCGGCGACCACACCAGCGGCACCTGGGTGCCGGTGGCCGAATGGATCGCCGGCCCCAACTGGGGCAGCCACTTCCTGCCGCGCATCGGCGCCGAGGTGCTGGTGGAGTTCGCCCACGGCGACATCGACCAGCCGCGCATCACCGGCCAGCTCTACAACGGCGAAGTGGCACCGCCGTTTGGTGGTGGGATCGACGCAGCAGAGAGCCACCCGGGCACGCTCAGCGGACTGCACACGCAATCGCACGACGGCAGCGGCACCCAGCAGTGGCTGATCGACGACACGCCCGGCCAGCTGCGCACGCGCCTGCACACCAGCCTGGCCGACAGCCGCCTGGAGCTGGGCTACCTGGTGGACGGCCAGGGCAACAGCCGCGGCGGCCTGCGCGGCGAGGGTGCCGAACTGGCGACCGAAGGTTGGGGCAACATCCACGCCGGGCAGGGCCTGCTGCTCTCCACCACGGCACGGCCCGGTGCGATTTCGACCCAGATGGACATCGGCGAAGCCGTCGGCCAGCTCAGGGGCGCGGAGCGGACCGCCGGTGCGCTGGATGACACGCTGGAACAGCAGGAAGTGCCCGGCTTCCAGGCCAATGAGCGCCTGACGGCGCTGCGCGAGGCAATCGACCCGGAGGAGCAGGGGCGCTACAGCGGCAGCGTTGCTGGCCAGAGCGCGATGAAACCGGCCCCGGGCAGCCGCGAACCCGGCGAGGACCCGGTGGAGCGCTTCGCCGATCCCAGGCTGATTGCCGAATCCCCCGAATCCATCGCATTCGCCACCCGGAAGAGCGCCGTCGCCTACGCCGGCGGCGCGCTGCACATCACCGCCCAGCAGGACGCCCAGCTGACCGCCGGCCACACCATTTCCAGCGTCAGCGGCCAGCACGCCGCCCTCTACGCCCACGCCGGCCCCATCCGTGCCATCGCCGCCAACGGCCCGGTGAGCATTCAGGCTCACACCGGCGAGCTGGAAGTACTGGCCGATCAGTCAGTCACCGTCACCGCGACGGACGAACGGATTGAGGTGCTGGCGAAGGAAAAGATCGTCCTTCAGGCGGGGGAGGCGAAGGTGACGCTGGAGGGTGGGGACGTCACGTTTGAGTGCCCGGGGAATTTCACGGTGAAGGGGGCGCTGGGGCCGTTTCGGGGTGGTGCGGGCGGTGGCATGAAGATCCGTTCCCTTCCGGACTCCCGAATCAAGCGGTTCGATGAGGGTTTCGTAATCAAGGACGAAGAAACTGGCGAGCCACTGCCCAACGTTCCCTATCGGGTTCGTCGCGCTGACGGAAGCTTTGAACACGGTGTCACCGACGCACAGGGCCGCACGCATGTGATCGCCTCTGGCGACGTGGAAACGCTTGTGTTGGAGGTCGCCAGTGAGTGAGCCCACACTTTTGCCGAAGGATGCACGGGGTCCTCATGAGCTTGTGCAAAGGTTTCGGCGGATTGTTGAATCAAGAACGTCGCCAGTCGTCAACACTGCTCGACGCGAGGTTTTCATCAGGCCACCGCTTGCCAACCGGCAACTAGAGGTCGTGGAGCTGGCTCCAGCGATCCGGGGCAAGGATGGGAAGGAGGTGTCGGGCTCCACGTCACCACAGCCAGTTCCGCACAAGCACGAGATGGTGAAGGTGGACCCCGCTGTCAACCGCATTGCCCACCGCGAAATAAAGGTGCGGGTCTGGAGCAATGGGCGTGCCGACGATTTCTTCGCGGGGAAAACGGTTATATGGAGCATGGAACCATTGTTCGTCCGCCCTTCCTCGAACGACACATCGGCGGGTGCTCCCGAGTTCCGTGGAGATTGGAGCCAGGCCGCTGATGGTCATCAGAATCGCTTCGAGCCAGCGGTTGAGTTTGCCTCCGAGAACTTCACCCGACTTGGTCAGGAACGTGCTTCAACGACCGTGGACGCGTCCGGCCACACTGCGATTCGGGTCAATCTCCCGCCTATCGGCTTGAACGCCGCCCGCATCAGCGCCCGTTTGGAGAGCGAGAACTCGGCGATCAACCTCATTGATCTCGTCGTCCCTGGGGTTATTGTGATTGACCCTGGGCATGGTGGTCACACCAGGGAGGGTGGTTCAAGCTTTAATAACGCGACCAGCTTTGGTGATTCCGAAGGCCGCCGGACTCTGGAGAAGGACCTGGCCTTGATTTTTGGACGGAAGCTTCAGAAGAGCGTGGAGCGCCAAGCCCAGGATCTGTCATATCCGTTGAGGGTGATAATGACCCGGGACGAAGACATAAACGTAGGAATTGCGGATCGCGCGACCTTCTCCGCAAAATACGGAGCTGACATATTTATCAGTATCCACTTCAATGGAAACGATCGCTCCGCCGTCCATGGTCCAGAAACACTGATCGAGTCGAGCGATGACGGCAATGTCAACTTCGATCAGGACATGGCGCTGGCCCAACGAATCCAAGCTGCTTTGACAGCGACGGTGCCCAACGCCCAGCAAGTTGGTGAGCGCGGTTACCGGGGGGTCAAGATTTATTCGCCTCCGCCGTCGGGTGTCTATCGGGATCGTAATCTTGGAAACATTGCTGGTCTCCCCAACTCGCGAGCCTGTCTTGCCGAGATTGATTTCATTACCAATCCCGATGTGGAGCTGGAACTTATCTCTGGGCCTCGGGCGGCGCAGAATCAAGACGCAGTCGTTGAAGCGCTTGCCGAAGCCCTGCTCAGCGATATGTTGAATCAACCGTGATATGAACGTACCAGCAGTCCTGCAGGCATTCCCTTTAGCGATCTGCCTCGCCGCGATGGGTATTGCTTGCAGCATTGATGTGCCGGCCTCGAGTCCTGCGCGACCGTCGGCATTGAGCCAGGCCCATCCGGGGATTCCGGTCATCGAGATGCGGCGTGTTTCGGCCGAACCAGCCGCTTTGGTTGCAGAAGTTCACCCCTCCGGTTGGCAGGTCTTCCCGGGTTCAGGTGGCGCCGTTGTATCGCCGCGTGGCGATGTTGTGTTGCAGGGAACCAAGAGGCGCCCCGTCGTGGCAGTCAGGCCGGCGCCCGGAGACGGGGATCTCTTGGTGAACTTCGGATCTGGGAATTACGGAATTTACGACGTTCGTGGCAAGCACATAGTCGATGTGCCGAAGATCCACGACAGGTTCAAGGACGCTTCGGTCGCAACTTGGCGCTGGATGGACGGCGACACGCTTGTCGGGGTCTCGGAAATTTCCCAGCCAGCTGTGCAGCCGATGTATCCGGACGGCGATGTTCTGCCCGAAAGCACAACCTTCCTGCTTTTCAAACCTTACCTCGACGCTGAAACGGTCTACGTTCTTGATGTGCCTGATCCTCTTCTCGGAGAAGTGGTCCGGTTGGAGGGAGTAACCGCAGATGGGATGCTCCAGCTAGGCTCTGTTTCGCCGAATCAATATTTCGGCGGACCACCCTCAAAGATTCTCGGAGTGTTTGAAGTGGGCGGCCATGAGTGACTCCTGTAGCGGGCCATATCTTGGCGCTCCGGTCGCCTGTCTTCGACTTGGCGAGTAGCGCCCCGGAAGTTGATGTTCGGCGCGGCTCACGCCGGCTGGACGCAGCTGACCGCCATCATGGAGCCGTGCAACGTCAACTGACATGGGACTTGGTTGCCCGGAGGACGGCATGATTGCGAAGAAGCACGACAAGAGCGTCGATCCCCATGAGGAAGAGATCGAGGCCGACCGCCAGCAGGACATGAGCCAGTGGGCCCGGGCCTTTGGAGTGTCATCGGATGACCTGCGCGGCGCGACTGCGCCGGAGGAGCCGCTGGAGCGCGATGATGTCGATCCGGACAAGAAAGGGCCCAAGTGAGACCCGGGGGCGGGCAGGCTACCCCGGCCGCCGCGCCAGCCAGGTGTCCAGCTCCTTCGCAAACGCCTGCCGATCGCGGGCGTGGAATGCTGCCGGTCCGCCGGTTTGGACGCCGGCGCCGCGCAGCTCCTCCATGAAGTCGCGCACAGAGAGGCGCTCGGCAATGTTGTCGGCGGTGAAGCGCTCGCCGCGGGGATTGACGGCTTGTGCGCCTTTTTCGATGACGCGCGAGGCGAGCGGAATGTCCTGGGTGACCACGAGGTCACCAGGCGCGGCGCGCTCGGCGATCAGGTCATCGGCGGCATCAAAGCCGCCCTGCACCTGCAGGGCCCGGATGAACCGCGAGCCCGGGGTCTTCAGCCACTGGTTCGCAACCAGGGTGACGTCAACGCGGGCGCGCTCCGCCGCGCGGAACAGGATGTCCCTGATGGGGCCGGGACAGGCGTCGGCATCCACCCAGATGCGCGGGGATGTTGGGGAGTCGCTCATCGGAGGAGGATAACCGGGCTGGCGCGGGTGGCGGGGCGGCGTGGCGGCGTGGCCACGTGGTCGACACACGCGCCGGCGGCATACTGTGCGCCCCTTCGACTGGCGAGCCATGAATGCCCAAGCCTCCCGCGAACCCCTACGACCTGAGTCGCCTCGACCTTGACGACATCCTCGGCACCATCAACGAGGAGGTGCGCGCGCGCTTTGGCGAAGGCGAGGTGGCGGATTACATCCCGGCGCTGGCCGACGTGCCCAAGGACCGCTTTGGCATGGCGCTGGTGCTGCTGGACGGCACGGTGCACGAGGTGGGCGATTCGCGCGAGCGGTTCTCGATCCAGAGCGTGTCCAAGGTGCATACCCTCACCATGGCGCTGGAAGCGGTGGGGGACGAGCTGTGGAAGCGGGTGGACCGGGAACCGTCGGGCGATCCGTTCAATTCGCTGATCCAGCTGGAGCTGGAACACGGGATCCCGCGCAATCCGTTCATGAATGCCGGCGCGCTGGTGTGCACGGACGTGATCCTTTCCCACTACGACGACGCTGAGGCATCGCTGCTGGAATTCATGCGCGCGCGCGCGGGCGATCCGGACATCGCGATGGACCCGGAGCTCGCCGGCTCGGAGCGCGAGAGCGGGCACCGCAACGTGGCGATGGCCAACTTCCTGCGCAGCTTCGACAACCTCAACAACGATGTCGATGAGGTGCTGGACCTGTACTTCCTGCAGTGTTCGCTGGGCATGCACTGCGTGGACCTGGCGCGCAGCGTGCAGTACCTGGCGGATGACGGCCGCTGCGGGCCGTCCGGGGAGCGGGTGACCAGCGCCGAGAACGCCACCCGCATCAACGCGATGATGATGACCGCCGGCACCTACGACGCCGCCGGCGATTTCGCGTTCTACGTGGGCCTGCCGGCCAAGAGCGGGGTCAGCGGCGGGATCGTGGCCGTGGTGCCGAACGTGATGGGCCTGTGCGTGTGGTATCCGGGCCTGGACGAGAAGGGCAACTCGAAGCTGGGCAAGTACGCCCTGCACCGCTTCAGCCGGATGACCGACCTGGCCGTGTTCTGAACTTGAGCAGCATGTTCCAGTCCCTGAGGCTGTACAACTACCGCACCTGGGCGATGGGCGCGGTGGTGTCCAACGTGGGCACCTGGATGCAGCGCATCGGCCAGGACTGGCTGGTCCTGACGGTGATCACGGACAACAACGCCACTGCGATGGGGACGGTGATGGCGCTGCAGTTCGGGCCGGCGCTGCTGTTGCTTCCGCTGACGGGCTATGCGGCGGACCACTTCGACCGCCGCAAGCTGCTGCTGTGCACGCAGGCCGCGGCTGGCCTGCTGGCGCTGGGCTTGGGCCTGCTGACGCTCAGCGGACTGGTGCAGCTGTGGCACGTGTACGTGTTCGCCCTGCTGCTGGGCTGCGTGACCGCCTTCGATGCGCCTGCACGGCAGACCTTCGTGTCCGACCTGGTCGACGACGCCCACCTCGCCAATGCGGTGGCGCTCAACTCGGCGTCGTTCAACGCCGCGCGCATGATCGGGCCCGCGGCAGCGGGCGTGCTGATCGCCGCGGTGGGCGAGGGCTGGCTGTTCGTGATCAACGGCGGCACCTATGCGGCGGTGCTGGTCTCGCTGTGGGCGCTCCGGGTGGATGAGCTGTACCGGGAGGAGCGGCCCGACCGGGGCCGGGGCAGCCTGCTGGCCGGGTTCGGCTACGTGGCCAGGCGCCCGGATCTGATCGCGGTGCTGGTGATGCTGTTCCTGCTCGGCGCGTTCGGGTTCAACTTCGCCATCTTCATCTCCACCATGTCGGTCACCGTGTTCGGCGGCGACTCGAGCCAGTTCGGCCTGCTCACCTCCGCGATGGCGGTGGGAACGATGGCGGGCGCGCTTGTCTCGGCCCGGCGGGCCGCGCCGGGCATGGTGGTGATGGCGGTGTCGGCCGCGGCGTTCGGGGTCACCGGGGCGCTGGCCGCGATCGCACCCGGCCCCATGCTGTTCGCCGTGGCGCTGGTGCTCGTGGGCTTCGCCGCGATGACGTTCATGACGGCCAGCAACTCGATGATGCAGCTCACCACCGAGCGCGCGATGCGGGGGCGCGTGCTGGCGCTGCGGATCGCGGTGGTGATGGGCGGCACGCCGCTGGGCGCGCCGCTGGTGGGCTGGCTGGTGGACCAGGTGGGCGCGCGCTGGGCGATGGGCGTGGGCGCGCTCTCGGGGCTGGTCGCCGCCGCCGTCGCCACCGGGTACCTGGTGAAGTACCGCAACCTGCGTCTGGTGCGGGAGGGCGGGCGCCTGCGCGTGGCGCTGGATTCCACTCCGGAGGATCACACCGGCGTGCGCGTGGCCGCCGGCGAGCGCGTCACCTAGGCCTGCTGCTGGTCCAGCGCGTGGTGGATCAGCACCACGCACTGGGAAGCGAACAGCATGGTCCGGCCCAAGCTGATCTTCTTCGCGCCCATGCGCTCCAGGCTGGGGATGACCTTCTTCGGCATGGGGATGTGGTCGGTGAGCAGGAAGCACGGGTTGGGGCCGAACGCCTGCTCGCCCACGGGCGTGCCCTTGGGATCCATGAGGTAGAGCTGGTGGTCTTCGGCGAGTTCCCTGACGAGCCGCTCGAAGCTGGTGGTGCGCACCTGGATGCCCGGTTCCACCGGTCGGGATTCGTCCTTGCCTATGTCGGCGGAGGCGTCCAGGGCGCCCGCGATCTTGCCCAGGAGCGCGCGCTCGTCAAAGCCGCCGATGGTGCCCATGGCATTGGAGTCGAAGCGGATGGCGCGCGAATAGTCGCGGGTGCTCTCCAGCACGAGGTGCACGACCACGTCGCGCCGGTGTGACTGGGCGACGAACACGGCGTTCATCAGCGTGTGGGCGAGGATCTCCACGTGGGCGTCCTGGCCCACGGCGCCGAGCAGCGCATGGCTGTCTGTGGGCGCGGCGCGCGCCCGGAGCACGAAGGTTCGCATGGGTCCCGGTGATCTGGCAGGCCGGGGCAGTATGCGCCGGCCTGCCGCTCAGGTGGGAAGGTGGGCCGCCTCCGACCCGTCAGCTGGCCCGCGGCAGGATGCTGCCGGCGGTGAAACCGTCACGTTCGAACAGGAATCCGTCGACCTCACCGACGCTTTCCGGCCGGTAGATGCTGATCATCGGGACAGATGCGCCGGTGCCCGGATCCACCCAGTGCTCAACGGGTGGCCGGCTGGCGTCCCCGTCGAGCTTGCTTGCGTCGCCCTCATAGCCGTCGATCACGTGGTTGAGGTTGTCGCGCAGTTCGCCCAACAGGTTGCCATCCAGTCCGTTGATCCAGTCAACGAATTCCTGCTGGTCGGCCGGATCGGCCAGGTTGTAGCCCTTGTGCTGGGCGTATTCGGCCAGCAGGGTGAGCGAACTGTAGCCGTCGCCGCTGAAGTCCGAAAGGATCCCGGCCGCGGATTCGCTGAAGCCGAGGGACTCCAGGAACGGCGCGCTGGCACCCTCCAGCTGGGCCTCGGCCTCGTTTGCGCGATGGATGTTGAGGCCGAAGCTCCCTGCCGCGGCGACCAGGCCAATGGTTACGCCCACCGGACCTGCCCATGCGGAGCTGCCGAACAGCGCCAGCGCGCTGCCGCCCACGCCGGCCAGGCCCAGGCCGGCCTGGGCGAGATCGCCGTTGGACAGGTTGTCGGCCACGCCCACCAGGCCCAGGCCGATGCCCACTGTGCCCAGCACCTTGCCCAGCGTCTGGCTGGCGGAGAACCGCGACCAGGCACTGCTTTCGGGGATCATCCCCAGTCCGGTGGCGAGGTCGCCGGTTGAGACAGCCAGCCCGGCGGCATCCGTCAGTGCTCGCACGCCGGTGTCCAGCGAGGGGTCGCTGATGAGGTTGCTCGCCGATCCCCACAGCGAAGCCACGCCGGCGGCCACACCGATGCCGCGGAAGACCTGGCCGAGCGGCTGGCTCTTGTCGAACGCGCTCAGGCCGTCCAGCCTTTCGTTCAGCTGGGTCAGGCGCGATTCCAGGTCCGCCTGGGAGAGGACTTCGCCGTTGCGTGGCAGTACGTCCCCCAGCGCGTCGACGGCGGCGCCCAGATCGTCGAGCCGCGAGGGGTCCAGGCCGAGTGCAGTGGCGATGGCCGGGTTGCGCAGGGTGCTGATCTGCGTGCGCGCCCTGGCGATGGAGGCGGGGTCGTTGGGGTCGATGTTGGCCAGCGGATCGACTACGTTCTGCTGCACGTGGGCGGAGGCAAGCGCCTTCACCACGCCCAGCCCCTTGTTGCCCAGGCTCAGGCCGTTGGCGAAGCTGACCATGTCGGGCAGGTCGAGTCCGGCGATTGATTCCGGATCGGTGCCGGCCGCGGTGGCGATGGCGAATCCGGTGCCCGGATCCTCGAAAAGCTCCTTCGCCCGCGACTGCAGGTCGGCGCCGGAGCTTTCTTCCAGGCCCGGGGGAGGGTCCTGCATCGCGGCGATCTGCTGCAGCAGCGCGCCGCCGTGTTCGGCCACCTGCGCCTGCAGTTCGTCGTGGCGCTCCTGCCAGCCCGGGTTGGAATCGATGTATTCGTTGACGGCCTGTTCCAGCTGTTCGGGCGTGGCCACCGGCCCTAGGTTCTGCACCAGCCAGTTGAGTTCGGAGGTGTGGTCGGTGTACGCGTCCAGGGCAGGCTGGAGCTCGTTGGCCACGAAGCCGTCCATGGCGCGCTCGACTTCCCGCATGACCAGCCCGGAAGCACCCTCCCCGTGCTTGGCGCCGGCAGCGGCGGCGATCTCCAGGAACATTTCCAGGCCCGCGCCCTGCTCGCGCAGCGGTGCCAGCATCTGGAAGTTGCCCGGCCCGCCTGCACTGTCCAGGAACGTGTCGGCGATCCGCGAGGTCAGGGCGTCCCCGCGCACCGTGCCGCCCACCTGGTCGGCGATGTTGGCCAGCGACGTCCACGCAGGGGTCCACATGTGGTCCACCATGGAGCCTGCGATTTCCACCTGGTCCATGCGCGCTTCGATCGGCGCCAACGCCTGGTCGACGACGGCCGCCGCCGCCTCTGGCTCCATGCCGTCGATCGCGGCTTCCAGCCGGCTGGAGGCCTCGGACAGCGCCTCGATGCGCGCCTGGTCATTCATGTCGTCAAAGCCGTCCAGCGCCTCTTCCACGAACCGGGTCGTGGCGCTGGAGTGGGTGGGGATGCCCGCATCGCGCAGGATCTGGTCGGCGCGGCCCGGCAGGGCCTCGGCGGTGATGCCGACGTCGCCGACTCCGCCCACCCCGTCCACGTATTCCTGCACGAGCTCGAGCGCCTCCACCCGCTGCCCGGCGGTGGCGCCTTGCAGGGTGACACCCTTGCTGGTGCTCGTGTATGCCTTGACGGCCTCGCCGGCGGCGGCCACCACCTCGGGGTCGAACCGGGTGGGGATGCCGTTTTCTTCCATGCGCGAGATCGCGGCCAGCTGCATCTCGGCGTCGCTGACCCCGGTGAAATCCCCGCCCGAGGAGATCATGTCGTAGTGCTGCTGGGCTTCTTCGTAGGCCTGGGTGCGCTGTTCGGCGGTGGCGTCCGGGCCGATGGCCTCGTCGACCGCCTTCCGCGACTGCTCGTTGACATGCTCGGGAACCGGCTCGGGTTTGGGCGGCGGCGGCGGGGGTGGCGGAGGGGGCGGGGCAATCCGCGGGGCGTTTCCGTAGCCGTCGATGGTATGCGTCATGGAGGTGTCGGGTTGAGGGGCGCCTGCCGGAAGGCTCGGACGCGCGGCAGCCAGGGTCAATCTGGGGCTGACCCGAGGGATCGGCGCCCGCCAGCCATGCCGGGGGCAAGTTGACCTGGTTGAGCCAGCTGCAGAGACTGCGCGGATGGATACTCCCGACGATATCGCCCACGGCGAATACAAGGTGCCCGGCGGCAAGCTGGTGGTGGTCGACCTGCGGATGGCAGGCGGCCGGATGGCTGGCGTGCAGGTGAGTGGCGATTTCTTCCTCGAGCCGGCCAGCGCGCTGGATGACATCAATGCCGCCCTCGACGGGCTGCCGGTGGATATCGGGCAAGACGAGCTGGCAGCACGCGTGCAGGGGGCCATGGGCGATGCCGAGCCCTACGGCATTACCGCCCAGGGCGTGGCGGAGGCGGTGCGACGGGCGCTGGATGCTGCCGGTGGCGCGCAGGGAGTCGGCGAATGAGCCGCACCGACTGGACCGATCACGATTGGCATCTGGTGCACGAGGCGCCGCAGGCCCCGGCCATGCACATGGCGCTTGATGACGTGATGCTCGACGAGGTGGCTGCCGGCCGCCGCCCGCCGACCCTGCGGATCTGGGAGTGGGGCGGCCCGGCGGTGGTGATGGGGCGGTTCCAGTCCCTGCGCAACGAAGTGGACATGGAGGCGGCGCAGCGGCACGGGATCGAAGTGGTGCGCCGGATCAGCGGCGGCGGCGCGATGTTCATCGAACCGGGCAACACCATCACCTACTCGATCGTGGCGCCGGATTCGCTGGTGGCGGGGATGAACTTCGAGCAGGCCTACGGCTTCATGGACCAGTGGGTGATCGAGGCTCTGGGCGGGCTGGGGATCAAGGCGTGGTACCAGCCGCTCAACGACATCACCTCCGAGGCGGGCAAGATCGCCGGCGCGGCGCAGACCCGGCGGCGTGGGGTGGTCCTCCACCACGTCACCATGGCCTACGACATCGACGCGGTGAAGATGATGGACGTGCTGCGCATCGGCCGAGAAAAGCTCTCCGACAAGGGCACCAAGAGCGCGCTCAAGCGCGTGGACCCGCTTCGCAGCCAGACGGGCCTGCCGCGGGCCGAGGTGATCGCGCACATGGTGCGGACCTTCGGCGAGCGCCACGACGGGCTCAAGCCCGATACCCTGCATCCGGACGAACTGGGGCGCGCGCAGGTGCAGGTGCGCGAACGGTTTGGCACCCCGGAGTGGACGGCGCTGCTGCCCTGAGCGCCATGTCGCCCGCCGCCGACGCGAGATTCGCCCGGTGCGATGGCGACATCATGATCAGGCCGCTGCGCGCCGAGGATGCCCCGGCGCTGTATGCGGCGGTGCAGGCCTCGGTGGCGTCGCTTTCGTACTGGTTCCCGTGGTGCAGCCCGGGCTATTCGCTCGCCGATGCCCAGGCCCGGGTGGCCCGTTGCACGGTGACCTGGAAGCGGGGAACGGAGTACGGATTCGGGATTTTCGACGCCGGCGGCCAGGGCCTGCTCGGCATGGTTGGCCTGAGCGACCTGCATGACGTCAGGCGTTCGGCCAACCTGGGCTACTGGGTGGGGGAGCGGCACCGGGGCCGCGGGGTGGCCACACGTGCGGCCTCCATGGTGGCCGCGATCGCGTTCGGGGAACTGGGCCTGGTGCGGCTGGAACTGGTGATGCTGCCCCACAACGACGCCAGCCGCCGGGTGGCCGAGCGGCTGGGCGCGGTGTATGAGGAAACGATTGAGGGTCGGCTGGTGTTCCAGGGCAGGCCGGCGGCTGCGCTGGTCTTCGCGCTGCGCCGCGGTCAGTAGCGCCGCTGGCAGGTATCGCACCAGAACGCGCGGCGCCCGGCCTTGCCCAGCTGCTTGCGGTAGCTGAGCCGGGTGCCATCGCGCGGGCAGGTGGTCCTGGCGTGCACCTGGAAGTTCTTCTTCAGCACGAAGGCCTTCTTCCAGCGGTAGAAATCCCAGCTGTACTCGTGCGCCTGGTCCACCAGCTGCGCGAGCTTGCGCGCCGGTAGTGCGCCCACCGGGCCTTGCGTTCGCGTCGGTGAACAACGGGCTGCCATCTCCGCGGCCTACACACCGCTGTTTTCCTGCTCCCCGTAGCGTGGGGCCATGAGCATGACAGCCGCCGCCTGCCACCATGCGGGCCATGACCACACGCCTTCCCGCGCCGATGCCTTCCGCGACTTCGTCGCCGCCGACCATTTCCCCTGCGTCGGCGCCAAGGCCGCCCTGTCGCGTGGAACGATGGAAATCGCCGAGCTCGGCCGGCTTGGCAGCCGCTCCAACGATGCCATCCTGCTGGACGGGATCACCCGGTTTGCGAGGTACCTGGAGCGACGCCCCGGGGACGACCTCACCCTGCACACCTGGGTGGCGGTCTTCGACGGGCCGCGGGACACCGACGAGAAGCGCTTCGAGGCGCTGCTGTGGGCGCAGTTGCAGCGCCTGCACGATCTGGACGTGTCGCGCGGCTCCCGTTGGTCGGGCGAGGTCAGCAGTGACCCGGATGACCCCCGCTTCAGCCTGAGCCTGGGCGGGCATCCGTTCTTCGTCATCGGATTGCATCCGGGCGCCTCCCGGCAGGCCCGCCGCTTTGACTGGCCGGCGATGGTGTTCAACTCCCACCACCAGTTCGACCGCCTGCGGGCCGACGGGCGCTATGGGCGGATGCAGGCGGCCATCCGCAAGCGCGACGGCGCGCTGCAGGGGTCGATCAATCCCAATCTTGCCGACTTTGGTGATGCCAGCGAGGCGCGGCAGTACAGTGGACGCGAGGTGGAGCCGGATTGGCGCTGCCCGCTGCGTGTAAGGAGCAAGGGGTGAGCGGAAGCGTGACGGAACGGATCGAGCCCTGTTCGGGCAGGGCGGTGGAGCTTGAGGCAGGCGACGAACTGGTGGTGATCGACCCCGAGGGGCAGCAGGTCAGCGACCTGACGGCCTTCTCGCGCGAGGACATGGATGAATACCTGTCGTCCGGCCGTTCGATCGATTACGCCTCCAAATTGTGGCTGACGACCGGAGACCTGCTGTACTCCAACCGCAGCCGGCCGATGTTCACCATCCTCGAGGACACCTGCGGGCGCCATGACTTCACCCTGACCCCGTGCTCGAAGCGGATGTTCGAGCTGCTCTACGGCGAGGAGGAAGGGCGGCCGGGGTGCGAGGGCAACCTGGCCAGGGCGCTGGCGCCCTACGGCATCACCACCGACCGGGTGCCCACCGCCTTCAACATCTTCATGCACGTTGCGGTCGACTGCGACACCGGCCGCATCGAGGTGCGGCCGCCCCTCAGCAAGGCCGGTGACTTCATTCGCCTGCGGGCCGAGATGCCGATGGTGGTGGCGATGACCGCGTGTTCGGCCGGCCAGTCGAACAACTTCCGCTACAAGCCGATCGATTTCCGCATCGAGCGCGTCGGCGCGCGCTGACCCGGGACCGTCCGGCGCGGCTACACTCGTCGGCTGGTTCCATTGCCGTGGTCGGATGATGCGTAGACGCGAGTTCGTTGCTGGTTCCCTGGCGGCCGCCCTGGCGCCGCTGGTGGGGGGAGGCGGGGCGCTGGCCTCGCCGCGTGAGGCCGGGCGGCTGTTGCCCGTGCCGCTCAACCCGGGGGATACGGTGGCCCTCGTCAGCCCATCCTCGCCCGTGTCGGATTCCTTCGACCTGCAGCTGGCGCGGGAGGTGCTGGAGGCGCTTGGCTTCCGGGTGAAGCCGGGTGCCCACTACGGCGACCGGCGCGGCCACCTGGCCGGGGCGGACGCGGGCCGGGCCGACGACATCAACCGCGCCTTCGCCGATCCCGAGGTCCGCGCGGTGGTGTGCGTGCGCGGAGGCTCCGGCGGCGCGCGGCTGCTGCCGCTGCTTGATTACGACGTGATCCGTGCCAACCCCAAGGCGCTGCTCGGATACTCGGACATCACCGCGCTGCACAGCGCCATCCACGCGCGCACGGGCCTGGTGACCTTCCACGGGCCCAATGGTTCGGGCAGCTGGAACAGCTTCAACGCCGACCAGTTCCGGCGGCTGTTCTTCGAGCGCGAGTTGATGGAGTTCCGCAATCCGCAGGACCGCAGCGATGAGCTGGTGCAGCGGCGCAACCGCACCATCCCCATCACCGGCGGCCGTGCCCGCGGCGCGCTGGTGGGCGGCAACCTCACCGTGCTCACGGCGCTGGCCGGCTCGCCGTACATGCCGGACTTCAACGGGAAAATCCTGTTCCTGGAGGACGTCTCTGAGGCGCCGTACCGGATCGACCGCATGCTCAGCACGCTCAGGCTGATGGGTGCGCTGGACCGCATCGCCGGCTTCATCTGGGGCCGCTGCACCGACTGCGGCCCGGGCGAGACCTTCGGCTCGCTCACCATCGAGCAGATCCTGGATGACTACATCCGGCCGCTGGGCATCCCTGCTTATCGCGGCGCGCAGATCGGCCACATCAGCCAGCAGTTCATCGTGCCGGTCGGGGGGCTGGTGGAAATGGATGCCGACGCAGGCACCTTCCGCATGCTGGAGCCGGTGTTCGCACCGGGCGGGGCGGGCTGATTACATCTCCGCGCGCGGATCCTGGGTGAGCCGGAAGTAGTCGCGCAGGTTCTTCGGCCGGTAGGCCGGATCCTCGTCCCAGCGCTGAAGCACGCTGGCGTGCACCGACTGGGTGGGATCCACCTGCGGGGTGTCCTCGTCGGGCTGGGTGGTGAGGTCCGCGGCCTTGCCGATCACGCGGTCGTTGCCCCTGGTGAGGCGGTAGAGGCCGGTCTTGGAGTTGTGCAGGATGCCGTGCGGATCCGGCCGCATCAGGTAGGCGGTATCCAGGCGGGTGTCCACTTCCAGGCCCGCTTCTCTCGCGCGGTCGCACATCCATGACAGGGCGATATCGGAAAGGCCCCATTCGCCCGGCGGGTAGCCGCCGCCCACGTCGCTGTGCGCGCCGCAGAACCACACCTGCCTGATCACCTGCCCGGGCTTGGGCTTGAACGTCCATCGGGCCGCCTCGAACGGCGCCCGCCGCTCGTCGATCGCCAGTGCCTGGCAGGCGTTGCGCACCGACCCACTGAGCTCGACGTCGTGGAACTTGTACTTGTGCGCGGTCAGCGCGCGCAGGCCCCGCACCGGGATGCCGAGCGCGCCGACCGTGTCCCATACCCCGATGAACTGGATGGGCGTGGGCCGCTCGCCCATCACCGAAGCCTCGCGGCGGAAGCGCACCGGCCCCTCGGTGTCCGGATGCTGCTCATCCGCGTACAGGCGGACTGCCTCGCCGTAGCGGTCGGCCGCATCCATGTGCAGGATCCCGCACTTGCGCACCATCCCGGCCAGGCTGCGCGCGGTGTAGGCGCCGCGGCTGAACCCGAACAGGAAGATCTCGTCACCGGGCTCGTAGTTGAGCATCAGGAACCGGTACGCCGCGTAGAGGTTGTCCTCCAGCCCCCTGCCAAAGGCGCCCCCGGTGAGCTTGTCGATGGACCCGCCGGTGCCCACCCCGCGGACATAGCTGCTGACCTGGTGGACGCCGCCGCCGTGGCGCTCCACCCGCACCGCCAGCTTGACCACGTTGGTGGGGCAGGGCGCGCCGTTGGACACCTGGTCGGCGCTGTTCCAGGTCCCGTCACAGAAGACCGCAATCCTTTTCATGCTGAGCTCCCTTGCCGGCTGGCATCCCGATGCTAACGCCAAGGGGCCATGCGTGCGGCCAGCCGGCGACGGCTGCCAGGGCGGGGCCGTGGCAAGATCACCGGGATGATGAAATCCATGTTGCGCAGCATGTTGACCATGCGGCCGCTGCCGCGCAGGCGTTTCGTGTTCGCCGCCCGGTCCGGCCTGTGCATGGGCGTGCCGGTGCTGGTGGGCTGGCTGGCCGGCGACCTGATGGCCGGGATGATGGCCGCCACCGGCGGATTCACCGCCCTGTACGGGCGCGGGCGGCCCTACCGCAGCCGGGCGGTGGAACTGGCGCTGGTGGCGCTGGCGTTAGCGCTGGTGGTGGTGATCGGCAGCGCGGTGTCCACGGTCGCCTGGGCAGTCGTGCCGACGGTGGCGGTGATCGCGATGCTGTCCACCTGGCTCGGCAATGCGCTGCGGATCGGTCCGCCCGGCGCCCGCCGCCATGTTTGGTGCCGGCGGGCTGCAGGCGGTGCGGCAAGCGTTGGATGACTGCCGTCACGCGGCCTCGGGCGCCGTCATCAAGCCCCTGCCGGAGGGCCTGCCCGGTTTCCTGGAAAAGGAGCTCGCCGGGCTCCACCGCGCCCTGGAATCCGCCAGCGCCTGAGCGGCCGGATCCCCCGTTGCCCGGCTGAAACCACGCGCCGGGGGCTGGACTGCGCTATCGTTTTCCCTCCTGCCACAGCCCACCGGGGTCACCCATGCGCCTGCCTGCCGCCATCCTGCTTTCCGCCGTTGCGTTCGTCGCCTCTGCCGGCGGCCCGGCGAGCTACGGGGAGGCCTTCGAGGACGGGCCGGCCGTCCCGGTGTCCGAGGCCCTGGCCAGGTTTGACGAGCTGGCCGGCGAGCCGATGCGCTTCAGCGGCCGCATCACCGAGGTCTGCCAGAAGATGGGTTGCTGGATGATGCTCGAGGACGACGGCCAGGCGGTGCGGGTGAAGTTCGGCGACCACGCCTTCTTCCTGCCCAAGGACCAGACCGGCAGCGCCGTGGTGCATGGGGTGCTGGAGCGCAAGGAGCTGACCCCGGAACAGGTGCAACACTTCGCCGGGGACAGCCCCACGGGCCTGGCGCCTGAGCCGGTGGAATACCGGATCATCGCCGACGGCGTGCGGGTCGGCGCCTGATCAGCCGCCGCGGCGGGTGCGCCGGTATTCGGCGACGGCCTGGTCCACGCTTGGGTTGGACATCGCCATGCCGTTGATGAAGACGGCCGGCGCGCCCTGGTTGAAGACATCGATCGCACGGTCCACGCCGCGGCGCTGTTCGGCGGTGGGGCCGTCGTTGAAGCTGTAGTCGATGCCGCTGGCCCGTCGCACGGGGATGCCCTGGCTGGTGAGCGCGGCCACCAGTGATTCCGCGCGCCGGGCCTGTTCGGATGGACAGTTGGGCGGGGCAAGCACCAGCACCGCATTGCGCGGGGCGCCGCTGGGCATTTCCACGGGGACGAATCCGTTCGGGCTCGGCGCGATGCCTGCAAGTGCAGCGCCCGGGCGATCCTGCCACCACTGCCAGCCGCCATAGAGCGAGGCCGCGATGGCCAGCCACAGCACGATGCGCATGCCACTTCCCCTGTTCGACGCGACTGCGCGGAGTATCACCGTGGCAGCCGCGGCCGGCAAGGATGACTAAAGCGACACCACTTCGTTGACCACCGTGTAATGGCTGATGCGCTCCCCGTCCCAGTGGTACTGCAGGTGCGGGCCCTGGACAACGGGTGCGATGAGATCCGGGTAGAACACGGCCACGCACTGGCCGCCCTGGCGGCGCACACTGTTGTAGACGATGCCGTCGGCGTCGTCGCGGTGCCATTGGCGGGCCGCGGCCTGGCTTGCGGCGTAGCTGTCCGCGTGGTGCAGTTCGGGCCAGCCGCGGCGGATGTCGTGGAAGCTGCCCTTGACGTCGGCCAGGTAGCAGCGCATTTGCAGCACGGTGGGCGGCTCGCGCGTGGCGCGCAGGAAGTTGCCGCGATGGTGCACGGTTTCGGCGATCGACGTCTCGCGATCGCGAGCAGCGTAGTAAACGCCCCAGCTGCCGTCGGAGAAGCGCGAGCCGTCCGGGGCCGGGTGGGTGAAGGCGGCCATGATCGGCGTGGTGCCCGGGCCGCTGATGCGCCGCTCGGGCGGCACCAGCGACAGTTCCCCCAGTTCCTGGCGCAGGCGCGGGTTGGTCAGCCCTTCCAGTTCGAACAGCGGGTCGAGGTCTTCGGGCGATGCGATGCGGTCGAACAGGCCCACCGGCGGAAAACGGCTGGGCACGATGCGCCAGCTGGGCCGCCAGTGGATGCGCGTGCGCCGTGGCGGCGTGGTCCGGCTCATCCGCGCTGGGCGTCGAGGTACTGCCGCACCACGAACAGGTCCGCCACCTGGCCGCCCAGCATCCGCTCAAGCGCGCTGCGGCCACCGAACAGCGGGGCATCGTTGGGGCGCTTGACCCAGGCATCGGCCTGGGCCGGATCGGCAAACAGGACCTGCAGCGACTTCCAGATGCCCAGCAGGTAGCTGATCCGCTCCAGCGCGTCCTGGGGCAGGGCGCCATCGAGATCCCGCTTCCAGCGGAAAAAGGTGGAGCGGCCGGGGTTCCCGAGCAGCACCCGTTCCTGCTCGGCGGTGAGCCCCCACAGGCGGGTGATGTTGAAGAATGCCCGCAGCGCGGGGCCCGCGAGGTCGCGGCGCGGCGAGGGGGAAGCCTTGGGTGCGGATAGGGCCATGTAGGGAATCGTAGTCCCGATCGGGACTCAAGTCCACCCTGCATGCGATCGCAGGCGGGAGGTTTAAGATGACCGCATGGGCAACTTGATGAAGGCAATCGGCATCCGCGGCGGCAAGGGGCCGGCGGACGCTTTGCATGTGGTGGAACTGCCGCGGCCGGTGCCGCGCGAAGGCGAGATCCTGGTGCGGGTGCTGGCGGCCGGGGTGAACAGGCCGGACATCGTGCAGCGGGAGGGCAACTACGCGCCGCCGCCGGGCGCCCCGGAGACGATGGGCCTGGAGATCGCCGGGGAGGTGATCGAGGGCGCGGGACGCTGGAAGCCGGGCGATCGGGTGTGCGCGCTCCTGGGGGGCGGGGGCTATGCCGAATTCGCCGCCGTGGACGCGCGCCACGCGCTGCCGATCCCCGCGGGCCTGGATCCGGTGCAGGCGGCGGCGCTGCCGGAGACGGTCTTCACCGTCTACGCCAACGTGTTCGGCCACGGGGCATTGAAAACGGGTGAGACGCTGCTGGTACACGGGGCAACCTCGGGCATCGGCGTGGCCGCGATCCAGATGGGGAAGGCGGCCGGCGCGCGTGTCATCGCCACGTCGCGCGGCGCTGAGAAGGCGCGGGCGGCGCTGGGAATCGGCGCCGACATCGCCGTGGACACGGGCCAGGAGGATTTCGGCGAGGTGGCGCGGGCGGCGGGTGGGGTCGACGTGGCCCTGGACATGGTCGGCGCGCCTTACCTGGAATCCACGCTCAAGGCCCTCAACCGCGGCGGGCGGATCGTCTACATCGCCGCGCAAGGGGGGAACGATCTCCAGGTGCCTGCCTTCACCCTGATGCGGAAGCAAGCGGTGCTGACCGGCTCCCTGCTGCGCCCGCGCAGCGCGGATGACAAGGCCCGCCTGGCCGCGGGCGTGGAGCGGGAGGTATGGCCGTGGGTGGAGGCGGGCAAGGTGCGGGCCATCGTGGACCGGACCTTCCCCCTTGCGGACGCGGCGCAGGCCCACGCCTGGCTTGAAAGCGGGCGCCATACCGGCAAGGTGGTGCTGGTGCCCTGACCAGCCCTAGAGCATCGACAGCTCGAGGTTGCTGAGGATCCCGCGGTACTGGCGGCGCAGCCTCACCTTGCGCGCCAGGTCGGCGATGATGTGCCCGCTGAAGTCCACCTCCGCCAGGTCGTCGGCCATGTTGATGCCGCCCGGCGTATCCACGTTCACCTCCATCAGCTTGTCGCCAACGATGTCCAGGCCGGCGAAATACATGCCGTCGCGCATCAGCTTGGGCGCCACGATCTCCGCCGCCCGCAGCGCGTCGGCATCCGGCGTCACCAGTTCGCACTTGCCGCCGGCGCTGATGTTGCTGCGCCCATCGCCGCTGTCGTTGTAGCGCCGGATGCAGGCGTATTGCCCGTCCACCCGCAGCGGCCGCCCGTTGAGGGTGAGCAGGCGCAGGTCGCCATCGGCGGCGCGCGGAAGGTACTCCTGGGCGATCGCGTAGCCGTCGCGCAGGACCGCGTCGATCATCTGGTTGAGGTTGGCGCCGCTGTGGCCGTCCACCACGAACACGCCCTGGCCGCCCGAGCCCTGCAGCGGCTTGATCACCCCGCGGCCTCCGTGCGCGGCGATGAACGACTTGATCTCGTCGCCCTGGCAGGTGATGCAGGTGGCCGGGCGCACCTCCTCGGGGAAATGCTGGAAATAGGTCTTGTTGGAGGCGTTGGTGAGGTTGGCGGGATCGTTGAGCACGATCACCCCGCGCCGGGTCACCAGCTGGGCGAACAGCAGCGCGCTGGTGGGCGCCCACGGGCGGTCCTCCACCTCTTCCGCCGGATCGCTGCGCAGCATCAGCACATCGAGCTCCTCGACGTTGATGCGCTCGATGGTGGCGTCCTTGCCGTGCAGCTCGGCCAGCAGGGCCGCGTCATCCGGGTAGCCGTCGATGCGCGGCACGTGGGCGATCGCGCGCACCGTGTCGTTGGCGTCGTAGATGAAGCCATCCAGGCCGATCAGCGCCACCTCGTGGTCCTCCGCCAGCGCCCTGCGGGCCAGCCGGATGGTGGTGTAGTTGTCCTTCTCGGTGGCGACGTCGTTGACGACGAATCCGAGCTTGAGGGGGCGATCGTTCATGCCAAGGCTTCCCGGGCTGGAGGTGGATGGGACTGGTACAGGTCCTGGACGCCGATGGCACGGCAGGCATCCAGCACCTTCTCGAAACCTTCTTCGCAGGCGTAGCGGGGCAGCAGCCTGGGGGGTACCGCCCAGCCGGCCTCTTCCAGCTGCTCCAGCACCACCAGGTGCGAGAGCGCGAACTTGCCCGCGAACAGGGCGTGGAATTCCCCGCCGGCGCCCAGGTGCTCCAGCAGGTGGCACAGGCCGCGCAGGTACACCGCGTCCTTGGTGAGCCCGCCGCCGCGCAGCGCCCGCACCGCAACGTCGAAGGCGTCGTCGGTGGCGAAGCCGTGGTCCTCGTGCAGGCAGGCAAACACATCCGGAAGGCTTTCCCCGCGGATTGCCATGTCAGCGGCGACCACCCGGGCGGCCAGGACCCGCAGCCGCTCACCGGGCAGGTACCCGGTGAGGTACTCGGCAAGCACGCCCAGGCCTTCCTGCAAGGGGTCGTAGGCGGCCAGGCCGACGGCCAGCTGGCGCAGCGGCTGCTTCATGCCGTTGTAGCGGGTGACCACGTGCGTGCCGACCTCGTGCTGCACGAGCGGCTGCAGGCGCGCGCTGGGCAGGCGCAGGTCGGCGTCCAGGTACAGGCGACCGTGCGAGACCATCATCAACGAGCCGATGTCGGCATCCACCGTGATCTCCAGGCCGAAGTCGGGGGCGCGCTCGCGGTACCACTCAACCTCCTCTTCCACTGCCGAGACCACCGCGTCCACGCCACAATCGGCGGTGAGCGGCTCGCTGCCGCTGACCTCGGAAAGGATGGTGTTGGCGAGCTTCAGCAACCCGGCCTCGACGCCGCCGAACAGGTCGATGCTGGCGGTCACGAACCCCTCGGTGCCGCGCAGCCGCACCAGTTCGATCATCCGCTCCAGTTCGCGCTGCTTTTCCGCCAGCACGCCCTTGAGGAGCGGCGATTCGATGCGGTCGACCGGCAGTTCGCGCAGGCGCTGTTCCAGCGCCTGCATGTCCAGCACGGGTTCGGCGTAGCGCATCGGGGGCACCCGGGTCCGCCCGCTGGCCTCGAACGCGTCCCACAGTTCATCGGTGCCCAGCGGGGTGAGCGCGATCAGCCAGTCCAGCTCCGCGTCCAGCGCGGCCAGGGAGGCATCCACCTCCGCCGCCACCGGGGGCAGGGCGCGGGGCGCGTCGCGGCCACCGGCAGCGCTCACGGGCGCACCTCGAATTCCGGCCGCACCGCGTCCACCGCCGCCTGCAGGGAATCGCGCAGATCGTACAGCGCCACCAGGTCCACCTGGCCGGTCCACTCGTCCATGAAGATCTTCTTGAACTCGGGCGAGATGGTGCACACCCGTGATCCCCAGCGCGCATACACCCATTCCGGGAAATGCCCGCCGGTGGGGAAGCGCACGTTCTCGCGCACGTCCGGCTCGCGGCCGGCCACCGGATGCCGGCGCAGGACCTCACCGAAGCGTTGCACCACGCCCGACCAGCGGGCGGGGTCGGCGGTGGTCACGCCCAGCTCGATGTCCGGGTTGCCATCCTGGTCGGCCGGTGGGGCATCGGCGCCGTCGCGGCGGTGGTTGTAGCTGTGCAGGTCGATGAGCAGCAGCGCCGGCCAGCGCTCGAGCAGCCGGTCGACGAGCTCGGTGAACATCGCATAGAACCGGTCCCAGGCGGCCAGCGACTGCTCCAGCTCCGCGTCCGGCAGCGGCGCGCGCCACAGCTCCAGGCCCCATGCATCTTCCGGGAGGGCGTACACCGCACCGTCGCGCGGACGGTTCAGGTCCACCTCGAAGCGCGACGTGCCTGCCTGCAGGCGGACATCGCCCACCGCGGTGAACACGCTGGTGAGCGGGTCTTCCTCGCGCCAGCGCACCGCACTGTCCAGGTCGCTCAGGCGCTGCAGAGAGGGGCGCAGCGCGTGGCCGTCGTGGATCGCGGTGGCGATCACGGGGCCATCGCTGACGGTGACTTTCCACTCGGCGGCGGCCGGCGTCGGGATCGGGATCTCGCCGGGGCGGAAATAGCGCGCCGGCCGGGCATCGTGTCGTCCTTCCATGGATGCGATGGTGTCAACGGCGGAATGATTGCCCCGTGACCGGGAGCGGCCTGACGCGGCAGCCGTTCGCGGATCGTTCAAGAACCGGCGAAAGGCGCGGGCTCAGTGCAGCGGCGGCGCCTCCGGTTCGCCCGACTGCTGCATGTAGTAGTCACTGAGGTATTTCTCGCCCTTGTCGGCCAGCACGGTCACCACTGTTTCCAGCTCCGGATACCGTTCGCGGATTCGGCGCGCGGCAATCACATGCGCGCCCGAGCTGGGACCGCACAGCAGGCCGCGCTTGCGGGCGAGGTCGCGCATGGCGGCCACGGCATCGCTGCTGGAAACGCTCAGGAAGTCGCTCACCATCTCCTGATGGCGGGCGAAGATGCCGGGCACGAAGCCGTCGGAAATGCCCTCGATGCCGTGCAGGTCCACCTCGCCGCACAGCAGGGTCTTCGACTCCGAGGGCTCCATGGCGAACAGGCGCACCTCGGGGTTGGCGGTGCGGAAGGCCTGGCCCACGCCGATCAGGGTGCCGCCGGTGCCCACGCCGTGTACGAACGCATCCGGCCGCCGGCCGTCCGGCAGCTGGGCGAGGATCTCCGGACCGAGGATCTCCCGGTTCTCCTGCACGTTCCACTCCGATTCGAACTGGCCCGGGAAAAAGAACCCGTCGCGCTGGCCGAGCTCGCGCGCGCGCTCGAGCGCTTCGTTGACATGGAAATCCCCGCTCAGCAGCACCTCGGCCCCGTACGCGCGGGAAATGGCCACGCGCTCGCTGGTCAGGCCCTCGGGCATCACCACGATCATCCGGTAACCCTTGACCGCGGCCACCATCGAAAAGGCATTGCCGGTGTTTCCGCTCGTGGCCTCCACGATGGTGTCACCGGGCTTGAGCCGGCCTTCCTTCTCCGCCCGCTCGATGATGTAGGTGGCAATGCGCGCTTTGATCGAGCCGGAGGGATTGAGGAACTCGCACTTGGCGAACACGCCGTCGCCCAGATCGAGCAGGGGGGTGTCGTGCACGGCGTCGAGGATGGACCGGGATACCCCGGTATAGCGGGTCGGCATGGCCTGGCTCCTGCGGATGGACTGGTGCGGCGACGCTGGCGCCGCGGCGATCCGAGTATCCGACGCCGCGGGTGGAGCGGCGATGATCCAGGTCAGCCGTGCGGCGGCAGGCCCCGCCGGTAGCGCAGCAGGCGCGCGCGGATGGTGTTGCCGTCCTTGTCCTCAAGCGGGTGGTGGCTTTCTTCCACGTCAAAGCCCAGCGCGGCCATCTCGCGGCTGAAGGCCGAGGTGTGCCCGCGCCCGGCATCGGTGATGACGACCTCGGCCACGGGCCTGGCATGGCGGGCGATCACGCCTGCCAGCAGGGCGGGGTGGTCGCGCTCATAGAGCAGGTCGCTGCCGATGATCTTGTCGAAGTCGCCCAGGCTTGGCAGCGGCTTTTCCCAGTCCAGCTGGCGGAAGTGCACGGAGGGCAGGCCGTTGAGCGCGGAGTTGTAGGCGAGGAACGGTTCGGCCAGCGGATGGATGTCGGTGGCCACCACCTGGGCGCCGCGGCGCTCGAGCACCAGGCTGGGCAGGCCGATGCCGCAGCCGAGCTCCAGCATGCGCTTGCCTTCCATGTCGGCGGTGTCCATGGCCTCGGCAAGCAGTTTGCCCACTGGCCAGACCTGCCCGAACAGGCTCCACTGCGCCGAGGAAATCCCGAGGCGATCGCCGTGGCCATCGGGATCGGAAAACTGCTGGTTGTCGGCCAGTACGCGCAGGCGGTAGCGATGACCGCCCACATCCACGTCGATGATCCTGGTTTCGTAGCCTGGCACGTTGGTTCCGAAGGCGGGCCGCGGGCCCGGGTATCGATCATAGCCCACCGCCGCGTGAGCGCCGGCGCGGTTGGGTTACCCTTTCCGCCCCTTCCGGAATCCAGGTGCTGCGGGTGTCATTGCCGGGCTGGTTGCGCGCAGCGCTGGTGCTGCCGCTGGTGGTGCTCAACACGCTGGTGCACGCGGTGCCGCTGCTTGCGGTGGCGCTGGCAAAGGCGGTGCTTCCGTTCGGCGCCGTGCGCCGCGCCTGCAACGCCGCGCTGAGCCGGCTGGCGGAAAGCTGGATCGGGGTGAACGGATGGATGTTCGACCGCTTCACGCCGACCCGCGTGGTGGCGGACCTGCCCGGCGGGCTGCGCGCCGACGGCCATTACCTGGTGCTGGCCAACCACCAGAGCTGGGTGGACATCCTGGTGCTGCAGAAGGTGTTCAACCGCCGCATCCCGCTGCTGCGGTTCTTCCTCAAGCGCCAGCTGTTCTGGGTGCCGGTGCTGGGCCTGGCGTGGTGGGCGCTGGATTTCCCGTTCATGGGCCGCTACACCCATCGCCAGATCGCCCGCAACCCGGAGCTGGGCCGGCGCGACATGGAGGCGACGCGACGGGCCTGCATGAAGTTCCGTGACATGCCGGTGTCGATCATGAACTTCGTCGAGGGCACGCGCTTCACTCCGGAAAAGCACGCCCGCCAGGACTCGCCGTATCGGCATCTGCTCAAGCCGCGCTCGGGCGGCGTGGCGTTCGTGCTCAGCGCGATGGGCGAGGGCCTGCAGGCGGTGCTGGACGTGAGCATCGCCTATCCGGCCGGGCGCCCGACGATGGCCGACCTGATGGCCGGCAGGGTGCCCGAGGCGCGGGTCCTGGTCCGCGAGCGCCCGGTGCCCGCTGACCTGGCCGCCGGCGATTACCAGCACGACCGGCCGTTCCGCGCCCGCTTCCAGCAGTGGATGAACGGGCTGTGGGAACAGAAGGACGGCGACATCGAGCGCCTGCTCGGCGGCGACGGGCCGCGGGATCAGTGACTTACGCGCGCGCGGCGCGGCCGAAGCGGTCCACGATGAACCGCGCGCGGCGATCCTGGTGGTAGAACGTCGCCCGGTACAGGCCTTCATCCTCGCCGGTGCCGCGCTCGCAGAGCACCTTGATCTTGCGGATCTCCATCAGCCGGCGGAATTCGTCCGTGGCCAGGCCCAGTTCGCGCGCAACGAGCGCGCCGTCGATTTCAACGGATGGATTGGACATGCCCCGATGATGGCGGGGCCCGGGTGCCCCGGGCCCTGACCTGGATCAGGTGGCGGGGAAACGGGTGCGAGCTGATCCAGGTCAGGGACGTCCGGAGCCGACTCGCCCAGGATGGGTCATCTCTCCCGAAATGGACCCACCATGGAATTCCACATTGGCCGCGATGCGCGCATGCCGGATATCAGCGTCCTCGAGGATGCCCTGCTGGGGCACGATCCCGCGGCGCTCATCGACCTGGACCCGGCGGCCGGATTGGTCCGCGTTTCGACATGGCTCGCGGCGGGCCAGCTGGCCAAGGTGCTGGGGGCGGCCGGCTGGGTGATCCAGCCGGACCGGATTGAACAGCAGCCCTCGGTCTGTTGCGGGGGCTGCGGGGGCTGAACTCAGGCCCGCTTCCTGGCGGGCGCCTTGCGGGCCGCGGTCTTCTTGGTCGCCGAGCGCATCGGGCCCGCGCTCTTGAACACCTTGGTGTTGCCCAGTACCTCGATCTTGCCGCCGGCCTTGCGGAAGGCGGCCAGGTCGGCGGCGATCCGTTCGCTGGTGAGCATGGTGGCGGCGCTGTTCTTGCGGGAGCTCGCGCGCGAGCGGCGCTTGGCGGCTGGCTGGCGGGTCTGGGGCTGGGTGTTCGTGCTGGACATTGCATCTCCTGTCTGTGGCGTGCCGGTGGCACGCAGGCATGAGACTCATCGGCGCCGGGCACGGGGTGTGCGGCGGCGGACGCCGCAGGGGCGTGGGCGCCATGGACTCACTGGGTGGATCCGCCGCCCGGGAGTACCCGCCGGGCGGCGCGTCGCGCTGGCGGCAGTCCTTCGCCGAGCCAGTCCGCAATTGTAGCATTTTTGTCCACAGTTTGCAGGCCGTCGGGGCCAGCGTCCCGCCACTGGGGAAAATCTCCGGGTCAGCCACGGGCTGAACGCGTTACTCTTGGCAGTTGCCGTTCCGCCCGGCGCGCCGGCACTGTTGCGTATTCATTCCGGAGAACCCGATCTTGAAGAAGACCCTGCTTTTTGCGGCGACCAGCCTGGCGCTGATGTCGTTCGCGGCGCCGGCGGCTGCCCATGACGGGCGCGCCTGCATCGATGACGCCTGCAATGGCATCGCCCTGTTCGCCGATGACGCCTCGGCCGCGCCGGCCGCCGGCACCGACGTGGTGGCGGCGCCGCGCATGGGTACCTGGGGCATCGACACCGATGGCATGGACACCGGCGTGTCCCCCGGCGAAGACTTCTTCGCCTACGTGAGCGGCACCTGGGCCGAAAACACCGAGATCCCGTCCGACCGCTCCAGCTACGGCTCGTTCCTGGCCCTGCGCGACCTGTCCGAGGCCCGGGTGCGGCAGCTGGTGGAAAGCTACGAGCTGGGCGATCCGGCCACGGACGGCGACGCCGCCAAGGTCGCGGCGCTGTACCAGGGGTTCATGGACGAGGAAGCCATCGAAGCGCGGGGCGCGCAGCCGCTTGCGCCTTACCTGGATGCCATCCGCGGCGCCTCCAGCAAGGAAGACATCGCCCACCTGATGGGCGCGCAGCACGGCGGGTTCACCCGCAGCTTCTTCAGCGTCGGCGTGTCCGACGACCAGCGCAATCCCGATTACTACACGCTCTACATGAGCCAGTCCGGGCTGGGCCTGGGCGACCGCGAGATGTACCTGCGCGACAACTTCGAACCCCAGCGCGAGCGCTACGTCCAGTACATCGCCGAGCTGCTGGAGCTGGCCGGCTGGGATGACCCGCAGGCGCATGCCCAGGCCATCATGGAGATGGAAACCAGCATCGCCGAGGCCCACTGGACCCGCGCCGAGAGCCGCGACCGCGACAAGACCTACAACCCGCTGGAAATGGGCGAGTTCGACGCCCAGGCGCCGGGCTTCCCCTGGCAGCGCTTCTTCGCCGCCGCGGGCGTCACCCACGCCCCGCAGGTGGTGGTGCGCCAGGACACCGCCATCCCGAAGATGGCGGCCATTTTCGCCGACACCGATCTGGACACGCTCAAGGCCTGGCAGGCCTTCCACACCGTGGACCGCGCCGCGCCGCTGCTGTCGAGCGATTTCGTCAACGCCCACTTCGAGTTCCGCGAGAAGTTCCTCTCCGGCCAGCCGGAGCCGCGCGAGCGCTGGAAGCGTGGTGTCTCCTTCGCCGAGTCGGTGATGGGCGAAGCGATCGGCCGTGACTACGTGCAGCTGTATTTCCCGCCCGATGCGAAGGCCAAGATGGACGAGCTGGTGGCCAACGTGAAGGTGGCCATGGGCGCGCGCCTGGACCAGCTGGAGTGGATGGGCCCCGAGACCAAGGCCGAGGCCCGCGCCAAGCTGGAGAACTTCGGCCTGAAGATCGGCCACCCCGACGAGTGGCGCGACTACAGCGGGCTGGAGATCGTCAACGGCGACACGTTCGGCAACGCCGCGCGTTCGGCGCGCTTCGAGTGGGATTACCGCCGGGCGCGCATCGGCCAGCCGGTGGACAAGGGGGAGTGGGCGATGACCCCGCAGACGGTCAACGCCTACTACTCCTCGGTCAAGAACGAGATCGTGTTCCCGGCCGCCATCCTGCAGCCGCCGTTCTTCGACCCGGACGCGGATCCGGCGGTGAACTACGGCGCCATCGGCGGCGTGATCGGCCACGAGATCATCCACGGCTTCGACGACCAGGGCCGCAAGTCGGACGGCGAAGGCCTGTTGCGCGACTGGTGGACGGCGGAAGACGCCGCCCGCTTCGAGGAACAGGCGGCCAAGCTGGGTGCCCAGTATGAGTCGTATGAGTTCCCCCAGCTGCCCGGCATGCACATCAACGGCCGCACGTCGATGGGCGAGAACATCGGCGACCTGGGCGGGCTGACGATTGCGCTGGAGGCCTACCGCCGCTCGCTCGACGGGGAAGAGGCGCCGGTGATCGACGGCTTCACCGGCGAGCAGCGCTTCTTCATGGGCTGGGCGCAGGTGTGGCGGATCCTGTGGCGTGACGACGCGCTGCGCCAGCAGCTGGTCAACGGCACCCATTCGCCGGGCCATATCCGTGCGTTCGCGCCGCTGCGCAACATCGACGCCTGGTACGAAGCGTTCGGAGTCACCGAGGCCGATCCGCTGTGGATCGCGCCGGAGGACCGCGTCCGGATCTGGTGATCCACGCGCCAATGGAAGAAAAAGAAGGGCGGCCACTGGCCGCCCTTCTTCATTGCCGATGGTGATCGCCGATTACGGCTGGTAGCACTCGCCGGAGGCGTCGTGCTCGATCTGGATCAGTTCGCCGCCGGCACCCCCCCAGACATTGCCGCCGGTGAAGATCAGGCAGCCGTGGCCGCGGTAGAGCGCCTGCACGCGGCGGGCGTCGTTGCCGAAGTAGAACGGGATCCAGCGCTTGCCGCTCTCGTAGCCGTGGGAGCGGTCCGGTGCGGCGTCCATCAGTTCCTGCACTTCCGACTGGTCCATGCCGATTTCAAGCTGGGCGAAGGGGCTGCCCTCCACCGGAGTGCCAACGACCTCGCCGGTGAAGGAGCCGTCGCGCGACTGGACTTCCCGGGTTTCCTGCGCCTGGGCAGCGGGTGACCAGGCCAGGCAGGCGGCGAGGGCGGTGGCGATAGCGATCCTGTGCATGCAGTGTCCTTTCTTGTTGGGGTGGCGATGCGGCCGTCAGCCGCGCGATGCTTCTTCGATATACGCGTCGATCTCCCGCTCCAGCAGGCTCAGTGGCACCGTACCGGTCAGCAGCACGCGATTATGGAACTCCCGCGGGTCGAACGCATCACCCAGCGCGTCGCGGGCCTTGTCGCGCAGGCGGATCATCTCCAGCTGGCCGACCTTGTATGAAGTGGCCTGGCCGGGCATCACCACGTAGCGGTCCACTTCCGACGGCGCGATGCCGTAGTCGATCGCCTGCTGGCGGGTCCAGCCCTTGGCATGCAGGCCGGTATCGACCACCAGGCGGCGGGCGCGGAACAGCTCGGCGTCAAGCTGGCCCAGCAGGCCTTCCGGGTCGCCCTCGTACCAGCCTTCCTCGGCGGCCAGGCGCTCGGCATACAGCGCCCAGCCTTCGCTGAAGGCGGAGATGCCGCCCAGGGCGCGGGTCTGCCGGAACTTGGGCAGCGCGGTGTTCTCCACCGACAGCGCCACCTGGAAATGATGGCCCGGCACCGCCTCGTGGTAGACCAGCGTGCGCAGGCCGAAATTGGTGAGGCGGTTGGCGCGCAGGGGCATCTGGTAGACCCCGGGCCGGGAGCCATCGAGCGGCGGGGCGGTGTAGCTGGCGGCCGCGCTTTCCCAGCGGAACTCGGGGTAGGGCTGGGCGATCACCGGCGTCTTCGGGCGGATGTCGAACAGATCGTCCGCGCGGCGCTCGGCATCGCGCATGTGGGTTTCGATGTCGGCCATGATCCGTGCCCGGCCTTCGTCGTTGACCGGGTAGGCGAGGTCCTGGCGCAGCTGGGCCACGCGCTCGTTGACGGTGCCTTCGGTGCGGCCGAGGGAACGCAGGATGGCATCCATCTCGCCCTCGATGCGCGCCACCTCCGACAACCCGAGTTCGTGGATCTGATCGGCATCCAGGTCCGTGGAGGTGTAGCGGGCGAGGTGGTAGGCGTAGGCCTCGGCGCCATCCTCGAAACGCCACAGACCGGCGTCGTCCGTGGCCTGGGGCAGCTGGGACTCCAGCACCGAGATGGCCTCGCGCCAGGCCGGATAGACTTCTTCGGCAACGAGGGTGGTGGCCTGCCCAACGAAGTCCGCGCGACGGTCTTCATCAAGCTCTTCAACACTCGCCAGGCGCGCCGCGAACGTGGTCACCAGCGGGTTGTCGGCCGGCCCGGGCGCAATGAACTGGCGCATCTGCGAAATGGTGGCTTCCAGGATGAAGCGCGGGGGCAGTACGCCCTGCTCGCCAAGTTCGTTTGCGCGCTGGCTCGCTTCGCCCATGCGGGCCTTGAACTGACCCAGGCGCGCGATGTAGTTGTCCGCGTCCTGGGCGCTGTTGACCGGATGGACCACCGTCATGAGGTTGGGCAGGCCGACGTTGGCGCCGCCGAACTGGTTGAGGGGGAACTGCAGGTGGCTGAATCGCTCGCCGTCGACGATCACCTGCAGCTGCCAGGCCATCAGTTCGGCCGACACGCGCTGGGTGTCGTCCATTGCAGCCAGGTCGAAGCGGGCCAGATCTTCCAGTCCGCGACGGGCCATCTCCACCGTTTCGCGCTGGAATGCCTCGGTCATCGGCGTGAGCTGGCGATCCATCGCGGCCTGGCGTTCATCGTCGAAATAGCGGCTGGCAGTGGCCGAGGAGGGACGGCGCAGCATCCACTCGTCGCTGAAGGACTCGAAGAACGCGTTGATATCGCTGGCAGGCGCGCGGGTGGCCGCATCCGCCGCGTGGGTCGCCGCTCCACCGGCCGCCGGCGTCGGGCTGCAGCCGCCCAGCAGGGCAGCGGCCACGGCGACCGGGAGGATCAGGCGAAGCGGGCGGACGGCAGGAAGACCTGGCTTGGACATGGGCGCGGACACTCCGGGCAGGGGAAAGGCGCGAGTCTAAGCGGGTCCCGACCCGGCCGAGCGTGCCGATGGTTTGCCGCTAGGGCAGCGTGATGGTGACGTGGGCCGTGCGCTCGGGCATCTGCACCACGTCCTGGAACGCGGCCAGCTGGCGATCGGTCTGGCTGCCGAACCATGCGTTGAGGCCGAAGTACCCGACCAGCCCGAAGCCCGCCACCAGCACCGCCGGCAGCCACAGCGGCACCACCCGCCGCAGCGTATGCCGGACCGTGTCCGGCGGCGCCCAGTGCGGTGCGAAACCGGTGCGCTTGCCCTTGAGATAGACGATCTCGTCACCCAGACGGGCGGTGAGGTAGCCCAGCTTCTCCGGGCCTTCCAGGCGGTACTTGCCCTCGAATCCCAGCAGCAGGCAGTAGTGGTACACCTCCAGCGAAGGCAGGCGGGGCGCACCCTGTGCACGCAGTTCCTCCAGCCTGTCGAAGAAGTGCTCGCCGGCCAGGTGGTCGCCGAACAGGCGCAGCTGCAGGGGCTGGAGTTCCCAGTCGTCGCGCAGCGGCGACGGCTGGCTGAGGATCGCCTCGTCCATTGCGGCGCAGAAGGCGTATTTGGCCGCATACACGTCTTCCGACGCGATGCCCATCTTGACCGCGCCGCGCTCCACGCCATCGAGGAACCGCTGCACCGCCTGGACGAAGGCTTCCGCGCTTGAAGGCAGCTGGCCGCGCTTGACCAGCAGCAGCAGGTAGAACCCGTCGGACATCAGGTCCGCCAGGCTGCGTGGGGCCGGCGTGCCGGCGGCCGGCGCGGCCGCCATCTGCGGCGTCAGCGAGGGCATGGAGCCCGGGACTGGAGGCATGCTGGTATTCATGGCGCCACCGCGATCAGTTCAAGCTTGAGTTCGCGCACGCCGCCCGGGACGTAGATCATCATCGACTGGGCCTTGAGCATGCGCTCGTACAGCGGGCCTCGCGGCTCCACCGAGAAATAGTGGCTGCCGGGCCGGACCGGGATCGCCGCCGGCACCTGGGCCGCATGCACCAGCTTGACGCCGGGCAGGGCCGAGAGCACGCACTTCTCCACGTCGTCCGGCGCGCCCACCTTGAAGCGCACCGGGACCGTCTGGATCAGCTCCTGCGCGGGCATGTCCGCGGCCACGCCGAGGTAGAACGCGCAGTTCTCGTCGATGCGCTGCGAGTCGATCCGGCCCACGTGGAAGGACGGTTTCACCTCCTGCAGCGCGATCTGGAAATAGCGCGCGGAGATCACCGTGTCGAGCAGCTCGCGGATCATGTCGAACAGCTGGTCGAAGCCGGCCTCCGGCGCCGCGTGCTCGTACCGTGGCAGGTCCGATGGCGCGTAGGCCTTGGAGAACGTCAGCAGCCCCCCGGCCAGCCTCAGCAGTTCCTGGTGCAGGCGCTCGGGATGCAGGCCGGCGTGATGGAAAAGGTGCGAGAGCGTGGCAAACGCCGACGTGGCCGTATGCAGCAGCCAGAACGAGGCGATGTCGCCCGAGCGGAACTCGATGATGTGCGCCGACTGCTGCCGGTGCACGCCATACAGGGCATCCACCTTGGCCTGCAGCGAATCCAGCAGCCCGCGCAGCTGCTGCATCAGGCGCGATGACGCGCCCACATGCAGCGCAGGCGCAACAAACGCGTCGTCCAGCTCAAAGCCGCCCGTGGAGGTGCGCCGCACGCGGGCGACCGGGATGCTGACATAGGCATCGCGGGGCTGGTCTTCGGTGAGCAGGCGCACCGCCTTGCCCAGGAAGGACAGCTCGGCCTCGGCGGCATCGGTGAACAGATCAGGCGTGGACTGGTTGCGCTGCACGAACCGCGACGACTGCCCGCCTTCGGCCCCGTTGCCGCAATTGCCGCCGTGGTCGCGCATCAGCGGCAATGCCAGGTACACGGTGCTTGATTGCACGCCCTCGGGCAGGGATGCCAGCGCAACCGCATCGGGCAGCGCATCGTGTAAGGGCGCATCGTAGGTTTCGCCGTCGGGGAAGACCGTGGACGCATCCAGCAGGCGCAGGCTGCCGGTGGCCAGGCTGCGGGTATCGAATGCAAGGCGGCGGATGCCCCAGGGGTAAGGGTGCAGGCTGCGTGCCAGGTCCTGCAGGCGGGCCTCGTGATAGGCGTCCTGGCGCTGGAAATGCTGGGGCCGGAGGAACAACCCTTCCCCCCAGAACACCTTCGACATCCGACTTACGTGCGACACGCCCAGATCCCTCTGTGATTGACCCCGCCTGCCGTGGCGGGGGAGTGGAGATTAACCACCCGACGGCCGGGCAGGCAAGCCGCGTCAGCCTGTGCAGCGCACGCCCACCAGGCTCGAGGAATCGCCCGGGACCTCCGAGGCCAGGGCGGGGCTCGCGCTGGTCAACGCGCAGGCGTGCAGCCCGATGGTGATGCCATCGCGCTCCAGGCCGCGCTGCCTGGCATCGAATGCGAAGCGCCACCGGTGGGCGGCCGGCGCGCGGAACAGCGCCACCACCGCAACATGGGTGACCTCGGGCGCGATCCGTTCGTCGAGGTCCTCGCGCATGCCCGGCGTGAGCACGATTTCCCGCGCCTCCACCAGGTCGTTGCCCAGCGCCGCGCGCTCCCCGGCCTCGTCCAGCAGGGCGTCGAACGGCACCTGCTCGAACCGCTGGATGCCACGCAGGTGATAGACCTTGACCACCGTGGCCAGGCCGCGCCCGCTCCCGGCGGCGTTGAGGTTGTCGCCGGCAAACAGGCGCAGCGGGATGGTGCGGATGCCGGCGCGCTCGTCAGGGTCGATGTCGCGAAGCCCGACCGATTCGAGCGTGCGGTTGACCGCCTTGCCCACGCCGCCACCGCTCGCGCAGCCGCCGAGCGCACACGCGAGCACGGCTGCGAGTAGGAGGCGGGAGAAACGGAATGGCCGGCATGCCCGTGGCGGGGCGGAACGTGCGAGCGGAGTGTCCATACTTGAATCGCCTGGTTCGCTGGTTTTTAATACCCGGGCCTGGCCACCGCGTGGCCGGCACCGAGGGAACGGGGGCAAGCGACACATCCGGGGTCGATTGCGCGTTCGGGGGGCGTCAGGGTTGACGCGACAGGGAAGGGCAACTATACCCACACCGGAACAGAGCAGGGAAACGGGCATACGGGTGCATGGCACTGCGGTATGCGCCGGGCGTGCGCGGCGTGGAGATGCCTCGCGTAAGGAACCGATCAGGATCGATTGTGACGGTCAAGATGACCGCAGGGAGTGGTACAGGGATGGGTGTTACAGGGATGCTGCATGGATTGCGTCGCGGGTGTGGCCATGCCCCCCGCCTTCTGGCCGCACTGGCCATCGTCTCGATGCTCGGGGCCTGCGCCACCGCGCCCCGCGCCGACATGACCGACTACGCGGGCCTCATGGCCCAGGCCGAGTCCGCCATCGAGGCAGGGCAGGTGGACCATGCCCTGGCGGCATTTGCGGACGCCGGCCGCGCCGACCCGACCCGGAAGGAACCCTGGGTGCGCACCGCGCAGCTGCAGTTCGATCGCACCAACTACGCACACGCCATCGTGGCGGCCGAAGAGGTCCTGCAGCGGGATCCTGACGACCTGGTTGCCGACGGCATCCTCACCGTGAGCGGGTTCCGGATCGCCACCGGCTCGCTGCAGCGGCTGCAGGGCCGCGACGCGCTGCCTTCGGCCACCGCCCGCCGCGAGGCGGAGATGCTCGCAGGCACCCTGCGCACCACGATGGGCGATGAAATCTTCGCCGAAGAGGCAAAGCCCGCGCCGGCACCGCGCCGCCGCGCCGCGCCGGCCAGGCGTTCCCAGGCGTCGGCCCCGGCGCCTGCCCGCACTGCTCCCGCCCCGGCGGCCCGGCCAGCCGGCGACGCCCCGGCATCGGGCAACCCGTTCGAGCGCATCGGCGGCAACTGACCCGCCAACACACACATCGTCAAGGAGACGACAGATGTCGAAGAAGGATAGCGTCCAGAAGCGCCTGCAGAAGGTGCGCCCGCCGCGCGTGCAGCTCACCTACGACGTGGAAAAGGGCGACGCGATCGAGGAGAAGGAACTGCCGTTCGTGGTCGGCGTGATGGGCGATTTCAGCGGCAACCCGGAGCAGCCGCTGCCACGGGTCAAGGACCGCCGCTTCGTCAACGTCGACCTCGACAACTTCGACGAGGTGATGGAGGGCATGGCCCCGCGCGCCGTCTACCGGGTGCCCAACCGCATCAGCGACGAGGGCGGAGAGTTCGCGGTGGAGCTGAAGTTCAATTCCATCGATGACTTCCGCCCCGAGGCGGTGGTGGAACAGGTGGAGCCGCTGCGCCGCCTGCTGGAGACGCGCTCCAAGCTGGCCGACCTGCGCAACAAGCTCGCGGGCAACGAGAAGCTCGAGGACCTGCTCAACGACGTCCTCAACAACACCGAGCAGCTCAAGCAGCTCGGCACCGGCGACGACCAGGAGTAAGCCATGTCCGCACAAGCCACGACCGCACCCGAAGCCGCCGTTGCCGAGGCCGGCCTGCTTGACCAGATCGTCGACCAGAGCAAGGTCGCCCGCTCCGATGCCGAGCACGCCCGGGCCAAGGACATCATCTCCGAGCTGGCCAGGGAGGTCCTGGATGGCACGGTGGTGGTGTCCGACAACCTCAACCTCACCCTGGACGCCCGGGTGGCCGAGCTTGACCGGATCATTTCCGAGCAGCTGAGCGCAGTGATGCACGCCCCCGAGTTCCAGCAGCTGGAGAGCAGCTGGCGCGGCTTGCACTACCTGTGCCAGCAGACCTCCACCGGCACCATGCTGAAGGTCAAGGTGCTCAACGCGCCCAAGAAGGACCTGGTGCGCGACTTCAAGTCGGCCATCGACTTCGACCAGAGCGCGCTGTTCAAGAAGGTCTACGAGGAGGAGTTCGGCACCTTCGGCGGCGCGCCGTTCGGCGCGCTGATCGGCGATTACTACATCGGCCGCCAGCCCGAGGACATGTACTTCATCGAGCAGATGTCGCACGTGGCCGCGGCGGCGCACGCTCCGTTCATCAGCGCCGCGTCCGAGCACATGTTCGGGCTGGAGACCTTCGCCGACCTGGGCAAGCCGCGCGACCTGGCCAAGGTGTTCGACACCGTGGAATACGCCAAGTGGAAGTCGTTCCGCGACGGTGAGGACAGCCGCTACGTGGGCCTGACCATGCCGCGCTTCCTCGGCCGGCTGCCGTACAACCCCAAGGATGGCACCACCGTGGAGGGCTTCAACTTCGTGGAGGAAGTGGAGGCCAGCGACCACGGCAAGTACCTGTGGTGCAACACGGCCTACGCCATGGGCGCCCGCCTGACCCGCGCCTTCGAGGAGTACGGCTGGTGCGCCGCCATCCGCGGCGTGGAGGGCGGCGGCCTGGTCGAGGACCTGCCCACCCACACCTTCCGCACCGACGATGGCGAGGTCGCGCTCAAGTGCCCGACCGAGATCGCGATCACCGACCGCCGCGAGAAGGAGCTCAGCGACCTGGGCTTCATCCCGCTCGTGCACTGCAAGAACACCGACTATGCGGCGTTCTTCGGCGCCCAGTCGGCGCAGAAGGCGAAGAAGTACGACTCGGACGCGGCCAACGCCAACGCCATCCTCTCCACCCAGCTGCAGTACATCTTCGCGGTGTCGCGCATCGCCCATTACCTCAAGGCGATGATGCGCGAGAAGATCGGCAGCTTCGCGTCGTCGGGGAACGTCGAGGAGTTCCTCAACCGCTGGATCGCCCAGTACGTGCTGCTGGACGACAACGCGACCCAGGAGGCGAAGGCGCAGTATCCGCTGCGCGAGGCCTCCATCCAGGTTTCGGAAGTGCCGGGCAAGCCCGGTGTCTACCGCGCGGTGGCCTTCGTCAGGCCGCATTTCCAGCTCGATGAGCTGTCTGTTTCGCTGCGGCTTGTGGCCGAACTGCCGGCCGGTGCCAAAAAGTCGTAGCGCGTTGAAGCGTCAAGGGGCGGAGACCCCGCGGTTGCAGTGACGCAGCCGCCCGGACGGGCGGCGGCAGGTCGCGGCTGGCCGCAAGGGCAGCCGCATCAATCTCACGGAAGAACGGAACAAAAGGAAACCAGATCATGCAGCATGCGTTCCTCAGCATCGACACCATCAAGGGCGAGTCGCGTGACGACAAGCACCGCGACTGGATCGAGATCAAGTCGTTCTCGCAGGACCTCCTGCAGCCGCGCTCGGCGACGGCCTCGACCTCCGGCGGCCAGACGGCGGCCCGGGTCAACATGTCGCCCGTGGAGATCGTCAAGTCGATCGACCTGGCCACCACCGCGCTCAACCAGGCGGCGGCCAACGGCACCACGTTCCCCAAGGCCCGCATCGAGTTCATGCGCGCCGACAAGGACGGCAACGCCATCAACTACTACGCCATCGAACTGCTCAACGTGCTCGTGCACCGGGTCACCACCTCGGTGGACGACGAGGGCATGCCGCAGGAAGTGGTGCAGCTGAGCTTCGGCGCCATCCGCTGGACCTACAACCAGCAGAAGCCGGAAGGCGGGGTGGGCGGCAAGACCGTTGCCCAGTGGAGCAACACCAAGAATGTCCCCAACTACCTGACCTGATCCACTTCGCGGTGGCGCCCCGGCGCCACCGCTTTTGCCGGCAGGGCCCGCGCATGGATCGCGCAGCCCGGCATCGGCGCACTGCAACCCTGGAAGACGCGGTCCATGAAGGGATTCGAACCGAGCTTGATCGAAAAGCTCCTCGACGACGCCCCCGGCAAGCCCGGCACGGGCGGCCTGGCGCGGGCGCTGTCGGTCGAGCAGTACAAGGAGTCCGTGGCCCGGGACCTGGAAGGCCTGCTCAACAGCCGCTCGGCCTTCTCCGCCGTGGACCTGGCGCAATTCCCGAACTGCCGCCAATCGCTGATGACCTACGGCCTGCGCGACTTTTCCTCGATGAGCCTGGCAAGTGCGTACGACCGTGCCGCGATCTGCCGCTCGCTGGAGGAAGCGATCGCGCGCCATGAGCCACGGCTGAGCAGCGTCCAGGTGCGGCTGGACTCCGACGGCCGGCTGGGCGGGGGGCTTCACTTCACGATCCAGGCCCTGCTGGACCTGCAGCCGGCGCGCGAGCCGGTGAGCTTCGACGCGCTGCTGCAGCCGACCACGCTGCAATATTCGGTCAGCCGCATGCGCCGGCAGGCCGCCTGACGATGCAGGACCTGCTGCCACACTACGAACGCGAGCTCGCCTTCCTGCGCCGCTACGGGCGCGAGTTCGCCGAACACTACCCCAAGATCGCCGGGCGCCTGCTGCTATCGGCCGACGGCAGCCAGGATCCGCACGTTGAACGGCTGATTGAATCCTTTGCCCTGCTCAGCGCCCGGGTGTCGAAGAAGCTCGAGGACGACTATCCCGAATTCACCGACGCGCTGCTGGAAGTGATGTACCCGCACTACCTGCGGCCGTTTCCCTCCTGTTCGATCGCGCGCTTCGACATGGGCGGGGCGGCCGCCAAGCTCAGCGCGCCCGTGCACCTGCCGCGCGGCACCCAGCTGCAGTCCCGGCCGGTGAAGGGTGTCAACTGCAGGTTCCGCACTGCTTACGACGTCGACCTGCTGCCGCTGGCGCTGTCAGGCGCCGGCTATCGCGCCGTGGCCGATGCGCCAATGGCCACTTCGCTGCCACCGGGTGCGGGCGGGCGGATCTCCCTGGAGTTCGAGCTGCTGTCCGATCAGGCGTCGTTCGCGGAGCTGGGTGTCGATGCGCTGCGGCTGTTCGTGAACGGCGAGCCCTCGTTCTGCGCCGCGCTGCGGGATGCGCTTGCGCTCGGGGTCATCGGTGCCTGGGTTGAGGCCGACGGCGACGGCCGCTGGCGGCCGCTGCCGGAGGTGCCGCTGGCTCCGGTGGGTTTCGCCGAGGACGAGGCGCTGGTGGATTTCCCGGCGCGGTCGCATCCGGCTTATCGGTTGCTGACCGAACTGTTCGCCTTCCCGGAGAAATTCGGGTTCTTCGACCTGCGGCTGGCGCCGGTGACCGCCGCGGCCAGCCGCCGCTTCACCCTGCACCTGGTGCTGCGGGGCAACCGCGGCGACGAATCCGCCAGCCGCCTGCTTGAAGGTCTGGGCGTGGACAACGTGCTCCTGGGCTGCACCCCGGTGGTCAACCTGTTCCCACGGCAGGGCGAGCCGATCCGGGTGACCCATCGCGCCGCCACCTATCCGGTGGTGGCGGACGCGCGCCGGGCGTTCGCCTACGAGGTCCATTCGATCGATTCGGTGCGCCGGATCCGGCAGACGCCCCAGGGCGAGCAGGTGCATGAGTTCCGGCCCTTCTATTCGCTGCACCACGGCGAGGACCCTGACCGCAGCGGCCACTACTGGCTGGCCCGGCGGGACGAGCTGGTGGCCCGCCAGAGTCCGGGCTACGAGACCGAGCTCGCCTTCGTGGACCTGGACTTCAATCCGGTGGTGCCGAAGACGGATGTCGTGGGCGTCGAGCTGACCTGCAGCAACCGCGATCTGCCCGCGCAGCTTGCCTACGGGGTCCCTGGCGGGGACCTGGTGATCGAAGGCGGCAGCCCCGCGCGCAGCATCGAATTGCTCCGCAAGCCGTCGCCGTCACGGCGCTTCGCGCGCGGTCGCGGCGCGCACTGGCGGCTGATCTCGCACCTGTCGCTCAACCACCTGTCGCTCACCCAGGCCGGCCTGCCTGCGCTCAAGGGGATGCTGCGCCTGTATGACCTGTCCTCCAGCAGCGTGTCGAACCAGCAGATCGAGGGCATTGTCGGCATGGAGCACGAGCCCACCACCGCCTGGCTGTCGGGGGCGCATTTCGGCTCGGTGGTGCGCGGCATCGAGATCCGCATGACCATCGACGAGGCAGCGTTCGTCGGGACCGGCGTCGCGGCCTTTGCCAACGTGATGGACCGGTTCTTCGGGCTGTACGTACACGCCAACAGCTTCATCCGGCTGGTGATCGTCTCCAGCCGCAACGGGGAGGTGCTGGTCCGATGCGACCCGCGCAGCGGCGAATCGACCCTGGCCTGATCCAGCAGCTGCTGGCGGCGCCGCATCGTTTCGGGTTCTTCCAGGCGATGCGGCTGGTGGAACACCTGGCCCTGCACCAGGGCGATGGCGGCCGCGATGCGGTTGCGCGCCGGGTGCGGTTCCGCAACAGTCTGTCGCTGGTGTTTCCCGCCGCCGAACTCGAGGATGCGCGTGCGACGGACACCGCCGGGCAGCCGCTCGATACCCCGGAAGCAATCGAGCAGGCGGCAGCGGACGGCGGGATCGGCGAGCTGGCCTTTACGCCCGCGTTCATGGGGCTGCTGGGAACGGTCGGCGCGCTGCCGACCCATTACACGGAGTTCCTCAACGAGCGCGAGACCTGGCACCGGGACCGCGCCGCGCGCGCCTTCCTGGACATCTTCACCAATCGCGCGGTGGCGCTGCATTACGCGGCGTGGAAGAAGTACCGCCTGGCCATGCAGTACGAGCTGGACCGGCGCGAACGGTTCCTGCCCCTGATGCTTTCGCTTTCCGGCGTGGGCCTGGACGGGCTGCGTGACCGGCTGGCTGCGGGCGAGGGCGCCGTGTTCGACCAGGCAATTGCCCACTACGCGGGTGCGGTACGCCAGCGGCCGGTGTCCGCGCGGCTGCTCCAGCAGGTGCTGTCGGATTACTTCCGGGTGGAAGTGACGGTGCAGCAGTTCGTGGGCGCCTGGTACCGCGTGCCTGCGCACCAGGCCACCCGGCTGGGCGTGGCCAATGCCGGCCTGGGCACCACCGCGCTGGCGGGTGACCGGGTGTGGCAACGCGACCTGCGCATGCGGCTGTTGATCGGTCCGCTCGACCGCGCCGAATTCGACGACTTCCTTCCAGGTGGCAGCGCCGCGTCGGCGCTGGAGCGCTGGCTCACCCTGCTGACCGGATCATGCCTGGAATACGAGGTGCGGCTGGTGCTGCGCGCCGAAGACGTGCGCGGCGCGGGCATTGGTGGAGGCCACGCCGCCCGCCTGGGCTGGGACAGCTATCTCGCCACCAGGCCATCCACCGGTGCCCGCTCGGACGCGGGCTACGGAATCCACACCTTGCAGTGACAGCACGCAGACAACAGGGAGCGGTACGCCAGACATGGGCATCAACCTCAAGACGCTGATTGGAAAACTCAACGACACCTGCCGCCAGGCGGCCGAGCGCGCCGCCAGCCTGTGCATGGCGCGCGGCAACTGGGAGGTGGACCTGGAGCACCTGTTCCTGGCCCTGATGGAGCAGCCGCGCAGCGACCTGGCGCTGGTCGTGCGCCGCAGCGGCATCGCGCCTGGGCGCCTGGAGCAGGACCTGTCGGCCGAGATCGACCGCTTCCGGACCGGCAACACGCGCACGCCGGTGTTCTCGCAGCACCTGCCGACGCTGTTCGAACACGCCTGGCTGCTGGCGTCGCTCGATGCGGGCACCACCCGCATCCGCAGCGGGCACCTGCTGCTGGCGCTGCTGACCCAGCCGGAACTGTCGCAGCTGGCCGAGCGGGGCTCGCGGCAGTTCGCCCGGATCCGCAAGGAGGAGCTCAAGCATGATTTCGCCGGCATGACCGCCGGCTCGCAGGAAGAGGCGCAGGCGGTGGACTTCGCCGACGGCGCCGCGCCGGCGGCGGACGCGGGAGGCGGGGAAGATGGTGACGGCGCGCTGTCCTCGACCCCGGCCCTCGACCAGTTCACCACCAACCTCACCCAGCGCGCCCGGGATGGCCACATCGACCCGGTGATCGGGCGGGATGCGGAAATCCGCCAGCTGGTCGACATCCTGCTCCGCCGGCGCCAGAACAACCCGATCCTCACCGGCGAGGCCGGCGTGGGCAAGACCGCGGTGGTCGAGGGCCTGGCGCGTCGCATCGCGGAGGGCGACGTGCCGGAGGTGCTGCAGGGCGTTGAGCTGCACGTGCTCGACATGGGATTGCTGCAGGCCGGGGCCAGCGTAAAGGGCGAGTTCGAGAACCGGCTCAAGAACGTGATCGATGAGGTGCGCAAAAGCCCACACCCGATCATCCTGTTCATCGACGAAGCGCACACCATGATCGGCGCAGGCGGGTCGGCCGGGCAGAACGATGCCGCCAACCTGCTCAAGCCTGCGCTGGCACGGGGGGAATTGCGCACGATCGCCGCCACCACCTGGGCGGAATACAAGAAGTATTTCGAGAAGGACGCAGCGCTGGCCCGCCGCTTCCAGGTGGTGAAGGTGGAGGAGCCTTCGGAGGAACTGGCCGCCGCGATGCTGCGCGGGATGGTTCCGCTGATGGAGAAGCACTTCGGCATCCGGGTGCTGGACGAGGCGATCACCGAGGCGGTGCGGTTGTCGCACCGCTACATCAGCGGGCGACAGCTGCCGGACAAGGCGGTCGGGGTGCTGGATACGGCGTGTGCCAAGGTGGCCCTGGGCCAAAGTGCCACCCCCGCGGCGATCGAGGATACCCGGCGCCAACTGGAGCGGCTGGACGCACAGATCGGCGCGCTCGAGCGCGAGACGGCCGGGGGCGAGCGCGGCCACGGTGAGAAGCTTGGGGAATTGCGCGCCCTGCGCGAGCAGGCGCGCGTCGCGTTGGCGCGGAGTGAGCAGCGGCTGGCGCAGGAAAACGCCCTGGCAGGCCGCATCCACGCGCTGCGCGAGCGCATGCTGGCCGGCCCGGCGAAGGTCGCCGATGCCCCGCCCGTGGCTGAGCCGGCTGAAGTGCTCGAGGCCGTTGGCGAGGGCGCGCAGGTCGTCTCCGGTACCGGCGGGCTTGCGTCAGGCGGGCCCGGCTTCGACGAAGATGCTGGCTCGGGCAGCGGCGGGGATGTCCCGGCGGAGCCGGATCTCCAGGCCGAGCTCGACCGCCTGCTGGCCGAGCTGCGCGAGCTGCAGGGCGAGGCGCCGATGGTCCCGCTGCAGGTGGACGGGACCGTGGTGGCAAACGTCGTCTCGGCCTGGACCGGCATCCCGCTGGGGCGCATGGTCAAGGACGAGATCCGCACCGTGCGCAACCTGCGGGCGCTGCTGGCCGAGCGGGTGATTGGCCAGGACCACGCGCTGGAAGCGATCGCCCAGCGGGTGCGCACCGCCACGGCGCGGCTGGAGGATCCCGACAAGCCGCGCGGCGTCTTCATGTTCGTCGGGCCTTCCGGCGTGGGCAAGACCGAGACCGCGCTGGCGCTGGCCGACATCCTCTACGGGGGCGAGCGCAAGCTGGTCACCATCAACATGAGCGAGTACCAGGAGGCGCACAGTGTCTCCGGCCTCAAGGGTTCGCCGCCGGGCTACGTGGGCTACGGCGAGGGCGGGGTGCTCACCGAAGCGGTGCGGCGCAACCCCTACAGCGTGCTGCTGCTGGACGAAGTGGAGAAGGCGCACCCGGACGTCCTGGAGATGTTCTTCCAGGTATTCGACAAGGGTGTGATGGACGACGCCGAAGGGCGCGAGATCGATTTCCGCAACACCCTCATCATCCTCACCTCGAACGTCGGATCGGCGCAGATCATGCAGGCGTGCCTCAACAGACCGGCCGAGGAGATCCCCGACGCCGACGCGCTGGGCGAGGCGCTGCGGCCGGTGCTGATGAAGCATTTCAAGCCGGCGTTCCTCGGGCGGCTCAAGGTGGTGCCGTACTACCCGATCAGCGATGACGTGCTGGCCAGCATCATCGAGCTCAAGCTCGGCCGGATCCGCGACCGCGTACTGGACAACCACAAGGCGGTGTTCGGCTGGAACGAGGCGCTGGTGGAAGCGGTGCTGGCGCGCTGCACCGAGGTGGACTCGGGCGCGCGCAATGTGGACCACATCCTCAATGGTACGCTGCTGCCGGAGATCGCCGGCAACGTGCTGGCCAGCATGGCCGAAGGTGGCAGGATCGAGCGGATCGACGTGGGTGTCGATGCCAAGGGCGACTTCGAATATACGGTGGCATGAGGCCGCCGATTGCAACCCGGAAGCAAAAGGAGAACAACATGGATTTCTATGGACTGGACAGGGAAAAGACGATCGCCAACTGCGACAGCCTGGCCGTGGGCCTGGCCAGCCGCGATACCCACCAGGTGTGTGCGTGGAACCGCGTGCGGCCCGAGCACGTGGTTGACCTGCTTGACGAGGCCGCGCCGGAAGCGCGGGGCGATGCGCGCAACCTGGCGAAGCTGCTGGAAGGCTTCAGCTGGCGCATCCATGGCGGCGCCGCCGCGGACGGCGGCGGCAAGCGGATCGTCAACAACGTGCGCGAGATCACCATCGCCGCGGTGGGCCGGACCTTCCAGCTGCACTGCACGGAAAGCCCGTCGCTGCGGCTGGAGCGCATCACCGCCTGAGCCCGCCGCCAACGCCGGCTTCGGCCGCCGTCACCGCGGCTCCGCGGCCTGGGATTAGACTGCACAGCGGTTTCCCGCGGAGTGGTGAATGAACGGATGGCTGGTTGGCGGCATCGCCGGTGCGGCGGCGGTCGGCGTGCTGCTGCCGCTGCAGGCGCTCATCAATGCGCGCCTGGCGCAGGAGACGACGGGCGCGCTGTTCGCCTCGTTCATCTCCTTCGGCGTCGGCACGCTGATGCTGGCCCTCGCGCTGCTGGTCACGCGCACGCCGCTGCCCGACCTTCGCACCCTGTCGGCGCAGCCGGCATGGGTGTGGACGGGCGGACTGATCGGTGCCCTGTACGTCCTCTGCGCAACCCTGCTGGTGCCCAGGCTGGGGGCGGCCGGCCTGGTGTGCCTGGTGGTTGCCGGGCAGATGATCGGCTCCCTGCTGTTCGACCACTTCGGCGTGCTGGGCGACGTGCGCCCGGTGGATGCCTGGCGGGTGCTGGGCGCCGTGCTCGTCGCGGTGGGTGTGGTGCTGGTGCTGCGCCCAGTCCAGGCCCCGGCCTGATGGCGGGCGGCGGACCCTTGCCGCTGGACGGGCCCCTGGCCCTGCCGGCTGGCCAGCTGGACGCCTTGCATTCCGCCTACCGGTCGCCACCACGCGCTTACCACGACTGGACCCATGTCCGTGAAGTGCTGGGGCACTACGACGACGTGGCCGCCGGCCCCGGTTGGGCGCGCCCGGTCGAAGCGTGGCTGGCGGTGCTGTATCACGACGCGATTTACGTGGCCGCGCGGCGCGACAACGAAGTGTGCTCGGCGCGCCTGGCGCACGAACATATCGCGCGCTGGCTGCCGGACGCGGGGATCGATGCCGGCAGGGTGCGGGAATTGATCGAACTCACGGCCGGCCACGGACAGCATGTGCCCGGCGACTTCGGCACCGGTCCGGATGCGGACGATACCCGCCACTTCCTCGACTGCGACATGGCGATCCTGGGCGCGGAACCGTCGCGCTTCGACGCCTATGACCGCGCCATCGCCAGGGAATACAAAGGGCACGTGCCCGGGTGGCTGTTCCGCCGCAACCGGCGCAGGTTCCTGCGCGCACTGCTGGACAGTCCGCGGATCTACCTCAGCGAATTCTTCCACCAGCGCCTGGACGCACGGGCCCGCGGCAACCTGCGCCGCACGCTGGCCCGGCGCTGAGGCCCGGCCGCGGGTATCCGCGGCCGGGGCAGGGCATCAGGCCGGCTGGCCGTTCTGCTTCTCTTCGTCGGTGGCTTCCCGCACATCGGCCACTTCAACCGCGAAGTGCAGGTTGCGGCCGGCCAGCGGGTGGTTGCCGTCGATCTTGACCTGCTCGTCGCCGACCTCGACCACGGTCACGAGCATGGCGCCGCCCTGGCCCTGGGCGCGGAACTGCATGCCCGGCTCCACCTTGTCCACGCCCTGGAAGGCGGTGCGGGGAACGTTCTGGATGAGGGCGTCGTTGCGCTGGCCGTAGCCTTCCTCTGGCGCGACGTCGACCTTGAGCGTGTCGCCGGCGCTCTTGCCCTCGAGCGCGCGCTCGAGGCCCGGGACGATGTTGCCCACGCCGTGCAGGTAGCTCAGCGGCTGCTGCGGCGGGGAGCGGTCGATGACCTGTCCGTCGTCATCGGTGAGGGTGTAGTGGAAGCTGGCGACGCGATTGGCGGCGATCTCCATGGAGCATCTCCTTGGATGAGGGTGATGAGGAAAGGAGGGGGATACGCCGGAGTCAACACGGCGCTAAAGGACTTGCAGAGCCGTCAGGCTAGACAAGCCCCGGTCGATGCGCAACCTCGCCGGGCCGCGGGGCGTATGGCAAAGTGCCGGAATCCTGGACGGAGAAACACCATGGGGCGCTGGCGTAACCTGCTGTTGGCAATCGCATTCATCCCGCTGCCGGGCTGGGCCCAGGCCGAGGGCGGAATGACCCTGGAGCAGGTGGCGCAGACGCGTGCGGTGACGCGCGCTGCGATCAGCCCCGACGGGGGCCGGGTCGCCTACGTGCTCTCGGTGCCCCGGCGGCCGGGCGTGGATCCGGACGGGCGCGCGCATTCCGAACTGCACGTGGTCGACAGGGCCGGGCACAGCCGCGGGTACGTGACCGGGGAAACCACGGTGGGTGCCCTCGACTGGTTCCCCGATGGCCGCCACATCGCTTTCCTGTCACGCCGCGAGGGCAAGGGCACCACCGGCCTGTACCGGATCCCGGTCGATGGTGGCGAAGCCCGGCGGGTGGCGGGACTGGAAACGAATGTCACCGCTTTCGGCCTGTCGCCTGACGGCCGCCAGGTGGCGCTGCTGGGCCAGGAGCCCGAGGACACGGACACGAAGGCGCTGCGGGACAAGGGGTTCAGCCAGAAGGTGTACGAGGAGGACTGGCGCGCCGTTGGACTGTGGATTGCCCCGCTGGGGGAGGGCGAAGGCTCGCCGCGGCGGGTGGCAGTGGACGGCAGCGTGCAGTCCGTGCACTGGAGCCCGGCGGGCGATCGACTGGCGTTGGTGGTGACTCCCCGGCAGCTCACGGACGACACCCTGGTGTTTGCCCGCGTGCGCATCATCGACCTGCAGGGTCGCGAGCTCGGACGGGTCGACAACCCCGGCAAGCTGGGAGATCTGGCCTGGAGCCCGGATGGCGCCCACCTGGCGATCATTTCCGCCGCCGACGAGAACGATCCGCGCGAGGGGCGCCTGACCGTGGTCGGGAACACCGGCGGCGAGCAGCGCGACCTGCTGCCCGGGCTGGAGGGCCACGTGTGGAGCGTTGCCTGGCAGGACGCCGATACCCTGCTGTACGTGAGCCATGAGGGCGTGCAGACGCGGCTGGGCGCGATTGGCGTCGGCGGCGGCGACGGCCGCACCGTGCTGGCGGCCGAGGGGCCCGTGTGGAATGCCGTCAGCGCCTCGTCCAACGGCGAGCTGGCGCTGGTGGGGCATTCCCCGGCGCATCCGGCCGAGGTGTTCCATCTTGGCGCTGGCGAGTCCCGGGCGCGGCAGCTCACGGATTCAAACCCATGGCTGGCGGGCGTGCGCCTGGCCCGGCAGGAAGTGGTCCGCTACACGGCCCGCGACGGGCTGGAGCTGGAGGGCCTGCTGGTGCACCCGCTTGAACGCAGGGGCGACGGGCGGGTGCCGCTCATCCTGGTGGTGCACGGCGGTCCGGAGTCGCACTATTCCAACGGCTGGCTGACCGGTTATTCACAGCCGGCCCAGCCAGCCGCCGCCCGTGGCTTTGCCAGCTTCTTCCCCAACTACCGTGCCAGCACCGGTCGCGGGGTCGAGTTCTCCAAGCTGGACTACGGGCGGCCGGGCATGGAGCAGTTCGATGACCTGGTCGACGGCGTCGCGCACCTGGTGGATATCGGGCTCGTCGACCGCGACCGGGTGGGCATCACCGGCGGTTCCTACGGCGGCTATGCCAGTGCATGGGGCGCCACGTGGTACAGCGAGCACTTTGCGGCCGCGGTGATGTTCGTCGGCATCTCCGACCAGGCCAGCCTGGTGACCAGCGGCGACATCCCCTGGGAGCAATACCTGGTGCACATGGGCACCTGGCCGTGGGAAGACCCGGAGATGTTCCGCCAGGCCAGCCCCGTGACCCACGCTCAGAAGTCGCGCACGCCGACGCTGATCCTGCACGGCGAGGACGATCCGCGGGTGCCGGTGGGCCAGTCCTACATGATGTACCGCTACCTGAAGCTGGCGGGCCAGGCGCCGGTGCGGCTGGTGCTGTACCCGGGCGAGGGCCATGGCAACGCGCGCGCCGCCTCGCGCTGGGACTATTCGTTGCGGCTGATGCGCTGGATGGAGCACTACCTCAACGGCCCGGGCGGTGACCCGCCGCCGTACCAGCTCGACTACCGGCTGCCGGAGGCGGAAGCGGGGTCCTGATGGCGAAGATGCTGCTCAACCTGCGCCACGTGCCCGAGGACGAAGCCGACGACGTGCGCGCCTTCCTGGATGCCAACCGCATCGCCTGGTACGAGACGCGGCCCGGGCTCTTCGGCATTTCGCTGGGTGCGATCTGGATCAAGCACGATTCGGACTTCCCCGAGGCCAGGCGGCTGATGTCCGATTACCAGGAAGGCCGCACCTGGAAGATGCGGGCCGAGCACGAAGCGGCCCGCCGCGATGGGACCGCGGAAACTTTCGGATCGCTGCTGCGCGAGCGGCCGGGCTGGGTGATCGTGCGGATCATCGGCATCATTGCGCTGCTGGCGCTGATGGCGCTGCCGGGATACCTGCTCTGGCGCTGACGGCGGCCGCCGGTGGTGGGCCGCCCTGCGCTGCGCATGACCATCGGCACGGCCCGGGCGGGGCATGGTGGGATATGGTTCCAGCATCCCGTTTCATTCCCCGGGCGGCTTGCCGGCAGCAGCCGTGGGCCGCCCTGGTCCATGCCTGCCGGAGTTTCCATGCCAACCAGTCGAATCGCTTCTTTGTTCTCTGCCGCCGTGCTGATGGCGTGCGTGGCGCTGCCCGCCGCCGCCCAGCGCACGATCAGCTTTGATGCCTACGCCCTGCCGGATTCCGGCACCGTGGCCGTTCCCGTGCGCGAGGGCGAGCTCGACGGCGGCGCCTTCGCCGACCTGGATGCGGCCACCAGCGGGGCGCTGTCGCGGGCCGTGGCGGCGGCCCGGTTCAAGGGGCGCGCCGAGAGCAAGCTCGACCTGCCCGGGATCGCCGGCTTCGATCGCGTCCTGCTGGTGGGCGTGGGCAAGGACGAGCTGACCCCGCGCGTGCTGGAGGATTTCGGCGGTCTGGTGGGCCAGATGGCGGCAGGCAGCACCGCGCCGCGCATCGACGTGCTGTGGCGCGGCCCGGAAGCCAACGCGGCGTCGCACATCGCATTCGGCGCAGCGCTGGGCGGATACCGCTTCGACAAGTACCGTAGCGGCGGTGATGACGAAGAGTCGCCGCGCGCGGGCCACGGTGAGCTGGTCATCCGCACCCCGGCCGGGGCTGCCGCGGCCGCCGATTACGAGGCCCAATGGAAGCCGGTGGCCGAGGCCGTGGCGTTTTCGCGCGACCTGGTGACCGAGCCGGGCAACGCGGTGTGGCCGGAGGTGTTCGTCGAGCGCGCGCGCGAGGCGGTGGCCGGCCTGCCCAACGTGAGCATCGAGGTGCTCGACGTGGCCGAGATGGAGCGGCTGGGCATGGGCGCGATCCTGTCCGTTGGCCAGGGCAGCCAGCGTCCGCCGCGGATGATGGTGATGCGCTATGACGGCGGCGCGGCCGGCGAAAAGCCGCTGGCGTTCGTCGGCAAGGGCATCACCTTTGACACCGGCGGCATCTCGATCAAGGGCAGCACCGGCATGTGGCGCATGAAGTACGACATGACCGGCGCCGCCGTGGTCACCGGCACCATCAAGGCCCTGGCTGGCCGCCGTGCCCCGGTGAATGCCGTCGCCGTTGCGGCGCTGGCCGAGAACATGCCGTCGGGCACCGCCACGCGGCCTGGCGACGTAGTGCGCAGCGCCTCGGGCAAGACCATCGAGATCATGAGCACCGACGCCGAGGGCCGCATGGTCATGGTGGATGGGCTGTGGTACGTGCAGGACCGCCATGATCCGGCGGTGGTGGTTGATATCGCCACCCTGACCGGTGCCGTGGTGGGCGCGCTGGGCGGAGACTACGCCGGGCTGTTCAGCCGTGACGATGCGCTGGCCGACCAGCTGCTGGCCGCGGGCGAGCAATCGGGCGACCTGCTGTGGCGCCTGCCCCTGCACCACACCTACGGGCAGGGCCTGAGCTCGCCGATTGCCGATATCCGCAATGGCGGCGGGCGCCCGGGCGCGGGCACGGCTGCGCACTTCCTGGGTGAGTGGGTGGACGAGGGCCGGCCCTGGGCGCATCTGGACATCGCCGGCATGGCCTGGATCGAGACCGGCGGCCGCCCGACCTCGCCGGCAGGCGCCACCGCGTTCGGCGTGCGCCTGTTCGACCGTTGGGTGCGCGACAACCACGAGTAATCGCGTCAGGCGCCGGCGATTACGCCGGCGCCGCCTACAATCGCGGCCATGGAAGCAAACTGGATCGGTCTGCTGCTGGTGGTGCTCGGGGCCTGGCTGGCCTTCAAGCTGCTCGGCGCCGCCCTCAGGCTGATGATGTGGCTGGTGGTACTGGTGGGGGCGTACTGGTTCCTGGCGCCCATGCTGGGCTGGCCGACGGTCTCGGACCTGGTGTACGTGTTCGGCCCGGACCTGGACGGGCGCCGGATCGAGGAAGTGCTTGCCCCGGGCCAGGTTGCCGATGGCATCGGCCGGGGAGTCGCCGACGGCGTGATGGAGGCGCTGCGCCCGGCCGAGCCGCCGGCCTGGCCGGAACTGATGGAAGAGCCTCCGGGGCAGCCCGTCCCGGAAGGCACGGAGGGCACGGAAGACGGATTGGCGCCGCTTTCCGGCAGCGAAGGCGGACAGCAGCAGGACCGCTAGCCGGGTGGCTCGTCGTCTGGATGGTGGCGGCGCGAGCCGTACCAGAGGTCGAGGCGGTCGCGCTCGCGCGAAGTGCGTCGTGGCGAAAGCACGAACGGGACCACGGCGCGCAGTTTTTCCCCGATGGAGAACGTGTGCATCTTGCGCGGCGAGGTCCAGACCTCCTCGCGCAGGATCGCCACCGGTCCGGCGCGGCGCAGCGCTCGCCCAAGGGCCACGTCTTCGGTGACGTACAGCTGCTCGTCGAAGCCGCCCACCGCCTCGAACGCCTCGCGGGTACAGAACAGGAAGCACCCGGGGGTGATGCCGAACCACCGGAACAGCACGATCGAGACGGATTCGAAGAGGCGCATGTGCAGCGGCATCGGCCGATGGAAGCGCACCGCCACGCCGCCGCCCGCCGCGCCCCGGTCCATCGCCGCCATCAGGGCCCTGACCACCGGCTCATTGGCCAGGGTATCCGCATCCACGAACAGCAACTGGTTGCCACGCGCCGCGGCGGCGCCGGCATTGCGGGCAGCGGCGATCTGGCGCACGGCGACCTGAACCACGCGCGCGCCGCGGGCGCGGGCAATTTCCGCGGTGCCGTCGCTGGATGCGTCATCCACCACGATGACCTCGACCCGGTCGCCCAGCCAGGCAGTGGCAGCGGCGATCGCATCCAGCGTCGCACCGATCAGCGGTGCCTCGTCATGGGCAGGGATGACGATGGAAAGCATGCAGACTCCGGCGAAGTGGCCATTCCAGTCTGGCCGTTCGCGCCGCAGGCGGGGTGAACACATCGCGCCGGTGCCGGCGCGCAGGCGGCAGGACGCTAGCTGCGCGGCCGGCCCACCGGCTTGCGCGGGTGCGCCGGCTTGCCGCGGTGCGGCTTGCGCTGGAACGGACGCTTGCCGCGGGGCGGCGCGCCGGTGTCGGCGGCGTCGGCGCGGCGCATGCGCAGCTCCTGGCCTCCCACGCGTACCTTCTTCAGGTGTTCCAGGATCTCGCGCGGCATGCCTTCGGGCAGGTCCACCAGGCTGTAGTCGTCGCGGATGTCGATGCGCCCGATGTAGCGGCTCTCCAGGTCCGCCTCGTTGGCGATGGCGCCCACGATGTTGCCCGGCTGGACGCCGTGCGCATGGCCGACTTCCAGCCGGAACGTCTCCATCCCGATTTCCGGCTCGCGTGCAGCACCGCCCGCCGGCGCCGGACGCGCCTTGCGCGGCGCCCGCTCCGTGGCGCGGGGGCGCTGTTCGAACCGGGCCGGCTTCGGGCGCTCCCTGGGCGCCTCGAGGAACAGCGGGGTATGGCCCTGCAGCTGGCGGGCGAGCGCCGCCGCGATCTCGATTGCCGGCACGTCGTGCTCGCGCTCGTAGCGTTCCACCAGCTCGCGGTACTGGCCCAGGTCGTCGGCCTGCAGGCCGCTGCCGATGCGGTCCATGAACTTCGCCACCCGGCGCTCGTTGACGGCTTCAACGCTGGGCAACTCCATCTGCTCGATCGGCTGCCGGGTGGCCCGTTCGATCGCGCGCAGCATGCCGCGCTCGCGTGGCGTGACGAACAGGATCGCCTCGCCGCTGCGCCCCGCGCGGCCGGTGCGGCCGATCCGGTGCACGTAGCTTTCGGTGTCGTAGGGGATGTCGTAATTGAGCACGTGGCTGATCCGCTCCACGTCCAGCCCGCGCGCGGCAACGTCGGTGGCCACCAGCACGTCGATGCGCCCGTCCTTGAGCTGGGCGATGATGCGCTCGCGCTGCTTCTGCTCGATGTCGCCGTTGATTGCCGCCGCCGACAGCCCGCGCGCGGCCAGCTTGTCGGCCAGCTCCTCGGTGCCCAGCTTGGTGCGGGCGAACACGATCATCGCGTCGAAGGGCTCGGCCTCCAGGATCCGGGTCAGCGCGTCGAGCTTGTGGACGCCGCTGACCATCCAGTAGCGCTGGCGGATGCGGGTGGCGGTGGTCGTGGTGGCCTTGATCGAGACCTCCACGGGATCCTTCAGGTAGGTCTGGGCGATGCGCCGGATCTGCGGCGGCATGGTGGCCGAGAACAGCGCAACCTGGCGGGTCTCGGGGGTCTTCTTCAGCACCGCCTCGACGTCGTCGATGAAGCCCATGCGCAGCATCTCGTCGGCCTCGTCCAGCACCAGGCAGCGCAGTTCGGACAGGTCGAGCGTGCCGCGTTCAAGGTGATCGATTACCCGGCCCGGGGTGCCGACCACCACGTGCACGCCGCGGCGCAGCGCCGAGAGCTGCTGGCCGTAGCCCTGGCCACCGTACACCGGCAGCACCTGGAAACCGGGCAGGTGGCGTGAGTAGGTCTGGAAGGCCTCGGCGACCTGGATCGCCAGTTCGCGCGTGGGCGCCAGCACCAGCGCCTGGGGCTTGCCCGCGCGCGGGTCCAGCTGGGCCAGGATCGGCAGCGCGAACGCGGCGGTCTTGCCGGTGCCGGTCTGGGCCTGGCCCAGCACGTCGCGGCCTTCCAGCAGTGGCGGGATGGTGGCGGCCTGGATCGGCGAGGGGGATTCATAGCCGACGTCGGCCAGGGCCCGCATCAGCGGCTCTGGCAGGTCGAGGTCGGAAAAACGGGGGGTGTCAGCGCTCATCGGCGTGCATGCATCGGCGCCGGGGGAGCGGCCGTTCTGGCCGGTCCATTTTACGGCTGATGCGTGAACGCGGGCGAAGGCGCGCCGGATGCCCGCTTCGTGGACGAAGCCGACACCGGTGATGGACGGTCCGGCTGCTAGGGTTGGCGGATGCAAAAGCTCGAATTCGACAATGCGTTCCTGCGCGAGCTCCCGGGGGATCCCGAGGAAGGCCCGCGCCTGCGCCAGGTGCATGACGCGGCCTGGTCGCGGGTCGCGCCGACGCCCGTGCGCGCACCAAGGCTCGTGGCGCATTCCCCGGAGATGGCGGACGCGCTCGGCTTCAGCGAGGCGGACGTGGCCTCGCCGGAGTTTGTCGCCGTGTTCGCCGGCAACGCCCTGCTTCCCGGGATGGATCCGTACGCGGCCAACTATGGCGGCCATCAGTTCGGGCACTGGGCCGGGCAGCTTGGCGACGGGCGCGCGATCACGCTGGGCGAGACCATCAACGCGGCAGGCGAACGCTGGGAGCTGCAGCTCAAGGGCGCTGGGAAAACGCCGTACTCGCGGATGGCCGACGGCCGGGCCGTGCTGCGCTCGTCGATCCGCGAGTTCGTCTGCAGCGAGGCCATGCATCACCTGGGCGTGCCCACCACGCGGGCGCTGAGCCTGGTGGCGACCGGCGAAGCGGTGGAACGCGACATGTTCTATGACGGCAACCCGCGCGATGAGCCCGGCGCGGTGGTGTGCCGCGTGGCGCCTTCGTTCATCCGCTTCGGCACCTTCGAGTTGCCGTATTCGCGCAACGAGACCGGCCTTCTGCGGGCGCTCGTGGATTTCTGCATCCGCCGGGATTTCCCGCACCTTCGCGGGGAAGGCGAGACGCTTTACGGGGACTGGTTCACCGAAGTCTGCGAGCGGACCGCGGTGCTGGTGGCGCACTGGATGCGGGTGGGCTTCGTCCACGGCGTGCTCAACACGGACAACATGTCGATCCTCGGGCTGACGATCGATTACGGGCCGTACGGCTGGCTGGAGGACTTCAATCCGGACTGGACGCCCAACACCACCGACGCGCAGGGGCGCCGCTATCGCTTTGGCTGGCAGCCGAGGGTGGGGCAATGGAACCTGTCGCGCCTGGCCCATGCCATTTCGCCGCTGTTTGGCGACGCGGCGCCGCTGCAGGCAGCGTTGGACCGCTACGCCGAGGTGTTCAACCGGACCGACTGCGACATGCATGCGCGCAAGCTCGGCCTTTCACAGTGGCGCGTCGACGGGGACGATGACCTCCTGACGGCGCTGCGCACCCTGCTGCTGGACGGCGAGGTGGACATGACCCTGTTCTTCCGCGCCCTTGGATCGCTGGATCCCGAGGCGCCGTCGATGCGCGGCCTGGAGCACGCCTTCTATGATCCTGCGAAGCTGGCGCACACCCGCCCGGCGTTCAACGATTGGCTTGAGCGCTACGCAGCCCGGCTCCGGGATGATCCGCTGCCCGCCGGGAACCGCCGCGAAATGATGGACGCGGCCAATCCGCTGTACGTGCCGCGCAACTGGCTGCTCCAGCAGGCCATTGACCGCGCCGAGGCGGGCGACGACGGCGGCGTGCACGAGCTGATGGAGGTGTTCCGCGAACCGTACCGGGAGCGACCGGGGCTGGAGCGTTATGCCGCGCGCAGGCCGGAGTGGGCGCGGGAGCGCGCGGGCTGCTCGATGCTGTCGTGCAGTTCCTGAGCCGGCGGATCAGGGAATTTCGAAACCCGCGTCGTCGGCCGGGATCGCCGCGCGCTCGAACAGCGCCGGACCGATCAGCGAGGTCACCTCGCCGGTGCAACTGAGCTCACGCACGGTGCGGCCGTTTTCCTGCACCAGCACGCCTGCCTTCTCCCAGCCCCGCCCGATGCCCGTATAGACGGTGTGGGTGTGCCCTTCGCGGTCAAAGCGCAGGTACGCGCCGCCGCCGCCCGAGTACATCAGGGTGCCGGACCGCAAATCGGTGGAGCGGGCCGTGCCCGAGGCCGGCCAGGTGACCGCAGCCGTTCCGCTCTCGAGGTAGCGCATCCGCGAAGCGTCCTCCGATCCGCACAGGGCGACCCCTTGGCCTGGGCCGGTGCGGCATGCGAACACCACCGTTTCGCCGTCCGCGCAGGCGGGCAGGGCTTCGCTGGCACGCGTTTCGGGCTCATTGGCCGTGGTGTTGTCCGCGCAGGCAGCGAGCAGCGCCGCTCCCAGCGCCGCCGGAGTCAACCACTTCACAGCTTCAGGACAGCGCCGCCTGGGCACGGGCGTAGTAGGCCTGGCGATCGGCCAGCCCGTTGGTGCCGCCGTTGATCAGCTTCGTCACCTGGAGGAAATCCCCGCGGTCGGCCGCGGAATTGATGTCGCGGCTGGTCCAGTACCAGGCGGCGATGCGCGCGGCGTTCTCCGGCTGCGCGGCCAGCTGCGGATTGTTCACCAGATCCAATCCAAGCGCATTGCCGGCCTCTGTGTAGTTGTGGCGCCCGGTGACCTGGATATAGCCACGGCCCTTGTAGCGCACGCCGTCGCCGGGCTGGGTGTTGCCCAGGTCGGCGCGGCCCTCGTACGCGGCGCCGCTGGCGATCTCCTCCATATAGCGGAAGCCGCCGCTCTCGTGCGCCAGCTGGGCAATGAACATGGCCTGCTGCTGGGGCGTGGTGATGTTGGCTTCGGCCATGGCCACGTTGAGGTTCTGGGCGATCGCGGGCGCCTGGGCGGGATCCAGCGTGGGCACGATCTGCAGCAGCTGGTCGCCGGTGACGCCGCCGGCCGCGCCGGCTGCGTCGATGGCGCCGGTGGCCGCTGCTTGCGAGGCCAGGGTCATGGGCGATGCGTCATGGCCACCACCGGCATCGCCGCCCGGGATCTGGATCTGGTCGCCGGGGTAGATCAGGTCCGGATTGAGCACCTGGGGGTTGGCCTGGATCAGGGCCTGCAGCGACACGCCATTCTGGGCGGCGATGGCCCAGAGCGTGTCGCCGTGCACGACGCTGTGGGCCCGGGTGTCGGGGGGCAGGCTGATCGCGGGATTGTTGCTGACGGGGGAAATGGCCATGGCCGGGAACTCCTTGCGTTGGCCGCCGGGCATCGTGCCGGGGCGCGTGGGTTCTGTGCCCCGATTGGAGCCCATGCGCGCTGGCAAAACCAGCTAGGGCTTGCCCTACCGTGCCCCGGTAGAATGGACGCATGTCCCTGATCACCCTGGAAGGCGTCGACGTCAGTGTCGGCGGACCGCTGCTGCTCGAACAGGTGGGCCTGTCGATCGGCGCGGGCGAACGCGTTGCCCTGATCGGCCGCAACGGTGCCGGAAAATCCACCCTGCTGCGGGTGATGTCCGGTGAGCTGGCGCCCGACGACGGCCAGGTGCGCCTTGCCGACGGCGCCCGCGTTGCGCGCCTTGAGCAGGAGGTCCCTGCCGGGGCGGAGGGCAGCGTGTTCGACGTGGCGGCGGCCGGCGCCGGCGAGATCGGCGCGGTCCTGGCCGAGTACCACCGCCTGGCGCACGCGGACCCGGTGGATACCGATGCGCTTGCGGCGGCGCAGGCGCGGATCGAGGCGGCCGGCGGCTGGACCCTGGACCAGCGGGTGCAGGCCACCCTCGACCGGCTGGGCCTGGACGGGGAGGCGCAGTTCACCCGGCTGTCGGGCGGGCTGAAGCGGCGCGTGCTGCTGGCCCGGGCGCTGGTGTCGGAACCGGACGTGCTGCTGCTGGACGAGCCCACCAACCACCTGGACATCGCCGCCATCCACTGGCTGGAAGAATTCCTGCGGGCCTGGCCCGGGGCCCTGGTCTTCGTCACCCACGACCGCCGGTTCCTGCGCTCGCTGGCCACCCGCATCATCGAGATCGACCGCGGGCAGGCCACCGACTGGCCCGGCGACTGGGACAACTACGTGCGCCGGCGCGAAGAGCGGCTCAATGCCGAGGCGCAGCAGAATGCGCGCTTCGACAAGCTGCTGGCGCAGGAGGAGGCGTGGATCCGCCAGGGCATCAAGGCCCGACGCACCCGCGACGAGGGCCGTGTGCGCAGGCTCCAGGCCATGCGCGCCGAGCGCGCCGCGCGCCGGGCGCAGACCGGCAACGTGCGCATGCAGGCCGCGCAGGGCGAGGCGTCGGGCAAGAAGGTCGTCGAACTGGACGGCGTGTCCTTTGCCTATGGCGAGCGCCAGCTCGTCCGCGATTTCTCCACCACGATCATGCGCGGCGACCGGATCGGGCTGATCGGCCCCAACGGCAGCGGCAAGACCACCCTGCTGCGGCTGCTGCTGGGCGAGCTTGAACCGCAGCAGGGCACGGTGCGCATCGGCACCCGCCTGCAGGTCGCGTACTTCGACCAGTACCGCGACAGCCTGCGCGAGGACTGGAACGCGCTGGAGAACGTGGCCGAGGGCCGCGAGTACGTGGAGATCAACGGCGCGCGCAAGCACGCCATCGGCTACCTGCAGGATTTCCTGTTCACGCCCGAGCGCGCGCGGGCGCCGATCACCCGGCTGTCGGGCGGCGAGCGCAACCGCCTGCTGCTGGCCAAGCTGTTCGCCCAGCCGTCCAACCTGCTGGTGCTCGACGAACCCACCAACGACCTGGACGTGGAAACGCTGGAGCTGCTGGAGGAGCTGCTGGCCGACTATCCGGGCACCCTGCTGCTGGTCAGCCACGACCGCGACTTCCTCGACAACGTGGTGACCTCGGTGCTGGCGATGGAAGGCGGGGGCCGGGTGGGCGAGTACGTGGGCGGCTACAGCGACTGGCTGCGGCAGGGCGATGCCGCCTGGCTGCGCGCCGAGCCCGACGCCCGGCCCGCGCCCGCACGGCAGGCGAAAAAGGCCGAGCCGCCCGCGGCCGCCGCTGCCCCGGCGCCCACGCGCAGGAAGCTCGGCTATCGCGAAGCCCGCGAACTCGAGCAGCTTCCAGCCACGATCGAATCACTCGAGGCGCGTGTAGCGGAACTCACCAGCGCCATGTCCGACCCGGAGTTCTTCCGCCAGCCGGCGGATGCGGTCACCGCCCACAACAGCGAGCTGGCCGAGACGCAGGCGCGCCTCGACCAGGCCTACGCGCGCTGGGAAGCGCTGGAGAGCGCCTCGGGAGGCTGATCACTCAGCCGCGAGCCACGCGCCACAGCCCGCATACTCCTCGCCGCCCACGGTGAGGGTCGCCGAGGTGGGGAAGCGTTCGCCGCTCATTGCGTCAGCGCACTGCTGCTGCTCGACGGCCAACTCCACCCGGGTGCCGGTGGCAGTGCTGCCGCTGAAACTGTCGCCGCTGCGCTCCAGTTCCAGCACCTCGACCAGCTGCTGGCCGTAATCGAGGTGCGCCGTCAGGGAAGCGCCATCGCCGGTGGCGGCTTCGGTCACTTCCACCAGCCACCCCGGCTCCTGGCCGATGGCGCGGTAGGCGACGCCGTTGTCCGCGGCGCGGTCCCAGGGCGACGGACGGTCGCTGCGCACGCACTCCCGGCGCGAGTCGCCGGCCAGCAGCAGCACCGCGCTCTGGTCGTTCTTGACCATCAGCTCGTTGCCCTGGCCGTCGGCATAGCGGGTGCCCGAGGCCGACTCAGTGCGCGGCAGTTCAAGCCGCTGGCCGGAGTAGGTCAGCAGCACCGCTTCGCCGTCGGCGGCGGGTGCCGCCCCCAGCACCAGCTCACTGCACTGGAAATTGATGCGCTCGCCCGGGCCCAGTCCATCGAACAGCGCGACGACGGATGGAACGCCCGCAGCCGCAGCCGGCTGCTGCACGGCTGGCGTCTCCGGCTGGCACGCCGCCAGCGCGGCGACCAGGACAGTGGCCGGGATGAACCGGATCGGGAGGGTCGTACCTGGAGTCTCCATGGTCATGCTCCTTCGTCTCGGATCGATGCCGCGCCAGGCCAGCGCGGCCCCGCCCCGAGCATAGGACAACGGGCTTCAGCGCGATGTGCAGGCAGCTGACGGGTTCAGGGAGTCCAGTGCGCGCGATAGACCGGGTACAGGCCCAGGCGTTCGTCCCAGGCCGGGTGACGGCGGTAGAAGAAGTCCAGGCGCGCACGTGGGCTGTCCGCGAATTCCGGGTCGTCGCCCAGCTTTTTCCGGAAGGTGGCCTCCAGCCCGGGATCGGCGGCAAGCATTTCCCGGGCGACGGCTTCGGCGACATAGGCCTCCATGTATTCCTTGCGCTCGAAGTGGGCGTTGAAGCGGCCCCAGGCGGCATGCGAGTCCGGTGCCAGGGGCTCCATCAGCGCAACCACCAGGCGCGCCGACGGCTGCGCGATCGGCACGAACAGGCTGCCGGCAGGAATGTCCCGCTGCTCTGGCGACCATCCACCCTCCAATGCCATCCGCTGCCTTCCCTCCAGGGACGCCGCGGCGGGCGTCCAGGACGAAGCGCGGAAGGTTTCCACTTCCGCACCAGGCATGGCCTCGGCCAGGGTCGTGAACTGCAGGCCGTGCAACCGCAGGTGGGCCGCCATCCACGAGGCATGCGCGGTGGGCACCACATAGCCGCCCAGCGGCGCGCGCTCGCTGCGCGCAGGCACCACCTCGTCGCGCAGCGGCACCCGCCAGAGCTGGGGGGTGGTCTCGTCGTAACGGGTCGCCAGGGCGCCGGAGATATCGGAGGGGGTGCGCGTCCAGGCGTAGCCGCGGAAGTCGATGGTGCGGGCCCGGTCGGTGGCTTCGTAATCAAGCGGCACCTCCTGGCCCCCGAGCGCGAGCGCTCGCTCATCCGCCGCGGCGGCAGCCGCGAGCCACGCTTCGCCGTGGCGCGCCACATGTTCAAGCACCGAGACGATGGTGTTGCGGGTGGTGCGCACGCGCTCGGCATACGGCTTCCAGGAATGCGTTTCCACCAGCATCGACAGCCGGTTGCGCAGCAGGAAGTAGCCGGTGGAGAAGCGCGGCGGATACACGCCATCAACGAAGCCGGACCCGGGATTGTCGTATTCGGCGAGCGAGGGATAGAACGGCAGCGGCAGCGAACCCTGGGCGGCGAGGTCGGCCATGACCCCATCGCGCAGGGTCCGGCCGACCTCGCGCAGCGCCTCGTCACCCGCGTGCAGCGGCTCCACCTGCACGGCGATGTCGTGCTCGAACTGGGCGCCATTGGTGGCATGCAGGTCCACCTGCAACAGGGGATCCCAGGCGTTGACCAACTGCAGCATGGCCTGCATTTCTGGCGAGTCCGCCTTGGCGTAGTCCCGGTTCAGATTGAGGTTCTGGGCGGTGGCGCGCCACCCGGATTCTTCCGGGCCGCGCTGGTTGGGGCGGTTCCAGGGCTCGAAGCGTTCGTGGCCGTCGACGTTGAAGACCGGGACGAGCAGCCACACCAGCCTGTCCAGCGCGCCCGCTGCCGCCTTGCCCTCCAACACCTGGCGCAGGGCCAGGAAACCCGCGTCCTTGCCATCGGCCTCGCCAGGGTGGATCCCGCCCTGGACTAGCACGACCGGCAGCTTCCGCGTGCGAGCCTGCGTCGGCTCCAGCGCGCCTGCCTGGCTGATGGCCAGCGCCTTCATGGGCCGGCCCTCGGGGCTGGTGCCGAAGTCGAAACAGCGCACCGTGTCGGGATACGCGCGGGCGAACGCCTCGCACATCGCGGCCACCTCCGCGTAGCGCCCGGTCCGGGTGAAGCCGGTGCGCTCGGCGTGGGTGGTGAGCGCATGGGAGGGCGAAGCGGCGGATGTACCCGGCCAGGGTGAGAGCGCCAGCAGGAGGAGGGTCAGGAGGACGGTGCTGCGGGTGGCTGGGGACATCGGGATCGCCTGCGGAAACGGGCCCGCAATGATGCCTGTCCGGCCCGCCCGGCTGCAGCCCGCCCAAGCGTGCGGGCTGTAACATGCTGCCACCGGAATGCGCGGAAACAGTCCATGGAATCGATCGTCACCCTGACCATCATCGGCGTCACCGTGTTCGTGTCGTGGCGCGCGTTCAACGACCAGGCGCTGATGGCGCGGCTGATCCTGTGGCCGCCGGCGATCGCGCGCCAGCGCCAGTACGAGCGGCTGCTCACGCACGGTTTCATCCACGCCGACTGGATGCACCTGCTGTTCAACATGATCACCCTGTTCTTCTTTGGGCGGGTGATGGAAGCCTTCTTTTCGCAGCGGATCGGACCGTTCGGCTTCCTGGCGTTCTACCTGTCGGCGATCGTGGTCGCGATCCTGCCCACCTGGCTGCGCCACCAGCAGGATCCGCACTACCGGAGCCTGGGCGCATCAGGCGGCGTGGCGGCGGTGCTGTTTGCTTTCGTGCTGCTGGCGCCATGGGAGCGCCTGTACATCGTGCCGATCCCCATCGGCATCCCTGCGTTCGTGTTCGCGGGCTTCTACATCGGCTACAGCATCTGGATGGACCGGCAGGGCGGGGACAACGTCAACCACAGCGCGCACCTGTGGGGTGCGGCCTACGGCATGCTTTTCACGGTGCTGCTCGAACCGCGGGTGGCCGCCGCCTTCCTCCAGCAGCTGCTCAACCCCTGAGGTCCTCATCACCCCTGCAGCCGGGCTGTGATATTCGAAGGGGCAGGCACACCTGCGCGGCAGCGCCGCGGCTCTTCGAGGAGGAACGATGCAGATCACCCGTGCAAAGGCGACCGCCCTGCTCAACAAGGGCGAGATGACGCTTTACAACGAGAGCAGGCACAACCCGATCCGCGGATTCACCGCCGCGCAGCTGGAAACGCGCATCAAGCGTGCCCGGGCTGCGCGCGACCGCAGCCGCGACCTCGCCAAACGGCAGAAACTGTCGTCGCGGGCGAGTACCGGCAGCAAGCGCGGGACGAGCGGTTCGGCAAACCAGCGCAGCCTGGACAAGGCCGCGATCCTTGCCGATATCCTCGACCGGTTCGAGGCCCGGCTGAAGGAGGTGAAGCAGGCCGGAAGGGAAGAGGCCCGGGCGACGGCGAAGAAAACCTCCGCCCGCAAGACCGCGGGCAGCAAGAAGTCCGCCCGCAGGTCCGAACGCCGCGAGGGCCGGCAGGCCGCGCGCCAGGCATCGAAGGCCACGCCGGTGGCGAAAAAGGCTGTAAAGAAAGCCGCGAAAAAGGCCGCGAAGAATGCTGCCAAGAAAGCTGCCAAGAAGGCCGCGCAGAAAGCCGTCAAAAAGGCCGCCAGCAACACGCCACGCAAGTCCGCGGCCAAGAAGGTGACCCCCAGGCAGGCGCTTCGCAGCACCCGCAAACTGCTTGAAGCCAAGCAGGAAGCGGCCCGGCAGCCCAAGCCCTGGGAGGCTCCCGTCGCCCATGGCAGCCAGGTCGGGAGCGATGGATTCCAGTCCACCGAAGCGGCCCGGCGGGCAGAGGAATTGCAGGCTGCTGAAAGCCGGATGCCTGCGATCCACGGCAGTGCCGGGACGCGCGGCCGCATCAACCAGGGCAAGCGGGACAGCAAGGGCGGCCACTGACGGCCGTTCCGGGCGCGGCCGCGGGGGGCCGGGCCCACTTGCGGCGGTGCAGCACTTCCCGTTCACACTTGTGGGACAAAGTAGGGTATCGTGCGCTCACTGTTCAAAGCGGGATCACGGTACATCGTGGCTCCGATGCGGTAGATCAGCAGTTGCACGTTCGGCCTAGGCCGGTCGGGACGATCCGCTCCATCGCTTTCGCGTTACCCCTTGCTCGACAGTCGCGGTCCGCGGTGCGGCCCGTGTTCCAACCAACACTGTGTTTTTGAGGAGTAACGAGATGTCTGATCGTCAGACCGGTACCGTCAAGTGGTTCAACGACGCCAAGGGCTTCGGCTTCATCACCCCTGAGAACGGCCAGGACGTGTTCGTCCACTTCCGTTCCATCCAGGGCACCGGCTTCAAGTCGCTGCAGGAAGGCCAGCAGGTCTCCTTCAAGGTGGTGCAGGGCCAGAAGGGCCTGCAGGCGGACGAAGTCCAGCCGCTGTAATTCCGGCTTCACCGGATACAGGGAGAACCCGGCTCCGGCCGGGTTTTTCTTTGCCCGTCTTTTGCCGGGCCGTCACATTGCCAGTCCTATCCTCCCTGTTCATCACGTTCGGATGGACAGGAAAGAGGGGGAACGACGGATGAGGAACCCGGGTTGGCTGCCATGCCTGGCGATTGCGCTGGCACTGGCGGCATGCGGTAGCCAGGAACAGCAGCCCGCAACGGCGGCCGGGGCGGCCGTGGAAGAGGGCGGGCCGCGGGCGGAACCATCGCCACCGCAGCCGGACATCAGCGTGCCGCCGGCGCGGACGCTTGAGGACGTGATGGAGCGGGACCCGCGCTACCTGGTGGGGATCAGCTTCCCGGACGGCGCCGACCAGTACCCGGGGCTGGCCCGCGCCCTGGACGCCTATGCGCGCGCGGCCCGTGACGACCTGGACGAGGCCGTCGCCAGCCTCGGCGAGGCCCGCCCGCGTGCACCGTATGACCTGGCGCTGGATTTCTCCATGCTGGTGGAGACACCGAGCGTGGTCGCGGTGCGCGCCGAGGGCAGCAGCTATACCGGCGGTGCGCACGGCAATCCGCTGGTGGCGCGCTTCGTCTGGTTGCCGCAGCGCGGAAAGATGCTGGAGGCTGCCGACCTGATCGAGGATGAGGAGGGCTGGCGTGCCCTGTCGGAGTATGTGCGCGAGCAGCTGCACGCGCAGCTGTTCGAACGCGTGGATGCCTGGGACCTCGAACCCGGCGAGCGCGAGCAGCTGGTGCGCTCGGGCGGAAAGATGATCGAGGAAGGGTCGGCCCCGGACCCGGCCAACTTCGCCCATTTCGAGCCGCAGCTGGGTCCGGGCGGGCGCATCACCGCGCTGCGCTTCGTGTTCCCCCCGTATCAGGTCGGCCCCTACTCGGACGGCACCAACTACGTGACGGTGCCGGGCGAGGTGCTGCTTCCGCACCTGGCGCCCGAGTACCGCGACCTGTTCGCCGCCGGCTGACGGCCGGCCGCCCGGCCTGTTAAGGTCGGCCGGCATCTTCCTGCTGCGCTGTACCTGGAGGGGTGGGCATGGATCAAGAAGATCGGTACGAACGCCGCGTGCGGGCGCTGCTCGACGACGCCGGCGTCCAGATCGGGGGCGATCGCTCGTGGGACCTGCAGGTCCACGATGAGCGGCTGTACGCCAGGGCGCTGGGGCAAGGTTCCCTGGGCCTGGGCGAGGCCTACATGGATGGCTGGTGGGATGTCGGATCGCTCGACGCGTTTTTGCTGAAGCTGATGCATGCCCGGCTTGATGAGCGCGTTTACGGGGCCGCCGAGATCGCCGACGGGATCGGGGCGTGGCTGGTGAACCGGCAGCGCGGGCGCCGCAGCTTCGAGGTGGGGGAGCACCACTACGACCTGGGCAATGACCTCTATGAGGCCATGCTGGGCAAGCGCATGGTGTACAGCTGCGGGTACTGGCGCCAGGCCACGAGCCTCGACGAGGCGCAGGAGGCCAAGCTCGACCTGGCATGCCGCAAGCTCGGGCTGGAACCCGGGATGCGCCTGCTCGACATCGGCTGCGGCTGGGGCGAGATGCTGAAGTTCGCCGCGGAGCGGTACGGGATCGAGGGCGTGGGGGTGACGATTTCCCGCGAGCAGGCGGCGTATGCGCGCGAGCTGTGCGAAGGCCTGCCGGTGGAGATCCGCCTGCAGGATTACCGGGACCTGGACGAGCGCTTCGACCGCATCGTCACGATCGGGATGTTCGAGCATGTGGGGGTGCGCAATTACCGGTCGTTCTTCCGGGTGGCGCGGCGGAGCCTTGAGCCCGATGGGCTGATGCTGCTGCACACGATCGGGAGCAATGTGTCGCGCAACCGGACGGATCCGTGGATCGCGAAGTACATTTTCCCGAATTCGATGATTCCTTCGGCGGCGCAGGTGACGCGGGCGCTGGAGCGGAAGTTCGTGATCGAGGATTGGCACAATTTCGGGGCGGACTACGATCGGACGCTGCAGGCGTGGCGGGAGAACATCGAGGCCGCGTGGGAGGATCTGCCGGAGCGGTATGACGAGCGGTTCCGGCGGATGTGGCGGTTTTATCTGGCGGGTTCGATGGCGAGTTTCCGGGCGCGGCGGATCAATCTGTGGCAGATCGTGTTGTCGCCGGAGGGGGTGCCTGGGGGATATGTGGCACCGCGGTGAGGCTTCGATTGATGACGCCGTGAGTTGACGGGCCCCGCCGCGGCCGCGAGGCCTTTGCGCTCCATGTCCCCCGGAATCCGTCTACGACGGATTCCTCCTCCTTTACTTACGCGCAAAGGCCTCCCGGCCACGGCGGGGCTCGGCTTTTGGATCCGCTGAAATGAAAACCGCCCGGGTTTGCCGGGCGGTTTTCTGTTTGCAGCGTGTGGTTTGGATCAGTTCGCCGGATCCACCAGGCCGCGGCGCTCCAGCAGGGGCTGGATGTCGGGCTCGGAGCCGGAGAAGGCGTGGAACAGGTCGAGCGCCGGCTTGCTGCCGCCCTGGGAGAGGAGGGTGGCGCGGAAGCGGTCGCCGTTCTCCCGGGTCAGGCCGCCGTTCCCTTCGATCCACTTCACGGTGTTGGCGTCCAGCACCTCCGACCAGATGTAGGCGTAATAGCCAGCGGAGTAGCCGCCCATGATGTGGCTGAAGTAGGGCAGCTTGTAGCGCGGCGGGACCGGGTCGAAGTTGATGCCGGAGGCGGCGAGGGCCTCGGCCTCGAAGGCCACGACCTCATCAGCGCTGGGGATATCGTCCGCGTCGGCCTGGTGCAGGTACTGGTCGATGATCGCGGCGCCCAGGTACTCGGTGGTGGCGAAGCCCTGGTTGAACTTGGCGGTGGCCACGACCTTGTCCAGCAGTTCCTGCGGCATCGGCTCGCCGGTCTCGTGGTGCTTGGCGTAATTGGCCAGGATCGACGGCCAGTCAGCCCACATCTCGTTGACCTGCGAGGGGAACTCGACGAAGTCGCGCGGGACGCTGGTGCCGCTGAAGTAGGGGTATTCCACGTCGGAGAACATGCCGTGCAGGGCGTGGCCGAACTCGTGGAACATGGTGGTCACTTCGTCCCAGGTGAGCAGGGTCGGCTCGCCCGCCGGCGGCTTGGTGATGTTCTGGTGGTTGGCCACCACCGGCTTGGTGTCCATGAGGTGCGACTGCGAGACGTAGGAGTTCATCCACGCGCCACCGCGCTTGGAGTCGCGCGCGTACGGGTCGAAGATGAAGATCGCCAGCTGCGAGCCGTCGTGGTCGAACACGTCGTACACCCAGGTGTCGGGGTGGTACTTCGGCAGGTCGGTGCGCTCCTTGAAGGTGATGCCGTAGAGCTGGGTGGCGGCATAGAGCACGCCGTTCTCCAGCACGTTCATCATCTCCAGGTACGGCTTGAGCTGGGCTTCGTCGAAGTCGTACTCGGCCTTGCGGACCTTCTCGGTGTAGAACGACCAGTCCCACGGCGCCAGTTCGAAGCTGGGCTCGCCCTTGGCGGCCTGTTCGCGGTCGATCATGGCCTGCAGCTTTTCCGCCTCGCGCTTGGCGTTGGCGACGGCCGCCGGGGCCAGCTGGCCGAGCATGTCGTTCACCGCCTCGGGGGTGCCGGCGGTGGCTTCCTCGAGCACGTAGGTGGCGTGGTTAGGGTAGCCGAGCATCTTGGCGCGCTCGTCGCGCAGGTTGACCACGCGCGAGAGGATGGCGCGGTTGTCCCACTCGTTGCCGCGCGCGCCGCGGGCCACGGAGGCTTCGTGGATGCGCTGGCGCAGGGCGCGGTTGGTCAGCTGGGCGTTGGGCGGCTGGCCAGTGGTGTTGAGCAGGGTGATGGCGTACTTGCCTTCGTGGCCGCGGGCAGCGGCGGCGTCGGCCGCGGCGCTGATCTGGGCCGGGGTGAGGCCGTCGAGCTCTTCCACGGTGTCCACGATCACGGCCGAGTCGTTCACCTCGGCGAGCACGTTCTGGCTGAACTTCGTGCCCAGGTCGGCCAGCTCGGCGTTGATTTCCTTCATCCGGGCCTTTTCGGCCTCCGACAGCGCGGCGCCGGCGCGGACGAAGTCGGTGTGGTAGCGCTCGATCAGCCGCACGCCCTCCGCGTCCAGGCCCAGCGATTCACGCTGGTTGTAGAGCGCCTCGATGCGTGCGAACAGTTGCGGATTGAGCGAGATCGCGTCGCGGTGGGCGGCAAAGCGGGCCGAATAGTCGGCCTGCAGTTTGCGGCGCGCATCGTTGGTGTCGGTGCCCACCAGGTTGAAGAACACCCGCGTGGCGCGTCCCAGGGTCTCGCCGGACTTCTCCAGGGCGATGATGGTGTTCTCGAAGGTGGGGTCTTCGGGGTTGTTGGCGATCGCCTCGATCTCGGCGAGCTGCTCGGCCATGCCGGCGTCGAAGGCCGGGCCGAAGTGCTCGTCGCGGATGCGGTCGAAGTGCGGGTACTGCAGCGGGAGCGTGCTCTGCTCGAAGAAGGGGTTGGCCTGCGTGGCTTCCATGCTGGAGGCCTCCTGTCCGGCGCTGGGGGCGGTCTGGGCGAGGGCCGGCGAGGCGACCATGCCGCCAAGGATGGCGGCCAGGGCAAGGCTGAGCGGATGCTTCATGTGCGGTATCCCGGGTTGGTCCAATCCCCAAGGATAGCCGATGCGCCTGAACCGCCGGGCCATGACCAATGGCATGGCCCTTGGGCCCAGGGCCCGTTCAGCAAGCCATCAACGGACGATCGTCACCGGGATGTCGCCCTGGGCGATCACCTTGCTGGACACAGAGCCGAGCAGGATGCCCTTCACCGCGCCCCGGCCATGCGACCCCATCACGATCAGGTCGGCCTTGTCCTTCCTGGCCACCGCGAGGATGGTCTCGGCCACGTCGCCGATTTCGGCGCGTTCGGTGAGGTCGAGCTTGGCGCGCGACAGCGAGCGCCGGGCGTCCCTGAGCATCTGCTCCAGGGATTCCTCGTGCAGTTCGCGCACCGCCTTGCTGCCGATGCGGGTCTCCACTCCGGGGAAGGTGGGCGGATCCACCGCCAGCAGCGTGACCCGGGCCGGCTTGGCCAGCTCGCGGTTGAGGGCGATGACGAACTTGACGGCGCGCAGGCTGATATCGCTGCCGTCAACGGCAACCAGGATTTTCATGTTCGGGAGTCCCGCTTTTCCAGACGCGGAGTATAGCGGCGGCCCCGGCCGCGCGGACGCTACTTCTCGACGAAGGCGCGCTCGAACACGTACTCGCCGGGCACCCCGATCCGCGGCGCCGCGGTGAAGCCCCGGCCATCCAGCAGGGCACGGAAGTCGGCGAGCACCGTCGGGCTGCCGCAGATCATGGCCCGGTCATGCGCGGGATCCAGGGCATCCAGGCCCAGGATCTCCATCATCCGCCCGCTGTCCATGTGGGTGGTGAGGCGGCCGCGGTGGTCGTTGCCGTCCACTTCGAAGGGCTCGCGGGTCACCGCCGGGAAGTAGTGCAGCCGGTCGGCGATGATCTCGCCGAGCAGCTCGTGCCGGGGCAACTCGTTGACGATGTAGTCGCGGTAGGCGAGGTCGGAGGCATGGCGCACGCCATGGCACAGGATCACCCGTTCGAAGCGCTCGTAGGTCTCGGGATCCTTGATCACCGACAGGTAGGGCGCCAGCCCGGTGCCGGTGCCGATGAGGTACAGGTTGCGGCCCGGGTGCAGGTCGTGGATGAGCAGGGTGCCGGTGGGCTTGCGGCCGATCAGGATCCGGTCGCCCGGCTTGACGTCCTTGAGCTTGGAGGTCAGCGGCCCGTCGGGCACCTTGATGCTGAAGAACTCCAGCTGTTCCTCCCAGTTCGCGCTGGCGATGGAGTACGCGCGAAGCAGCGGCTTGCTGCCGCCGTCGGGTCGCGGCATGTCCAGGCCAAGCATGACGAACTGGCCGTTGTCGAAGCGGAAGCCGTCGTCGCGGGTGGTGGTGAAACTGAAGTAATCGTCCGTCCAGTGGCGGACGTCCAGCACGGTTTCAGCGCCAAAAGGGGAGCTCATGCAAATATCGTGATGTGTGACGCGGGGACGTCCATTCTAGCCTTTTGCGCTGCAACAAGCCGGCGCGCGGCGCTCAGCGGGGGGACTGTTCCTCCCGCGGACGCGGCTTGCGGTCGCTGGCCAGCGACCGCACCACGATGGCGAAGCCGATGGCCGCCGCGGCGGTGAACAGGGCCAGCGCGATCGCCGGGTAGCCGAACAGCCGCGGCCCGCCATCCACGCCCATCATCAGCGCCGCGCCCACGATCAGCGCCGCGGTCACCAGCCCGGCGGTGATGCGGTTGGCGATCTTGTGCAGGCTTTCCAGCAGGTGCGACTCCTCCAGCCCGGCCACCCGCACCTGCATGCGGTTGTCGGCCAGCAGCGAGAGCACGTCGCCGATCTTGCGGGGCGCCTCGCGCACCAGCGCCTGCAGCTCCATGGCCTCACTGGCCAGGTTGGTCGGCGAGAACGACTTGCGAAGCCGGGCGCTCATCACGCTCTGCAGGTGGCTTTCCACCACCTGCTTGACGTCCAGCTCCGGATCCAGGGCCCGGGCCACCTGCTCCAGGTTGAGCAGGGTCTTGCCCAGCAGGCTCAGTTCCGGCGGCGTACGCAGGCCGCAGGCCGTGGCCAGGCGCACCAGCTCCAGCACCAGACGCCCCTCCGACATGGACGCGCCCTCGCGCTGGGCCGCGTAGCGGGCCACCAGCTGCGAGGTCTCGCGGACGTAGCGGTTCTCGTCGAAATCCTCCAGCCGGGTGCCCATGGCGATGCCTTCCGCGGCCACCTCCTCACCGCGTCCATCCACGGCCGCGAACAGCAGCTTGAGCAGCCGGTCGCGCTGCCGCGGCGGCACATGCGCCACCATGCCCAGGTCGAACAGCGCCACCCGCCCGTCGTCGGTCACGTACAGGTTGCCGGGGTGGGGGTCGGCGTGGATCTCCCCGTGCACGAACAGCTGGTCCAGGTAGGCCCGCATCAGCGCCGCGGCGAGGTCGCCCAGATCCTCCTCGGTGCGGCGCAGCCCGGAAATGTTGGTGGCCTTGGTGCCGCGCACCAGCTCCATGGTGAGCAGGCGGGGGCGGGTGAGGTCCCAGACCGGCTTGGGCACGAAGACCTTGGGGTGGTTGGCGAAGTGGGCGTCGAACCGGTCCAGGTTCTGCGCTTCCAGGCGGTAGTCCAGCTCCGCCAGCAGGGTGCGCCGGAACTCGCCCACCCAATCGGCGAAGTGCAGCCGCCGGCCCAGGTCGGTCATCCGGTCCGCGCGCTCGGCGATCCCGGCCAGCAGCGCCAGGTCCTCACGGATCACTTCGGCGATCCCCGGCCGCTGCACCTTCAGCGCCACCTCGCGCCCGTCGCGAAGCACCGCCCGGTGGACCTGTGCCAGCGAAGCGCAGCCCAGCGGATCCTCGTCGATCCCGGCGAACACCTTCTCCGGCTTCAGCCCCAGCTCGTCCTCGATCACCCCGCGCACCGCCTCCCAGGAGAGCGGGGCCACGTCGTCCTGCATCCGCGACAGGGCTTCCAGGTACTCCGGCGGCACCATGTCCGGCCGGGTCGATAGCGACTGCCCGAGCTTGACGAAGGTTGGCCCCAGCGCCTCCAGATCGTTCACGAAGCGCTCGGGATCCCCCTTGTCCGCATCCCCCGCCTCCAGGCCCGCCTCCAGCTCGGCCTGCTCCAGGTCGAAGGAAAACACGCCCGCGTTCCGGTAACGCAGGAGGAACCCGAGGATCTGCGCCTTGCGGGCCAGCCCTTTTTTCTGATGCTGGCCGGGATCCTCCGGTGCCGCGCCGGTGTCCGGATGGGTGTTGTTGGCGATGCTGGACATGCCGTTGATCCCCTGTGGCTGATGATGGGCGTCATGGAACGCCAAGATCATGAACGGGCGGATGTGTCGGCGCTGTGGAGCATCGGCCACTCAACCCGGCCGCTGGATGAACTGGTAGCCATGCTCCGCGAAGCCGGCGTCGAGCGCCTGGCCGACGTGCGCCGCTACCCCGGCTCCCGGCGCAACCCGCAGTTCTCCGCCGAATCCCTGGCCGTCTCCATCCCCGGGGCGGGCATCGACTACGTCCCCATGCCCGACCTGGGCGGCCGCCGGCCCACCAGGCCCGACTCCCCCCACACCGCCTGGCGCAACACCAGCTTCCGCGGCTACGCCGACTACATGGACACGCCGGAATACGCCCGCGCCAGCGCACGCCTTGCCGACCTCGCCCGCGAACGCCCCACCGCCGTCATGTGCGCCGAAGCCCCCTGGTGGCGCTGCCACCGCAGCCTCATCTCCGACGACTTCAAGGCCCGCGGCTGGAAGGTCATTCACCTCATCAACCCCGGCCGCAGCCAGGAACACCCCTGGACCCCCGCCGCGAGAATCGTCGACGGCAAGCTCGACTACTCCGCCCCCGAAGAAGGCCAGCCGGATCTCTTCCGCTAGCGAAGCCGCCTGCAACACGGGCGCTCTCCCCGTAAGCCGAGCCCTGCCGTGGCCCGCAGGCCTTTACGCGTAAGTAAAGGAGGAGGAATCCGCCGCAGGCGGATTCCGGGGGACATGAAGCGTAAAGGCCTGCGGGCCGCGGCAGGGCCCATCAGCTCACCGCGAATCAGGAAGAAGCCCAGCCGCGCCCCACCGACAACCGGCCGCCTTTAGCGATACCCCGCCGCCTGCAGCTCAAACAGCTCCGCGTACCGCCCGCCGTCCGCCATCAGCTCTTCGTGGGTGCCGGAAGCCTCCAGCCGCCCCTGGTCCATCACCAGGATCCGGTCCGCCATCCGCACGCTCGAGAACCGGTGCGAAATCAGCACCGCCGTCCGCTGCTCCGACAGCTCCTTGAACCGCTGGAACACCTCGAACTCGCTGCGCGCATCCAGCGCCGCCGTCGGCTCGTCCAGGATCATCACCTGTGCATCGCGCATGTACGCCCGCGCAATCGCGATCTTCTGCCACTGCCCGCCCGACAGGTCCACGCCGGTGCGGAAGCGGCGACCGATGAGCTGGTCGTAGCCGCCCGGCAGCGAATCGACCACCTCATCCGCCATCGCCCGCCGCGCCGCCTCGCGGATGCGCGCATCGTCATCCATCGCATCGATCTGCCCGACGCCGATGTTCTCCGCCGCCGTCATGTGGTAGCGCACGAAATCCTGGAAGATCACCCCGATGTTCGCCCGCACCTCGTCCAGGTCGTACTCGCGCAGGTCGCGGCCGTCGAGCAGGATCCGGCCCTCGTCCGGGTCGTACAGCCGCGCCAGCAGCTTCACCAGCGTGGTCTTGCCGGCGCCGTTCTCGCCCACCAGCGCCAGCACCTCGCCGGCGCGCAGCTCGAAATCCAGGTTCCGCAACGCCCAGCGCTCCGCGTCCGGGTAGCGGAAGCCCACGTTCTCGAAGACGAAGCCCTGCTTGATGGGCTTGGGGAAGGGGATCGGGTTTTCCGGCGAGCGGATTTCCGGCTCGATGGCAAAGAACGAGAACAGGTCGTCCAGGTACAGCGCCTGGCTGGCCACCTGCGAAAAGCCCACCAGCAGCCCCTCCAGCAGCTGGCGCAGGCGCCGGAAGCTGCCGGCCAGGAAGGTCAGGTCGCCAATGCTGAAATCTCCGCGCACCGTGCGCCAGGCGATGTAGGCATAGGCGATGTAGTAGCCCAGCGTGCCCAGCGCCGCCAGCAGCGTGCCCCAGAAAGCGCGACGGCGGGCGAGGGCGCGGTTGGCGCGGAAGAAGCCATCGGCCAGCGTGCGGTAGCGCTCCACCAGGAACCGGTGGAGGTTGAAGATCTTGACTTCCTTGGCGCTCTCCACGCTGGCGCCGGTCTGGCGCACGTACTCGAGCTGGCGCCGCTCCGGGGTCCACTGGAAGTTGAGCGAATAGCCCAGCGCGTTGAAGTGCGACTCGCCGATGAAAGCCGGGATCAGGGCCACCGCCAGGAGCAGGATCAGCCACGGCGCGTACACCAGCAGGCCGATCGCGAAGCTGACCACGGTGATCGCATCCTGCAGCTGGCCGAAGATCTGCGCCATCAGGTTGGTGCGGCCCATGGTCTGGCGGCGGGCGCGGTCGAGCTTGTCCTGCAGCTCCGGGTCCTCGAAATCCTCCAGGTCCAGGGTGGCCGCGTGCTCCATGAGCCGGATGCTGGTGGCATTGGTGAACAGCTCCGAGAGCAGGGTCTCGGCATAGCTCACGAGCCGGCCGATCAGATCGGAGGCAATCGCCAGCCCGAACTCCAGCACCAGCAGCCACAGCAGCGGCCGCAGCAGCCCGGAGCGCCAGGCTTCCTCAAGCGAATCGAACTCCACGCCCAGCCCGACCAGCCGCACCGCCTCATCGATGATCAGCTTGCCGATGTAGAGCATCAGGATCGGCAGGAAGGCGCGCACCAGGCGCAGGCCCAGGCTGGCGATGCTCAGGGCCGGGCTGGCGGCCCAGATCTGGCGCAGGAACGGCGGCACGTTGCGCATCGCCTGGAAGCGTTCGCGCAAGGTGGGATTGGGTTGCCGGCCGGGCGCGGCGGGGCGGGGTGCTGCGGGCATTGCGCCATTGTGCACGCAACTGCCCCGACAGCATTCCAGCTGCGGCCGCCGATGGCGGATGGGCGCCAGTACACTCGGGGCTCAGCCGGTGGTGGCCACGCTGCCCGCCTGGCGCCGGCCGGCTGCCTTTCTCCCAGGAGCCCGCGCATTGTCGATTCCCCTGAGCATCCTTGACCTCGTCGCCATTCCCGAAGGCAACAGCGCCCGCGAAGCCATCGCCAGCTCCATGGCATCCGCGCGCCTGGCCGACCGGCTGGGGTACAACCGGCTCTGGTTCGCCGAGCACCACAACACGCCCAACCTGGCCGCCAGCGCCACCGCGCTGCTGATTTCGGGCGCCGCGTCGGTGACGGAGCGCATCCGCGTTGGCGCCGGCGGGGTGATGCTGCCCAACCACGCGCCGCTGATGGTGGCCGAGCAGTACGGCACGCTGGCGAACATGCACGGCGACCGGATCGACCTGGGCCTGGGCCGCGCACCGGGCACGGATCCGATGACGGCCCAGGCGCTGGGCCGCTCATCCGCCGAGCCGCAGGCCTTCGCCCAGAGCATCTACGACCTGCAGGGCTGGTTCGGCCCGGAGGGGCAGGCGCGCAGCATGCCGATCGTTTCCGCCGTCTCGGAGGGCACCGAAGTACCCATCTGGGTGCTCGGCTCCACGGTCAGCGGCGCCTCGATCGCCGGCCAGCTCGGGCTGCCGTTTTCGCTGGCCTCGCACTTCGGGCCCGACCAGATCGACCAGGCCATCCAGGTCTATCGCGAGTCCTTCAAGACCGACGCGCCCACCGCCCGCATCGACAAGCCGTACATCATGGCCGGCATCAACGTGGTGGTGGCCGAAAGCGAAGAGGAGGCCAGGCGCCAGTTCACCGTGGTCGAGCAGATGATCATCGACCTGCACCAGGGTCGCCGCCGCAGGATCCAGCCGCCGGTGGACCCCGACTCGCTGGAAGGGCAGCGGGCGCTTTCGCAGAACATGCTGCAGATCAGCGCGGTGGGGACGCCGGACATGGTCAAGGCGCAGATGGAGGCCTTCGTCGAGCGCACCGGCGCCGACGAGCTGATCACCGTGACCTACGCCTTCGACCCGGCCGCGCGCGACCGGTCGCTGGAGCTGCTGGCCAAGCTCTGGTTCTGAATCCGTCGGCACGTCGGGGAGCTGATGGACCGACACGCTGGACGGACCCGGCCAGGCCCGGGCGACGAGCCCCGCGGCAGGCCGGTATACTGTCCCACGGTGCGGAAAGCTTGTCGCACCCATTCTTTTTGAATCAACTGGTTGCGCGGGTTTTTTAACCCCGTTTCTATCCACGAGCGCGGCTCCCGGCCCGGCCGGATGCCGCCGAGGCACCCGACCGCCGCATGCGCCTGTCCACGATCAAGCTGTCCGGCTTCAAGTCGTTCGTCGATCCCACCACGCTGCACCTGCCGACCAACATGACCGGCGTGGTCGGCCCCAACGGCTGCGGCAAGTCCAACATCATCGACGCCGTGCGCTGGGTGATGGGGGAGAGCACCGCCAGCCGCCTGCGCGGTGATTCGCTGACCGACGTGATCTTCTCCGGCTCATCGGCCCGCAAGCCGGTGTCGCAGGCGATGGTGGAGCTGATCTTCGACAACTCCGACCACGCCATCACCGGCGAGTACGCCTCGTTCAACGAGATCTCGGTCAAGCGCACGGTCAGCCGCGACGGCCAGAGCAACTACTACCTCAACGGCACCCGCTGCCGCCGGCGCGACATCACCGACCTGTTCCTGGGCACCGGCCTGGGCCCGCGCAGCTACTCGATCATCGAGCAGGGCATGATCAGCCAGATCATCGACGCCCGGCCCGAGGAGCTGCGGGTGTACCTGGAGGAGGCCGCCGGCATCTCCAAGTACAAGGAGCGGCGCAAGGAGACCGAGAACCGGATCCGCCACACCCGCGAGAACCTCGACCGCCTCAACGACCTGCGCGAGGAAGTGGGCAAGCAGCTGCAGCATCTTGCGCGCCAGGCCCGGCAGGCCGAGCAGTACACGGCCATCCAGGCCGAGCGCAAGCAGCGCGACGCCGAATGGAAGGCGCTCGAGTACCGCGCGCTGGACCAGCGCCTGGCCAAGATGCGCGAGGACCTGGCCCGCGAGGAAACCCGTCTTGAGCAGCTGATCGCCGAGCAGCGCGAGGCCGAGCGCAAGATCGAGACCGGCCGTGTGCGCCGGCACGAGGCCGGCGAGGCGCTCAACGCTGCCCAGGCACAGGTCTACGAGATCGGCGGCACCCTGGCCCGGGTGGAACAGCAGATCGCGCACCAGAAGGAGCTGGCCGAGCGCCTGGTGCGTGCGCGCGAAGAAGCCGAGGGCGCGCTGGCCGAGATCGGCGAGCACATCAGCGGCGACCAGCAGCGGCTGGAGGCCCTGCAGGAAGCCATCGTCGACGCGGAGCCCCGGCTGGAGGAGCTGCGGATCGAGGACGAGCAGCGCCAGGAAACCCTGGCCGAAGCCGAATCGCGCCTGGCCGAGTGGCAGCAGCGCTGGGACGCCCACGGGCGGGAAGTGGCCGAGGCCGCCCGCGCCGCAGACGTGGAGCGCACCCGCGTCGATTACCTGGACAGGCAGTCGCTGGACGCCGACCGGCGCCGGCAGCAGCTGGTTGCCGAGCGCGAGGGCCTGGACCTGGACGCGCTGGCCGAACGTTTCAGCGTGGCGGCCGAACAGCACGAGGAGCAGAAGCTCTCGCTGGAGACCCTCAACGAAGACCTTGAGGCCCGCAAGCAGGCCGCGCTGGCGCTGCAGGAAGAGCAGCGCAACGCCCAGAACGAGATGTCCGAGCTGCGCAAGCAGCTGCAGGAGCAGCGCGGGCGCTTGTCGTCGCTGGAAACCCTGCAGCACGCGGCGCTGGGGCAGGAGCAGGGTGCCGCGGTGCAGTGGCTGCAGCGCCAGGGGCTCGATTCCGCCAGCCGCGTGGGCGAACGCCTGCAGGTCGAGAGCGGCTGGGAGAATGCGGTCGAGGGGGCCCTTGGCCAGCTGATCGAAGGCGTGCTGGTGGACCAGCCCGAAGCGCTGGTTGGAGCGCTGGCCGACCTGGGCGAGGGTCGCCTGGCGCTGGTGTCGGCGGACGAGGGCGAAGCGGATTTCGCGCCCACCTCGCTGGCGGCAAAGGTGCGCGGGCCGCTGGCGATCCGCCGGCTGCTGGGCCGGCTGCATGTCGCCGAGGATCTGGAGCAAGCCCGCGCGCTGCAGGCGCAGCTGGGCGAAGGTGATTCGGTCATCACCCGCGCCGGTGAGCGGCTGGGGGCGGGCTGGGTGCGGGTGCTGCGCTCGGGCGCGGCCAAGCAGGGCGCGCTGCTGCGCGAGCGCGAGATCCAGTCGCTGCGCGCCAGCATCGAACAGCTGCAGGCGCGTGAGAAACAGCTTGAAGAAGAGTCCGTAAACCGCCGCAGCCAGCTGCTTTCTGCCGAACAGCGGCGCGAGGACGCGCAGCGCGCGCTGTACCTGGCGCACCGCAGCGTGTCGGAACTGGCCGGCCAGCTGCAGAGCCAGCAGGGCCGGCTGGATTCGGCCCGCGACCGGCTGGCGCGGATCGACGCCGAGCTGGAACAGCTGGCCGAAACCATCGACGGCAGCGGCAACCAGGCGCGCGAGTCCCGCTCCCGCCTGGAGGACCTGGTGGCGCGGATGGCCGAGCTGGAGTCGGGCCGCCAGGCGCTGGAAGCCGAGCGCCGCGGCCTGGTCGAGGCCCGCGACGCCGCCCGCGACGCCGCGCGGGCCTCACGGGAGGCGGCCCATGCACTGGCGCTGTCGCTCGAATCCCAGCGCGCCCAGGTGGTGGCCCTGACCCAGGCGCTGGAGCGCATGGGCGGCCAGCGCGGACAGCTCGACGCGCGCCTGGAGCAGATCAGCGCCCAGCTCGCCCAGGGCGACGACCCGGTCAAGGGCCTGGAGTTGGAGCGCCAGGCGGCGCTGGAACAGCGGGTGGCGGCGGAAAGCGCGCTCAGCCAGGCCCGGGCCACGCTGGAAGGCATCGATAACGAACTGCGCGAGCTGGAGCAGCTCCGCCAGCAGCGCGACGAACAGGCCCTGGCGCGCCGTGAGGCGATCTCCCAGCGCCGGGTGGACCAGCAGTCGCTGGTGGTCCGCGCCGAGCAGCTCGCCCAGGAAGTGGCCGCGGCCGGCTTCGAACTGGAGGCGGTGCTGTCGGGCCTGGACGAAGACGCAAGGCCCGCGGATTGGGAAAAGATGGTCACCGAGTTCGACGCCAAACTGCGCCGGCTCGAGCCGGTCAACCTGGCGGCGATTTCCGAGCACGCCGAGGCCGCGCAGCGCAAGGAATACCTGGATGCCCAGGACACCGACCTCACCTCGGCGCTGGAGACGCTGGAAGACGCCATCCGCAAGATCGACCGCGAGACCCGCGGCCGCTTCAAGGACACCTTCGACCGGGTCAATTCCGGCGTGCAGGAGATCTATCCCCGCCTGTTCGGCGGCGGGCACGCCTACCTGGAACTGACCGGCGACGACCTGCTCGACACCGGCGTGGCGATCATGGCCCGGCCGCCCGGCAAGCGCGTGTCCAACATCTCGCTGCTTTCGGGCGGTGAGAAGGCGATGACCGCGGTGGCGCTGGTGTTCGCCATCTTCCAGCTCAACCCGGCGCCGTTCTGCCTGCTCGACGAGGTCGACGCGCCGCTGGACGAAGCCAACGTGGGCCGCTTCACGGCGATGGTCAGCGAGATGAGCGAGAAGGTGCAGTTCCTCTTCGTCACCCACAACAAGGCGACGATGGAGGCCGCGCAGCAGCTGTCCGGGGTTACCATGCGCGAGCCGGGCGTGAGCCGGCTGGTGTCGGTGGACCTGGCCGAGGCCGCGCGCCTGGCCGGCGCCGCCTGAACCGGCGGGCGCCGCGCCGCGTTACCCTGTCGTCCCCTGTCGCTGATTCTCCTGGAGGAACCCGATGTCCGATGTCCGGCTGATGCAGATCGCGATCGCGATCGCCGGTGTCATCCTCATCGCCGCCATCTGGTACTTCGGCACCCGCCCGCAGCGCAATTCGCAGGGGCGGCGGGTGGCGTCCGAGCCGCGCGGCGGCGAGCGGGTGGAACCGACCCTGGGCGCGCAGCTCGAACAGGAGCTCGCCGAGGCGGTCGACGACCAGCCGGCGGAAGAGCAGGCGGAGATGGACCTGTTCGACAGCGCCGTCGGCGAGCCGGCCAGCCCCAACGCCGAGCTGGGCCGCCGGGTGAGCACCGAGTTCGACAAGATCGTCACCCTGTACATCGCTGCCCGCGCCGGCCAGGTGCTGCGCGGGCCGGACATCGTGGTGGCGGCGGAGAAGGCGGGGCTGACCTACGGCCACATGAACGTCTTCCACCGCTTGGTGGAGGGGCGTCCGGAGCAGGGGCCGATCTTCAGCGTGGCCAACATCAAGAAGCCGGGGAGCTTCGAGATGAGCGAGATCCAGGAGCTGGAAACGCCGGCGATCGCGTTCTTCCTGACCCTGCCGGCGCCGGTGCCGGCGCTGGATGCCTGGGATGCGATGCATCCCACGGCGGTGCGGATGAGCGAGCTGCTTGATGGCGTGCTGCTGGATGAGCAGCGCAATGCGCTGGGGCGCCAGCGGGTGGCGCACCTGCGCGAGGAGCTGCGCAACTACGACCGCGAGCGGGAAGCCCCGCCGATTACCCGCAGCCCGCGCTGGTAACTGGCATCGCCCGGGTCCCCGGTGACCTGACGGGCCCCGTCGCGGCCGGGAGGCCTTTTCGCTCCATGTCCCCCGGCCTGCGCTTCGCTCCGGCCTCCTCCTTTGCTTACGCGAAAAGGCCTCCCGGCCACGACGGGGCTCGGCTCCGGAGGGAAACGTGGCGCCCCGTGTTGCGCCGGAGGCTGACGCTCATCGTGGGGCCTTCTGCAGCGAAGCGGCAGATTTTCCCGTCGGGGTGAGCCGTGACCTGTCGGCGGGGGTGTCGCGACAAGCAATACATGGATGTATTGCGCGCGCGTCAGGGCAGGACGCCCTGCCGCGCGAAAAGCGACACCCCCGCCGGCAGGGCGCGGCGTCCGTCCGAAGCCAACTTCGACCGCAGCCGACCGCCCCGATCAGTGGCCTTGGTTGGATAGAATCATCCGATGCCCGCCACCCCCGCCGACCGCATCGCCGAACTGCGTCGCCTGATCGACGACGCCAACCACGCCTACTACGTCCTCGACGAACTCCGCATCCCGGACGCCGAGTACGACGCGCTGATGCGCGAGCTCGAGGCGCTGGAAGCCGAACACCCGGACCTGGCGACCGACGATTCGCCCACGCGCCGCGTCGGCGCGGCGCCGTCGGCGAAGTTCGCCCAGGTCCGCCACGCCATGCCGATGCTCTCCCTGGGCAATGCGTTCGAGGAGGAGGAGGTGCGCGATTTCGTCCGCCGCATCGCGCAGAAGCTCGACCGCGACAAGCCGGTGTTCTCGGCGGAACCCAAGCTTGACGGCCTGGCGGTCAGCCTGCGCTACGAGGACGGCGCCTTCGTGCAGGGCGCCACCCGGGGCGACGGTGCCACCGGCGAGGACGTGACCGCCAACCTGCGCACGGTGCGCGCCATCCCGCTGCGCCTGCGCGGAAAGGGCTGGCCGGCCGTACTGGAGGTGCGCGGTGAGGTCTACATGCCGATCGCGGACTTCGAGGCCTACAACGCGCGGGTGCGGGAGCAGGGCGGCAAGGTACTGGCCAATCCGCGCAACGGCGCGGCCGGTTCGCTGCGCCAGCTGGATCCCGGCGTCACCGCGCAGCGGCCGCTGGCTTTCTTCGCCTACGGCACCGGGCTGGTGGAAGGCGGCGAGCTGCCGGATACCCATTCCGAATCCATGCGGACCCTGCGCGAGTGGGGCTTCCCGGTCAGCGCGCTGGGCGAGGTGGTGGAGGGGTTCGACGGGCTGATGGACTACTACCGCCGCATTGGCGAACAGCGGTCGGAGCTGCCGTTCGAGATCGACGGCGTGGTCTACAAGCTCGACGACGCCGAGGGCCGCGAGGAGATGGGCTTCGTCTCGCGCGCGCCGCGCTGGGCACTGGCGCACAAGTATCCGGCGCAGGAGCAGTCGACGGTGGTGGAGTCGATCGAGGTCAACGTCGGCCGCACCGGCGCGGTCACGCCCTGGGTGCTGATGCAGCCGGTGCACGTGGGCGGGGTGACCGTGACCCGGGCCACGCTGCACAACGCCGACCAGGTGGCGCGGCTGGACGTGCGGGTGGGCGACAGCGTGATCGTGCGCCGCGCCGGCGACGTGATCCCGGAGGTGGTCCGGGTCATCACCGAGCGTCGGCCGGAAGGCACGAAGCCCTGGCAGATGCCGGAGAGGTGCCCGGTGTGCGGCTCGGAGATCGTGCGCGAGGAGGGCGAGGTGGTGGCGCGCTGCAGCGGCGAGCTGGTGTGCCCGGCGCAGCGGGTGCAGGCGCTGTTCCACTTCGCCTCACGGCGGGCGATGGACATCGAGGGCCTGGGCGAGCGGCTGATCCAGGCACTGGTGGATTTCGACATGGTGACCAGCGTGGCCGACCTGTACCGGCTGGGCGTGGACGACTTCGTGGAAATGAAGCGGCGCGCCGACGAGCGCGACGGCACCACGCCGGAGACGGTCAAGTCCGGCAAGGTGGCCACCAAATGGGCCGAGAACCTGGTGGAGTCCATCGATCGCAGCCGCGAAACGACGCTGTCGCGGTTCCTGTTCGCGCTGGGCATCCAGCACGTGGGCGAGAGCACGGCAAAGGCGCTGGCGGCCTGGTTCGGCGATCTCGCGCTGGTCAGGCATACGCCGTGGCCGCTGTTCAAGCGCGTGCCCGACATTGGCGGGGAGGTGGCGCGCTCGCTCGGCCACTTTCTCGACCAGCCCGGCAACCAGCAGGTGATCGACGAACTCCTCGAACGCGGCGTGCGCATCGGCGACGCCCGTCCGCCTTCGCCCAAGCTGGGCGAAGGGCTGGATCCGGCGACGCTGCTGGTGGACCTGGAGATCCGGGGCATCACGCCCGCGCGCGCGGAGCGGCTGGCGGGCGCGTTCTCCACCCCGGAAGGCCTGGCCGAGGCGAAGGAGCACCAGCTGGTGGCCGCCGGCCTGCCGGGTGATGCCGCGGAGTCGCTGGTGGCGTGGATGTCGGAGGCCGACAACCGGGCGCTGTACCTGCGCTCCCTCGAGGCGCAGCGCGAGCTGCTCACGCAGCTGCCGAAGGAAGACGGGATCAAGGCCGGACCGCTGGACGGGCAGACCGTGGTCCTGACCGGGACCCTGGAATCGATGACCCGCGACGAGGCCAAGGAGCGGCTGGAGGCGCTGGGCGCCAAGGCGGCGGGCAGCGTTTCGAAGAAGACCTCGTTCGTGGTGGCCGGCGAGGCCGCCGGATCCAAGCTGGCCAAGGCGGAACAACTTGGCATCGAGGTCTGGGACGAGGCCAAGCTGCTGGAATTCCTGCAGGCCCATGAGTGATACCTGGCGGCCCTCGGCGGCCCCCGGGGCGCTGCAGCTGCGCGCCCGGCTCAACGCTGCGCTGCGCGCGTTCTTCGCCGGGCGCGATGTGCTGGAAGTCGAGACGCCCATCCTTTCGCAGGCCGGCAATACCGAGCCCAACATCGCCTCGTTCCACGTCGAGTTCACCGGCCACGCCGATGCCGGCCCGCGCCGGCGCTGGCTGCGCACCTCGCCCGAATACCCGCTCAAGCGCCTGCTCGCCGCCGGCGTGGGCGACTGCTACGAGCTCGGCCGGGTGTTCCGCGACGGCGAGGCGGGCGGGCGCCACAACCCCGAGTTCACCATGCTCGAGTGGTACCGCGTGGGCTGGGACCACCTGCAGCTGGCCGATGAGGTGGTCGAAGTGGTGCAGCTTGCGCTGGCGTTGGTCGGCCGCAGCGCAACGCCCGTGCACACCAGCTACCGGGACCTGTTCCGCGATCACCTCGGGCTGGATCCCATGCGCGCTCCGGTCGAACAGCTGCGCGCGGCGCTGGCCATCGACATCGATCCGTCCGGCCTGGAGCGCGACGACTGGCTGGACCTGCTGATCACCCACCGGATCCAGCCGGCCTTCGCAGACGATTCGATCGTGGTGCTGCACGGCTATCCGGCTTCGCAGGCCATGCTGGCGCGGGTGTCGGAAGACGGTGAAGCGGACCCGGCGCAGGTGGCCGAGCGCTTCGAGGTGTTCCTCGGGCCGCTGGAGGTGGCCAACGGCTACCACGAACTCCAGGACGCGCACGAGCAGGCCGGGCGCTTTGAGAACGATCGTGCGCGGCGCCAGGCACGCGGTGACGTGGATCCGGGCGTCGACCACAACCTGCTCGACGCGCTCCGGCACGGACTGCCCGCCTGCGCCGGCGTGGCGCTGGGCGTGGACCGCCTGCTGATGACGATGCTGGGCACCGGGCGGATCGCCGACGTGCTGGCCTTCGACTTCGCCCGCGCCTGAGGCGGCCGGGACAGCCGGTAAACTGCGCCGATGACCGGAGCCGACATCGACTACGCTCGCTACGACCGCATCCGCCCCATCCGCTGGACCGGCGGGGCGCTGGAGCTGCTGGACCAGCGGCGGCTGCCGTTTGAAACCACGTACGTCAGCTGCGGCACCAGTGATGAGGTGGCCGACGCGATCCGCCAACTGGTGGTGCGCGGCGCGCCGGCAATCGGCATCGCCGCTGCCTGGGGCGTGGTGCTGGCGGCGCGCGGGATCGACGCGGTCGACGGTGCGCAGGCCGCCCGCCTGCTGCAGCCGGCGATGGAACAGCTCAATGCCGCCCGGCCGACGGCGGTGAACCTGGCCTGGGCGCTGGCACGCATGCGCGGCGCACTGGAAGGCGCGGGCAGCGCCTGGCGGGAGCGACTGGAAGCCGAAGCGCGCGCGATTGAAACCGAGGACCTGGCGGCCAACCGCCGCATGGGGGAGCTCGGCGCATCCTTGATCGCGCCCGGCTCCGGCGTGCTCACCCACTGCAACACCGGCTCGCTGGCCACCGCCGGTTTTGGCACCGCGCTGGGCGTGATCCGCGCCGGCGTGGCGCAGGGCCGGATCGGCCGCGTGTTCGCCGACGAGACCCGGCCGTGGATGCAGGGCTCGCGGCTGACCGTGTGGGAGCTGCAGCAGGATGGCATCGACGCGACCCTGATCGCCGACGCCGCCGCCTCGCACCTGCTCAAGGAGGGCGGGGTGGAGTGGGTGGTGGTCGGCGCCGACCGCATTTGCGCCAACGGCGACGTCGCCAACAAGATCGGCACCTACCAGCTGGCGATCTCCGCCCGCTTCCACGGCAGGAAATTCATGGTGGTGGCGCCGTCCTCCACCGTGGACATGGCCACCCCGAGCGGGGACCTGATCGAGATCGAGGAGCGCGACCCGGCGGAACTGCTTGGCGTGGGGGGCAGCCGCACCGTGGCCGATGGCATCCAGGCATGGAACCCGGTGTTCGATGTCACGCCGGCTGCGCTGATCGACGCCATCGTGACCGAAAAGGGCATCGTGGAACGCCCCGACGCCGACGCAATGCGCGCGCTGTTGTCCTGACGCGGACGCGCGCGCTCATCCGGCGTTGGCAGCGGTCCGTGCTTTCCAGCGGAAACCGGGGCGCTTGAGGCTGAGCACGGTCCCGAGCGTTGCCGAGGGCAACAGCGTGAACGCCACGAACAGCAGGGTCTGCAGGCCCTCCACCCCGGCGTGCCCGAGCAGGAGCTGGGTCGTCGTCATCCAGGCGAAGTGCACGCCCATGCTGGTCCAGAAGCTGCCGGACAGCGCGCGGACCAGGCCCAGGATCAGGCCGAAGCCGGGGATGAACATCCATTGCTGCGCCGAGCCGAGTGCGCCAATCGCCCAGGCGAAGAGCACGAACAGCGCTGCCTGCACCAGCAGTGCGATCCACTGCGCCGTGCGCCGGGCAAGCAGCCCCTGCAGGTAGCCGCGGAACGCCAGTTCTTCCGGAAACGCCTCGACCAGGAGCACCCCAAGCGCCAGCGCCGGCAACGCGGCCAGGACCGTCGCCGGCGGTGACTCGAGCCTGATCGATGTCCAGCCCATCGCCAGGCACAGCGCGGTGCCCGCCAGCGCAGGCAGCAGCCACAGGGCCATCCCGGCAAGGAATGCACGCAGGCCGGCGACGTCGCCGCGGTGGCCGATGGCGCGAAGCCCGAGCCGGTCCACCCGCAGCGCAATCAGCACCACGGCCAGCACAGCGGCCGAAACAAGCGCTCCTGCCGCCAGCCGGAGCGGACTGCCCCCGGCCGCGGCCAACATGGGAAGCGCGCCCTTCCAGATCAGGACCATGGCGGCGGCGAATGCGCAAATGCGCAGTGCGATTCCGGTACGGGACATGGCAACGCTCCTCCCAGCGGCACGGAAATTGTGGCCGGCCGGCGCCCCGCGGGGTACTGACAGCTGTCATGCGTCGGCCATGCCATCCGTAAGTCATTGTTTTGCTGCTGGAAAACGCCGCATCGAGGGGGCAGCGCGTGATATACTGGGCTGTCTTTTTCAACGCGCTTGCCGCAGCCAGATGAATGCGCCCCGGCCCGGTCCGGGTGCATGCAGCCGCTGCCGGCAGCCGCCAGGATGCGAACAGCCTAGATGGTCGATTCCACGCAAGAAATCATCCCCGTAAACCTCGAAGACGAAATGCGCCGCAGCTACCTCGATTACGCCATGAGCGTGATCGTGGGCCGCGCGCTCCCCGACGTCCGCGACGGGCTCAAGCCGGTGCACCGGCGCGTGCTGTACGCCATGAACGAGCTGGGCGCGCACAGCAACAAGCCGTACTACAAGTCGGCGCGAATCGTCGGTGACGTGATCGGTAAATACCATCCGCACGGCGACTCGGCGGTCTACGACACCTTGGTCCGCATGGCGCAGCCGTTCTCGCTGCGCTACATGCAGATCGACGGGCAGGGCAACTTCGGTTCGATCGACGGCGACTCGGCGGCGGCCATGCGTTACACCGAGGCGCGCCTGTCGCGGCTCTCGCACGAGCTGCTGGCCGACATCGAAAAGGAAACCGTCGACTTCCAGCTCAACTACGACGAGAAGGAGCTCGAACCCACGGTCCTGCCGGCGCGGGTACCCAACCTGCTGATCAACGGCTCGGCCGGCATCGCGGTGGGCATGGCCACCAACATCCCGCCGCACAATCTGTGCGAGGTGGTCGATGCCACCATCGCCCTGATCGATGAGCCGGACCTGGACATCGACGGGTTGATGGAGCACATCCCCGGCCCCGATTTCCCCACCGCCGGCATCATCAACGGCGTCAGCGGCATCCAGCTGGCCTACCGCACCGGCCGCGGCCGGGTGCGCATCCGCGCCAAGGCCGACATCGAGGTGGCCGACAACGGCCGCGAATCGATCATCGTCACCGAGATCCCCTACCAGGTGAACAAGGCGAAGCTGATCGAGAAGATCGCCGAGCTGGTGAAGGAGAAGAAGCTCGAGGGCATCAGCGAGCTGCGCGACGAGTCCGACAAGGACGGCATGCGCATCTACATCGAGGTCAAGCGCGGGGATTCGGCCGAGGTGGTGCTGAACAACCTGTACCAGCAGACCCAGTTGGAGTCGTTCTTCGGCATCAACATGGTGGCCCTGGTGGACGGCCGCCCGCAGTTGCTCAACCTCAAGCAGATCCTGGAGGCGTTCATCCGCCACCGGCGCGAGGTGGTCACCCGCCGTACGATCTTCGAACTGCGCAAGGCGCGCGCGCGTGCCCACGTGCTGGAAGGCCTGACCGTCGCGCTGGCCAACATCGACGAGATGATCGAGCTGATCAAGACGTCGGCCAACCCCAACGAGGCGCGCGAGCGCATGCTGTCCCGCACCTGGGAGCCGGGCCTGGTGGCAACGCTGCTGGAGGCCGCGGGCGCCGAGGCTTCGCGCCCCGAGGGCCTGCCGAAGGGCGTGGGCCTGGTGGACGGCCGCTACCAGCTCACCGAGACCCAGGCCCAGCAGATCCTGGAGATGCGCCTGCACCGCCTGACCGGGCTGGAGCAGGAGAAGCTCACCGATGAATACCGCCAGCTGCTGGAGACGATCCGCGGCCTGATCGAGATCCTCGAGGATCCGGACGTGCTGCTGGAGGTGATCCGCACCGAGCTGCGCACGGTCAAGGAAGAGTTCGGCGACGAGCGCCGCAGCGAGATCCGCGAGAGCGAGGAAGACCTGGACATCCTCGACCTGATCGCGCCGGAAGATGTGGTGGTCACCCTGTCGCATTCGGGCTACGCCAAGCGCCAGCCGGTGAGCTCCTACCGCGCGCAGCGCCGCGGCGGCCGGGGGCGCAACGCGGCCTCGACCAAGGACGAGGATTTCATCGACCAGCTGTGGCTGGTCAACACCCACGACACCCTGCTCACGTTCACCAGCGCCGGGCGCGTGTTCTGGCTGCCGGTGTACCAGCTTCCCGACGCCGGCCCGCACGCGCGCGGGCGGCCGATCATCAACTGGATCGCGCTGGAAGAGGGCGAGCGGGTGCAGGCCGTGGTACCGGTGCGCGAGTACGCCGAGGACCAGTACGTGTTCTTCGCCACCCGCAACGGCACGGTCAAGAAGACCCCGCTGACCGAGTTCGCATACCGGCTGCAGCGCGGCAAGATCGCGATCAACCTGGAAGAGGGCGATGCGCTGGTCAACGCCGAGCTCACCGACGGTTCCAGCGACGTCATGCTGTTCGCCTCCAACGGCAAGGCCGTGCGCTTTGACGAGAACGAGGTCCGGCCGATGGGCCGCACCGCCACCGGCGTGCGCGGCATGCGCCTGGCCGAGGGCGAGACGGTGTGCAGCATGATCGTAGTGGTGGCCGACGGCAACGGCGACATCCTGACCGCCACCGAACACGGTTTCGGCAAGCGCACGCCGGTGTCCGAGTACCCGCGCAAGGGCCGCGGCATCCAGGGCGTGATCGCGATTCAGACCAGCGAGCGCAACGGCGACCTGGTGGGCGCGGTGCAGATCGCCGACCGCCACGAAGTGCTGCTGATCTCCGACGGCGGCACCCTGGTGCGCACACGCGCCTCCGAGATCGCCCAGGTCGGCCGCAACACCCAGGGCGTGACCCTGATGCGGCTGGGCGATGGCGAGAAGCTGCAGGCCATCGAACGCATCGACACCTCGATCGAGGAGAACGGGGTGGACGAGGCTGGCGGAGGCGAGGCCCCGGAACCGCCTGCACCGCAACCGGTTGCCGACGCTCCCGGGGAGCAGCCGGCCACCTGATTCCGGGCCGCCGGATGTCTATACTGCCGCCATCAGGATGAGGGCGGCAGATGGACCAGGCGAGGTGCTTGAAGGATTCGTTGGCGGCCCTTGCCGGCCGCTGTTCCCTCCTGCTGCTCATGGCGGCGTCCCTGGCGCTGGCCGCCTGCGGGCGCGATCCTTCGGGGCAGTTGCCGGCGCCGAGCGGCGAGGCGATTCAGGCCGAGCGCGCGGAGGTCGAGGGATTCGCGCTGGCCCGGGCCTGGGCCGATGAGCGCGGCGACGGGCTGTCGCTGGTGCTGGAGTTCTCGCAGCCGCTGGTGCCCACCCAGGATTTCGACCGCCTGGTGACGCTTGAAGGACCAGCCGCGCGCGAGGGCGGCTGGTCGCTGGACGAAGACAACCGCACGCTGCGCTATCCCAATGCCGAGGCCAACCGCGACTATGCGGTGACCGTGTCGGCGCAGCTGACCGCTGCCGATGGTACGCAGCTGGGCAGCGAGGCCAGGCGCAGCATCCATACCGGCGACCTGGCGCCGCTGGCGGGCTTCGCCTCGCAGGGCAGCGTGCTGCCCGCGCGCGGCAGCCGCGGCCTGCCCGTGGTCTCGCTCAACGTCCCCGAGGTGGACGTCGAGTTCCTGCGCGTGCGCGAAAGCGAAGTGCCGCGCTTCTTCAACCAGTACCAGCGCGGCGGCCGCCGCAGCAGCTGGGACCTCGAGGCCGACTGGCGGGACCGCACGCCGCTCTCCCGCATGGCGGAGCCGGTGTACGTCAACCGCTTCGTGCTGGGCGGCGAGCGCAACGAGCGCATCCTGACCTACCTGCCGGTACAGGACATCGCCGAACTGCAGGAACCGGGGCTCTACTTCGCGGTGATGAAGCGCGCCGGCGCATTCGACAGCGAATACGAGACCGCCTTCTTCACGGTCAGCGATATCGGCCTGCACGCGCGCGCGTATGAAGACCAGCTGTTCGTGCACACCGCCTCGCTGGAGAGCGGCGCGGCGCATTCGGGCGTCTCGCTGCGGGTGCTCGATGGCAAGGGCGAGACCGTCTACCGGGGCGAGACCGATCGCAACGGCAACGCGCTGTTCAACTATTCCCTGGATGCCGCCCACGTGCTGGTGGCCAGCCGCGGCCGCGACGTGTCGCTGCTGCCATTCAACCAGCCGGCGCTGGACCTGTCGGAGTTCGCGGTGGCAGGGCGCGGGCAGGCGACGTTCGATGTCTTTGCCTGGTCCGGACGCGACCTGTACCGGCCGGGGGAGACGGTGCGGGTGTCGGCCCTGCTGCGCGACCACGATGGCCGCCAGCTTCCCGCTGGCGAGGATGGGTCACAGCCCCTGTTTGCGCGGCTCAAGCAGCCGGACGGGCGCACCTTCTTCGAGACCCGGCTTGATGCCGGTCCGCAGGGCTATTACCGGATGGAGCGCGAGATCCCCGCGGACGCGCCCACCGGCCGCTGGCAGGTCGAGTTCCGCACTGATCCGGGCAGCCGCGAGGCGGTCCAGGGGATGACGCTGCGGATCGAGGAGTTCCTCCCCGAGCGGATGAAGCTGGAGCTGTCCAGCGCGCAGCCACGGCTGGCACCCGGCGAGCCGCTGCGGCTGCAGGCCGCCGGGGCCTATCTGTACGGGGCGCCTGCGGCCGGCAACCGCTTCAGCGCGACCCTGGCGGTGGCGGTGGAACAGCATCCGGTGGAGGGGATGCCCGACCACTTCTTCGGCGACCCGACGCTGGAGCTGCCGCGCGAGGCGCGCGAAGTGATCGATGCCGAACTCGATGCAGACGGCATGCTTGCGCAGGACATCGCGCTTCCGGAGGAAGCCCGCCCGGTCACGCCCATCGCGGCCACAGTCACCGGCAGCCTGTATGAAAGCGGCGGCCGCAGCGTCAACCGGAGCTTGAAGCGGGTGCTGTGGCCGGCTGATGCGCTGGTCGGCCTGCGGCCGCTGTTCGATCACCAGGAAGGTGCCGACGCCAATGCCCGCGCCGGCTTCGAGCTGGTGCGCGTGGACCCCGACGGCACGCCACGGCCGGCCGACGGCCTGCAGGTGACCCTCGTGCGCGAGCACCGCGACTACCACTGGCGCCACGACGACGAGGGCGGCTGGAACTACGACTTCACCCGCCGCTTCGAGAAGGTGGAGACCCGGACCGTCGACGCCGGCGGCTCCGCGGTGCGTTTCGACTTCCCGGTGGAATGGGGCGAGTACCGGGTGGATGTCGAGGACCCGGGCACCGGCCTGGTGACGCGCTATCCGTTCCGCGCCGGCTGGAGCTGGGGCGACGACAACCGCGGCCTGGACGCGCGGCCCGACAAGGTCAAGCTGGCGCTGGACAGGACCGGGTACCGGGCCGGCGAGACCCTGGAAGTAACCGTGACGCCGCCCCATCCCGGCCCGGGCCTGCTGCTGGTGGAAACTGATGAGCTGCTGTACGTGCAGGCGATCGAGGCCGAAGCGGGCAGCACCTTCAGCATCCCGGTGACGCAGGCGTGGGAGCGCCACGATGTGTACATCACTGCGCTCGTGTTCCGCGGCGGGCGCGCCGACGACGTCACCACGCCGGCGCGCGCAGTGGGCGTGGCCCACGTTCCAATGGACCGCCGCGAGCGCCGGGTGGCGGTGGGGCTGAAGGTGGCCGGGCTCGTGCGACCGGAGCAACCCTTGCGCGTGACCATTGGCGTGCCGCAGCTGGCCGGTCGGCAGGCCCATGCCACGGTGTCCGCGGTGGACGTTGGCATCCTCAACATCACCCGCTTCCCGGTGCCCGATGCGGTGGCGCATTTCTTCGCCCAGCGGCGCTTTGCCATCGACGCCTTCGACGTCTACGGCCGGGTGATCGAAAGCCACGAGGGCGGCACCGCGAGGATCCGGTTCGGCGGCGACATGGCCCTGGACGCCCTCCCGCAGGCTCGGCGGCCGACGGCGCGGGTGCAGACCGTGGACCTGTTTTCAGGGCCGGTGCAACTTGATGCCGATGGCAACGCTTCGGTCGAGCTGCAGGTGCCCGACTTCAACGGCACCCTCAGGGTCTCTGCGGTGGTGTGGTCGGATGAGGCATACGGCAACCGCGATGCCGAGACCGTGGTGCGCGCGCCGATCGTGGCCGAGGCCAGCATGCCGCGCGTGCTTGCGCCCGGCGACCGCAGCACGCTGACCCTGGACCTCAGCAATTTCACCGGCCGCGATGGCGAATTCAGCGTGCGCGCCGAGGGTGAAGGACCGATCGCGGTCGGCGAGGGCGTGCGCAGCGTCCAGCTGGCCGCCGACGGTGCCGGCACCCTCAACTTCCCGCTCACCGCGGCCAATGATTATGCGACCGCGAGGGTGCGCATCCGGGTGCAAGGCAACGGGGAAAGCGTCGACCGCAGCTACGACCTGCCCGTGCGGGCTGCCTGGCCGTCGGTGCTCCGCGCGGAAACGCGGGCGCTGGAGGAACTCGCGCCGGTGACCGTGGGCGCCGACTTCGCGCAGGGACTGATGCCGGGCTCGGTTCAGGCGCAGATGAGCGTCACGGCGTTCCCGCCCATTCCTTTCGCGGCCGCGCTGCGAGGCGCGCTTGATTATCCCTACTGGTGCGCCGAGCAGACCGCCAGCCGCGGCTATGCAGCGCTGCTGCTGGACGAGGCCACGGTGTCCATGCTCGGCCTTGAGGATTTGGATGCGGAGCGGCGGCAGCGCACCGTGCAGGCCGCTTTCGGCCGGCTTGCGTCCATGCAGGCGGCCAACGGGCATTTCTCGATGTGGGGCAACAGTGGCCCGGTCGATCCTTTCCTGACGCCGTACGTGGCCGAGTTCCTGCTCGACGCGCGCGATGCGGGCTTCGCCGTGCCCGAAGGCGTGCTGCAGAAGGCGCTGGAGCGCCTCAACGAGGACCTGCTGGCCGGTGGCCAGGAGTTCTACGGGCGCGACCACCGCCAGTACCTCAAGCTGGCCTACCAGGCGCACGCCGGATTCGTGCTGGCGCGGGTCAACCGGGCCCCGCTGGGCACCCTGCGGACGATCTTCGACAACCACTCGGACGCAGCCCTCAGCGGGCTGCCGCTGGTGCGGCTTGGGCTGGCGCTGCGGCTGCAGGGCGATCAGGCGCGCGGCGACAGGGCCATTGCCCAGGGCTTTGCGCTGGAGCGCGAGCGTCCGCGCTGGCTTGGCGACTGGTCCACGCCGCTGCGGGACGCGGCGATGTCGATCGCGCTGGTGCACGAGCAGGATGCGGCGAAGCCGGAATACACTGCGCGCGCGATTGACGTGGGCCGCGAACTCGACGCCCGCCGCCAGCAGCGCTGGATGTACCTGAGCACGCAGGAGCAGATTGCGATCGCCCGGCTGGGCAAGGCGCTGGCGGCGGACGGCACGCGCCAGGTCGCTGGCACGCTGCGCATTGGCGGGACCGAAGAGCAGATCAGTGGGACGCGCATCTTCGGCCGCCGGTTCGACCATGCGGACCTGGCGGCCTCGGTGCGCTTCGAACCCGCGGGCGAGCCGCCGTTCTATGCCAGCCTGGAGGTTGCAGGCGTGCCGCGCACCGCGCCGGAAGCCGATTTCAGCCGGCTCAGGGTCGAGCGCCAGCTGTACCGGCTTGACGGTTCGGCGTGGGAGCCGGGCCCGCTGGCGGAGGGCGAGGCCCTGATCGCCGCGGTGTCGATCACGGCCGACCGGGCCATGCCCGATGCCCTGCTGACGGACCTGCTCCCTGCCGGGCTGGAGATCGAGAACTTCAACCTGGCCGATGCCGAGCAGTGGGGCGGGGTGACGGTGCAGGGGGTGAACCTGTCGGAGCGCGAGGGCGCCGCCGACCTGCAGCATGAGGAGTTCCGCGACGACCGCTACGTGGCCGCGCTCAGCCTCCGCCGGGGCCGCACGGCCCGGCTGTTCTACCTCGTGCGCGCGGTGACGCCGGGCACCTACACCGTGCCTCCGCCAATGGTGGAGGACATGTACCGGCCGGAGCTGAGGGGCGTCGGCCGGGCGGTGCCGGAAACCATCACGGTGGTGCAGCCGTGATCCACGCGCACGGCTGACACGCGGGATGGGCGCGCGCGGTCGGCAGCGGCTCCTGGCGGCGCTGCGCTGGGGCACGGTGGCGCTGCTGCTGTCGCTGCTCGCCCTGGACTGGCTGTTCCCCCCGCCGCTACCGACCGCGCGCGATACCAGCGCCGTGGTGGTCGCGCGCGACGGCACGCCGCTGCGCGCGTTTGCGGACGCGGAGGGCGTGTGGCGGCATCCGGCCGATCCCGACACCGTATCGCCGCTGTACCTGGAAGCGCTGCTGACCTACGAGGACCGCTGGTTCCACCGCCATCCGGGCGTCAATCCGGTGGCGTTGGCGCGCGCTGGATGGCAGTGGCTGCGAACGGGAAGGATCGTGTCCGGCGGCTCCACCCTGACCATGCAGGTGGCCCGGATCCTGGAACCGCACTCGCGCACACCCTGGGGCAAGGCGCGGCAGATGCTGCGGGCGCTGCAGCTGGAGGCCCATCTCTCCAAGCGCGAAATCCTCACCCTGTACCTGGAGCGCGCGCCGTTCGGCGGAACCATCGAAGGCGTCGAGGCCGCCAGCTGGGCGTATCTGGGCAAGCCCGCGTCACGGCTGTCGCGGGCGGAGGCGGCGCTGCTGGCGGTGCTGCCGCAGGCACCCAGCCGGCTGCGGCCGGACCGGCACCCGGAGCGCGCCCGCATCGCGCGCGACAAGCTGCTCGAGCGCATGGTGGCGCAGGGGGCCTGGAGCCGGGCTGAGGTGGACGACGCGCGGATCGAGCCGGTGGTGTCGCGCAGCGTGCGCCAGCCAATGCACGCGGCACTGCTTGCCCAGCGCCTGCGCAGTGCCGAGCCGGGCGCCGAACGGATCCGGTCCACCATCGATGCCGGCCTGCAGCGCATGCTGGAGGAGCGGGTGGCGTCCTACTTCGGCGGACTGCCCGAGCGCACCTCGGCCGCGCTGCTGGTGGTGGACAACGCCACCATGGAGGCGCGGGCCTACATCGGCGCCGCGGAATTCGGCGATCTCGCGCGCTTGGGCCACGTGGACATGGTGCGGGCGTGGCGCTCGCCCGGCTCCACGCTCAAGCCGTTCCTCTACGCCATGGCGCTGGACGACGGCCTCATCCACTCGGCCAGCCTGATGGTGGACGCGCCGCAGTCGTTCGACGGCTACCGGCCGGGCAACTTCGGCATGGCCTTCCATGGCCCGGTTTCCGCGGAACAGGCCCTGCGGCTCTCGCTCAACGTGCCCGCGGTGGACCTGCTGGACCGGGTCGGGCCGGGCCGTTTCGCCGCGCGGCTGGAGCACGCCGGCATCCGCCTGTGGTTCCCCCGCGGTGCCCGGCCCGGCCTGCCGCTGATCCTGGGCGGCACCGGGGCAACGCTCGAGGACCTTGTGGGAGCGCATGCCGCCCTGGTGCGCGGGGGGCGCGCCGGCCGGGTGCGCCTGACGGCCGATGCGCCGCTGCTGGAGCGGCGGATGATGTCCGCGGGCGCAGCCTGGATCGTGGCCGAAACGCTCGCAGCCAACCCGCGCCCGGGTGAGCGGATGGAGACCTTCGACCTGCGCGACCGGCCGCGGGTGGCGTGGAAGACGGGCACGAGCTACGGCTTCCGCGACGCATGGGCGCTGGGGGCGACGCGCCGGCATACCGTGGGCGTATGGGTCGGCCGTCCGGACGGTACGCCGCTGCCGGGCCAGTACGGAGCGATCACGGCCCTGCCGCTGCTGTTCGAGGTCATTGACAGCCTGCCGCGTGCTCCCGGCGATGGTGTCCCGCAGCCTCCGCCCGATGGCGTGGCGCGGCGGGAGATCTGCTGGCCGCTGGGGACGGCGGCGGACGCGCAGCCGGAGGGCCTGTGCCAGCGGCGCCTGGAGGGCTGGGTCCTGGATGGCGTGGTCCCTCCCACCTTTGCCGAACGTGACGCGCGGCTGTGGAGCGCCGGACGGGTGGCCTTCCCGGTCGATGCGCATACCGGGCAGCGGCTCTCGGCCGGCTGCATGGAGGGGCGCAATGCCGAGGAAGCCGAGATCGCCCGCTGGCCGGCGTTGCTCTCGCCGTGGCTGCCGGCCGCGGTCCGCAGGGCTTCGCAACTGCCGCCCCTGGCGCCGGGCTGCCCGGATGATGGACGCCAGGCCATGGACGGGCTGCGCATCGACGGCGTCCAGGACGGCGCGCGCCTGGCGCGTCCGCCCGGCAGCGCCGAGGGAGTGCGGCTGGCGCTGCGGGCACTGGGCACGCCGGGTGATGTGCAATGGCTGCTCGACGGCCGCTGGGTGGCGAGCACGGTCGGGGGCAGGGCGTTCGTGCACCAGTTCGACGCGCCGGGCAAACACGCGCTCACTGCACTGGCTGACAGCGGTGCCTGGGCGCGGGTGGAGTTTGAAGTGGTGCGCTGAGCGGTGCCCCGCGAACAGGCTTCATCCAGTGCCTTGCCCGATGTTCGCCAGCACGTGCTCGGCGCTGGAGACCTTGAATTCGCCGGGCGCCTCCACGAACAGGTTGCGCACCACGCCATTCTCGGCGTAGAGCGCAAAACGCTTGGCACGCAGGCCCATCCCGTAGGAACTGCCGTCCATCTCCAGCCCGAGCGCCCGGGTGAAGTCGCCGTTGCCGTCGGCCAGCATCCGCAGGCCCTTGGGCACACCGAGGCTTTCGCCCCAGGCCTTCATCACGAAGGGGTCGTTGACCGACATGCAGGCCACCTGGATGCCGCGGGCGCGGAAACTGTCGAAGTGTTCGACGAAGCCCGGCAGGTGCCGCTCGGAACAGGTCGGCGTGAATGCGCCGGGCACCCCGAACAGGACCATGTTGCAGTCCTCGAAGAGGGTCGGGGTGTCGATGGCCTGGATGCCGTCGTCGATGTGCTTGAGGACCACTTCGGGGATCGGATCGCCGACCTGGATGGGCATGGCGCGCGCCTCGTTTCTGGGGGGACGCGGGGAGCATAGCCGGTTGTGCGTGCAGCGTGCCTGCACTTGAAATCCGGCGTTTTGCCCCGACATCGGGAACAGGGGCCCACGAGGGGCCCGTGCAACCAGCAAGTCCTACGGAGGCAACGAGATGAGAAACCTGATGCGTCAGCCGCAGTGGCCGGTTTCTTCCGCTTTCCCGGAGGAAATCCGCCAGGCATTCAACCAGTTCTTCAATGAAAACGATGGCGACGGCTCGTCCGTCGTGACCAGCCAGTGGGCGCCGCGCGTGGACATCAAGGAAGAGTCCGACCGCTTCGTCATCCTGGCCGACCTGCCCGGCATCGACCTGTCCGAGGTCGAGGTGCTGATGGACAAGGGCATCCTGAGCATCAAGGGCGAGCGCAGGAGCGAGACCCGCGACGAGGGTGAAAAGTACTCACGCGTGGAGCGCCGCTACGGCAGCTTCCACCGCCGCTTTGCCCTGCCCGACAGCGCCGATCCGGAAGGCGTGACCGCCACCGGCAGCAACGGGGTGCTCGAGATCAGCATTCCCAAGCGGCCGGAGACGACGCCGCGCCGGATCCAGGTGGGCGCAGGAAAATAAGCCCCTGTGGACGCGGCCGGCGCGTGCGCCGCCCGTGCCCCGGTGCGAGGTTCTAGACTACGGCCTGCAGGCCCGCTTGCAGGCCGTTTCTTTTGGGGCCGCTTTCGCGGCATTTCCAGACACCAGGTGAACGATGCAGTTCAAGGACTACTACGACACGCTCGGGGTCGACCCGGGCGCAGGCGAAACCGAGATCAAAGCCGCCTACCGGCGTCTGGCGCGCAAATACCACCCCGACGTGAGCAAGGAGGCGGACGCAGAGGAAAGGTTCAAGGCCGTCAATGAGGCGTATGAGGCACTGCGCGACCCTGCCAAGCGCGCCGCCTACGACCAGCTGCGCGCAAGGGGCTATCGCCCCGGCGATGAGGTGAGTACGCCGCACGGGGGCTTTGGCCAGGGCGCTCCCGGCGGGTTCGACTTCGAGGAGGTGTTTGCCGGCGGCGGGGCGGCGGGCGGCTTCAGCGACTTCTTCGAGGAGCTGTTCGGCCGGCGGCGCGGCGCGGGTCCCCAGGCCGGGCCCGGCGGCATGCCGCGCGGCGACAGCCGGGCCAAGGTGGCCGTGCCGCTGGAGGCCGTGCATTCGGGCTCCAGCGTGCGCATCGGCCTCAACGGCCGCACCCTGGACGTGAAGGTGCCCAAGGGCATCCGTCCGGGCCAGGTGGTGCGGCTCAAGGGGCAGGGCGGGGGACCGCCGGGCATGCCCGGGGATTTGCTGCTGGAGATCGAGTACGCCGCCCATCCGCGCTTCGAGGTGGATGGCGACAACATCCTCTACGTGCTGCCGGTGGCCCCGTGGGAGGCCGCGCTCGGCGCCACGGTGGAGGTGCCCACCCTGGGCGGGCCGGTTGAGGTCAAGGTGCCGGCGGATTCGGACGCCGGGCGCCGCCTGCGCCTGCGCGGCCGCGGCCTGCCGGGAACGCGCGGCGGCCGCGACGGCGACCAGATCGTGATCCTGGAGGTGACCGCACCGCGCGCGGGCAGCGATGCCCAGCGCGAAGCCTACCGCAACCTTGAAAAGGCGTTCGGGAGCAGCTGGCGCCGGATCTGACCGGCGCCGGCGAATCAGCCCAGGGCGGGCCGGGCCGCGCCGCCGCTGGCGTCCGGCCCGAGCACGCCGGCGATGGCCTCGGCCAGCTCCTTTTCGCTGAAAGGCTTGGTGAGGTAACCCCGGGCTCCTTGGCGCATGCCCCAGACGCGGTCGGTTTCCTGATTCTTGGTGGTGACCAGGATGACCGGGATGTGGCGGGTGGCTTCGTTGCGGGAGATGGAGCGGGTGGCCTGGAACCCGTTGAGGTTGGGCATCACCACGTCCATCAGCACCAGATCCGGAAGCTCTTGCAGGGCCATGTCCACCCCGGCCTCCCCGTCGGTCGCGGTGAGAGTCTGGTGACCGAGTTTTTCGACGATGCGGCAGATCCCGGCCAGCTGGGAAGGCGAGTCGTCGACGATCAGGATGCGGGCCATGTGGATCCCCAAAAGTGAATGGCGATTGTATCGGGCACTGGCGCGCGGGCAAGCCGGCGCTGCGCGCCCGTCATGGAAGGGTGACGAGCGTCCGGCCCAGTGAGCCTCCGGCCAGCATGGTGTCAAACACGCCGGGCAATTCCTCCAGCGTGACCTCGCGGGTGCAGATGCGTGCCAGGTGGCGCGGCTTCCAGTCGCCGGCCAGCCGCCGCCAGGCCTCGTCGCGCAGGGCTGCGGGCGGCTCGGTGGAAGCAACGCCCAACAGCGACACGCCCCGCAGGATCAGTGGCATCACCGTCGCATCCAGGCGATGGTCGGCGGCCAGGCCGGCGCTGCCGACGTTGCCGTAGGGACAGGTCTGCGCAAGCAGGCTGGCCAGCATGGGCCCGCCGACGTTGTCGATGCCGCCGGCAAAGCGCGCGGTCTCCAGCGGCCGGGCGGTCTGCAGCGCGTCGCGACCCAGCACCTGGTTGGCGCCCAGCGCCTTGAGGTAGTCCACCTGGTCGGCCTTGCCGCTGATGGCGTGAACCTCGAAGCCGGCGGCGCTGAAGATGTCCACGGCCAGCGAGCCCACGCCACCGGTGGCGCCGGTGACCGCCAGCGGGCCCATCGCCGGCGTCTGTCCGTTGTGGACCATGCGCACCAGCGCCAGCGCCGCGGTGAAGCCGGCGGTGCCCAGGATCATTGCTTCGCGCAGGTCCAGGCCGTCGGGCAGGGGCACCGGCATGTCTGCATCCACGCGCACGTACTGGGCGTAACCGCCATCGCGGGTCTCGCCCAGCCCACGGCCGGTGACCAGCACGGGGTCGCCTTCGCGGAAGCGGGGGTCGGTGGAGGCCACGACGTGGCCGGCGACGTCGATCCCGCCCACCAGCGGGAAGCGGCGCAGGATCTTGCCCTTGCCGGTGCCGGCGAGGGCGTCCTTGAAGTTGACCGAGGAGTGGACTGCGCGGATGACCACCTCGCCAGCCGAAAGCTGATCGAGCGCCACCGCCTCGATGCCGGCGCGGTAGCCGCCCTCGTCGTTGTGGATGCGGAAGGCCGCGAATGTCTCAGGAATGGACATCGACATACCAGGAATGGGGGCCGACCATTGTGCCGCGGCGGGACCGGAATCGCAGCCGCGCCCACGGCGGGCCGCAGCGTGCGGCTCAGCGCAGCGACTTGCCCCGCTTCTCGTTCAGCCACTTGGTGGCCTGGACGGGTTCGTACCCCTTCATCCAGCCGAGCATTTCTCCGATGTCATCGCCGATCCACAGGTCCCGCCGCTGGTCGGGGTGCAGGAAGCGATCGGCCACCATGCGGTCCATCATCCGCGCGATGGGCGACCAGTAGCCGGCCACGTCCAGGAACGCGCAGGGCTTGTCGCCGATGCCCAGCTGCCGCCAGGTGAGCATCTCGATGATCTCCTCCAGCGTGCCGAAGCCGCCGGGCAGGGCGACGAAGCCGTCGGCCAGGTCGAACATGCGCTTCTTGCGCTCGTGCATCGAGCCGACGACCTCCAGCCGGGTGACGCCGTTGTGCGCCACCTCCATCTGCACCAGCTGCTCGGGGATCACGCCCGTGACATGGCCGCCGGCCTGCATCACCGCATCGGCCACCGCGCCCATCAACCCGATGTTGCCGCCGCCATACACCAGGCCGATCCCGTCCTTCGCCAGGCGCGTACCCAGCGCGATCGCCTGTTCCTGGTAGACCGGCTTGCTACCGGTGTTGGAGCCGCAGTACACGCAGAGGTTCTTCATCGCTTGTCCTTCGCCCCGGCCGTGGCCGGAAGGTGAAAACGGCGACGCCGGGCGCTGTGGCCCGGCGTCGGTCGACTGTGTGCCTGGTGAAGCCAGGCGCAGCCTCAGTTGGCCTTGTGGATGGCGCGCTTGTGCACGGCCATGGCGGCGTCGTGGATGACCTCCGACAGGCTCGGGTGCGCATGGCAGATCCGCGCCAGGTCGTCGGCCGATCCCTTGAACTCCATGGTCAGCACGCCCTCGTGCACCAGCTCGGAGACGTTGGCGCCCACCAGGTGCATGCCAAGCACGCGGTCGGTCTCGGCATGGGCCAGCACCTTCACGAAGCCGGCCGGCTCGACCATCGCCACCGCGCGGCCGTTGGCGGCGAACGGGAAGCTGCCCGCCTTGTAGGGGATGCCTTCTTCCTTGAGCTGCTGCTCGGTCTTGCCGACCCAGGCCAGCTCCGGCTCGGTGTAGATGACCCAGGGGATGGTGTCCATGTTGACGTGGCCGGGCAGGCCCGCAATCAGCTCCGCCACAGCGATGCCTTCCTCGAAACCCTTGTGCGCCAGCATCGGCCCGCGCACGCAGTCGCCCACGGCCCACACACCGTCCACGCCGGTGTGGCAGTGCTCGTCGACCTCGATCTGGCCGCGGTCATTGAGCTTCACCCCGCTGTCGTCGGCCAGCAGGCCCTTCGACGCGGCCTTGCGGCCCACGGCCACCAGCAGCTTGTCGACGGTGATGGTCTGCTCGCCCTTCTTGTCCTCGAAGGTGACCTGGACTTCCTTCTTCTTGCTCTTGCCGCCCGCCTTTGCAGGAATGACCTCGGCCTTGGAGACCTTGGCGCCCAGGCGGATGTCCAGGCCCTGCTTCTTGAACTCGCGCGCGGCGACCTTCGACACCTCGGCGTCGGCGGCGGCCAGGAACTCCGGCATGGCCTCGAGGATGGTGACCTCGGCGCCCAGGCGTTTCCACACGCTGCCCAGTTCCAGGCCGATCACGCCGGCACCGATCACCGCCAGGCGCTTCGGGGTTTCCTTGAAGTCCAGCGCGCCGACGTTGTCGACGATGTATTCGCCATCGAACTTCGCGAACGGCAGCTCGATCGAATCCGAGCCCGCGGCGATGATCACGTTGGTGCCCTTGAGCTCCACCTCACCGCCCTCGTGCTGCTTCACCTTCACCACGCGGTCGGCGTGGAGGGTGGCGAAGCCGTAGTACGGCTTGACCTTGTTGGCCTTGAAAAGCTGCGAGATGCCGCCGGTGAACTGCTTCACGATGGCGTCCTTGCGGCCGACCATCTTCTCCACGTCGATCTGCGGATCCTTGGCGGAGATGCCGTGCTGCTCGAACACGTGCTGCAGGTTGTGGAACTGGCGCGAGGAGTCCAGCAGCGCCTTGGAGGGGATGCAGCCCACGCGCAGGCAGGTGCCGCCCACCGCCGGCTTGCCGTCCTTGCCCAGGCCCGCGTCCACGCAGGCCACGCTCATGCCCAGCTGGGCGGCGCGGATTGCGGCGTGGTAGCCGGCGGGGCCGGCGCCAATGACGACGACGTCGAATTCTTCAGCCATGTCGGTTTCCTTGTTGCTCACAGGCCCAGCAGCATGCGGCCGGGGTTCTCGAGCTGGTTCTTGATGTCGACCAGGAACAGCACCGCGTCCTTGCCGTCGATGATGCGGTGGTCGTAGGACAGCGCGATGTACATCATCGGCGCGGCCACCACCTGGCCGTCCTCGACGACCGGGCGCTCCTTGATGGTGTGCATGCCCAGGATCGCGGACTGCGGCGGGTTGACGATCGGGGTCGACATCAGCGAGCCGAAGGTGCCGCCGTTGGTGATGGTGAAGGTGCCGCCCTGCAGGTCTTCCAGCTTCAGGCCGCCTTCGCGCGCGGCCACCGCGTAATCCGCGATGCCCTGTTCGACCTCGGCGAAGTTCATCCGCTCGACGTTGCGCAGCACCGGCGTGACCAGGCCGCGATCGGTGGAGATGGCCACCGAGATGTCGGCGTAGCCGTGGTAGATGATGTCGTCGCCGTCCACCGAGGCGTTGATGACCGGGTACTTCTGCAGCGCGTTGGCGGCGGCCTTGGCGAAGAAGCTCATGAAGCCCAGCTTGATGCCGTGCTGCTTCTGGAACTGCTCACCCATCTCCTTGCGCATGGCCATCACCTTGCCCAGGTTGACCTCGTTGAACGAGGTGAGCATGGCGATGGACTCCTTGGAGTGCATCAGGCGCTCGGCGATGCGCTTGCGGATGCGGGTCATCGGCACGCGCTCTTCCGGACGGTGTCCGCCGGAGACGCCGGCGCTCTTGCCGGCGGCGTAGTTGACCAGGTCTTCCTTGGTCACCGCGCCGCGGCGGCCGGTGCCTTCGACCTGAGACGGGTCGATGCCTTCGCTGCGGGCGGTGAAGCGCGCGCCCGGCGGCAGGTCGTCGGTGGAGGAGGAGGCGGGCTGCGGCTTGGTGGAGGACGGAGCCTTGTCGTCGGCGGCCTTGGCACCGGCCTTCGACTGCACTTCCTCGTCACCGGCGGCCGGCGCCTGCTTGTCCTTGCTGCCGGATTCGGCCTTCGGGGCCTCGGCGGCGGCGCCTTCCTCGATGATCGCCAGCAGCTGCTGGCTGGTGACGGTGTCACCTTCCTCGAACTTCAGCTCCTTGATCACGCCGTCCACGGGGGAGGGCACCTCGAGCACGACCTTGTCGGTCTCCAGGTCGACGATGTTCTCGTCGCGGCTGACGGAATCGCCGACCTTCTTGTGCCAGGCGGCGATGGTCGCGTCGGCGACGGATTCGGGGAGGACGGGGACCTTGATTTCAGTGGCCATTGCAGCTTCCTGGCAGTAATTCGTAAGAGGGGAGGGTTATTCGGCCGACATGCCCTTGGGCGGGTTGACCAGGGCATCGGCGATCAGCGCCGTCTGCTCCTCGACGTGGACGTTGAAGTGGCCCACGGCGGGCGACGGCGAGCGGGCGCGGCCGGCGTAGTGCAGCTTCTGTCCATCGGCCAGGCAGAACTCCAGGTGGTGCTTGATCTGGTACCACGCGCCCTGGTTCTGCGGCTCTTCCTGGCACCAGATCACGTCGGTGTCCTTGCCGTAGCGCTTGAGCTCGGCCGCCAGCAGCTCGCGCGGGAACGGATACAGCTGTTCCACGCGGATCAGCGGGATCTCGTCGTCCAGCCCCTGCTTGCCGCGCTCCTCGAGCAGGTCGTAGTACACCTTGCCCGAGCACACCACCACGCGCTTGCCCTTGGCCTTGGCCGGCTTGACCTTCGCGTCGGGGATCAGGTGCTGGAAGCTGCCGTTGGCGAGCTCGTCCAGGGTCGAGACCGCCAGCTTGTGGCGCAACATCGACTTGGGCGTCATCACCACCAGCGGCTTGCGGGTGGGCATGCAGATCTGGCGGCGGATCATGTGGAACGCCTGCGCCGGGGTGGTCGGCACGCACACCATCATGTTGTCCAGCGCGCACAGCTGCAGGAAGCGCTCAAGGCGCGCCGAGCTGTGCTCGGGGCCCTGGCCTTCGTAGCCGTGCGGGAGGAACAGCGCCAGGCCGGACAGGCGGCCCCACTTGGCCTCGCCCGAGGAGACGAACTGGTCGATCACCACCTGGGCGCCGTTGGCGAAGTCGCCGAACTGGGCCTCCCAGATGCACAGGGTGTTGGGCTCGGAGGTGGAGTAGCCGTACTCGAACGCCATCACCGCTTCCTCGCTGAGCAGCGAGTCGATGATGGTGGCGTCCTCCGGGTTCTCCACCAGCTGGCGCAGCGGCAGGTAGTCCTCGCCGGTCTTCTGGTCGTGCAGCACCGCGTGGCGGTGGAAGAAGGTACCGCGGCCGGAGTCCTGGCCCACCAGGCGCAGGCGGTTGCCGGCGTCGAGCAGGGTGGCGTAGGCAAGGTTCTCGGCAAAGCCCCAGTCGCCCGGGATTTCGCCGGCGGCCATCTTCTGCCGGTCCTGGTAAATGCGGGCCACGCGGGCATGCAGCGAGAGTCCTTCCGGGACCTCGCTGATGGTCGCGGCCAGCTCGCGCAGCCTGTCGGCGTCAAACCGGGTGTCGACCTCGTCGGCCAGGGTGCCCTTGAGGTAGGTGTCCCAGTCGATGGTGAGGTCGTAGTCGTCCGGGGCCGCATCGACCAGCTCGGTGGTGACCTCGCCGGCGTCGAGCTTGTCGCGGTAGCCGTCAACCAGGGCCTTGGCGCCCGCTTCGTCGATGGTGCCGTCCGCGATCAGCTTGGTGGCGTACAGCTCGCGCGGGGTCTTGTGCTTGCGGATGATCTGGTACATCAGCGGCTGGGTCGCCGCCGGCTCGTCCGCCTCGTTGTGGCCGTGGCGGCGGTAGCAGACCAGGTCGATGACCACGTCCTTGCCGAACTTCTGGCGGAAGTCGAAGGCCATCTCCATGCAGAACACCACCGCGTCCGGGTCGTCGCCGTTCACGTGCAGCACGGGCGCGGCGATCATCTTGGCCACGTCGGTGCAGTACAGGGTGGAGCGGGCGTCCTGCTGGTCGCTGGTGGTGAAGCCGACCTGGTTGTTGATGACGATGTGCACGGTGCCGCCGACCGCGAAGCCGCGGGCCTGCGACATCTGCATCAGTTCCATCACCACGCCCTGGCCGGCGAAGGCGGCGTCGCCATGCAGCAGCACGGGCAGCACGGCCTTGCGCTCAGTGTCGCGCCGACGGTGCTGGCGCGAGCGTGCGCTGCCCGCGACCACCGGGCCGACGATCTCAAGGTGCGAAGGGTTGAACGCCAGCGCCAGGTGGACCGGGCCGCCGCCGGTGCGCACGTCGGCCGAGAAGCCCATGTGGTACTTCACGTCGCCGGTGTGGGCGCGGTCGGTCGGCTGGTCGAACTTGCCCTCGAACTCGTCGAACAGCTTGCGCGGGTTCTTGCCCAGGGTGTTGACCAGCACGTTGAGGCGGCCGCGGTGGGCCATGCCGATCACGATGTCCTTGACGTTGTCGTTGCCGGCGCGCTGGATCATCGCGTCCAGCCCGGGGATCAGCGAATCGCCGCCTTCCAGCGAGAAGCGCTTCTGGCCGACGTACTTGGTGTGCAGGTAGCGTTCCAGGCCCTCGGCGGCGGTGAGCCGCTCCAGGGTGCGGATCTTTTCTTCCCTGCTGCGATGGAAGTTGCCGCCGGCCCGCTCCATGCGCTGGTAGAGCCACTGGCGCTGGGTGGCGTCGGGGATATGCATGAATTCGGCGCCGATGCTGCCGCAGTAGGTGCTGCGCAGCAGTCCCAGCAGCTCGCGCAGGCGCATGCGCTCGGGGCCGCCGAAGGTGCTGGTGCTGCCACCGCCGGGGCCGGTGCGGAATTCCTCGTCCAGGTCGGCGTCCGACAGCCCGTGGAACGGCAGTTCCAGATCAGGCGCGTCGAGCTTCTCGAGCGTGCCCAGCGGGTCGATGTCGGCCTGCAGGTGGCCGCGCGAGCGGTAGGCGGTGATGAGCTTGAGCACCGCGCCCTGCTTGCGGGAGGACTCGCCGCCGTCGCCCTCGGCGACAATGGCGCCTTCGCGCGCCGCGCGGCCGGCGGCGGCCACGCGTTCCTGGATCGCGGAGTGCGGGACATCGCCCGCCTCGCGTCCCTTGAACTCGTCGAACCAGCTTTTCCACTTGGGGCCAACGCTGTCGGGGTTGACCAGGTACTGCTCATACAGGTCTTCGATGTAGGCGGCATTGGCGCCGAGCTGCGAAGACTGCGCAAACTTCTTCAGGAGACTTTCCACGTCTGGGGTCGGGACTCGGGATGATGTGGGGGTGGGGAGGTGCCGTGCCGGGCCTGGTGGCGGCCTTGGCAGTGAGCGTCGGCCTTGCGGGACGGAACCCGATCAATTATAGCCGCTGGACGTGAACAGGGCGACCAGGAACGCTCTGTCCCGGACATGGGCAAGGGCCCGCCGCGGCGTCCGCGGGCGGTGCCTCACAGGCCCAGCGCGCGCAGCTCGGTGCAGGGGCGCGACCGCTCCCAGACCGGCTTGAAGGACTCGGCCAGCTGGCGGGCGCGACCGGGGTCGGCCGGGTCCCAGTCGCCGTCGAAGCGGTGGCCCAGGCGGCGGAAGTAGTAGCCGCCCGCGTCGTTGGCCACGAAGGCCGGCACGAAGGCGCGATCGACCGGGTCGTCCACCGCCCGGAACAGGAATACGCTGGGCAGGCGCTGGGCCAGGCCCAGCAGGGGAGCATGCGCCCGCTGCGGCGCGGCCGGGTCATGCAGGATCACATGGACCTCGCGCCCCCGCCCGCCGACGGCGAACGCACGCAGCGCTTCCAGCACGGGCTCGGCGTCCAGCACGCCGGGATCAAGCTCGCGGCTGCGCAGCCACAGCCTGGCCCGGGCGCCGGCCACCACCGCCGCGGTGACCGCCACCGCATCCTCACGGGTTTCCACCGCTCCGGCGCGCGGCAGCAGCATCCGCATGGCCTGGTGCTCGATGCCCGCTTCCTGGAAGCGGCCCCCGGTGGGGAAAAAGCCGCGCGCGGCGTAGAAGCCGATGACCGGCGCCTGGGCATGGAGCCGGACTTCCCCCAGCCCGCTGGCCCGGGCGTGATCGAGCAGGGCACGGAGCATTGCGTCGCCAACCCCGAGCCCGCGCCACTCCCGCAACACCGCCATGCGCCCGATCCGCCCGTCCGGGGTGATCCGTGCAGTGCCGATGGCCCTGCCGGTGGCGTCGCGCGCGATCGCGTGCATGCAGTCCGGGTCGTGTTCGTCGCGCTCGAGCTCGGGAGGCACGGCCTGCTCGCGGACGAACACCTCATCGCGGACGCGGCCGCAGTCGGCCTGCGCCTGGGCGAACCCGTAAAGCCCCACCTCGAAGCGCTGCCCGTGCGCGCTCACTCCGGGTCGTCCTCCTCGTTCTCCTGCTGCGTTCCATCACCGAGCTCGAGCCGGAAATGGCCCTGGGCGAGGAGATCGATCAGCAGGTCGCGGCCGTCCGGGGAAAGCGATTGGTACAGATCCCCGTCGACCTCGTGCGCGGCGGCAATGCGCGCGGCGTCTTCTGCCGGCAGTGGGTGGTCCGAGCCCGCCACGTACAGGCGCGCCCGGCCCGGGTCCCCGTCCGCGGCCTGGCGCCAGGCCATCCGGGTCCAGGGATGGCGCTGCAGGGTCGCGCCCTGCTGCAGGTCCCACTCCACCTCGATCCGCGAGCGGGGCTGCTCCCCGGGCGCCGCTGTGGCCCCGGCCCGGTACATGGTGATGAAGCGGCCAAACCAGTCGCCGAGCCGGTCCGGGTCGCGCATGCGCAGCTGGTTGAGCGCTTCGACCACCCGGTCCATCGCCGCCGTGTCGATCTCGTGCGGGTCGGCGGGCAGCTCCAGGTCGGGGTCGCTGTAACGCAGCGCGTCGTCGGCCTCGGCGATCATCGCGTCTACCCAGTCGCCCATCAGTTCCGCGGCCGAGGGCGCGCGCATGCCCACCGAGAAGGTCAGGCATGCATCCTCCGCCACGCCGTGGTGGGGCACGCCGGGCGGCAGGTAGAGCATGTCCCCGGGTCCGAGCACCCAGTCGTGGCTGGGCCGGAAGCGCTGCAGCAGGCGCAGTTCGGTGTCCGGCCGGTAATGCAGCGGCGGGTCCGGGCGGTCGTCGATTTGCCAGCGGCGGTGGCCCTGGGCCTGCAGCAGGAACACGTCGTACTGGTCCACGTGCGCGCCCACCGATCCGCCCGGCGCGGTGAAACTCACCATGACATCGTCGATGCGCCAGCGCGGCAGGAAGCTGAAATGGGGCAGCAGGGCGGCGATGTCGGCGTCCCACTTGTCCACGTCCTGCACCAGCAGGGTCCAGTCGTGGTCGGGCAGCTTCGGGAACATCTCCTCGGGGAAGGGGCCGTGGCGCAGCAGCCATTTGTCGGTTTCGCGCTCATGGGCGACGATCCGCGCCAGCACCCCGTCCTCGCAGGCCAGGCCGGCCAGGTCCTCCGGGGCAATGGGTGATTCGAACCCGGGGAACGCGTTGCGGATCAGCAGCGGGCGCTTCTGCCAGTAATCGCGCAGGAAGTCTTCCGGCGCCATGCCCAGCGGTGGCAACTCGCGGGCATCGATTTCAATCGGCGGGGGGCTCATGCGGGAAGCCTAGCGCGATCCGGCCCGGCTGTGCGGCCGCCCCGGGCATGGGCGCATCTCCCGTGGGCGGCTGGAGGGAGCCGGGGGGACCGGCGCAGGCCGGCCGTACGCCATGCGACATGATGACTTCCAGCACGCGTGGGCGCCGGTTCCACTGTTCACATTGCAGTGGCAAGTCCCGCCACTGCACCAGGGAGCTTCCCATGAACACGACGTGCCGCTTCCTCCTGGTCAGCGCGCTGTTCGCGCTGTGCACGTTTGCGTCTGCCGCCGAAACGGAAGTCTCCATCCCTACCGCGGACCCGGCCGTAGTGCTGGCCGGCACGCTGCTGGTGCCAGACGGGGTCGAGCGGCCGCCGGTGGCGGTGCTCGTCACCGGCACCGGCAACCACACCCGCGACCAGGTGATCTCCCGGCTGCCCATGTTCAAAGTGCTCGCCGAGGAGCTCCGGGCAGCCGGCATCGCCAGCCTGCGCGTGGATTCACGGGGCAGCGGCGGGTCCACCGGGCCGAAGGCGCTGGAATCGACAACGCCCGATCGCATCGAAGACACCCGGGCGGTCGTCGCCTGGCTGCGTGATGCGGCCCATGGGCCCCTGGGCCACATTGGCCTGGTGGGTCACAGCGAGGGAGCCGCCATCGCCGCCGAGCTGGTCCGGGAGCCCGGGGTCGAGTGGGCGGTGCTGCTGGGTGCGCCAGCGCGCCCCGGCCGCGAGGTCTGGGTGGAACAGCAGGCGGCGCCGGCCGAGGCGGAGCTGGAGGGCGACCCGGCCGCGCAGGCGCGCGTCCGCGCCTTGCTGGAGCTGGCCGCCGCGCAGTCCGTCCAGGGCGAAGGTGGCGAGGTTCTGGAGGCGACCGCCGTCGACCTGTTCGGAGTGCTTGGCATCGACGAGGCGACTGCGCGCGGCGACGGATCGATCGAAAACTTCGCCAGCCGGATGACCGACAACTGGATGCGCGGCTTCCTCGCTTACGATCCGCAGCCCGCGCTCGCGCGGCTGGCAGGCCCGGTGCTGGCGGTCTATGGCTCCCACGACCGCTTCACCACGCCGGCGCAGAACGCCGGGCGCTTGGTGGAGCTGGCCGCGGCGGGCGGCGAGGCCGATCTGACCGTGCGGATACTTCCGCGTCAGGACCATTTCTTCCTGGAGTCGCAAGGGCGCGAGCCGGGCGATCACAAGGCCGGCGAAATGATGCTTGCACCGGATCTGGTGGAGGCGCTGGTGGATTGGATCAACGCCAACGCGCGTTGACCGCCGCGGTTGGCCGCTGGTCCGGACGCAGGATTCAGATTTCGCGCGCCAGCCGCTCCGCGAGTCCCGTATAGCTTGCCGGGGTCAGCGCCAGCAGGCGCTGCTTCTCGCCTTCCGGCAGCTCCAGCGCACCGATGAACTCGCGCATGGATGCCTCGGTGATGCCCTGGCCGCGGGTCAGGGCCTTGAGCTGCTCGTAGGGGTTGGGCAGGCCGTGGCGGCGCATCACCGTCTGCACGGCCTCGGCCAGCACTTCCCAGGCCGCGTCCAGGTCCGCCTGCAGGCGGTCGGGATTGATGCTGAGCTTGTCCAGCCCCCGCAGCAGGGCGTCATGCCCGACCAGGGCATGGCCAAACGCGGTGCCCAGCCCGCGCAGCACGGTCGAGTCGGTGAGGTCGCGCTGCCAGCGACTGATCGGAAGCTTCGCCGAGAAGTGCCGGAACAGGGCATTGGCGACGCCGAAGTTGCCCTCGGCGTTCTCGAAGTCGATGGGGTTGACCTTGTGCGGCATGGTCGAGCTGCCCACTTCGCCTTCCTTCAGCGCCTGGCGGAAGTAGCCCAGCGAGATGTAGCCCCAGACATCGCGGCACAGGTCGATGCAGATGGTGCCGATGCGCGCCTGGGCGTCGCAGGCCTCGGCGATGCCGTCGTGGGGCTCGATCTGGGTGGTGTAGGGTTGCCAGTCCAGGCCCAGGCCGGTCACGAAGCGCTCGGAGAACGCCGGCCAGTCGACGTCGGGGTAGGCGATGGCGTGGGCGTTGTAGTTGCCGACCGCGCCGTTGATCTTGCCCGGCATGGGCAGGCTGGCAAGCACCCCGCGCTGGCGCTCGAGCCTGGCCACCACGTTCGCCAGCTCCTTGCCCAGGGTGGTGGGCGAAGCGGTCTGCCCGTGGGTGCGCGAGAGCATGGGAACGCCGGCGTGCTCATGGGCCATGGCCCGCAGCTTCGCGATCACGGCGTCGAGCCTGGGCAGCATCACCCCGTCGCGCGCCTGACGCAGCATCAGCGCATAGGAGAGGTTGTTGATGTCCTCGCTGGTGCAGGCGAAATGGACGAACTCCAGGGCACCGGCCAGCTCATCGTTGCCCTGCAGGCGTTCCTTGATGAAGTACTCCACCGCCTTGACGTCGTGGTTGGTGGTGCGCTCGATCTCCTTGACCCGGGCGGCATCCGCGACGCTGAAGCCGTCGGCGAGCTGGCGCAGCGCGGCCACGGCGCGGTCGCCGAACGCGGGAAGCTCCGGAATGCCGGGCTCGGCCGCAAGCGCCAGCAGCCACTCGATCTCCACCCGCACCCGGGCATGGATCAGCCCGAACTCGGAGAACACCGGGCGCAGCGGGTCGACCTTGCCGGCGTAGCGGCCGTCGAGCGGGGAGAGGGCGAGGAGGGTGGCTTCGGACATGGCATGGATGGCACGCAACGGCGGAGGCGCATTCTAGCGTTCCACGCGCGGGCGCGGCCGGCCCGGGCCGCTGGCGTATCCTTCCAGCGGTGTGCCGGCGCCGCCGCGCAGCGGGCCGGCGCCTTCCCCCGTCAAAGGAGCCGGTGATGGCAGATTTCCGTATCGAACATGACAGCATGGGTGAGCTGCAGGTCCCTGCCGATGCCAGGTGGGGCGCGCAGACCCAGCGCGCGGTGGAGAACTTCCCGATTTCCGGCCGGCCGATGCCGCGCGGTTTCATCCGCGCACTCGGGCTGGTGAAGGCGTCCGCGGCGGAGGCCAACGCCGCCCTTGGCCTGCTGCCGCAAACGGTGTCGAAGGCCATCGTCCGCGCGGCCCTGGAAGTGGCCAACGGCAGGCTCGACGACCAGTTCCCGATCGATATCTACCAGACCGGTTCGGGCACCTCGTCGAACATGAATGCCAACGAGGTGATCGCGTCCCTGGCCTCCACCGCGCGGCGCAAGGTGCATCCCAACGACCACGTCAACCTTGGCCAGAGTTCCAACGACGTCATCCCCACGGCGCTGCGGGTGTCCGCCCAGCTGGCGACGGTGGAGGACCTGCTGCCGGCGCTCAAGCACCTGCGCAAGGTCATCGACCGCCGCGCGCGCGGACTGCAGAAGGTGGTCAAGACCGGCCGCACCCACTTGATGGACGCCATGCCGCTGACGTTTGCGCAGGAGTTTGGCGCCTGGTCGTCGCAGCTGGCCTCGGCCCAGGCGCGGATCGAGGACAGCCTCAAGCGGCTGCGCCGGCTGCCGCTGGGCGGCACCGCGATCGGCACCGGCATCAACGCCGACCCGCGCTTCGGGGAACGCGTGGCCAAGCTGCTGTCCAGCCGCACCAAGGTCAAATTCGAGAGCGCGAAGGACAAGTTCGAAGGCATCGCCTCGCAGGACGACGCGGTGGAGCTGTCGGGCCAGCTCAACGCGCTGGCGGTCGCGCTGATGAAGATCGCCAACGACCTGCGCTGGATGAATTCAGGGCCCCTGGCCGGGCTGGGCGAGGTGGAGCTGCCGGCGCTGCAGCCGGGCAGCTCGATCATGCCGGGCAAGGTCAACCCGGTGATTCCCGAGGCGGTGTGCATGGTGTGCGCGCAGGTGATGGGCCACCACGCCGCGATCACAGTGGCCGGGCAAAGCGGCAATTTCCAGCTCAACGTGATGCTGCCGCTGATTGCCGCCAACCTGCTCGATTCGATGCAGATCCTCTCCAATGGCATGCGCCTGCTGGCCGACGACACCATCGCCGGGCTCAAGATCCGCAAGGACAACGTGGCCGCGGCGCTGGACCGCAACCCGATCCTGGTGACCGCGCTCAACCCGGTGATCGGCTACGAGAAGGGCGCGGCGATCGCCAAGCGCGCCTATGCTGAAAACCGGCCGGTGTTCGACGTCGCGCTGGAGGACAGCGGGCTTGGCGAAGAGGAGCTGCGCCGGCTGCTGGATCCCACGCGGCTGACCCGCGGCGGGATCCCCGGCAAGAAGGCCTGAACACGGCGCCGGGCGCGGACTCCGCGCCCGGCGCCGTTTCCGGGCGTCAGCGCCGCTTCGGCACGTCCACCTCGCCGGCGACGTCGCGGTGGCGGATGTCGCCGCTGCCCTTGCTGGTGACGGTGAAGTCACCGCCCACGCCGTGGGCTTCGAAGTCGCCCGAGCCGAGGCTCTCCAGGGTGACGCTGCCGCCAACGTCGCGCAGCTGGAGGTCGCCCGAACCGATCGAGCCGGCCGTGACGTCTCCGCGGACGCCTGAAAGTTCCGCGTCGCCCGAGCCGATCGAGCGGATGCTGGCGTTCCCGCCGACGCCCCGGACCTCCAGGTCGCCGGAGCCGATGCTGCCGATCACCGCGTCACCCTCCACGCGCTCGACTTCGACATCCCCGGAACCGATCGACCGGATGTCCAGCGAGCCGATGCCGCTGAGCGTGAGATCACCGGAGCCGACGGTGGCCGCCACCGGCCCGCTGATGGTGCGGCCTTCGACGTCGCCCGAGCCGAGCTTGACGCCAAGCGCGGACGCGCCCACTACGCGGGCATCGCCGGAGCCGACCGAGAGTTCGACCGCAACGTCCCGGGGAATGCTGCCGGCCAGTTCGAGGCGCGCGTAGTTGCGGCCCAGGAAGATGCCGCGCGGCGGCTGGTCGTAGCGCAGTTCCACGTGCAGGCGATCACCGTCGCGACGCTGCCCGACCTGGAGCTTCTCCAGCCAGCCGGCATTCGACGCGCAGGCGCGGCCCTCCAGCGCGCCGCCGGCGCCGGACGAAGCTTCCAGCCTGAGCTGGTGCCTTCCCACGTCAAAGGTGACGGTGCGCACGCCCTCCATGTCCAGGTCGATCTGGCGTGGCGCGGAGTGGCGGCAGTCCCGGGAATCATCAGCCTGCGCCGCGAACGGCAGCAGCAAGGCGCAGGCGAACAACAGGTTGCGGATCATGGCGAAGCTCCTCGATTGGGTCCAGGGCCGGCTCAGGCGTCGTCGCCCTTGCCGCAGTCTTCGATGTCCTGGAGGGTCAGCGTTGCATAGGGCTCGAACTCGGGCAGCGACGCCGCCAGCGCCTGCTGGCTGTCGTGGAGCGGCGGAAGCAGGGCGCAGAGCCTGCGCGCCTCGTCCTTGATGCGCGCGGATTCGGCCTCGATCCGCGCCTCGTATTCCCTGCGGCCTTCCTCGCCGCCAAAGACCGCGCTGCCGATGCCGCCCAGCGCCTTGCCGGCGATGTCCGCGCCCTGGATGCCGATGGCCATCCCGGCCTGGGCAACATCGATGTACCGGTTCCGGTAGTCCAGCAGGAGTTCGCGCTGGGCGCCGGTGACGGGCACCTGGCTGTCTTCGATCAGCAGCTCGCCGTCCGGGGTGATCTCCGCCGGCGGCAGGCCGTTGCTGCGGCTGGGGCCGTAGTGCGTGCCGTTGATGGAGAAACCGTGCTTGCCACCGATCTTGAGGTTCCCGGTTTCCATCTCCTGCCGGGCCTTCGTGATCGCCGCCTCGGCCTTGCGGCCGATCCAGGACTGGGCCGCGGGCGCTTCGGAATCGCCGGCCGGTGGCGGCCCTTCCGCGCCGCCGCAGCCGGTGGCAAGCGCCGCAGCGAGGGCGAGGACGGCGCCGGTGCTTGCAAGGGTGCGGATGTTCATTGCAGGTCTCCTGTGGTCTTGGGCACTCAGCCCTCGTCGCGCCAGCGGCGCAGGCGCATCGCCAGCAGCAGCATCAGCACGCCGGCCACGGCGCCGATCCACAGCGCGGGCTGGAGCAGGTTGGAATACACGGCCGGCGGGGAAACGAACGGCAGGATGCCAAGGCGGTCGATGGCCGCCCCGTCGATCCGGGCGAAGTCGTGCGAAGTGAGCGGCACCGTGCCCAGCAGCATCCGGGCCACGATGTTGGTCCAGAACCAGCTGGTCTCCAGGTTGAACAGCCGCATCACGCTGAACAGGCTGACGAATACGCCGGACAGGATCGGCACCAGCAGCGCCCACAGGAATGGCACCCTGCGCGCCCAGGCCGAGCACAGCATCAGCCAGCCCACCGTGGGCAGCGCCCAGAGCGCGTAGACCGGGATGGCGGCCAGCATCGACAGCGAGATCAGCAGCGGATTGCCCGGCCCCCAGATCAGCTCCCAGGGGTTTCCACCATGCATCATCACCACCGCGCTGAGCATCAGCAGGAAGCCGAACATCGTGGCGATGGCCGACAGCGTCGCCAGCACCGGCAGGGTGCCCACCGCGCTCACCACCTTGGAGGCCACGGTCATGCCGTCGGATACCGGCATCGACTTCCAGAACAGCACGCTGCGGTCCTTGCGCTCGTCGTAGAGGGCGCCCAGGCAATAGAAGAACATCACGAACACCATGACGATCCCCGGCCAGGCCGCGGACATCAGCATCGTCAGGTCGATCCCGGCGGCCAGCTGCGCCTTGTCGGATTCGCTCAGCTGCGAGGCGAGCAGACCCAGGTCCAGGCCGTTGATGGACATGCTGGTGCCATCTCCCAGGTGGACCATCGCGTCTTCGTCGGCGTTGCGGATGCCGACGATGGCAATCACCAGGAACACCGCGGTCAGCAGCAGCGAGACGGCGCCGGCGATGGCCGGGGCCCACAGGAATCCGCCGCGGTGCTCCCAGTACTCGCGCCGGAGCAGGGTCGCGAAGCGGCGGGGCGGGGTGACCCGCGCAGCGGTCGCGGGCATGGAATGGGCTGTGGCGTTCATATCAGTAGGTCCCCTTCATGGTGGCCACGAACAGGTCGGCCAGGCCGGGCGTGCGGGTCTCGCCATGGGCGGCGAGCACCGCGCGGTCGGCGCCGTCGAACAGCATCACCGTCTTGCCAAAGGGCAGGGCGCGCTCGTCGATCGGCCCCAGGGCCCGGGCGGCATCGGCCTGGCCGGCGTCCACCAGCAGTTCGGTGAAGCGTTCGGCGAGTTCGTCCATCGAGGCGTCGACCACGATCCGGCCGTCGCGGATGAACAGCGCGTCGGTGAGGATGTGCTCCACCTCTTCCACCTGGTGGGTGGTGATGACGATGGTCTTGGCCTCGTCGAAGTAGTCCTCCAGCAGGCGCTGGTAGAACTGCTTGCGGTACAGCACGTCCAGCCCGAGCGTGGGCTCGTCCAGCACCAGCAGGCGGGCATCGATGGCCATCACCAGCGCCAGGTGCAGCTGCACGATCATGCCCTTGGACATCTCGCGCACCCGCATCTTCGGCGTCAGCTTGGTATTGGCCAGGAAGTGCTCGCAGCGGGCGCGGTCGAAGCGCGGGTGCACGCCCTCGACGTAGTCGATCGCTTCCCGCACCCGGATCCAGCGCGGCAGCACCGCCACGTCGGCGATGAAGCACACGTCGTTCATCAGCTCATCGCGGCGCGTGCAGGGATCGCGGCCAAGCACTTCCAGCTCGCCCTGGAAGGGCACCAGCCCGAGGATCGCTTTCAGGGCCGTGGTCTTGCCGGCGCCGTTGGGGCCCACCAGGCCGACGATGCGGCCGGGCTGGATCTCGAAGTCGGCGCCGCCCAGCGCAACCGTTTTGCCATAGGCCTTGCGCAGCCCGCGGGCGCGCACGACCGGCCCCTGGGCGCTTGCGGTCTGCAGGTCGACAGTCATTTGGATTCTCCGGTGGATGCGGATGACAGCAGGTCCTCGAGGGACAGGCCCAGCAGGCGGATGCGTTCAAGCACCTGGGGCCACTCTTCCTTGAGGAACCGCTCGCGTTCGTTGCCCAGCAGCTTCCGTGAGGCCTCTTCGGTGACGAACATCCCCAGGCCGCGGCGCTTCTCGACCAGCGCCTCGTCCACCAGCTCCTGGTAGGCGCGGGACACGGTGATGGGGTTGAGCTGGAAGTCGGCCGCGACCTGGCGTACCGAAGGCAGCGCGTCACCGGGCTTGAGCTCGCCGTCGAGCATCATCGCGATCACGCGTTCCTTGAGCTGGCGGTAGATCGGAGCGTTGTCGCTCCATTGGACGGGGCTCATGGCGTTACTCCCCGAGGCCGTGGTGGTTGACGCCGGCGGTGGCGAAATACGGCATCGCCATCGCGCTGCGGGTGCGGGCCGGCCGGCTCGCCGGGGCCGTGGCCTCCGCCGGCGTCGCGCCGGTGGGCCGCTGGCTTCCGAAGCCATCCAGCAGCACGGCCAGGGTGCTGTCCACCACCTGCCCCGTCATCGCCGACGAAGCCATGGCCAGCGCCCCGCCGGCGGGGCCGGTGGCCGCGAGTTCGGACTCCAGGCGCCTGGCGTGCAGGTCGATGTCGCGTGCAAGCCCGCGGCCCAGTTCGCCGACCGCGTGGCCACCTGCGGCAAGCATGAGGGCCCCGGGTTCGACGCCGCGGTGCTGCGGGACCGGTTCGGCGAGGAGCAGGGCGCAAAGCAACGCCATGGCGCTGAATGCGCCCGCCAGTTTCGTGTGTTGGAGCGTCTGGTTCATCTCGAACCTCCTGCCCTGGGTGATCGGTGTTGTATGTGACTATAACACCAGAACAGGGAGCGTCAATCCCCGGGCAACCCAACTGAAGTCACGGTTCCTGGAAGGCATTCAGGCGCATTGATTGCCCGGGTTGGCAGATGCCGCGACAATAGGCGGCTCGCGTCGCGCAGGCGCGCCCCTGTCCAAGCCGGAGTCCCCCATGTCCAAAGCGATGCGTGGCGCCGTCGCGCTGTGTCTTGCTGCCGCCGCCCTGTTCATGCTGCCTGCTGCCGCCCAGCCCCTGGACGGGGAGCGTGAGCGGATCAGCTATGTCATCGGCATGGACGTCGGCCAGTCGCTGGCGCCGGTGGGCGAGGACATGGATTACGACGCCTTCGAGCGCGCCCTGGCCAACGCGCTGCAGGGCGGCGAGCCGCTGGTCGACACGGAAACCGCCCAGTCCGTCGGGATGGTGCTGATGCTGCGCGCGGCCCATCGCGCCGGCCAGCCGATGCAGGGGCTTCCCCCGGGTTCGGCCCCGCCCGAGGTGGATGCCGTTCAGGCCGGCCTGATGCTCGGGGCCGATGTGGGCCGTTCGCTGGCTCCGGTGGGCGGGGAGATCGAGCTGCCGGTACTGATGCGGGCCCTGCGCGCCCGCATCGAAGGCGGCGAGCTGTTGCTGAGCGAGGCGGAGGCCGATGCGCTTCGCACCGGTTTTTCCGCGCGCGTCCAGGAGCGGATGCAGGCGGAGGCCGCGCAGCTGGGTGAGCGCAACCGGGCCGAGGGCGAGGCGTTCCTGGCCGGCAACCGCGACCAGCCGGGCGTGATCACGACCGGTTCGGGCCTGCAGTACAAGGTGATCCGCCAGGGGTCGGGCCCGCGCCCGATGCCCACCGATCGCGTGCGCGTGCACTATCACGGGACCCTGCTGGACGGCACGGTGTTCGACAGTTCCTATGAGCGTGGGGAGCCGGCCGAGTTCGGCCTGCGCCAGGTCATCCCCGGCTGGACCGAGGGCGTGGCGCTGATGCCAGTGGGCGCCAAGTACAGGTTCTGGATCCCCGGCCAGCTTGCCTATGGCGCAAGCGGCACCCCCGGCGGGCCGATCGGCCCCAATGCCACCCTGGTTTTCGACGTCGAGCTGCTCGACGTCCTTTGAGGAGTTGCCCATGAAGTTGTCATCGCTGACCGGTTCCACCCTTGCGCTCGCGGCCGTGCTTGCGCTCGCCGCCTGCAAGCCCATCGAAGAAGGCAGCACCAGCGCCTCGGCCGCCGATGCGCCGGAGGTGGCGTCAACGCCGGGCATCGAAGGCATCGAGGGGCTGGACACCGCGCAGGAGCAGGCCGGCTATGTGATCGGCCTGGAGCTGGGCGGCACGCTGGTGCCGGTGCGCGAAGAGGTGGACCTGGACGCGATGATGGAAGGCATCAAGGACAGCATCGCCGGCCGCGAGCCCAAGGTGGACGAGCAGCAGTTCATGCAGATCATGCAGTCCCTGGGCGAGCGCATGGACGCCGCCCGCGCCGAAGCCGGCGCCCGCGCGGCCGAAGAGGGGGCGGCGTTCCTGGCCGAGAACGCCCAGCGCGAGGAGGTGCAGGTCACCGAATCGGGCCTGCAGTACGAGGTGCTGGAGGAAGGCGACGGCGACCGGCCGGGACCGACCGACCGCGTGCGCGTGCATTACGAGGGCAGCCTGCTCGACGGCAACGTGTTCGACAGCTCGCGCGAGCGGGGCCAGCCGGCCGAGTTCACCCTCGACCAGGTGGTGCCCGGCTGGCAGGAAGGCGTGCAGCTGATGTCGCGCGGCAGCCGCTACCGGCTGTGGATCCCGTCGGAGCTGGGGTACGGTGAACAGGGCACCGTGGGTGGCCCGATCGGCCCGAACGCCACCCTGGTGTTCGACGTCGAGCTGATCGACTTCGAGCCGGCGCAGTAACCATGGGCGACCGGGTCGCGGATCTGGAGGCGCGGGTGGTGGAGCTGGAGACCCGGCTGGCGTTCCAGGACCAGGCGCTGGCCGAGCTCAGCGACGCGCTGGCCGGGCTCCGTACCGAGGCAGCCCGCAACGCAGAGGCGCTGCGCCGCGGGCTGGAGGAAATCCGCCAGGCGAGCGGGTCGTTCTTCGCCGATCCGGCGCAGGAACCGCCGCCGCCGCATTATTGAAGATCGATGAGCAATTCACTGCGTGACCAGCTGATGGGCCTGGGCTTCAAGGCGCCCAAGCCGGAGCGGAAACCCGATGCCAGGCGCCGCAAGGGCGGTCCGCCGCAAGGCGAGGCCCGCAAGGGGAAGGGCGGGGGCAAGCGGCCGGAGCCGGGGCGCGATCGCAAGTCGAGCCGCGGCCAGGAAGAGATCGACCTGGCCAAGGCCTACGCGATCCGCGCCCAGCGCGAGAAGCAGGAGCGGATCGAGGCCGAGAAGAAGAAGCAGGAGGAGGCCCGGCTGCGGCGCGAGGCGCGGGCCAGGCTCGCGAAGCTGCTCGAGGGCAAGGCCCTGAACGCGGACGATGCGGATATTGCCCGCCACTTCGAATATGGCGGCAAGATCAAGCGCATCTACGTCACCGCCGACCAGCTCAAGGCCCTCAATGCCGGCGAGCTGGGCGTGGTGCAGCAGAACGGGCGCTACCTGCTGGTCACCGCGGAACTGCTCGCCGAGGCCGAGAAGGTGTTTGCCCCGGCGGTGGCCCTCAAGGTCGACCCGGACGCGCCTGCGGAGGACGATCCCTACGCCGATCCCAGGTACCAGGTGCCCGACGACCTCGTCTGGTAGCTGTGCCCCGGGACGCTTACTCGGGGTCGTAGTCCAGGTTTGAGGCGAGCAGGCGTTCGGCGCGGGCCATGCTGACGCCCTTGCGCCGCGCATAGTCGGCCACCTGCTCCTTCGACACGCGCCCGACCACGAAGTACTGGCTGCCCGGGTGGCTGAAGTAGTAGCCAGAGACCGCGGCCGTGGGAAGCATGGCGAAGCTGTCGGTCAGCTCCATGCCGGCGTTGCGTTCAGCGTCGAGCAGGTCGAACAGGGTGCGCTTCTCGCTATGCTCGGGGCAGGCCGGGTAGCCGGGCGCGGGGCGGATGCCGCGGTACTTCTCGGCGATCAGGGCCTCGTTGTCCAGGTCTTCGTCGGCGGCGTAGCCCCAGAACTCCCGGCGCACCCGCAGGTGCAGGTGTTCGGCCAGGGCCTCGGCGAGGCGGTCGGCCAGGGCCTTGAGCAGGATCGCGCTGTAGTCGTCGTGGTCGGCCTGGAAGCGGGCGACGTGTTCATCGATGCCGATGCCCGCGGTGACGGCGAACGCGCCGATCCAGTCCTGGCGCCCGGATCTCTTCGGCGCGATGAAATCAGCCAGGCAGAAGTCGGGCCGCTCAGGTGGCTTGTCGGCCTGCTGGCGCAGGAAATGCAGGCGCCGCGGCTGGCCGTCTCCATCGATCAGCTCCACGTCGTCGCCGTCGCTGGCCGCCGGCCAGATCCCGAACACGGCCTTCGCCCGCAGCCACTTCTCCGCGATGATGCGATCGAGCATCGCGCGGGCGTCGCCATGCAGTTCGGTCGCCTGCCTGCCCACCACCTCGTCGTCGAGGATCTTCGGGAATCGGCCCGCCAGCTCCCAGGCCTGGAAGAACGGCGTCCAGTCGATCACCGGCAACAGGTCTTCCAGCGGGTAGTCGTCGAACGCCTTCACCCCGGTGAACGCCGGCCGCGGCGGCCGGTAGCCGTCCCAGCCGCCGTCGAAGCGCTGGGCGCGCGCTTTGGCCAGCGGCACCAGCCGCTTGCCGTCGCCGCGGTTGCGGTGGCGCTGGCGGATCTCGGCAAAAGCGGCATCGTTGGCGGCGACGAACTTCCCGCGCAGCTCGGCGCTGACCAGCGACTGGGCCACGCCCACGGCGCGCGAGGCGTCTTTCACCCACACGGTGGGCGCGTCGTAGTGGGGCGCGATCCGCAGCGCAGTGTGGGCGCGCGAAGTGGTGGCACCCCCGATCAGCAGCGGGGTCTGGAAACCCTGCCGCCTCATCTCCGCGGCCACGCTGCCCATCTCCTCCAGCGACGGCGTGATCAGCCCGGACAGACCGATCAGGTCGGCGTTGATTTCGCGCGCCTTGTCCAGGATCTTCTGCGCCGGGACCATCACGCCCAGGTCCACCACTTCGAAGTTGTTGCAGGCGAGCACCACGCCAACGATGTTCTTGCCGATGTCGTGCACGTCGCCCTTGACGGTGGCCAGCACCACGCGGCCGTTGGGCTGGCCGGCGTCGCCGAGCTTCTCCTTCTCGGCCTCGATAAAGGGCAGCAGGTGCGCCACCGCCTTCTTCATCACCCGGGCCGACTTGACCACCTGCGGCAGGAACATCCGGCCGGAGCCGAACAGGTCGCCAACCACGTTCATGCCGTCCATCAGCGGCCCTTCGATCACCTCCAGCGGGCGCTCGAACTGCTGCCGTGCTTCTTCGGTGTCTTCCACCGCGTACTGGTCGATGCCGTGCACAAGGGCGTGCACCAGGCGCTCGTTGACCGGCTTCTCCCGCCAGGCGAGGTCCTCGACCGTGGCCGCGCCCTTGCCGCCGCGGTAGCGCTCGGCAATCTCCAGCAGGCGTTCGGTGGCATCGGGCCGCCGGTTGAGTACCACGTCCTCCACCCGCTCGCGCAGCCCGGGGTCGAGGTCGTCGATGATCGGCAGCGCGCCGGCATTGACGATGCCCATGTCCAGCCCCGCGGCGATGGCGTGGTACAGGAACACGGCGTGGATCGCCTGGCGCACGGTTTCGTTGCCGCGGAAGGAGAACGACACGTTGGAGATGCCGCCCGACACGTGGCAGTGGGGCAGGGTGCGCCGGATCTCGCGCGTGGCCTCGATGAAATCGACCGCGTAGTTGTTGTGCTCCTCGATGCCGGTGGCGATCGCGAACACATTGGGGTCGAAGATGATGTCCTCGGGCGGGAAGCCGACCTTTTCGGTCAGCAGCCGGTAGGCCCGCTGGCAGATCTCGACCTTGCGCTCCTTCGTATCGGCCTGCCCGGTCTCGTCGAAGGCCATCACCACCACCGCCGCGCCGTAGCGCAGCACGGTGCGGGCGTGCTCGAGGAACTCGGCCTCGCCCTCCTTGAGCGAGATCGAATTGACCACGCCCTTGCCCTGCAGGCACTTCAGCCCGGCCTCGATCACCGACCATTTCGATGAATCCACCATCACCGGGATCCGGGCGATGTCGGGTTCGGCGGCGATGAGGTTGAGGAACCGGGTCATCGCCTTCTCGGAGTCGATCAGGCCCTCGTCCATGTTGACGTCGAGGATCTGGGCGCCGCTGGCGACCTGCTGGCGCGCCACCTCGACCGCCTCGTCGAAGCGGTCCTCCTTGATCAGTTTCCTGAAGCGCGCGCTGCCGGTGACGTTGGTGCGCTCGCCGACGTTGATGAAATTCAGCTCCGGCGTGATCACCAGCGGTTCCAGTCCGGACAGCCGGGTGTGGCGGGGCAGGGCGCTCATGCTGCCGCCTCCCCGATCCGCGGGACCCGGCGCGGCGGCAGGCCCTGGACTGCATGCGCGATCGCGCGGATGTGGTCGGGCGTGGTGCCGCAGCACCCGCCGAGGATGTTGACCAGCCCTGTTTGCGCGAACTCGCCCAGCACCGGCGCCATCTCGTCGGGGGCCTCGTCGTACTCGCCAAACGCGTTGGGAAGCCCGGCGTTCGGGTGCGCGCTGACGGGACAGTCCGCCACTTCGGCCAGCGCCTGCACGTGCGGGCGCAGTTCGCGGGCGCCCAGCGCGCAATTCAGGCCGATCGCCAGCGGGCCCGCGTGGCGCACGGAGTACCAGAACGCTTCCGCCGTCTGTCCCGACAGGGTGCGGCCCGATGCGTCGGTGATCGTGCCCGACACCATGACCGGCAGCCGCGCCCCCAGCGCGTCGAAGCACTCGCCGATGGCGAACAGCGCGGCCTTGGCATTGAGGGTGTCGAATACGGTCTCGACCATGAGGATGTCGGCCCCGCCTTCGACCAGTCCGTCGGCCGCCTCCCGGTAATCCCGGACCAGGTCATCGAAGGTCACCGCGCGGAAACCCGGGTCGGTCACGTCGGGACTGATCGATGCGGTGCGGCTGGTGGGGCCGATCACCCCAACCGCGAAGCGCGGCTTCCCGGGGGCCTGGCTTTCAGCGGCGTCGCAGGCCGCCCGGGCCAGCCGCGCGCCCTCGCGGTTGAGCTCGCGCGCCAGGTGCTGCAGGCCGTAGTCGGACTGCGAGACGGCGGTGGAGTTGAAGGTGTTGGTTTCCACCAGGTCCGCCCCGGCCTGCAGGTAGGCGTCGTGGATGCCGCGGATCAGCTCGGGGCGGGTGAGGCTGAGCAGGTCGTTGTTGCCCTTGAGGTCCCGCGGCGCATCCGGCGCGCCCGGGGTGCCGGCGTCGAAGCCCTGCGCGAAGCGCTCGCCGCGGTAGCCGCCCTCATCCAGGCGCTCGCGCTGGATCATCGTGCCCATGGCGCCGTCCAGGATCAGGATCCGCTCCTGGAGTGCCTCCAGCAGGGCGCGGACGCGATCGGGGGCGTGCCAGGGCAGGGCGGTCACGCCGGTCGCTCCGCGATCAGCGAGATCACCTCGAAGTGCGGGGGGCGTTTCTCCCGCGTCACCGTTTCGATGTGCTGCAGCTTGAGCCCCGCCTTGTCGACGAAGCGGCGCAGCTCGCGGGGAGTGAACCCGAGGTTCACGTGGCCGTAGGACTCCACGATGCTGCGGTGCTCATGCTTTGCAAGGCTGGTCAGCAGCAGGCGGCCGCCGGGCCGGAGCACGCGCGCGGCTTCAGCCACTGCCACCGCCGGGCGCTCGGCATAGGTCACCGCGTGCATCATCGCCACCAGGTCGAAGCTCCCGTCGTCCAGCGGCAGCTCATGCATGTCGCCCTCGCGCACTTCGACGTTGCGGTGGCGGCGCAGGCGTTCGGTGGCTGCGTTGACCACCCGCCGGCTGGCGTCGATGCACACGTAGCGGTGCGCGTGCGGTGCCAGCAGCTCGGCCATCACGCCGTCGCCGGAGGCGATGTCGAGCACGTCCCCGGTTTCGAACAGCGGCAACACGCTGCGCGCCATCGCCTCCCAGGTGCGGCCCGGGGAGTAGTGCCGCTCCATGTCCCCGGCCACCGAGTCCGCCCAGTTCTGGTCTGCCGCGCGCATCGCCAGCACCTCGGCCAGGCGCTCGGCGTCCTGGCGCAGCAGCGGGTCGTCGCTGCCGTCGCGCAGGGTGCGCCACAGGTCGCGCAGGGCCGGATCCAGCGGATCCTCCTCGAAGCGGTAGTAGGCGGAGACGCCGGCGCGGCGGTCACGCACCAGTCCGGCCTCCTTCAGCCGCGCCAGGTGGGTGGATACCCTGGGCTGCGCCAGGCGCGTCACCGCCGACAGCTCGGCGACGGTGAGTTCCTCGCGCTCGAGCAGCGCGAGCAGGCGCACGCGGGTGGCGTCTGCGAGCACCTTGAGCCGGGCGGACCAGGATTCCAGATCCACAAAACATCTCCGTATCGCGATGAAGCGATGATGATGCTGCCGGGCCGCGGGGGCGTCAAGCGAACGGGCGCGGTGGTGCGGTGGATGGCTGGGCCCGGCTACAATGGGCGTCTTGTCAAACCAATGCCGGGAGCAGTCGAGCGTGGAGTTCGGATTCAGCGAAGAACAGTTGATGATCCAGGACGTGGCCAGGCGGATCGCGCAGGAAAAGATCGCGCCCAGTGCCGAAGAGTTCGACCGCTCGGGCGAGTTCCCGCTCGACAACATCCGCCTGCTGGGCGAGAACGGGCTGATGGGCATCGAGGTGCCCGAAGAGTACGGCGGCGCGGGCATGGACCCGATCGCCTACGTGCTGGCGATGATCGAGGTGGCCGCCGGCGATGCCGCGCACTCCACCATCATGTCGGTCAACAACTCCCTGTTCTGCAACGGCATCCTCACCCACGGCACCGAAGAGCAGAAGCAGAAGTACGTGCGGGCGATCGCCGAGGGCGCCGAGATCGGCGCGTTCGCGCTGACCGAGCCGCAGTCGGGCTCCGACGCCACCGCCATGCGCTGTCGCGCGGTGAAGCAGGATGACGGCAGCTACGTCATCAATGGCAAGAAGAGCTGGATCACCTCGGGCCCGGTCGCCAAGTACTTCGTGCTGTTCGCGATGACCGATCCGGAGAAGGGCGCGCGCGGCATCACCGCCTTCCTCATCGACGGTGACCGCGAAGGCTTCCACCGCGGCAAGACCGAGCCAAAGCTCGGCATCCGGGCCTCGGCCACCTGCGAGATCGAGTTCCAGGATTACGTGGTGCAGCCGGACGAAGTGCTGGGCGAGGAAGGCCAGGGCTTCAAGATCGCCATGGGCGTGCTCGATGCCGGCCGCATTGGCATCGCCAGCCAGGCCATTGGCCTGGCCCGCGCGGCCTACGAGGCGACGCTTGAGTACGTGAAGGAGCGCAAGGCCTTCGGCCAGCCGATCGGCGCGTTCCAGATGACCCAGGCCAAGATCGCCGACATGAAGTGCAAGCTCGACGCCTCGCTGCTGCTGACCCTGCGCGCGGCATGGCTCAAGGGCCAGGGCAAGCGCTTCACCAGCGAGGCGGCGATCGCGAAGCTGACCGCCTCCGAGGCGGCGATGTGGATCACCCACCAGGCGGTGCAGATCCACGCCGGCATGGGCTACTCGAAGGAGATGCCGATCGAGCGCTACTTCCGCGACGCCAAGATCACCGAGATCTATGAGGGCACCAGCGAGATCCAGCGGCTGGTCATTGCCCGCAACGAAACCGGGCTGCGCTGACGGAGCAGCCACTGCCCGCCCGGTTCCCACCCCCGACCCATCGGCCCGCCTCCTGCGCGGGCCTCATTGCATCCGAAACCTGACATGACCACATCCCGCAAGAGCCCCGCCCGCAAGCCCACTGCCGCCAGCAAGGCCGCGAAGAAATCCCCGGCCAGGACGGCCCGCGCCGCGAAGGCTGGCAAGGCCAGCCGCAGCGCGCGCCTGGCGCCGATCTTCAGCGCCATCCGCAGCCTGGCCGGCAAGGAACGGCAGGAGGACGCGAGCCTGTTCGCCAAGGCGTTCTACCACCGCCTGACCGACGACGAGCTGCCGCTGCACACGCCCGAGGCGTGGGCCGCGCTTGCCAACGACTTCCTCGATTTCGCCCGCAAGCGCAAGCCCGGCACGGCCAATGTGCGCCTGTTCAATCCCTCGCGCGAGACCCATGGCTGGGAGTCGGGCCACACCGTGCTGCAGGTGGTGAACGACGACATGCCGTTCCTGGTGGATTCGGTCACGATGGCCCTGGCCGACCTGGGCATCGGCGTGCACGTGCTTGGACACCCCGTGGTCCCGATCCGCCGCGGCCGCGGCGGCAAGCTGGAGGCCGTGGGCGAGGGCGAGTCCGAGTCCCTGATCCACATGGAGATCGACCGCCAGTCCGGGGACGCCCTGCAGGGCATCCAGGACGCCGTGGTTTCGGTGCTGGAGGACGTGCGCCTGGCGGTGGGCGACTGGGAGGCCATGCGCGGCAAGATGCTGGAAGTGGCTTCCGGCCTGGCGACCAGCGAACTGCCGGTCCCGCAGAAGGAGCGCGAAGAGGCGCAGGAGTTCCTGCGCTGGCTGGCCGACGACCATTTCACCTTCCTGGGCTACCGCGAGTACGAAGTTCGCCGCAAGCGCGGCGACGCGGTGCTGGCACCGGTCGAGGGCAGCAGCCTGGGCCTGATGCGCGGCCGCGAGGCGGGTCCGGCCCGGCCGCTGGCCTCGCTGTCGGCGCATGAAGTGCGCAAGACCGGCCGCATCGATCCGCTGATCCTGACCAAGACCAACTCGCGCTCCACCGTGCACCGGCCGGGCTACATGGACTACGTGGGCGTGGTGGAGTACGACGCCGACGGCAATGCCGTGAGCGAGCGGCGCTTCATCGGCCTGTATGCCTCCAGCGCCTACAACCGCCGTCCGTGGGACATCCCGCTGGTGCGCGAGCGCTTCGAGCACGTGATGGCCACTTCCGGGCTGCGTGAGACCGGACACAGCGGAAAGGCGCTCAAGCACATCCTGGAAACGCTGCCGCGCGATGAGCTTTTCCAGTCCACGGCCGAGGAGCTGGCGCGCCTGGGCATCGGCGTGCTGCAGCTGCAGGAGCGCATCCGCAGCCGCCTGTTCATCCGCCGCGACCGCTACGGACATTTCTATTCGATCCTTGCCTACGTGCCGCGCGAGCGCTTCAACACCGAGGTGAGGCTGAAGGTGGAGGCGCTGCTGAAGCGCGAGCTGGAAGCCGACCGGGTCGATTCGAGCGTGCGCCTGGACGAGTCGCCGCTGGCCCAGGTGCACCTGATCGTGCGCCCGCGCCCCGGTGCCCAGGTGGAAGTCGACGAGGCGCGCCTGGAGAAGCAGCTGGCCGACGTGGTCCGCAACTGGCTCGACGACCTGCGCGACGAGCTGGTGATGGTGCATGGCGAGGCGGACGGGATGGCGCTGTTCGAGCGCTTCGGGCGCCCGCTCGGGACCGCCTACATCCAGGAAGCCGGCCCGGCGGTGGCCGCGGCCGACGTCTCCCACCTGGCGTCGGTGGGCGAGGGCGTCGAACTGCGCCCGCGCCTGTACCGGGCCCCGGCACCGGCCGGCGGCGAAGGACCCGGCAAGCTGCGCCTGAAGCTGTTCACCGCCGACCGCGACCTGCCGCTGTCGGACGTGCTGCCGATGATGGAGAACATGGGCCTGCGCGTGATCGCCGAGCACCTCAACCGCATCAGCGCGGACGGGCGCACGCTGTTCATCCAGGACTTCGAGGTTGAAGCCGGCGCGGAAATCGACCTGGACAGCATGGCGCCGGAGTTCGAGGATGCCTTCGTGCGCCTGTGGCGCGGCGAGGCGGAGAACGACGGCTTCAACAAGCTCATCCTGGCCGCGAGCCTGGACTGGCGCCAGGTGTCGATGCTGCGTGCGTACTGCAAGTATCTGCTGCAGATCGACTCGCCGTTCTCGCAGGCCTACATGGAGCAGACCCTGCTCCGTCACCCGCTGGTGGCGCGCCTGCTGGTGGAGCTGTTCGAGGCCCGCTTCGCGCCCAAGGGGCGCGACACCGACGCGGCGCGCCTGCGCGCCCAGTTCGAACTGCTGGCTGGTGGCGATGCGGCCGCCGCCGCCGCGCTCAAGCCGGTGGCCGAGGCCCGCAGGCTCTCGCGCGACGGCCGCCAGGAGAAGGTGCGCGACGCGCTGCGGACCCTGCTTGACCGGGTCGCGAGCCTGGACGAAGACCGGATCCTGCGCAGCTTCATGGGCGTGATCGACGCCACCCTGCGCACCAGCTTCTACCAGCGTGGCAAGGACGGCAACGACAAGGACTACGCCGCCTTCAAGCTCGACTGCGCCAGGGTGCCCGACCTGCCCAAGCCGCACCCGTACCGCGAGGTGTTCGTGTACGGCCCGCACGTGGAGGGCGTGCACCTGCGCTACGGCATGGTGGCCCGCGGCGGCCTGCGCTGGTCCGACCGGCGCGAGGACTTCCGCACCGAGGTGCTGGGCTTGGCGAAGGCGCAGGCGGTGAAGAACACCGTGATCGTGCCGGTGGGCGCCAAGGGCGGCTTCATCGCCAAGCGCCTGCCCGAGGGCGGTGACCGCGATGCGATCCAGGCCGAGGGCATTGCCTGCTACAAGCGCTTCATCAGCGGCCTGCTGGACGTGACCGACAACATCGTCGACGGCGAGATCGTGCCGCCGCAGGACGTGGTGCGCCACGACGACGTGGACACCTACATGGTGGTCGCCGCGGACAAGGGCACGGCGACGTTCTCCGACATCGCCAACGGCATCTCCGCCGAGTACAACTTCTGGCTTGGCGACGCCTTCGCCTCCGGCGGCTCGGTGGGCTATGACCACAAGGGCATGGGCATCACCGCCAAGGGCGCCTGGGAATCCGTCAAGCGCCACTTCCGTGCGCTGGGCATCGATTGCCAGAAACAGGACTTCACCGTGGTGGGCATCGGCGACATGTCAGGCGACGTGTTCGGCAACGGCATGCGCCTGTCCAAGCACATCCGCCTGGTGGGGGCGTTCGACCACCGCCACGTGTTCATCGACCCGGATCCGGACGCTGCCAAGTCGTTCAAGGAGCGCGACCGCCTGTTCAAGACCCCGCGCTCGAGCTGGGACGACTACGACCGCAAGCTGATCAGCAAGGGCGGCGGCGTGTGGCCGCGCAGCGCCAAATCGATCCCGGTCTCGCCGCAGATGCGCGAGGCGCTGGGACTGGAGGAGGACGTCAAGGAGCTGAGCCCCAACGACCTGATCAAGGCGGTGCTGCGCGCGCCGGTGGACCTGCTGTGGAACGGCGGCATCGGCACCTACGTCAAGGGGTCGTCTGAAACCCAGGCCGACGTCGGCGACCGCGCCAACAACGCGGTTCGCGTCAACGGCGGCGAACTGCGCGCGCGGATCGTGGGCGAGGGCGGCAACCTGGGCTTCACCCAGCTGGGCCGCATCGAGGCCGCCCAGGCCGGGGTGATCCTCAACGCCGACTTCATCGACAACTCCGGCGGCGTGGGCACCTCCGACCGCGAGGTCAACATCAAGATCCTGCTCAACGCCCAGGTGCGCAAAGGAAAGCTTGCGCTCAAGGCGCGCAACAAGCTGCTGCTGGACATGACCCATGAGGTCGAGACCCTGGTGCTGTGGGACAACATCCGCCAGAACCAGGCCCTGAGCCTGATGGAGCGGATGAGCGTGCCGCGGCTGGGCTCCAAGCAGCACTTCATCCGCACCCTGGAGGCCCAGGGGCTGCTGGACCGGCAGATCGAGTACCTGCCGTCGGATGCCGAGCTGGCCGCGCGCAAGGCCCGCGACGAGGGCCTGACCCGGCCGGAGCTTGCGGTGCTGCTGTCCTACTCCAAGCAGGTGGTCTACGACCAGCTGCTGGATTCGGACATCCCCGAGGATCCGTACCTGTCCAAGGAACTGCAGCGCTACTTCCCCACGCCGCTGCAGAAGAAGTACGCCGCGGCGATGGAGGAGCACCCGCTCAAGCGCGAGATCATCGCCACCGCCGTCACCAACGCCACCATCAACCGCATGGGCGCGACCTTCATCATGCGCATGCAGGAAGACACCGGGCGCACCGCGGCGGAAGTGGCCAAGGCGTACACCATCGGCCGCGAGGTGCTCAACGCCCGCACCCTGTGGAGCCAGCTCGAGGAGCTGGACGGCAAGGTGCCCGAGGCGGTGCAGATCGATGCCCTGCTGGAGATCTGGAACCTGCAGCGCTCGTTTGTGCGCTGGCTGCTCAACCGCCCCGGGCCGATGCCCGGGATCACCGACGCGGTGGCGCGTTACAGCGACGGCTTCAACGCCATCCGCAGCGCCGATGGGATCCTCCCGGATTCCCAGCGCCCCGGCTACGACGCCCGCCGCGCCGGCTGGCGCGAGCGCGGCATGCCGGCGCAGCTGGCCGAGGACCTGGCCGAGCTGCCGTACCTGGAGCCGGTGTTCGACATCATCGAGCTGGCGGCCGCGCGCAAGCTCAAGCCGGTTGAGGTGGCCAAGGTGCATTACCGCGTGGGCGATGCGCTGCGCTTGCCGTGGCTGTTCGACCAGATCGATGCGCTGGAGGTACAGGGCCGCTGGCACGCGGTGGCCCGGGGCGTCCTGCGCGATGACCTGGCGGCCAGGCAGATCCAGCTGACCGGGCAGGCGCTGTCCGCCCGGGGCGGTGACGCCGACGCCAAGGTGCAGGCGTGGCTGGGGCGCGACGACGCCTCGCTCCGCTTCACCCTGTCGATGCTGGAGGAAATGTTCTCGCAGAAGTCGCTGGACTACCCGACCGCGTCGGTGGCCGTCAGCGTGCTGTCACAGATCGCCGGCTGAGCCGGGTCCCCCGGTGCGGCGTGCCCTCCCGCGGGGCACGCCGCTTCCGGTGGGCAGGGCGTGATCCAACCGGCGCGGGGCGTGCGCTATGCTGCCGCCCATGAGTCCCGACCAGCCCCGCATTGCATTCCTCGCCGCACCCACCGAGGCCGCAAGGCAGGCCCAGGAGTCACTGACCGCCCGGTACGGGCAGGTCGGGCCGGAGGAGGCCGACATCCTGTGCGCGCTGGGTGGCGATGGCTTCATGCTGCAGACGCTCCACCGCCACGGCGGGCTCGCCAAGCCGGTGTTCGGGATGAAGCTGGGCACCGTCGGCTTCCTCATGAACCACTTCAACGAGGCCGACCTGCTGCAGCGCATCAGCGCGGCCGAGCCGGCGGTGCTCAAGCCGCTGGAGATGATCGTACAGACCGAGTCGGGCGCCAGCGTTGGATCGCTGGCGTACAACGAGGTCTCGCTGCTGCGCCAGACCCGGCAGGCGGCGCACCTGAGCATCGACCTCAACGGGCAGACCCGGCTCGACGAGCTGATCTGCGACGGCGTGCTGGTGGCCACGCCGGCCGGCAGCAGCGCCTACAACTACTCGGCCAGCGGCCCGATCCTGCCGTTCGGCTCGGGGATCGTCGCGCTCACGCCGATCGCCCCGTTCCGCCCGCGCCGCTGGCGTGGGGCGCTGCTCAAGGCGGAAACCGAGGTCTGCTTCCGGGTGCTGGATCCATACAAGCGTCCGGTCAGCGCCACCGCGGACTCGCACGAGGTGCGCGACGTGGTCGAGGTCAGGATCCGCGAAGCCCGCGGCCGCGAGGTGACGCTGCTGTTTGATCCGGAGCACAACCTGGAAGAGCGCATCGTCAGCGAGCAGTTCATGTCCTGAAGCCCGTGCGGCGTCTCGCCCCGTGCGATTGCGTTCGCGCATACTCCCGCCCATGTCCCGGGACTCCCAGCCGCCACCGCTGATCGTCGCGATCTCCTCGCGCGCCCTGTTCGACCTGGAGGACAGCCACCAGCTGTTCGAGCGCGAGGGCATCCAGGCCTATGCCGAGCACCAGCGCGCCCACGAGGACGATGTGCTCGAGCCGGGCATCGCGTTCCCGCTGGTGCGCAAGCTGCTCGCCCTCAACGAGGGCGCCGCGCCGGAGGCACCGCGGGTGGAGGTCATCCTGCTTTCGCGCAACTCGGCCGATACCGGCCTGCGGATCTTCAATTCCATCGAACACCATGGCCTGGCGATCTCGCGCGCGGCGTTCACCTCGGGCGAGCCCACCTGGCCCTACACGCGGCCGTTCGGGGCGCAGCTGTTCCTCTCCGCCAACCCCGATTCGGTGCGGGCGGCGCTGGAAAACGGCATTGCGGCGGCGACCATCCTGCCCGCGAAGGCCCCCCAGCACCGGCACGACCAGCTGCGCATCGCCTTTGACGGCGACGCGGTGATCTTCGGCGACGAAAGCGAGCGGGTGTCGCAGCTGCAGGGGATCGACGCTTTCCACGAGCACGAGCGCAGCCGGGCCCGGGAGGCGCTCACCGGTGGCCCGTTCCGCGCTTTCCTGTCCGCCCTGCATGACCTGCAGGCGGCATATCCGCCCGGCGATGCGTCACCCATCCGCACCGCCCTGGTCACCGCGCGCTCGGCGCCCGCGCACGAGCGGGTCATCCGCACCCTGCGCGAGTGGGGCGTGCGGCTGGACGAGGCGCTGTTCCTGGGCGGGCGCGCGAAAGGTCCCTTCCTGGAGGCCTTCGGCGCGGACATCTTCTTCGACGACTCGCTGCACAACATTGATTCGGCACGCCTGCACGTGGCCGCCGGCCACGTACCCCACGGGATTTCCAACGCCGGCTGAAGCCGGCGGCGGATTGTGGTAAGATCCGCCCCCGTTACGCGCTTTTGCCGCCAGATAGCGCCCTGTTGAGGGACGTTCCTGCTTTTGTTGGTCTGGCGTTGGCCGTTGCGTAGCGTCCATGCCCGGTATCGGCAGGAACGGAGCAGCGCTCCGGTCGAGGGTTTTCTTCGGCTTTTTCTTCCCGCGGTCCATCGGGTGCAGCCCGCTGCAGCCGGGCGTCCGCGCGCCCCGTGAGGCGCGCGTGCCAACCAGAGGAGATCCATCCAGCATGACCCAGCGAATCGCCGTCCTCGGCGCCGGCCCCAGCGGCCTGGCCCAGCTTCGCGCTTTCGATGCCGCCCGCCGCGCGGGCGTTGAAGTGCCCGAGATCGTCTGCTTCGAAAAGCAGTCCGACCTGGGCGGAATGTGGAACTACACCTGGCGTACCGGGCTCGACGAGCACGGGGAGCCTGTGCACGCGAGCATGTACCGCTACCTGTGGTCGAACGGGCCCAAGGAGTGCCTGGAGTTCGCCGACTACAGCTTCGAGGAGCACTTCGGCCGCCCGATTGCCTCGTACCCGCCGCGGCCGGTGCTGCGCGACTACATCATGGGCCGCATCGAGCGCAGCGGCCTGCGCGAGCAGATCCGCTTCAACACCGCCGTGCACTCGGTGGAATACAGCGAGGAGACGGGCAAGTTCACCGTCACCGTGCGCGAGCTTGAGCACGACCGCATGGTGAGCGAGGAATTCGACTGGGTGGTGGTGGCGACCGGCCACTTCTCCACGCCCAACGCACCCTCGTTCGAGGGCCTGTCGCAGTTCCCCGGCCGGGTGCTGCATGCCCATGACTTCCGCGATGCCTGCGAATTCACCGGCAAGGACCTGCTGCTGATCGGCAGCAGCTATTCGGCCGAGGACATCGGCACCCAGTGCTACAAGTACGGGGCCAAGTCGGTGACTTTCAGCTACCGCAGCGGGCCGATGGGCTACGACTGGCCGGAGGCCTTCGACGAGCGCCCGCTGCTGGTGCGCGTGGAAGGCAACACCGCGCACTTCGCCGACGGCAGCAGCAAGGACGTGGACGCAATCATCCTGTGCACCGGATACCAGCACCACTTCCCGTTCCTGCCGGACGAACTGACCCTGCGCACCAGCAACCGGCTTTACCCGCAGGGCCTGTACAAGGGCGTGTTCTGGATCGACAACCCCAGGCTGATCTACCTGGGGATGCAGGACCAGTACTACACCTTCAACATGTTCGACGCGCAGGCCTGGTTCGCGCGGGACGTGATCCTGGGCCGCACGGCGCTCCCGTCGAAGGATGAAATGATCGCGGACAGCGAGGCCTGGTTCGCGCGCGAGAACGCCTGCGACGGCGCCGACGACGACATCGACTTCCAGGCCGCCTACGTGCGCGACCTGGTGGATCGCACCGACTATCCGGACTTCGCCATCGAGGAAGTCGGGGAGATGTTCAAGCAATGGCAGCGCGACAAGCGCGAGGACATCCTCGGCTATCGCGACAGGCGCTACCGCTCCACCATCACCGGCACCCTGGCACCGCCGCATCACACCCCGTGGATGCAGGCGATGGATGATTCGCTGGAGGCCTTCCTGCGCGAGTCGCGCGAACTGGAAGAGCAGCCTTTGCCCAAGTCCGAAGACAAGGCGGTCGCGGAGCCGGAGCGGCGTTCCGCCTGATCCGCGCACTGCACCCAGACCAAAACAGGGCGGCCCGGGTGGCCGCCCTGTTTTTTGCGGGACCGTACTGGTTTGCGGAGAGGGTGATCGAAAGGTCGCGGGGCGCCGGGTGGGGGCGCCCTCCAGTCTCCATGTCCCCCGGCCTGCGCTGCGCTCCGGCCTCCTCCTTTACTTACGACTGGAGGGCACCCCCACCCGGCGCTCCTGATGTCGTGGCAGTGGAACGGAAAGCGTCGCAGGCTCCGCAAGCCGAGCCCCGCCGTGGCCGGGAGGCCTTTTCGCGTAAGTAAAGGAGGAGGCCGGAGCGCAGCGGAGGCCGGGGGACATGGAGCGAAAAGGCCTCCCGGCCGCGGCGGGGCCCATCAGGTAGCCGCGTATATCGCGAGCCAACCCCCGCAGCGTGCGACAGGCTTCTTAAGATCACCAATGCCCCTCAGAACGGACATGGCCGCGGCCCCGTCTGCACCGTGATCCACTGGTCCGTGGTGAACTCGTCGATTGCCCAGTCCCCGTTGAAGCGCCCCAGGCCCGAGTTCTTCTCGCCACCAAACGGCGCATTGGCCTCATCGTTGACCGGCATATCGTTCACGTGGGTCATGCCCGCGCGTACCCGGCGCGCAAACTCGATGCCCCGGGCCACGTCGCCCGTGAACACCGCGCTCGAGAGCCCGTACTCGCTGTCGTTCGCCAGCTCCAGCGCATGCTCCGCATCGCGCGCGGATCCGGCTGCAATGGCCGGAACCCAGCGTCCCGGTTCTTCAGAACTCCAGGTCCAGGGCTGCGCAGAGGTAGTCCATGAAGGGCGCGGTGGCCTGGAGGTCGCGGGCCAGGACCTGCCGCAGCCGTGTCCCGGTCACCACGCTGTCCGGGATATCGCGCAGGGCGATGAAGTTGCGCCGGCGCAGGTCCTCGATGAAGGGGAAGTCGGCGGGGAAGCCGCGCGGCGGCCGCACCAGCATGTCCTCCTCGCCCAGACGGTACCTGCGGCGGAAGGCCGGCGCATGCGCGGCCTTCTCCCAGCTGGCGGGATTGTCGACGATGAACTGGCGGAGCTGCCGCAGCGCCGGTGATTCGGGCCGCCAGATGCCGGCGGCGACGAAGCAGTTGCCCGGCTGCAGGTGGATGTACCAGGACGGTGCCGGGGTTTCGCGGAAGCGCTCGTGGAACAGGCGCGCGCCCTGCCAGCTCTTGTACGGGGCCTTGTTGCGCGAGAACCGCGTGTCCCGGTGGATCCGGAACAGCGAGCCGCCCACTGTCTTCGGATCGGCGCGATAGTGCAGGCTCACCCCGGCCAGGTCGGGCTGCAGGTCGGTGAGCAGGCGCTGGAACGGTTCGCGGACGTGGGTTTCGTAATCCGCCTTGTGGACGTGGAACCATTCCCGCTCGTTGTTGCGCGCCAGCGCCTGCAGGAACCTGAAGGTCTTGTCGGAGAAATAGGCGCTCATTGGAACGTGGCGGCTGGGCCCGGATCGGGGGCGGGCGTGGTTTCGCACAGGTCGGCCTGCAGCTCCCGGCCCCAGGCTTCAAGCCGGTCGAGCAGCGCCAGCCGGCGGCCGTCGGTGGCGTGGGTCGCGCGCAGGGCCTCCAGCTCGGCGAAGAAGCCGGGCAGGGACACTTCGGACAGGCCGCTGTGGGCGGCAAGCCGGCGGCGGCGATAATCGTCCCAGCGCGCGCGCTCGTTGGCATCCAGGGTGTCAGGCCAGTTGCGGGCGCGGTAGCGGAACAGCAGTTCGGGCAGGCGTGCGTCCTCGAACCCGAAATCCCGTGCCCCCAGGGCCGCGGGCGGAGTCGCGCGGACTTCGGCGATCCGCCGGCGGTCGGCGTCGGGCATGAAGCCGTCATACAGCGCGCCGTCCACGTCACCCGGCGGAAGCGGCGCGCGCGCGGCGAACACCTGGCGCACCTTTTCGGCCAGTTCCGGCGCGGCGGCGCGCAGGCGCGCGGCGCGTCCAAGCACCACGTCGGGCTCGATGCCCAGGCGCTCGAAGTCCGACGCGCGCAGGTGCCGCCAGGGCACCAGCGCCGGGCAGCGGTTGGCCTGTACCTCCTTCAGCGGGATCCGTTCCTCGCCGTCGGGAAGGTCGCGGTTCGCCACGAACACGCGGTCGGCGATGTCGCCGGCGTCCAGTTCCAGCAAGGCATCCGGCGCGCTGGCAAGGTCGAACACGATCACCCGGCTGTCGATCTGCGGGTGGCGGGCCAGCGGCAGCACCGGCGCCGCGCACAGGCGGGTGGCAGGGTAGCGCTGGGAGACGTGCAGGACGGGCTCGGGCGCGGTGATGTCCAGCAGGCCGCCGCAATAGCGTTTGTCGCGCAGGCGCAGGGCGTAATCCCACAGCCGCGGCTGGGCGGCGCGGAACCGCCGCGCCAGGCCGATCAGGGCTCGCACGTCCGAGAGCGCTTCGTGCGCATCGCCTTCGCGCACGCCGTTGGCCTCGGCCAGGTGTTCAAGCTTGAAGGAGGTTCCCTTGCCGTCGCCGCGCTGCGGCCACTCGATGCCGTCGGGGCGCAGCGCGTGCGCCAGGCGCATCACGTCCAGCAGGTCCCAGCGGCAGTTGCCGCCGCGCCACTCGCGCTCGTACGGGTCAAAGAAGTTGCGGAACAGGCCGTGGCGGACGAACTCGTCGTCGAAGCGCAGCGAGTTGTAGCCGGCCACGCAGGTGCGCGGGCGCGACATCTCGTCCTGGATGCGGGCGAACGCCTCGGCCTCATTCACGCCTTCGCGCTGCGCGTCCCAGGGGTCGATTCCGGTGACCATGCTGGCCCCGGGGGACGGCAGCATGTCGTCGGCGGGCCGGACCATGAAGTCGATGGGTTCCTCGACCTGCCGGAGCTCCAGGTCGGTGCGGATGGCGGCGAACTGGGCGATGCGGCTCAGCCGCGGGTCGCGGCCCCAGGTCTCCAGGTCATAGAACAGGTAGCTTCCGGACATCAGCGCGAACGCGAGCCGCTTTTTTCCTGCGTGCTCAGCGGTTGCAGGCGGTCCTTGATCCTGGCGTCGAGCGCGTCCCAGTCAATGCCGTCGAGGTTTTCCAGTCCCCGGGTGGCCTCTTCGAGCAATTCACCCTGTACCCGGGCCCGCTCCAGTGCCACGGCGTAGGGGATGCGCATGAAGGTCACCATCGCGTAGCGGGGCACGAAGCGGTCCGGGTGGCGCTGCTGGAGCTTCAGCTCAAGCTCGCGCTGCAGCAGGTAGTCCGCATCGTCGACCCGATCGCGCATCTCGCGGTAGTTGTCCAGCGCCATCTCCTGGATGGCCTCGGCATTGGGCCGCCGTTCGTTCTCGTAGGCGGTGAACGCGGCGGCCAGGTCAGGCGCTTCCTCGATATGGCGCGCCAGCGACACGCAGTCTTCCAGCGCGCAGTTCATGCCCTGGCCGTGGAAGGGCACCATCGCGTGCGCCGCATCCCCCACCAGCACCGCGCGCCCGTACAGGCGCCAGCGGTCCAGGTAAAGCGTGCCCAGCGGGCTGACCGGATTGCTGGCCCAGGCCTCGTCGAAACCGGGCATCAGCGCCAAAGCGTCGGGGAAATCGCGCTCGAACAGCTTGCGCGCGTCCAGCGCCGTGCGCACGGTGTCGAAGCCGGGATCGCCCTCGTTGGGCATGAACAGCGTGACCGTGAAGTTGCCGCTGTCGTTTGGCAGGGCGATGCACATGTAGTCGTCGCGCGGCCAGATGTGCAGGGCGTTGGGCTCGATCAGGAACTGGCCGTCATTGCCCGGCGGGATCTCCAGCTCCTTGTAGGAATGGCCCAGCGGCTCGAAGCGTTCGCCCATTTTCGTTTCGCGCGCCATCTGCGCGCGCACCGCCGAGCCGGCGCCGTCCGCGCCGATGACCACGTCGAACGCAGCCTCGTGCACCTTCTCCCCATGCGGATCGTCGATGAAGCGCGCGCTGCCGGCCTCGAAATCCAGGCGCTCCAGGCGGCGGTTGAAGTGCAGCCTGGCGCCGCAGGCCTCGGCGTGGTCGAGCAAGGCGATGTTCATGTTGCCCCGATGCACGGACCAGATGACCTCGGAGTCGTCGCGTCCATAGCGCTGCAGCTGTTGGCTGCCGTCGGAGAAGTGCACCATGCGCCCGCGCATCATCACCGTGCGGGCCATCACCGCCTCTTCGCAGCCGGCCAGCTGCAGGGCGTGGCGGCCGCGCTCGGCGAGCGCCATGTTGATCGAGCGCCCGCCCTCGTAGCCCTGTACGCGCGGATCGTTGCGGCGCTCGTAGATGTCCACCTGCCAGCCCTGCCGGGCCAGCAGCGCGCCGAGCAGCGCGCCGGCCAGGCCCGCGCCGACGATCGTGATTTGCTTGTCCTTGTCGCTCATCCGGATGTCCTGTGTGCGCGGGTCAACGCGACCCGTGTGCTGCCGCCCATGCCTCCACCTCGCGAGCGAAACGCAGCACGTCGGCATGGTTGTTGTACAGCGGGGCGGGCGAAATGCGGATCACGTCCGGCTCGCGCCAGTCGCCCAGCACCCCGTTGCCGGCCAGGTGTTCGAACAGCGACCGGCCCGCGTCGCGGCCCGCGCGCACGCGCAGCGAAAGCTGGGCGCCGCGGCGTGCAGGATCGTTCGGCGTAACCACCTCCAGCACGCCTGCAAGGCGAGACCCGATCAGTGCCTCGAGGTAGCCCGTCAGGCGCTCGGACTTGCGCCTCAGCCGATCCATGCCCGCGCACTCGAATAGTTCCAGCGACGCCCGCAGCGGCGCCAGCCCGAGCACCGGCGGGTTGCTCAGCTGCCAGCCTTCCGCCCCCGGGGTGGGGACGAACGTGGGTCCCATGCGGAACCGGCTGTCCTGCTCATGCCCCCACCAGCCGGCGAAGCGCGGGCGGTCGGTGCGCGCGTGGCGCTCGTGCACGAAGCAGCCGGCCACCGCGCCCGGGCCGGCGTTCATGTACTTGTAGTGGCACCACACGGCGAAGTCCGCGCCCTCGTCGTGCAGCCGCAGCGGCAGGTTGCCGGCGGCATGGGCGTGGTCGAAGCCCACGATCGCGCCCGCGGCGTGGCCAAGGCGGGTGATCTCGGCGCTGTCGAAGGCCTGCCCGGTGCGGTACTGGACGCCGGGCCAGAGCACCAGCGCGAGGCGCGGGCCGTGTTCGGCGATGGCGCGCTCGATCGCCTCCATGGAGAGGGTGCCGCCCGGCTCATCAGGCTGCACTTCGATCAGGTCGGTCGCGGGATCGAAACCGTGGAACCGCACCTGCGATTCCAGCGCATACCGGTCGGAGGGGAACGCGCCTGCCTCCATCAGGATCGCCGGCCGCGCGGGGGTGGGCCGGTAGAAGCTCACCAGCATCAGGTGCAGGTTGGCGGTGAGCGAGTTCATCGCCACCACTTCAATGGGCTTTGCACCGACGGTGGAAGCCAGGCCGTCACGCACCAGCGCGTGGTAGGGCATCCACTGGCCGGAACCGGTGAAGTGGCCCTCCACCGCCTCCACCTTCCACTTGTCCAGCACCTCTTCCACGTACTCACGCGCGCCGCGTGGCTGCAGGCCCAGCGAATTGCCGCAGAAATAGGCCTGCTCGTGGCCTTCGTGGGGCGGGATGTGGAATTCGTGGCGCAGCTCGCGCAGCGGGTCCGCGAGGTCCTGGGCGGAGGCGTAATCGTCGGAGAAAAGGTCGGTCATCCAGTCTGCCTTGTGTGCCCGTCAGGCGAAGCGGGAGCGCGGAAGCCCGAGCCATTCCAGCGCGGTGCCGTGGTAGAGCCGCGTGCGGCCGGCTTCGTCCAATCCGGCGGCCTCGATCACGCCGCCCAGCTCCTGTTCGCCCAGCGGGAAGGGATAGTCCGTGCCGAACATCACCCGGTCCGCCCCGCACACGCCCAGCAGGTACTCCAGCGCCTTCGGGTCGGCCACCCAGGAATCGTAATAGAGCTGCCGCAGGTAGCGGCGCGGGTTGTGCGGGTTGTCGGTGGCCACCAGGTCCGGGCGCATCTTGAAGCCGTGCTCGATACGGCCGATGGTGTAGGGAAAGCTGCCGCCGCCGTGGGCCATGCAGACCTTGAGCCTGGGCAGCCGCTCCAGCACGCCGCCGAAGATCAGCGAGCACGCCGCCCGCGACTGCTCGGCCGGCATCCCCACCAGCCAGGGCAGCCAGTACTTGGGCATCGTGTCGGTGCCCATCATGTCCCAGGGGTGCACCAGGATTGCTGCGCCCAGGTCAGCCGCCGCCTCGAAGAACGGGAACAGCTCCGGTGCATCCAGGTTCCAGTGCACGTCCTTCGAGACCTGGATGTGCGAGCCGATCTGCACCCCCTGCAGGCCCAGCTGTTCCATGCAGCGCTCCAGCTCCTGGATCGCCAGCCGCGGAGACTGCAGCGGCACGGTGCCGATGCCGGCATAGTGGCGCGGGTGCGCGCGGCAGGTTTCGGCCATGTGGTCGTTGAGCGCCTGGTGCAGCTCCAGCGCCTGGTTGGGCCGTGCCCAGTAGCTGAACATCACCGGCACCGTGCTGATCACCTGGACCTGCACGCCAAAGCGGGCGTAGTCGTCGATCCGCTCCTGCGCATCCCAGGTCTTCGACCAGATCTCGCGGAAGAACTTGCCGTTGCGATAGATCCGGTGGCGGCCGTCGTCGGTGTGGTGGATCACCGGGAAGCGCGGGTCGCCGTACTTGGCCGCCAGGTCCGGCCAGTCACGCGGCAGGTAGTGGGCGTGGATGTCGATTTTCAGCATGCGCCGATTCTACGCATTGCCCGCGGCCGGCGAGGTTCAGTCGCCGGAGGCCGCTTCATAGCGCTCCGGCCGCGGGTTCACGTGCCCGCAGGCGTCGCAGGTGCGCAGTTCGGTGGAGCCGTAGAACCTGTCGAACACCGGCGGGAAGTCGCGCTCGATGTCACCCAGCGCGAAGTACTCCTCGTACAGCTTGTGGTTGCAGCGCTCGCAGAACCACAGCAGGCCGTCCTTCTCATGCTCCAGGCGCTTGCGCTCGATCACCAGGCCGATCGAGCCGGCCGCGCGCTGCGGGGAGTGGGGCACCTTCGGCGGCAACAGGAAGGTCTCGCCGGCCCGGATCATGATGTCGCGCGGCTTGCCGTCCTCCTGGATCCGCAGGGTCATCTCGCCCTCGAGCTGGTAGAACCACTCCGGGCCCTCGTCGTAGTGGTAGTCGGTGCGCGCGTTGGGGCCGCCCACCACCATCACGATGAAATCGCCGTCATAAAGGCACTTGTTGCCCACCGGCGGCTTGAGCAGGTGGCGATTGTCGTCGATCCACTTCTGCAGGTTGAGCGGGGCGGGGAGCATGGCGGTCCTCCTGCGGTCAGGCGCGCGGCGCCACGGCGGCGACGCACTTCAACTCTATCGCGATGGGGGTGGGCAGGGCGGAGATGCCCAGCGTGGTGCGGCAGGGCGCGGTGTCGATCTCGGGAAAGTACTCCGCCCACACCGCGTTGTAGGCCTTGAAGTCGCGGGCCATGTCGGTGAGGTAGACGGTCACGTCCACCAGGTCCTCCCAGCGCGCGCCGCTGGCCTCCAGCACCGCGCGCACGTTGGCGAACACGGCGTGCGCCTGAGCGGTGATGTCGTAGGCGACAAGTTGGCCGTTGGGGTCGTACCGGTTGCCGGGGATGGCATCGGTGGCGGCATCCCGGGGGCCGATGCCGGACAGGAACAGCAGGTCGCCGACGCGCCGCGCATGTGGATAGGCGCCAACGGGCTTGGGCGCGGCGCCGGTGCGCACGATCGAATCACTCATTCAGCGGTCCTCGCGGTCTTCACTGATGCGCTGCAGCGCGGGTTCGTATTGCTCGGGCAGGGCCTCGGGGCCATCGATCGCCACGCCCAGGTCGTGTACGCGGCCGTTGCGCAGCGAATAGACCCAGGCGTGCACGCTGACCTTCTGGCCGCGGGCCCAGGCTTCGCGCACCACCGTGGACTCGCACACGTTGATCATCTGCTCCAGGGCATTGAGGTCGCAGAGGCGGTCGTGGCGCAGCACCGGGTCCTCGATGGATTCGATCAGCGCGCGATGCTTGTGCTTGACGTCCTTGACGTGCCGGATCCAGTTGTCGGCCAGCCCCACGCGGGAGCCGTCCAGGGCCGCGCCCACGCCGCCGCAGCCGTAATGGCCCACCACCAGGATGTGCTCGACCTTGAGCACGTCGATGGCGAACTGGATCACCGACAGGCAGTTGAGGTCGGTGTGGACGACGACGTTGGCGATGTTGCGGTGGACGAACACTTCGCCCGGGTTGACGTCGATCACCTGGTTGGCCGGCACCCGGGAGTCCGAGCACCCGATCCACAGGTATTTCGGCGTCTGGATCTTGGACAGGCGGGTGAAGAAGTCCGGATCCTCCGCCTGGACCCGGTCGGACCAGTGGCGGTTGCGTTCAAGCAGTTCGTGCAGGCGGTACATGGCGCTCCAGGTTCGTGCCGGTCAGATGGCAATGCAGACGTTGCGCGGCTCGGTGAAGAAGCGCATGGCTTCCAGCCCGCCCTCGCGGCCCATGCCGGAATGGCCGGTGCCTCCGAAAGGGGTGCGCAGGTCGCGCTTCAGCCAGGTGTTGATCCAGACGATGCCCGCGCGCAGTTCCGCGCCCAGCCGGTGCGCGCGGGCGAGGTCGCGGGTCCAGACGCTGGCGGCGAGGCCGTAATCACCCGCATTGGCCAGCGCCAGCGCCTCGTCGTCGTTGTCGAAGGCCTGCAGGGTCGCCACCGGGCCGAAGATCTCTTCAGTATTGGTGGCGCAGTCCGGGCCAAGCCCTTCGATGAGGGTGGGCGCGACGAACCAGCCGGGCCGGTCCAGGCGATGGTCCCCGCACAGCACCTTGCCGCCTTCGTCGCGGGCACGCTCGATCGCGCCGGTGACCTTGTCGAAATGGGCCTGCGACACCAGCGGGCCGAGGTTGGCGTCCGGGTCCATCGGATCGCCGGGGCGCAGTGCCAGGGCGCGTTCCACCAGGGCGTCGCGGAATTCGCTGAAGATGCTGCGCTCCACCAGGATGCGCGAGCCGCACAGGCAGATCTGCCCGGAATTCTGGAACGTGGAGCGGGCGATGAGATCGAGGTGATCGCGCCAGTCCGAGTCGGCAAACACCAGGGTCGGGTTCTTGCCGCCGAGCTCAAGCGACACCTTCTTCAGCAGCGGCCCGGCGATGCCGGCGATGCGCCGGCCGACCGCAGTGCTGCCGGTGAATGACACCGCGCGCACCGCGTCGTGCTGCACGATGGCCTCGCCGGCTTCCACGCCGCCACCGTGGACCACGTTGAGCACGCCCGGCGGCAGGCCGGCTTCGTGCGCGAGCTCGGCGAACTTCGCCGCCGTGGCGGGGGTGACTTCGGAGGGCTTGGCGACCACGGTGTTGCCCGCCGCCAGCGCCGGCGCGATCTTCCAGGTGAACAGGTACAGGGGCAGGTTCCAGGGCGAGATGGTGCCCACCACGCCCAGCGGCTGGCGCAGGGTGTAGTTGAGGCCGGCCTCGCCATGGTGCGATTCGCTGGCGAACTGGGTGGCCGCATGGGCAAAGAAGCGCAGGTTCGATACTGCGCGCGGGACCTCCACCTCCCGGGCCAGGGCGTACGGCTTGCCGCCGTTGCGCGCTTCTGCGTGGGCGAAGTCCTCGATGCGGGCTTCCAGGGCGCGGGCAAGGTTTTCCAGGTGGCGGGAGCGCTCGCTGTTGCGCAGCGCCGCCCAGGCCGGGAACGCCGCTAGCGCGGCGTTGACCGCATCGTCCACGTCGCGGGCATCGCCGGCGGCCACTTCGGCCCACGGCTCGGCGCGCGCCGGGTCGAACACCTTGAGCCATGCGCCGCTGGCCGGCTCACATGCCTTGCCGCCAATGAAATTTGCAAAGCGCTTCATCCCGCGATTCTACCCACCCGCCCGGGGGTCCGGCTGGCAGGACCGGCACAGGTAGAGGCGGCGCGAAGACGACATCATCCGCTCCACCGGCGTGCCGCATGCAGGGCAGGGCTGACCGGCGCGCGCGAATACCTGGAAGCGGAACCCGTCCGGCGTGTCGGCCAGGTAGTCGCTGCGCATCCCGCTGGCGCGCGCGATGCCGCGGGTTGAATAGCTCAGGCGCGGGATGTCGAGCAGCGCCTGGGCCAGCCGCGCCAGCTGCGCATCGTCCAGTTCCTTCGGCCGCAGCCGGGGGTGCAGGCCCGCCGCGAACAATACTTCCGAGCGCAGGTAGTTGCCCATGCCGGCGAGGAAGCGCTGGTCCAGCAGCAGCGCGCCCAGCGCGCGGCCGCGGAACGCGGGCGAACGCAGCCGGGCAGCCACCGCCTGCACGTCGAGCGCGGGATCGAGCACGTCGGGGCCCAGGTTCTGCAGGAAGGGGTGCGATTCGATCTCGTCGCTGGGCCACATCGAGACGTCCGACGCCGAATACAGGAGGATCGCGCTGTGCGCCGTCTCCAGCGCCACCCGCAGGGACCGCTTCGTCTCCGGCCGCTCGCCTGGTCCGGCGATCTTCCACACGCCGTAAAGCTGGTTGTGGCTGTAGAGCGTCCAGCCGTGGTCGAAGCGGGTCAGCAGCGCCTTGCCGCGCGGGGTGATGGACTCGATGCGGCGGTCGATGAGGTCGCGCTCGAAGCGCTTCAGCTGCGGGAAGGCGAACTGCGCCCGCACCAGCGGGTCCCCGGCCACCGCTTCGGCCAGGCGGTCGGCCGCGCGGCGGATCTCGGGGCCTTCAGGCATCGTCCATCAGCCCCCGCGGTGGCGGGGGCGCGGCCTCAGATCGAGCGGGTGCGGCCGCCGTCGACCGCCAGGCTCACGCCGTTGACGTAGGCCGCCGCCGGCGAGCAGAGGAACGCGATCACGCCCCCGGTTTCCTCCGGCCGGGCAAAGCGCCCGGCCGGGACCTGCGCCTCCATGTCCCGGCGCACCTCCTCCTCGCTGCGGCCTTCGCGCGCGGCCCGCTCGCTGACCAGCTGGCGGATGCGCCCGGTTTCGGTGAATCCCGGCAGCACGTTGTTGACGGTGATGCCGTCGGCGGCCAGCTCCCCGGCCAGGGTCTTGGCCCAGGAGGCGACGGCCCCGCGCACGGTGTTGGAGACCCCCAGGCCGGGGATCGGCTCGCGCACCGAGGTGGAAACCACGTTGATGATCCGGCCCCACCGGGCCTGGCGCATGCCCGGCAGCACGGCCTGCAGCAGCACCTGGTTGGCGATCACGTGCCTGCGGAATGCCGCGTCCAGCGCGTCGGTGGCGGCCGCGTGCAGCGGGCCGCCGGGCGGGCCCCCGGTGTTGTTGACCAGGATGTGCACGGGGCGGCGCTCCACCACCGCCGCCACCGCCCGCGCCAGGCCGTTGCCGTCTCCGGTGTCGGCCACGGCCAGCGCGTGGCCCCGGTCGGCGCCGCCGGCCAGGCCGGAGACCACCTCGCGCAGGACGCTCTCGCGGCGGGCAAGCACAGTGACGGTGGCGCCAAGCGCGGCCAGCTCCTCGGCAGCGGCCCGGCCAATGCCTCCGGAAGCCCCGCACACCAGCGCGTGGTGGTTGGAAAGGTCAAGGTCCATGGTTGGTCTCCACTCAGGCGCGCCCGCCCAGGTTGCGGATCATCTGCGGGCGCAGCGCGTCGTCGCTGTCGCCCTGGGGCGGGGACAGTTCGGCCAAGCTGAATCCGCGCGCCAGCGCGTCTTCCTCATCCAGCCCGTCGTAGCCGACGAACTCGGCGTCCAGCAGGGCGGCGCGGGCGCTGTCCTCGCTGTCGTAGGAGAGCACGTTGCCGTCGCTGTCGAACACCTCGGCGGTACCGGCCTCGCGCACCCGCAGCCGCGCCCACACCACCGTGCGGCCCAGCGTGGCAAGCCACCATTCGGTATAGGTGGCGCCGGCGGCGGGATCCCGGGGATCGCTCATGCCGCGGCCCACAGCAGGGACAGGCCCGTGGCCATCGCCGCGCCCAGGGTGACGATGAGGGCGATCCGCGCCGGCGTCGCCAATCCGGTGAACGCGGTATCGGGAAACTCGCGGTAGTCGCCCGACAGCAGCCAGCGCAGGGCCGAAGGCTTGAGGAACGCGCCCTCGCCCAGGCGTTCGCGCAGGGCCGGGTTGTTGTCGCGCAGGTGGACCAGCGACAGCGGCCAGAAAATCACGAAGGCGCAGATGCCGCCGATCATGATCCCGGTGAAGCACAGGGCAGCGAACAGCAGCATTGATCAGAACTCCGCGTGGCCCGGGGCGCGCGGGTAGGGGATGGCATCGCGGATGTTGGACAGCCCGCACACGTACACCACCAGGCGCTCGAAGCCCAGGCCGAAGCCGGCGTGCGGGACGGTGCCGTAGCGGCGGAAGTCGCGGTACCAGTCGTAGGTCTCGCGGTCCAGGCCGAACTGGTCCATGCGCGCGTCCAGCACGTCCAGGCGCTCCTCGCGCTGGCTGCCGCCGATGATCTCGCCGATCCCCGGCGCCAGCACGTCCATCGCCGCCACGGTGCGGCCATCTTCGTTCAGGCGCATGTAGAACGCCTTGATCTGCTCGGGGTAGTTGGTCACCACCACCGGGCCGCCCACGTGTTTCTCGGTGAGCCAGCGCTCGTGTTCGGTCTGCAGGTCCAGGCCCCATTCAACCGGGAAGTCGAACTTGTGGCCCGACTTCTGCAGCAGGTCCACCGCGTCGGAGTAGTCGATGCGCTCGAAGGGCGCGTTGACGAAGGCCTCCAGCCGGCTCACGGCGTCCTTCTGCACGCGCTCGGCGATGAAGGCCATGTCGTCCGCGCGTTCCTCGAGCACGGCGCGGAACAGGTACTTGAGGAACTCTTCCGAGATCGCGGCGATGTCGTCCAGCCCGGCGAACGCGATCTCCGGCTCGATCATCCAGAACTCGGCCAGGTGACGGGTGGTGTGGCTGTGTTCGGCGCGGAAGGTGGGGCCGAAGGTGTAGACCTTGCTCATCGCCAGCGCGAAGGCCTCGACGTTGAGCTGCCCGGAGACGGTAAGGAAGGTCTCCTGGCCGAAGAAGTCGCGGCTGAAATCCACCGAGCCGTCCTTGAGCAGCGGCAGGTTGGCCAGGTCCAGGGTGGACACCCGGAACATCTGGCCGGCGCCCTCGGCGTCGGAGGTGGTGATGATCGGCGTGTTGATCCAGTAGTAGCCGTTCTCGTGGAAATACCGGTGCGCCGCCTGGGCCAGGCAGTGGCGGATGCGGGTGACGGCGCCGAACAGGTTGGTGCGCGGGCGCAGGTGCGCCACCTCGCGCAGGAACTCCAGCGAGTGCGGCTTGGGCTGGATGGGGTAGGTCTCCGGATCATCCACCCAGCCGACCACCTCGATCGCCTCGGCCTGGATCTCGAAGCTCTGCCCCTTGCCCTGGGATTCGCTGAGGGTGCCCCGCGCGATCACCGCGCAGCCGCTGGTCAGCCGCTGCACCTCATCGGCGTAGTTGGGCAAAGACTGCGGCGCCACCACCTGGATCGGGGCAAAGCACGAGCCGTCGCTGACGTTGACGAAGCTCAGCCCCGCCTTGGAGTCGCGCCGGGTCCGTACCCACCCGCGGACCGTCACCTCTCCTCCCACGGGGATCCGTCCCCCGAGTGCCTGCGCCACGCTCACGGTCGTCATGCCTTGAATCCCGCTGTTGATGAACAGAAAACTGGACTGCGCAGTGTACCGGAGCCCCAACAGGTAGAATCAGCCCCATGGATATCCAACTTTCCCCCGCCGCGCTGGAACGCGTCCAGCGCTTCCTCGCTTCCAACCCCGACGCGCTGGGCATGCGCTTTGGCGTCGAGCGCACCGGATGTTCCGGGTGGGGTTATGTGGTGGACCTGGCCCGGGAAGAGCGTGAAGGCGACCGGGTGGTCGAGCAGGGCGGCGTACGGGTCTACGTCGACCCGCAGAGCGCGCCGCTGGTGGCCGGCACCCGGATCGACTTCGCCCGGGTGGGCCTGAACGAGCAGTTCACCTTCTCCAACCCCAACATGGCCGCCGAGTGCGGCTGTGGCGAGAGTTTCACCACCGACGCCGACCGCGCGATCTGACCCGCCGGCGCAATCCCGTGTGGTAATCCAGGCCGCACCTGCGGCATAATGGGCGGCTCGCTGCGGCTTTGGCCGCGGCGGGCCCTTGCTCCACCGCGCCCATCCCGGGCTGGCGGGGGGCTGTCTGGCCGGGCGGGCCTGCCTGCCGGCCGATAACCAGAAGGACACAACATGCGTCATTACGAGATCGTTTTCCTGGTCCACCCGGACCAGAGCGAGCAGGTGCCCGCGATGATCGAGCGCTACACCACGCTCATCGAGGGCGGCGAGGGCAAGGTCCATCGCCTGGAGGACTGGGGCCGCCGCCAGCTGGCCTATCCCATCGACAACCTGGTCAAGGCCCACTACGTGCTGCTCAACATCGAATGCGGCCAGGCCGTGCTCGACGAGCTGGTCGAGACCTTCCGCTTCAACGACGCGATCCTGCGCCACATGGTGATCCGCCGCGATGAGGCCATCACCGAGCAGTCGCTGATCATGAAGAACAAGGACGACAAGGGCGACAAGGGCGGGGACCGCCCGGAGCGCGGCGAGCGCCGCCGCCGTGACGACGACGAAGGCGAGGGCAAGGGCGAAGACGCCAAGTCCGAAAACGCCGACGACAACGAAGAAGCCGCCTGAGGAGCCCTGACATGTCCAAGTTCTTCCGCCGCCGCAAGTTCTGCAAGTTCACCGCCGAGGGCGTCAAGGAGATCGATTACAAGGATCTCAACACCCTGCGCCAGAACATCACCGAGACCGGCAAGATCGTCCCGGCCCGGATCACCGGCACCAAGTCGCGCTACCAGCGCCAGCTGGCCACCGCCGTCAAGCGCGCGCGCTACCTGGCCCTGATCCCGTACACGGACAACCACAACGTCTGATCCCCGCCGGCGCCACGCGCGCCGGCATCGCGATCCGTCCGATTCGGACAGCAACAAGTTGCGGCGCCCATGTGGCGCCGCTAACGAACCCGGAGCATTCCAATGGAAGTCATCCTGCTGCAGAAAGTCCAGAAGCTCGGCGGCCTTGGCGACAAGGTCACCGTGAAGCCCGGCTACGGCCGCAACTACCTCGTGCCCCAGGGCAAGGCCGTGCCGGCCACCGAGGAAGCGCTGGCCGAGTTCGAGTCGCGCCGCGCCGAGTACGAGGCCAAGGCCCAGGCCGCGCACGACGAGGCCGCCGCCCGTCTGGCGAAGCTGGAGGACGTCACCGTCACCATCCGCGCCAACGCTTCGCCCGAGGGCAAGCTTTACGGTTCGATCGGCCCGCGTGACATCGCCGACGCGCTCACCGCCCAGACCGGCGTGGAGTTCGAGAAGTCCGAGGTGGTGATGGGCGAGGGCCCGTTCCGCCTGACCGGCGAGTACGAGGTGCTGCTGCACCTGCACGCCGACGTCGAAACCTCGGTGCCCGTGATCGTGGAGGCCGAGTCGGCCGCCTGATCACCGCCGCCAGGCAGTGTTGGCAAGCGGGCGCCCTCGGGCGCCCGCTTGCGTTTGGGCGCCCGCCGGTCGCAGGCCCCGAGACCGGGGCGGGGTATCAAAGGGGCGGTTATCCACAGGTTGTTCCGTCGCGCGTCCACAGCCCCAGGGCCTAGCATGCTGGCTCGCATCGGAGCCGCCCTGGCTTGTCGAGCAGTCATTGCAGGAGTGCGCACCACACATGTCAGCCCGTTTCGATCGCCAGCCCTTCGGCCATGAATCCCGCGGCGATGGCCGCGTTGAGCAGCTGCGCGTGCCGCCGCAGTCGGTCGAGGCCGAGCAGGCCGTACTGGGCGGGCTGATGCTGGCACCCGACGCCTTCGACCGCGTCGCCGACGTGCTGGTGCCAACCGACTTCTACCGCCGCGACCACCAGCTGATCTACAGCGCCATCCGCGACCTGGCGGAGAAGAACCAGCCGTTCGACGCGGTGACGCTGGGCGAGTGGTTCGAGTCCCATGGCAAGTCGGGCGAGATCGGCGGCGGCGCCTACCTGGTGGAGCTGTCGAGCACCACCGGCTCGGCAGCCAACATCCGCGCCTACGCCGACATCGTGCGCGACAAGGCGGTGCTCAGGCAGCTGATCGAGGTGGGGACGGGCATCGTCAACGATGCCTTCCTGCCGGAAGGCCGCTCGACCGGCGAGGTGCTGGCCAAGGCCGAACAGGATGTCTTCGCGATCGCCGAGGACGGGGCGCGGGGCCGCATGGACTTCGTCGCCGTCAACGACGCGATGAAGGAGGCCTTCGATGTCCTGCAGACGCGCTTCGCCAGCGGCGGCAGCATCACCGGGCTGCCCACCGGATATGAGGAGTTCGACGAGATGACGGCGGGCCTGCAGCCCACCGACCTGCTGATCCTCGCCGCGCGCCCGGCCATGGGCAAGACCACCTTCGCCCTCAACATCGCGGAGTACGCCGCTCTCAAGACCAAGAAGGCGGTGGCGGTGTTTTCGATGGAAATGTCGGCCAGCCAGCTGGCGCTGCGTCTGATTTCCTCGAACGGGCGGATCAACGCCACCCGCCTGCGCACCGGCCAGCTCGAGGACGAGGACTGGAGCCGGGTGACCAGTGCCATCCGCATGCTCAAGGAGTCGAAGATCTTCATCGACGATACCCCGGCGCTTTCGCCCGACGTGCTGCGCGCCAAGGCGCGGCGCCTCAAGCGCGAGCACGACCTGGGGCTGATCGTGATCGACTACCTGCAGCTGATGGCGGTGCCCGGCAACAGCGAGAACCGCGCCACCGAGATCTCCGAGATCTCGCGCGCGCTCAAGGGGCTGGCCAAGGAGCTCAACCTGCCGGTGATCGCCCTGTCCCAGCTCAACCGCTCGCTGGAATCGCGCACCGACAAGCGCCCGGTGATGGCGGACCTGCGCGAATCCGGCGCCATCGAGCAGGACGCCGACATCATCGTCTTCATCTACCGCGACGAGTACTACAACAAGGAAAACTCGCCGGACAAGGGGCTGGCCGAGATCATCATCGGCAAGCAGCGAAACGGCCCCACGGGGTCCTTCAAGCTCAAGTTCTTCGGCGAGTACACGCGCTTCGACAACCTTGCGCACGATTCGGTGGGCAGCTTCGAACCCTGAGCGCTGCGCAAAACTGAATGGGAGCTTGCGGCGGCTGCCATCCGTCACCCACCGGCGACAGGTGCGGGGCTAGGATCCTGACCATCACGGCGCTGCGGCGCCGGGATTCCTGATTCCCCTCGAAGGAGCACGACGATGAGCAAGTTCGCAACTGCAGGCCTGAGCGCTGCGCTGGCAGGCGCCCTGATGCTGGGCGGCTGCGCCTCCTATACCGGCCAGACCTCCGATCCCAACGATCCCAACCGCACCCGTACCGGTGCCCTGGTCGGCGCCGGCATCGGCGCGGTGGCCGGTCTGTTGAGCGGGTCGGATGCGACCGAGCGGCGGCAGCACGCGATGATCGGCGCGGGCGCGGGCGCGCTTGCCGGCGGCGCCGTTGGCGCCTACCAGGACCGCCAGGAAGCGGAACTGCGCCGCCGCATGGCCGGCACCGGCGTGGATGTGCACCGCGACGGCGACAACATTACCCTGAACATGCCCGGCGCGATCACGTTCGGCTTCGACAGCGACGAAGTCCAGCCGCAGTTCTACCCGGTGCTCAACAACCTCGCCCAGACCCTGCGCGAGTACGACCAGACCATCATCGAGGTGGCGGGCCACACCGACAACGTGGGCACCGCCGCGTACAACCAGGGTCTTTCCGAGCGCCGGGCCCAGTCGGTCGCCAACTACCTGGCCGGGCAGGGCATCAACCAGCAGCGCATGATCGTGGTGGGCGCGGGCCCGACCCGTCCGGTCGCCGACAACAGCACCGAGGCGGGCCGCGCGCAGAACCGCCGGGTGGAGATCACCCTGGTCCCGATCCAGTCTTGAGCCATCGCGCGGAAAACAGAAAACCCGGCCTTTGCAGGCCGGGTTTTCTTTTGTCTGGTGGTGGGGCAGCACCCCGCACCAAACGACGATTGAAAGTACGGAATCGAAGCGCTGCGGGCTGCTGCGAACTCGTGCGAACCGGATCGAAAAGCCTGCCGGCACGCCACATTGGCACCGGACGATCAAGCAGGTTTTCCGGACTGATTGGTGGCCAGAATGCGGCCTCAGCCTCGTCTGCTTTCCGACGCCAGTTCAGTTCCCGGTTTGGGAATCGAACCCGCGTCCGTCGCCCCGACCAAAAGCACACCCATTTACACCCATTCCAGCCGGGCGCCCTGGAGACAATGCAACTGCATTGACGAAACAATGCAGTTGCATTACCATTCAAGCGTCAACCCAGATCTGCAGGAGGCTTCCATGGCCGCGCCCCTCGAAGTCGAATCCACACTCACTGATCGCTACCAGACCACGGTGCCGGAAACCGTGCGCCGTGCCCTCAAGCTGGGCAAGCGCGACAAAATCCACTACACCATTCGCCCCAGCGGCGAGGTGGTTCTGACGCGCGCAGAGGCTTCTGAGGGTGACGACCCGGTTCTTGGTCAGTTCCTCGGCTTCCTGGCCGCCGACATCACTCGCCACCCCGAGCGGCTTCAAGCTATGGATGCCGGTCTCGTCCAACGCCTCCAGTCGCTGGTCGGCGACGTGGATGTCGATCTCGATGCGCCCCTGTCGGCAGACGATGAATGAGCGGGGGCAAGCTCGAGCCCCTGGTCATTCATGGCTGGGCGGTCTTCGCCCATCCACTGTTCATGGCGCAGATTGACGCGCTGGCGCGGCAGGTCGAGACCCTCAAGCAGAAGGACCCGGCCGGGTACGTAAAAAAGAACGCCAGCAAACGGCTGGCAGCGATCACCAAACTGGCGTTCGATGTCATCCCGCAAGATCCGACGCGACCGGAGTACCGCCAGGGTGGGACGCTTGGTGACGATCACAAGCACTGGTTTCGGGGCAAGTTCTTCCAGCAGTACCGACTGTTCTTTCGCTACCACGCCCCGAGCAAGGTGATCGTCTACGCCTGGGTGAATGACGAAGACACCAAACGCGCCTACGAAAGTAGCGACGATGCCTATCGCGTCTTTCGCAAGGTGCTGCAAAGCGGGCGTCCGCCGGATGACTGGAATCAGCTCTTGGTCGAGGCGCAGAAAGAGTCGCAGCGGATGCAGGAAACGTTGGCAAGGGCGGCGGCATTGCAGTCATAGCGGTGCACGTCATTCCAGTGCGGAGAATATGCCCTACAGGCCGTGGGCCAGCGTCCGCGGATCCAGGCGCTGCCGTCGGTTGCCACCGCGCCAGACCAGCGCTGGGCGACCGACCTGTGTCGCGTCTGGGGCGGGCGGGACGGTTGGCTCACGCTCGCCTTGGTGATCGACTGCCACACCCGGCAGTTGCTGGGCTGGCAGCTGTCACGCAGCGGCAAGGCGACCACGGCGGCTGCAGCGCTGGAGCAAGCGCTGATCACCCGCTACGGCACGCTGGGGCGAGTCCCGGCGCCCTTCCTGCTGCGTTCCGACAACGGCTTGGTGTTCACCAGCCGGCACTACAAGCGCCTGGTACGTAGCTACGGGCTGGAGCAGGAGTTCATTACCCCGCACTGCCCACAGCAGAACGGCATGGTCGAGCGGGTCATCCGGACCCTGAAGGAGCAGTGCGTGCACCGGCACCGCTTCGAAACCCAGCAACACGCGATGCGTGTGATCGCGGACTGGATCCAGTTCTACAACTTCCGGCGCCCCCACCAGGCGCTGGGCATGAAGACACCCGCCGAAGCCTATGCTTCAGCGGCCTGAGCTGTGCAGGAACCGCTGGGTCATTTCACTCGTTCCCGACATCTTGCGCGCCAAGGTCATCTGGTGGATGGATGCTGGATTGAAGAGCGATCGCAGCCTGAGACGCGGAAAGGAGGTGATGCGCGACGATGAACAGTTCTACTCGGACAGGTGTGCCGTATTGCCTGCGGGCCTAACCGGTCTGAACAGGCAAGCGGATTCGGTTTTTTCAATTAGCTCTGGAGGTGTGACATGAATTTCGATCTGAAGAAATGGGCCCCCTGGAACTGGTTCAAGAACGAACAGGAAGAGCAACAGGCGGCTGCCTCGCTGCCTGTGCAGCGCAATGACCAGCCTGTGGCAGGCGGTGCAGTCAGTCCGATCCTGCAATTGCATCGCGAGATCGACCGCCTCTTTGATGACGCATTCCGCGGGTTTGGTTTTCCGACGTTGGCCATGCCGCGTTGGCCGGCAGAGTGGCCAGGCATGCTGAAGCCGGCCGTGGACATCCAGGAAACTGATACGCAGTACAGGATTGCTGTGGAAGTTCCAGGTGTCGAGGAGAAGGACATTCAGATCACGCTCGACAACGACGTGCTGGTGGTGCGCGGTGAAAAGCGGCAGGAGCAGGAGAAGAAGGAGGGTGGCTTCCATCGGATCGAGCGGTCCTACGGCAGTTTTCAGCGTGCGCTGAACCTGCCCGGCGACGCCAATCAGGACTCCATCAAGGCCAATTTCAAGAATGGCGTGCTAACCATCACGATGGACAAGCGCGAGCTGCGTTCACCCCAAGCGGGACGAACGATTGCGATCGAGTCCTAACAAGCAAAGGTAGCATTACAGGCCGCGCTGAATACGCTCGTGGTGACCACTGACGTGATTCCGTTGCCTGTCCTGCGTGCCGAGATCCTGCTCAGGAATGCCGAGGCGCTGGCGGAAAACAAGGAGCGTACGGACAAGGACAACAAAACACTGGCTAACCAACTCGCCGAGGCCAGGAACCAGCTCAAGATGGCGGAGCTGTTGGGTTACGGCAACAAGAAGGCGTTCAAGCCGATGTACGAACAGATCGATCAGATCGAGGAAAAAACTGCAGACGGCAAGAGCGGCAAGAGCTGGTTCGACAAGATCAAGCAGCAGTTGTCGGACTTGATGTAAGTCTCTCATGAAATGGAAAGGCGCTGGCGGCAAGGGTTGCCGGCGCTCATCCAACTAATGCTGAGGAGTATCAGAAATGAGCGACAAGCAAGTAACCGAAAACACTCTGGATCAAGCCAGCGGGAACGCAAGTGAAGTCGCCGGCGCCGAGCCCAAATCCGCTATGGTGGAGGCGGTGCAACCCGCCGTGGATCAGGTGGTCGAGGGCAAGACTGCCGAGAAACGCAGGCAGACGATCGGCGAGGCGGTCACCGCGCTGACCGAGACCAAGAATGCCCTGGCGGCATTGGACGAAAAGGACACGACGAAGGCCCTGGATGCCTTGGCACAGGTCACCGGAAAGCTGGAGCTGCTTCTTGCCCGGAGCCCGAGGTTGGCCTTGGCGCCAGTGGACGTGCAAACCGTGGTTCACGACATTTTTGCCGGCGCGGACACCATCGAGGCCATCTTGGATGAGGCCGAAAACGCTCTTAAGCACGGCGAGGTGCAAAAGGCCAGACACCTGCTCTCCGGCGTGGCCAGCGAGGTCGTGATCACGACCACGAGTCTTCCCTTGGCCACGTATCCCAAAGCCATCAGCGCCGTTGCCCCCCTGATCGATCAGGGCAAGATCGACGAGGCCAAGGCAGCCTTGCAGGCGGTGCTGGGTACGCTTGTATCCAGCAGCGTGGTCATTCCGCTACCGGTGGAGCGTGCCCGCGCCATGTTGAAGGAGTCCGAGTCCCTGGTGGAGAAATCCGATCGCAGCGCGGAGGAAGACAAGCGCTTGGGCGCTCTGCTCGATGACGCGCGCAAACAGCTCGAAATGGCGGAGTTGCTCGGGTACGGTCGCATGAAGAAGGACTTCAAGGATATTTACGACCAGATCAAGTCGGTCAAGGAGAAAGCTAAATCTGGCCAGTCCGGCAAGGGTTTTTTCGATGACATCATGGCTACCTTTCGCTCGCTGTTCGATCACAAAGAGGATGGATCGTTGCCGCAAACCGATGCTGACAAATCCCGCCAGCATGGCGGCAAATGAGCCAACAGGAGACGACGATGAGCGGAACACAGACGATCGGGCAAGGTGGCGACACCCTGTGCTCGATGAGCAGAAACTGGTGGGCCTTCGTGCTGCGTGGCGTGCTGGCGCTGGTATTGGCGGTACTCGCCTTTCTGATGCCGGCCGAGGCACTGCTGGCGCTGACCCTGGTCTACGGCGCCTTTTCGCTGGTTGATGGCGGGTTTTCACTGCTCGCGGCGGTGCGCAAGATTCGTCGCGGCAGACGCTGGGGTTGGTTCGCCTTCCGTGGTGTCGTGGGGATCGTTGCCGGGATCGTGGTCCTGGTCGTTCCCTTGGTGGCGACCTGGGTGCTGGCAATCTTCCTGTGGACCAGTATCGCCGTATGGTCGATGCTGACTGGCTGGGCGGAGGTGTTTGCCGCCTGGCGCCTGCGTAAGGAAATTCGCGGCGAGATCTGGCTCATGCTCAGCGGATTGTTATCCATTGCGCTCAGCAGCGTGCTGGTCTGGTTATTGTTTACCAGGCCGGCCGAAACCTTTCTCGCGATGGGCTGGGTGCTGGGTGCCTATGCGGCCTTCCTTGGTATGCTTCTGATTTTTCTGGGTCTGCGTTTGCGCCGGAATCAATCTGAATGCAAAACGGACGGTTCAAACGCTCCGACCGGCGTGACGGCCTGAGCGCAGTTTCTTACTGACCTGATTAGCCCCAACGCTGAGCTGCAGAGCGAGTATAAGGAAGAAGAACATGAAAATACAGGCTTATTTTGAGGGTGTTGGCGACGAGATCAGGCATCGCTGGCCCGCGCTCCTCGAAGCGCTCGCTGCCAAGCAGATCCTCCCCCTGCTGCAAAAACATGGGGCGAATGACACCGTGCTCCATGCCACTTTGGAGAAGCGCAAGCGCGGCGAAAGATCCTTCACGGTCAATCTGCACATGCGCCTGACCGGCAAGAAAATCGTCACCGCCCATGCGGAGGGCAAGGACGTTGATATGGCCAGCCAAAATGCCATGAAGATCTTGTTCCGCCAAAGCAGGAAGCACTTCGATCGGTTGCGACATCAGCATGAGTACAAACGGCATAGCCGGCGTGAGCGTCTGCGCGCCCTCAAGGCGCAGTTCGACGCCCTGCCGTCTGCCACGATCGAAGCGGCACAGAAGGGCATCGAGCCCTTGAAAGCGCGCCTCGAAACGGTAGCCCGACGCGAATTGGCTTATCTGCGTGCCGTCGGTGACTTGCCGGCCGACTACCCAACGCTTGCCGATGTCGTTGACCAAGCGATCGCAGAGACCAAAGTCGCCTGGCAACTGGGCAAAACTCAGGATGCGGTGTATCGGCAACTAATAAAGAAACTGTTCAAGGTCATTGACCGCGAAGTGGCAGCGAGCCGTCAGTTCGGCGAAAGCGTATCGTTGGATGCCCCGGTTCCGGCAGACGCCGAGGACCAGGCCGAAGCGATGGTGGAAGAAGAAATCTATGAGTACTACCAGCCCGATGACAGCCTCAGGCTGGTAGACATCTTGCCGGCCGGAGACGAGACAGCGGTGGCACTTGAAAGCGAAACGGGAACGGATGCCGAAGAAGTGGCGCAGGAAGCCATCAGCGAAACGGCCTACCTCGTTGATACAGTCAAGGCGCTCCCTGTGTCGTGGCGCCGGACGCTACTGCTTGCTGAACTTGATGGGATTACCCTTTCCGTCATTGCCGAGGTGCTCGATGCAACCGAAGACGCGGCGCAATTGTGGATGGAGCAGGCAACTGCCTTCGTCAACGCGCGCCTGGCCGATGCCGGCATTACCGTTGCCGACCGTGCGCATCCGCTGCAGCTGTTACGCCTTGATCAAATACATTCAACGGGAGATAAGTGATGAGTCGGACACAATGCCAAGTCTGCGGCCAACCCGCCACCGTGCGGGTAGAAGCCAATCTGAATGGTCGCCAAAGCACCATGCTGCTGTGCGACGACCACTACCGCCAGCTGGTACGCCAGCAAAAGCGCAGCGTTTCCCCGCTGGAAGCCTTGTTCGGCTCGCGCAGCGGGCTGTTCGAGGATTTCCTGGGCAGCGACTTCTTCCGCCTCGGTGACGACTCGGTGCCGGTGACAGCCGATGCCGACGATGAAGTGGTCGATGCCTCGTTCGGCGAACCGGCGTCCGCAGGGGTCGGAGCACCGCGCCGTCGCGGTGGCGGGCTGGCCAGCCGCATCAGCGAACAATCAGAGACCCTGCTGCAGGAGGCCGCCAAGCACGCTGCCGAGTTTGGCCGTCCCGAGGTGGATACCGAACACCTGCTGCTGTCGCTGACCGACAGTGACGTGGTCAAGACCATCCTTGGTCAGTTCAAGATCAAGGTGGACGACCTCAAACGCCAGATCGAATCCGAGGCCAAGCGGGGCGACAAGCCCTTCGAGGGCGAAATCGGTGTGTCGCCGCGCGTCAAGGACGCACTCAGCCGCGCCTTCGTGGCCTCCAACGACCTCGGTCATTCCTATGTCGGCCCCGAGCATTTTCTGGTGGGACTGGCCGAAGAAGGCGAAGGTCTGGCGGCCAACCTGCTGCGCCGCTATGGCCTCACGCCGCAGGCGCTGCGCCAGCAGGTCAGCAAGGTGGTCGGCAAGGGTGCCGAGGACGGCCGCGCCGAGACGCCCACCAACACCCCCGAGCTCGACAAGTACTCCCGCGACCTGACGAAGATGGCGCGTGACGGCAAGCTGGACCCGGTCATCGGTCGAGCCCAGGAGATCGAGACCACGATCGAGGTGCTGGCACGGCGCAAGAAGAACAACCCGGTGCTGATCGGCGAGCCCGGCGTGGGCAAGACCGCCATCGTCGAGGGGCTGGCGCAGCGCATGGTGGCCGGCGAGGTGCCCGAGACGCTGCGCGACAAGCGCCTGGTTGAGCTGAACATCAATGCAATGGTCGCAGGTGCCAAGTACCGGGGCGAGTTCGAGGAGCGCGTGCAGAAGGTGCTCAAGGAAATCTCCGAGCACCAGGGCGAAATGATTTTGTTCATCGACGAGGTGCACACCATCGTCGGTGCGGGCCAGGGCGGCGGCGAAGGCGGCCTGGACGTGGCCAACGTGTTCAAGCCTATGATGGCGCGTGGCGAGCTGAACCTGATCGGCGCCACCACGCTCAACGAATATCAGAAGTACATCGAGAAGGACGCCGCGCTGGAGCGACGCTTCCAGCCGGTGATGGTGCCGGAGCCCACCGTGGCGCAGGCCATCATGATTCTGCGCGGCCTGCGCGACACCTTTGAGGCGCACCACAAGGTGAGCATCTCGGAGGGGGCGATCATCGCCGCCGCCGAGCTCTCCGACCGCTACATCACCGCGCGCTTCCTGCCGGACAAGGCCATCGACCTGCTTGATCAGGCCGCCGCACGCGTGAAGCTGTCTGCGACGGCGCGCCCGATCGCCGTGCAGGAGCTGGAGGCGGAACTGCACCAGCTGCGCCGTGAGCAGGACTACCTGGCAGCCCGCAAGCAATACGACAAGGCGGCGGACATCGGCAAGCGGATCGAAGCCAAGGAATCCGAGCTCAAGAAGCGCGTCGAGGAATGGGAGCGCGAGCGCGCCTCGGGCAGCGCCGAGGTCAAGGCCGAGCACGTGGCCCAGATCGTCTCGCGCCTGACCGGCATTCCGGTGAACGAGCTGACGGTGGAGGAGCGCGAGAAGCTGCTGCACCTGGAGCAGCGTCTGCACGAGCGCGTGGTCGGGCAGGACGAAGCGGTGCGCGCCGTCGCCGATGCGGTGCGGCTGTCGCGCGCCGGCCTGCGCGAGGGCAGCAAGCCGGTAGCCACGTTCCTGTTCCTCGGGCCCACCGGCGTCGGCAAGACCGAGCTGGCCAAGGCCCTGGCCGAAGCCATCTACGGCGACGAGGGCGCACTGTTGCGCATCGACATGTCGGAGTATGGCGAACGCCACACCGTGGCGAGACTGGTGGGAGCGCCTCCGGGCTACGTCGGCTACGACGAGGGCGGTCAGCTGACCGAGAAAGTGCGTCGCAAGCCCTACAGCGTGCTGCTGCTCGACGAGATCGAGAAGGCCCACCCCGACGTCCACAACATCCTGCTGCAGGTGTTCGACGACGGCCGCCTGACCGACGGCAAGGGGCGCGTGGTGGACTTCACCAACACCATCATCATCGCCACGTCCAACCTGGGCTCGGACATCATCCAGCGGCGCCTGAAGGCGCGCGGCGCGGCTGGCGAGGAGTACGAGAAGACCAAGAACGAGGTCATGGAGGTGCTGCGCGGGCACTTCCGACCCGAGTTCCTCAACCGCATCGAAGAGATCATCGTCTTCCATGCCCTGGGCAAGGAGGAGATCCGTCACATCGTCGGGCTGCAACTCGATCGCGTGGCGCGCAACGCGGCCAGCCAGGGGGTGACACTGACCTTCGACCAGACCTTGATCGACCACTTTGCCGAGGAAGGCTACAAGCCTGAATTCGGCGCGCGTGCGCTCAAGCGCTTGATCCGCAGCGAGCTGGAAACGGCGCTGGCGCGCGAGATGCTGGGCGGCAGCATCGGCAAGGGCGATCACGTCGTCGCACGCTGGGACGACAAGGCAGAACGGGTCGGCTTCGAGCGCACGGAGCCGCCCAAGAGCAAGATCGAGGCCGACAAGCCTGACGAAGCCAAGCCGGCCGAAACCAAGTCGACCGACGCGCCGAAGAGCGGCGACGGCAAGGGTTCGCGCAAGAAGAAGCCGGCCAGCGATCCGTCCTGATTCAGGGGGCTGTCGTGTCTGACCCCCATGGCCTGGCATCGGCAGCCACCCTGGTCTCCATCGCGGCTGCGCTCGCCGCTGCGGGGCACGCGGTTGTCTACAAGCGTGACCCCCGATCGGCGACGCTCTGGGTGCTGCTGATCGCGTTGCTGCCGATTGGAGGTTCACTGCTGTACCTGCTGTTCGGCATCAACCGCTATCAACGGCGGGCGCGGAGGCTGTACCCGGGCGCTGGCCGCGCATCACCGGCGCCAGACTGTCAGAAGGTTCCGGACACGCTGCCGTCGGCGTTCGCCGGCCTAGCGCATCTGGTGGGGCGCGCCACCGGTCAGCCGCTGACCGGTGGCAATCGCATCGAGCCACTGGTCGATGGCGAGCGAGCCTACCCGGCCATGCTCGCCGCGATCGACTCGGCCCGGCACAGCGTTGCGCTGGCGTCCTACATCTTCGATGGCCAGGGCATCGGTATGCAGTTTGTCGAAGCCCTGCAGCGTGCCCATGCGCGCGGCGTGCAGGTGCGGGTGCTGATCGACGATGTCTCCGCACGATGGGTACGCCGGAGCGCCTATCGGCTGCTGAAGTGCAGCGGGCTGGTGGTGGCGTCGTTCAACCCAACCCTGATCCCCGCCCGCCTGCATGCCGCGCAGCTGCGCAATCACCGCAAGCTGCTGGTGATCGACGGCGAAACGGGCTTTACCGGCGGCATGAACATCTCCAGCCCGTACTGGCAGCCCGACGCGCCCGAGCAGGCCTGCCATGACTTGCACTTCCGCCTGCAGGGCCCGGTCGTCGCCGATCTCAGGCGCTGCTTCACCGAGGATTGGTGCGACACCACGGACGAGCGGCTTGACGAGCGCTTCTGGGGTGGGCGGCCTGCGCCGGCTGCCGAGCTGGGTACAGGCTGGGCCAGAGGCATCGAGGCCGGCCCGGACGAAACCCTGGACCGGATGCGTTGGACATTCATGGGGGCCTTGAGTGCGGCACAGCAGTCGGTTCGCATCTGGACGCCCTACTTCGTGCCCGATCAGCCGATGATCGCGGCGCTGAACACGGCCGCCTTGCGCGGTGTGCGGATCGAGGTGCTCACGCCCGCCAACGGCGATCACCCGTCCGTGCAATGGGCGGCCCGCGCTCATTACTGGCAGGTGATGAAGCACGGTGCACGGATCTTCGAGCGGCCCGGCCCCTTCGACCACACCAAGCTGATGCTGGTCGATGGCGTCTGGTGCTGCCTGGGATCGGCCAACTGGGACGCGCGCAGCCTGAGGCTCAACTTCGAGTTCAACGTCGAGGTCTACGACGCCGCCCTGTGTACACGCCTCGAGGCGCTGTTCGATGCCACACGCGACGCCTCGGCGCTCGTCACGCCGGCGGCGGTACATGCCCGCCCGCTTGCCGTGAAGTTGCGCGACGGTGTCGCCCGCCTGTTCACGCCCGTTCTTTAGCGAAACGACCCTCGCAGGACCCTGCGGATGGAAAAGAAAGATCAATGGAACGTCGGCTACTGGATCGTCGCCGGTCTGTTGCTGCTGATGCTCCAGAACTACTGGCAGGCGGCGCAGACCGTCGAGCCCGTGCCGTACAGCGAGTTCGAGAAGGCGCTGGCCGAGGGCCGTGTCGCTGAAGTTCTGGTGTCGGACCGTACCGTGACAGGACGCCTGAAGTCGCCCGACGCCCGTGGCAAGACCACGATCGTCGCGACCCGGGTCGAACCCGATCTGGCGGAACGCCTGTCCAAGTACGAGGTGCCGTATGCACGCGCCGTGGAAAGCACCTGGCTGCGCGACGTACTGTCGTGGATTCTGCCGGCGGTGGCGTTCTTCGGTGTCTGGTTCTTCCTCTTCCGCCGTTTTGCCGAGAAGCAGGGCATGGGCGGCTTTCTGAGCATTGGCAAGAGCCGCGCCAAGGTGTTCATGGAGAAGAACACCGGTGTGACCTTCGCGGATGTGGCTGGCGTGGATGAGGCCAAGGCCGAACTGGTCGAGATCGTCGATTTCCTGAAAAATCCGCAGGACTATGGCCGCCTCGGTGCGCACATCCCCAAAGGCGTGCTGCTGGTGGGGCCTCCGGGTACGGGCAAGACCTTGCTGGCCAAGGCGGTGGCTGGCGAAGCCGGCGTGCCGTTCTTTTCCATCTCCGGTTCGGAGTTCGTCGAAATGTTCGTCGGTGTGGGGGCCGCGCGTGTGCGCGACCTGTTCGAACAGGCCCGCGCCCAGGCGCCAGCCATCATCTTCATCGACGAGCTCGACGCCCTCGGCCGCGCACGCGGCGTGGGCGGACCGATCGGCGGCCATGACGAGCGCGAGCAGACGCTCAACCAGCTGCTCACCGAGATGGATGGCTTCGACAGCTCGGTGGGGTTGATCATCCTCGCCGCCACCAATCGTCCGGAGATCCTCGACCCGGCCCTCCTGCGCGCCGGCCGCTTCGACCGCCAGGTGCTGGTGGATCGGCCCGACAAGAAGGGCCGTCTCGACATCCTGAAGGTGCATGCCAAGAAAATCACGCTCGCCCCTGATGTGGACCTGGAGCAGGTGGCGGCGCTCACCACCGGCTTTTCCGGCGCCGATCTGGCCAACCTGGTGAACGAGGCGGCGCTGGTCGCGACCCGGCGCCGCGCGCAGGCGGTGGAGTTGCAGGACTTCACGGCCGCCATCGAACGCATCGTGGCCGGACTCGAGAAGAAGAATCGGGTTCTGAACCCGAAGGAGCGGGAAACCGTGGCCTATCACGAGATGGGCCATGCGCTGGTGGCGCTGGCCCTGCCCGGGACCGATCCGGTGCACAAGATTTCGATCATTCCGCGCGGCATCGGCGCGCTCGGCTATACGCTGCAACGGCCCACGGAAGACCGTTTCCTGATGACCCGCGCCGATCTCGAGCACAAGATCGCCGTGCTGCTGGGCGGGCGCGCCGCCGAGAAACTCGTGTTCGGCGAACTGTCCACCGGCGCGGCGGACGATCTGGCGCGCGCCACCGACATTGCCCGCGACATGATCACGCGCTTCGGCATGGACGAAGGGCTGGGCTACATCGCCTTCGAGACGCAGCGACCGCGCTTTCTCGATACGCCCGAACTGGCGCAGGGGGGCTGCCGGGTGGCGGAATCCACACAGGCGCGCATCGACCAGGCCATCCGCGACATCGTGATGGGCGCGTTCGATCGCGCCTACGGGCTTCTCGACCGTAATCGCGAGGTGCTGGAGCGCTGCGCACGCGAGCTGCTGGCGCGCGAAACCCTCGATGAAAACGATATCCGCCAGTTGACTCAAGGGCTACGGCGCGAATCCCGCGATGCTGGTGCCCAAGCGGTGTCATCGTCACCAACCAATCCTTGATGGGGTTGCACCATGACCGACAGCGTTCACATTGTTTGCCCGCACTGCCAATCCATCAACCGCGTACCGACAGCGAAGATGGACGACCACCCCAACTGCGGCCGGTGCCAGCATCCGCTGTTCACCGGCGAGCCCATTGAGCTGACCGCAGCCACGTTCGCCCGTCATGCCGAGCGCAATGACCTTCCCTTGCTGGTCGATTTCTGGGCACCCTGGTGCGGGCCCTGCAAGATGATGGCGCCGCAGTTCCAGCAGGCCGCGCGCCTACTGGAACCCAAGGTCCGGCTCGCCAAGGTCAACACCGAAGCCGAGCCGCATCTGGCCGCGCAGTTCGGCATCCGCAGCATTCCCACCCTGGTGCTATTCCGCAACGGGCGAGAGATCGCGCGCCAGGCCGGCGCCATGGGGGCGCAGGACATCGTGCGCTGGGCATCGGCTGCGCAGTCCGGACGCTGAACGATGCAGGACTTGCCCGGTACGACCCTCACGCTGCTGGCTGCGTGCAGTCTGGCGGCCGTGGTATTGCGCGAGCAGTGCGCCAGCGTCACCCGGCTTTGCCCGTCGTGGTTGTGTGCTGGCGTGAGAGCGAAGCCCTTGTTTTGAAGGAACTGCCGAACGTTCACGTCTACAAGGCAGCCGTTGCCCCGGCGCTGGGGCTGGCAGAACAAGTGATGCAGCTCGGCGGTGTTCCAGTCACCGCTGCCAATGGCGCACTGTCGTCAATGCGCAATGCCACTACTTTATGAACTACAAGGGGGCAAGTTTCCTATGAAATCAGAACGTCTCAACCCATTTCGGCTTTTTCGCGACCAGTGGGCCGTCATGAGCTTCTATGAACGCTTCGAGCAGGTCGTGGCGCTGGTCCTGTCGGCGGTGATTGCCGTGATCATCGTTGTGTCGCTGATTCAACTGATCTCCATCGTCTTCACCCTGCTCATCATCGAGGCCTTCAATCCGCTCGATCACAAGGTGTTCCAGAGCGTGTTCGGCATGATCATGACATTGTTGATCGCGATGGAGTTCAAGCACTCGATCGTGCGCCTGGCATTGCGCCGCGACAGCATCATCCAGGTCAAGACGGTGATCCTGATCGCGCTGATCGCGCTGGCGCGCAAATTCGTGATTCTCGACCCTGATGTCAGCCCGGGCAAAGTGGCCGCCTTGGCGGGGGCGACCCTGGCCCTGGGGGCTACTTACTGGCTGCTGCGCGAGCGCGATGACAGAGTGACCGAGGAAGCCCCGCGTGAACCGTCATGAATTTGGCGACACCGGAGAGGCCTGGTCGCGGCATCACTGGCTCAACCGCTTGCAAACAGCGCTACTCGTGGTGACCCTTCTCGGCATCGCCGCCATGGCCGGCAGCCTGCTTTTCGGCGATATGGGGCTATGGCTGGCACTGGCAGCAGGGGGCCTTGCGCTGCTGGTCGAGCCTACCGCTGGGTCGAGTCTGACCCTGCGACTCTATCGTGCGCGTGCCTTGCACCCGAGCGAAGCGCCCGATCTCTGAGCCCTGGTGCGCGAGCTGGCGGCGCGGGCCGGTTTGCCTGCTGTTACGGTGCCGCACTACGCCCCCAGCGCCATGGTCAATGCCTTCGCCACCGGTTCGGAGCGTCGCGCCGCCATCGTGCTCACCGATGGGCTGCTGCGAAGTCTCACACCGCGCGAGCTCACCGGTGTCCTTGCTCATGAGGTCGCTCACATCGCCAACAAGGATCTGCGCGTCATGGGGTTGGCGGATTCCACCAGCCGGCTCACCCATCTCATGGCGCTGTTCGGGCAAGTTGCGATCCTGTTCAGTTTGCCGGCGCTGCTGGCGGGCGCCGTGGACGTTCATTGGCCCGCCTTGCTTCTGCTGGCGCTTGCGCCGCAACTGGCGCTGTTGGCCCAGCTCGGCTTGTCGCGGGTGCGCGAGTTCGATGCCGACCGGCTGGCAGCTGCGCTGACTGGCGATCCGCATGGGCTCGCCCTTGCGCTGGAGAAAATCGAGCGGGTCAGTCGCTCCTGGCGTGCCTGGCTGCTGACGGGATGGGGCAATCCTGAACCCTCCTGGCTGCGCACGCACCCCGCAACGGCCGAGCGTATCGCACGGCTGCACGAGCTCGGCATGCACTTGGCCCCGATGTCGCGTCATCATTCCGCTCGCTTCCAGCCACCCATCACCGTGTCGCCGAAGCCCCCGCGTTGGCGCCCCAGTGGTCTGTGGCGCTGATAACCAACAGGAGATATACATGGCCTACATCGACCCCTACAGCCGTTCGACGCCGGATCACTTCATTCGACGCTGGCTGGTCATCACCGCCTGTATCGCAGCACTCATGGTGTTGTGGCAGTTCCTGCCCTCCATCGAAGCCTGGTTCGCGCCTGACCACGTTGGCGCCCGACATCGTTGCGGCCATCCTTGATGACACGCTGCCGAACCACATCACGCTGTTCGATCTGGCGGTTGATCCGCCGGCGCTGTGGGATGAGCAGCGAGAGAGAGTCGGACTCTGAGATGGAGTCGCCCCTCAGCTCAACATGCCCTTGAGATCCTTGAGCATCAGGAACAGATGGTACGGATCAGTCGGGCTGGGCTCGAATTCCCACGATTCGTACCACTGGCGCGCCGCATCGTCCTTGGCATGCACCAGCAGGCAGCGAATGCCGGCGATGTCGGCAGCCTGAGCGGTGCGCAGCAACGCATCCTTGAGCAAGGCCTGGCCCAGTCCTTTACGCTGATGCGCCTTGTCTACCGCGAGCCGGGCCAGGATCATGACCGGTACCGGGTGACGCGCCAGCCCCTTCATCACTCTTGACGGCGCGGCCTCCGGATCGACACTGCCGACGGCGAGGCTGTAGAAGCCGACCACCACGTCACCCTGGCAGCAGACGTAGGTCTGTGCGCTGTTGGCCTTTTGGTTGACGAGCGCGTAGCGCTGCAGGAACTGGTTCAGCGCGGCTTGGCCGCACTCGAAAGCATCGACCTGATCCGTCGCAAGCAGCTTGCGAACGGGTGAGTAGCCATCGCTCAACCCAACACCCCGGGTTCACGCAGCAACTTCTTCAGACGCGGCTTGGCTTTTACCGGCCGATCCAGCGCTTCCTGGAAGGCCTGCCACTGTGTGTCGTCCAGCACGAACTGACGACGATCTGCCAGCGTCTGGGCGGCCGCCGTCACGCCTGCGTCGAGCAGGAACTCGCTGACGTTCTTGTGGCAGGCGCGCGCGGCTTCCTGCAGCAGTTGCTTGACCGGTGCGCTGGTGCGAACGTCAATGCGTTCGGTCTTGGAAAGATTCCGGGTGCTCATGGTGCCCCTCCGGACGGATCTTGAATGTCCTTATTGTAGTTGTCCGGACGGTGTCATGACAAGTGATCTCTGCCGTTGACCATCCGGGAGCATCCTCCACGTGTTGCAAAGTGTCGGCAGAGCTCGACAACTACCGACAAAACACAACTACGGGGTTTCCTTTTCTCCCCGATGCTGCAATCCAACCGCTTGATTCGTCCGCGCGTAACTCTTTGATCTGTATGGGCTGGATTTGTGGCCTTTGCGGACTTCGGGCCAGTTTCAGGGAGCGAGGTCGGAGCGAGGAATGGCCAGGAGAGAGTTGAATGTGGCCTTGAACGGCCAATTCGGGCGGCTGGCGAAGTCCGCAGGCTTCCGCAGGAACCCCCAAGAACCCGCGGGAACCGGCGCAAACAGACAAGAAAAAACCCCAGCCGAGAACGGTTGGGGTTTCGCTATTGGTGGAGGTGGGCGGAATCGAACCGCCGTCCGAGAGCACTCCATCCCCGGTACTACATGCTTAGCCCGCTGTTGGATCTCGTTCCCCGGCAGCACAGCGTGCGAAGCGCGCCAGGAAACCAGCCTGTAGGTTCAACCGCGGAAGACAGGCAACCGCCGCGGCTGGTTCCCATGATAATGACCCTACATCCACGAGCATGGGCACAAGTGGGTTCGGGGCTTACGCCTTAAGCGGCGAGAGCGTAGTTGTCGTCGTTGGCAACTATGAGTTTGCCGCTGGATTTACGAGGAAAGCTGCCCCCTCGGCATGCACCAGGTGATTTCGCAACCCCCGTCGAAGCCAATGCACCCCCGGGAGAACGTTCTCACGCTGACGCTCCCAGTATAGGGTCGGGCGGCGGCATCTCAAGGGGTGGCGCGGGCACATCCAGCGCGCGTTCACTGCCGCCGGCCCCCCGATCCGCGATATGCTCGGGCGATGACCGCTTCGGGAAGGGAACCGGTATCGAAGGGGCGTGCCAGGGATGCGCGCCGGGGGCGGGGGTACCAGCTGGCAATCCTGGTGCTGGCGGGCTCGTTGCTGGCGGTCTGGTTCTACGCCCGCAACGCGGGCGAGCGTGAACGGGCGCTGGCCAGCGCCGACTTCGTCGCCGAGGCCAACCACCGCGCCGACCTGCTTGCGCAGCGGCTCCTGACCTACGAATTGACCACCCTGGGCGGGGTCTCGCTGTTCGGCTCGGTGGAGCGTCCGAGCCGCGGCCAGTGGCAGGATTACGTGGCCGGGCTGCGGCTGGAAGAGCGCTCGCTGGGGCCGCTGGGCCTGGGGTTCGCCGCCTGGCTGGACGCCGAGGGGCTGGCCGCGTTGCAGCTGGAGCAGCGCGAGGCCGGGGAAGGCAGGTTCGAGCTGCGCCCGCGCGGGGTCCGCGAGCGCTATGCGCCGGTGGTGTACCTGGCGCCCGACGACAGCCGCTGGCTGGTGGGGCAGGACCTGTACGCGGATCCGGTGCTGCGCGCCGCCCTGGACGCGTCGCTCGACGCAGGCAGCGCGCGGCTGAGCGGGCCGGTGGTGCTTCCGGGCGATCCGGCAGCCGGCGCCCGCGACAGCCTGATGATGTTCGCGCCGGTCTACGGCTACCGGCGGCCGCCCGCGGCGCCGGGGGCGCGCTCGGCCGGCGCCCTGGGCTGGGTGTTCGTTCCGCTGCGGCCCGAGGCGCTGGTGCAGTTCCCTTCGCTGCCGGCGGCCACGGACCTGAAGATGCGGATCACCGACGTCCGGGCGCAGGCGCCGATATGGCAGGACGACGGCTTTGACGAGGTCGCGCTGGCCGCAGGCGCATTCACCCATCGCGCCGAGCTGGAGCTCTACGGCCGCCGCTGGGCGGTGGAGTTCGCCGCGCCGCCGCAGCCCCTGGCCGGCCTCGGGCTGTCGGCGCAGCAGGGTACGCTGGCGGTCGGCGTGGTGCTGTCGCTGCTGCTGTTCGCCATGGTCTGGGTGCTGGCGCGGACCCAGGTCCGGGCCGAGGAACTGGCCGAACGCACCAGCGAATCCCTGCGCCGCAGCGAGGTGCGGTTCCGCGCGGCGATGGAATACTCCGGGATCGGGAAGGCGCTGCTGGACCACGGCGACAGGGTCGTGGAGGCCAACCCGGCGTTGGCCCGGATCCTCGACCTGCCCCCGGAGGCGTTGAAAGGGCGGGCGTTCGACAGCTGGTTCGCCGACGTGGCGCCGATCCCGGTGGCCGGCAGCCTCACCGCGGTGGTGCGTGCCACGCGCGAGCTGCGGCGTCCGGACGGCGAGCACCGCCACGTGCAGCTGACCTATGCGCCGGTGCCCGGGGAAGTCGGCAGCGGGGTGGCACGGCTGGTGCAGGTGGAGGACGTGACCGACCGGTTGCGGGCCGAGGCGCGGGTGCGCGAACTCAACCGCACCCTGGAAGCACGGGTGGCCGAGCGCACCCGCGAGCTGGAGCACGCCAACCGCGAACTGGAAACCTTTGCCTACAGCGTCTCCCACGACCTGCGTGCGCCGCTGCGCACCATCGAGGGCTTTGGCCGGATGCTCGCCGAACGCTGCGGCGACGCCATCGACGAAACCGGCCGGGACCACCTTCGGCGCATCCGCGCCGCGGCCGGACGCATGGACGGGCTGATCGAGGCGTTGCTCAACATGTCCCGGCTGAGCCGGAAGGAACTGCAGTACGCCGAGCTCGACCTGAGCCGGATGGCCGCCGAGATCGTCGCCGACCTGCGCCAGGGCGATCCCGGCCGGGAGGTGGAGGTGACCGTGCAGCCGGGCCTGCGCGCGCACGGTGATCCGGACCTGGTGCGCAACCTGCTGCAGAACCTGATCGGCAATGCCTGGAAGTTCACCTCACGCACGGCCGCCGCGCGCATCGAGATCGGTTGTGAACCCCACGGCGGCCACGAGTCGGTGTGCTTCGTGCGCGACAACGGCGCCGGCTTCAGCCCCGAGTATGCATCCAAGCTGTTCCGGCCGTTCCAGCGCCTTCACGCGCAGGAAGAGTTCTCCGGCAACGGTGTCGGGCTGGCCTCGGTGCGGCGGGTGGTGGAGCGGCACGGGGGCGAGGTCTGGGCCGAGGGCGAGCCGGGCAGGGGCGCGTGTTTCCACTTCGTCCTGCCCGACCGGCCGGCCGGGACCGCAGCGGCCTGACGCCGCTGCCTCAGGCGTCGCGGTTGTGGCGGCGCAGCAGGCGCTGCTTCTCCCGGCTCCAGTCGCGCTCGCGCTCGGCGTCGCGCTTGTCGTGCTTCTGCTTGCCCCGCGCCAGCGCGATTTCCGCCTTGACCTTGTTGCCCTTCCAGTACATGGCGGTGGGCACCAGCGTGTAGCCCTCGCGCTCGACCTTGCCGATGAGCTGGTCGATCTCGCGCCGGTGCAGCAGCAGCTTGCGGGTGCGGGTGGCATCGGCCACGGTGTGGCTGGACGCAGAAATGAGGGGGGTGATCTGGGCGCCGAACAGGAACAGTTCGCCGTTCCGGATCACCGCATACGCCTCGGAGATGTTGGCGCGACCGGCGCGGATCGACTTCAGCTCCCACCCCTGCAGGGCCAGCCCCGCCTCGAAGCGCTCTTCCAGGTGGTAGTCGTGGCGCGCGCGCTTGTTGAGCGCAATGGTGCCCCCGGCTTTTGCCTTATCCTTGCCTGCCTTCTTTGCCATGCGGCAATTGTCCCACGATGCACGCGGCCAATGACATGCCCGCGTCACCAGACCCCGGAATCACAGATGCCCAAGATCCAGCGCAGCGCCCTCGTCGAACATTCAGCCGCGCGCATGTTCGACCTGGTCAACGACGTGGAGGCCTATCCACGCCGGTTTGCCTGGTGCGAGGGGGCGCAGGTGATCGAGCGCGGCGACGACCGGGTGGTGGCGAAGCTTGAGCTTGGCATCGGCTCGTTCCGCACCTGGTTCACCACCGAGAACGTCCTGCATCCGCCGCTGCGGATCGACATGCACCTGCGCGAGGGCCCGTTCCGCAAGCTGGAGGGGCGCTGGCAGTTCCACGCCCTGGACGAGTCCGCGAGCCGGGTCGAGCTGACGCTGGATTTCGAGCCGCGCTCCCGGCTGCTGCTGGCGCCGCTCACGCTGGGCCTGCAGCGGCTTGCCGACCGGATGGTGGATGACTTCGTCCGGGTTGCCGACGACGTGGCCGGATCCGGCGGATGATGGAGGTGGAAGTGCTGCTGGCGCTGCCGCGCGACGCCCGCTCGGTGCGGATCAGGCTGGCGGAGGGCTGCACCGCGGCGGACGCAGCGGCGGCCTCCGGCCTGCCGCTGGGCGGGATCGAGGGCTATGCGGTGTTCGGCGAGCGCGTCCGGGCGGACACGCCCTTGCGTGACGGCGACCGCCTGGAGCTGCTGCGCCCGCTGGCGATGGATCCGAAGGAAGCCCGCCGCCGGCGCGCGACGCGGGCGAAATAGCGGGGCTCAGCGGCGCTGGTTGCGCTCGCGCGGCAGGTTGGGGCCGAAGGCCCGGCGGACCTCGGACACCAGCTCGGCGTCGCGATCCGGGAAATACTCGCCTTCCCAGCGCACGAGGGCGTCGTTCTCGAACCACAGGGTCAGGTTCTTGACCTCGGCCGGGCCGCGGCGCCCGGTGCGCTCGCTGGCCGTGTAGTCCCAGCGATCCTGGTGGAACGGGTCGGCGAGGGACGGGCTGCCCAGCAGCCCCAGGACCTGCTGCCGGTCCATTCCCGCCTGCAGTTGCTCCACCGCCTGTTCGTCCAGCAGGCTGCCCTGGTAAATGGGCTGGCGGTAGACCAGGCCGCAGCCGGCAACGAGCAATGCAGCCAGGGCGGGAACGATAAACTTGCGCATGCGGTGTGAGGCGGTTCGGGAATTCGCCGATGATACACTTCCACGGCCGCCGCAAGCTTGCCTTCGCGGCGGCTGTTCAGCGCGAACCGTCCCGCGCGTGTGTCGTTATGGAGATGATTTGATGGAATCGCTGGATCTGCGCAAGGCCGGGCTGAAGGTGACCCATCCGCGCGTGCGGATCCTGCAGCTGCTGGAGCAGAACTCCCCGCACCACCACCTCAATGCGGAGGAGATCTATCGCCAGCTGCTGGAGCAGGGGGATGAGATCGGATTGGCCACGGTCTACCGCGTGCTGACCCAGTTCGAGGCGGCCGGCCTGGTCCTCAAGCACAACTTCGAAGGCGGGCACGCCGTTTACGAACTGGACCGCGGTGGCCACCACTACCACATGGTGGACGTGGACACGGGCCACATCGAGGAATTCGAGAGCGAGGAGATCGAGCGGCTGCAGCACGAGATCGCCGTGCAACGCGGCTACCAGCTGGTCGACCACTCGCTGGTGTTGTACGTGCGCAAGAAGAAGTAGGCGCGGCCGGCGCTGCCGGCCCCTGTCCCGGTCAGTCCACCTCGGCCAGCAGCCGGCGCGCCGCGGCGCGTGCTTCCCGGCTGATCTCCACACCGCCCAGCATCCGCGCCAGCTCCTCCTGGCGCTGCCGCCCGTCGAGCACGGTGGCCCGGCTTTCGGTCGCGCCATCCACCTCGGTCTTGCTGACCAGCCAGTGCGCGTGCCCCTGCGCGGCGACCTGCGGAAGGTGGGTGACGCACAGCACCTGCCGGGTGCGTCCAAGGGCGCGCAGCCTGGCGCCCACGATCCCGGCCACGGCGCCACCGATGCCCGAATCCACCTCGTCGAAGACCATCGTGGGCACCGCATCCAGGCCGAGCGCGGCGACTTCGATCGCCAGCGAGATACGCGACAGTTCGCCGCCCGAGGCCACCCGGCGCAGCGGGCGTGGCGGCTGGCCTGCGTTGGCCGACACCAGGAATTCGACCCGCTCCGCCCCCTGGGGGTCCGGGCGGCCGCGGTCCTGCGCCTCGATCTGCACTTCAAACCGGCCGCCGCCCATGCCGAGCTCGGAAATCAGGGCGGTCGTGTCGCGCGAAAGCTTTTCGGCGGCTTTTGCGCGGGCCTTGCCCAGGGCTTCGGCCGCAGACTCCCAGCGGGCGGCGGCGGCCCGGATCTCGTGTTCCAGCGCCTGCAGGCGCTCGCCCGCGTGCTCCAGCGCGTCCAGCTCAGCGGCCATCTCATCCCGGCGGGCGGCCAGGCCTTCGGGCTTGACCCGGTGCTTGCGGGCCAGGTCATGCAACTGCCCCAGGCGGCGGTCCAGCTCCTCGTACCCGGCCGGGTCGATCTCCAGGTCGTCGCGAACGAGCTGGAGCAGCGAGGCCGCTTCCTCCAGCTGGATGCCGGCGGACTCGAGCATCGCGTCCACTTCACCAAGCCGCGGCTCGTGCTCCTGCATGCGGGCCAGCCCGGCGCGGACGCGCTGCACCTGGGCGTCCAGCGAGTCTTCGCCGCCGATCTGATCCAGGGCGCTGTCACAGGCACCGATCAGTTCCGCAGCGTGGGCGTGGCGCCGGTGGTCGGCGAGCAGGGCCTGGATCGCGTCAGGTTCCAGCGGCTGGTCCTCGAGTTCCGACAGCTGGTGGCGCAGCCACTCGCGGCGCTCGGCCGGGTCGCCGCTGCGCGAGAGCGCGTCGCGCTCCTGCTCCAGCGCCGACCAGGCGTGCGCGGCGGCGGCCACGTCGGCCAGTTCCGCTGCGTGCCGGCCGAACGCATCCAGCAAGGCCAGCTGGCTGGCCCGCGAGAGCAGCGCCTGGTGTTCATGCTGCCCGTGGATCTCGACCAGCAGGCCCGCCAGCTCACCCAGCTGGGCGAGGGTGGCCGGGCGGCCGTTGATCCATGCCCTTGAGCCGCCGTCGGCGCGCAGGGTGCGGCGCAGGAGGCAGGCGTCGTCCTCGTCGAACTCGTGCTCGCGCAGCCATTCCGCGGCCGCCGGCGCGTCGGCGAGGTCGAACGCGGCGTTGAGCTCCGCGCGCCTGGCGCCGTGCCGCACCATGCCGCTGTCCGCGCGCAGGCCGGAGAGGAAGCCCAGGGCATCCACCAGCAGGGACTTGCCGGCGCCGGTTTCGCCGGAGATCACGGTCAGGCCGGGGCCGAACTCCATTTCGGTGGCGCTGGCAACGGCAAAATCACGGATCGTGAGATGGGTGAGCATAGGGACGTGATTGTGCAGCCGCCGCGCCCGCTTGCGAAGGGGCGGGGCCGCCCGTATATCGTTAGGATCATGAGCCGTCACGAGGAACAGTCCGCCCACGCTCTCGATCCGCGCGCCCGCCAGCTGCTGCGGACCCTGATCGGCCGCCACATCCAGGATGGCGAGCCGGTGGGGTCGCAGACCCTGGCCCGCCACTCGGGCCTGGACGTGAGCCCGGCAACCATCCGCAACATCCTGGCCGACCTTGAGGAAAGCGGGTTCCTGACCTCGCCGCACACGTCGGCGGGCCGGGTTCCCACCGCCCAGGGCTACCGCGTGTTCGTCGATTCGATGCTGCAGCTCAGGCCCCTGCCGGAAGCCGAGATGGCCCGCGTGCGCGGCGAGCTCGCCCCGGGCGGTGGCACCCAGTCGCTGCTGGGAAGCGCGTCGGAGCTGGTGTCGGCGATGACGCGCTTCATGGGGGTGGTGAGCGTGCCGCGGCGCGAGCGGTTCGCATTCCGCCACATCGATTTCGTGGCGGTGGACGCGCAGCGGGTGATGGCCATCCTAGTGTTTGCCGACAACGAGATCCAGAACCGCCTGATCCAGACCCGCCGCAACTACGGGCCCGCGGAGCTGGAGCGGGTGGCCAACTATCTCAACGCGCACTTCGCCGGCATGCCGCTGGGGGAGATCCGCGCCGCGCTGGTGCGCGACATGCGCTCGGCCCGCAGCGAGATGGAAACCCTGCTTGCGCAGACCGTGGAACTGGCCGAACAGGCCCTGGACGGGGACGACGAGGATATGGTCGTCGCCGGCCAGAACCGGCTGATCGGCCTGCAGGACCTTTCCGACCTGGAGCGCCTGCGCGAACTGTTCGAGGCGTTCTCGCGCAAGCGGGAGATCCTGCAGCTGCTTGAGCGCACGGTCGACGCGCCCGGGGTGCGCATCTTCATTGGCGAGGAAACCGGCCTGGCGCCGCTGGAGGGGGTGTCGCTGGTGACCGCCAGCTATGGCAGTGGAGGCCAGGTGCTGGGCGTGCTGGGCGCGATCGGCCCCACCCGCATGGCCTACGACCGGGTGATCCCGGTGGTGCAGGCCACCGCCGGTGCACTGGGCGCCGCGCTGGACGCCGCCAACGAGTCCTGAGCCGGGCGGGGTTGAATTGCCCCGGGGCGGGCCCCATTGCCGGATCCGACGGCGGCAGATCGACCGCCACGGGACCAGAGATGAACCAGGAATCCGGACAGGAACAGGATCCACGGCAGCAGCCGGGCGAGGCCGTGGAAGAGAACGCAAGCCAGCCGCTTCAAGCGCAAGTCGAAGCCTTGCAGGCCGAGCTGGAGCAGCTGCGCGCCCAGTCCCTGCTTGAGCGCGCGGACCTTGAGAACCAGCGCAAGCGCATGGTGCGCGAGATCGAGTCAGCGCGCCGGTTCGCCAATGAGCGCCTGCTTGCGGACATGCTGCCGGTGTTCGACAGCATCGAGGCGGGCCTGGCGAGCGCTTCCGCGGATGACCCGCTGCGGGCCGGCCTGGAGGCGACCCTGCGCCAGCTGCAGAAGGTCACCGGTGCCAATGGGCTGGTCGAGATCGCGCCGGCGCCCGGCGATGCCTTCAATCCCGAGCATCACCAGGCGATGAGCGTCTCCGAGGCCGAGGGCGTGGCCCCGGGCGCCGTCGTGCAGGTGTTCCAGAAGGGCTATGTGCTCAACGAGCGGCTGCTGCGGCCGGCGATGGTAGTGGTGGCCAAAAGCTGACCATCGACGCGCGGATTCCGCGCGCTGCGCTTGAAGCGGCGCCAGCCGCCCCCAGATCAACCCTGTCGGCGGCGAGGCCGCCCCAACATTTACTGAATCAGGATCCAGAGGGAACCACTCATGACAAAGATCATCGGCATCGACCTGGGCACGACCAACTCGTGCGTGGCGATCATGGACGGCGGCAAGGCCAAGGTCATTGAGAACAGCGAGGGCGACCGCACCACGCCGTCGATCGTGGCGTACACGAAGGACGGCGAGGTGCTCGTGGGCGCCTCGGCCAAGCGCCAGGCCGTCACCAACCCGCACAACACCTTCTTCGCGGTCAAGCGCCTGATCGGCCGCAAGTTCAAGGACGCCGAGGTCCAGAAGGACATCGGCCTGGTCCCGTACAAGATCATCGAGCACGACAACGGCGATGCCTGGGTCGAGTCCAGCGATGGCAAGAAGCTGTCGCCGCAGGAAGTCTCCGCGCGGATCCTGGAGAAGATGAAGAAGACCGCCGAGGACTACCTGGGCGAGAAGGTCACCGAGGCTGTGATCACGGTGCCGGCGTACTTCAACGACTCCCAGCGCCAGGCCACCAAGGACGCCGGCCGCATCGCCGGCCTGGACGTCAAGCGCATCATCAACGAGCCGACCGCGGCCGCGCTGGCCTACGGGCTGGACAAGGGCGGCGGTGACCGCAAGGTGGCGGTGTACGACCTGGGCGGCGGCACCTTCGACGTGTCGATCATCGAGATCGCCGAGGTCGACGGCGAGAAGCAGTTCGAGGTGCTGGCCACCAACGGCGACACCTTCCTGGGCGGCGAGGACTTCGACGCCCGGATCATCGATTACCTGGTCGAGGAGTTCCAGAAGGACCAGGGCATCGACCTGCGCAAGGACCCGCTGGCCCTGCAGCGCCTGAAGGACGCGGCCGAGCGCGCCAAGATCGAGCTCTCCAGCGCCCAGCAGACCGAGGTCAACCTGCCGTACGTGACGGCCGACGCCTCCGGCCCCAAGCACCTGAACATCAAGCTCACCCGCGCCAAGCTGGAAGCGCTGGTGGAGGACCTGGTGAAGAAGTCGATCGAGCCGTGCCGGATCGCGCTCAACGACGCCGGCCTGCGCGCCAGCGAGATCAGCGAGGTGATCCTGGTCGGCGGCCAGACCCGCATGCCCAAGGTGCAGCAGGCCGTGGCCGAGTTCTTCGGCAAGGAGCCGCGCAAGGACGTGAACCCCGACGAGGCGGTGGCCATCGGCGCCGCGGTGCAGGGCGGCGTGCTGGCCGGCGACGTCAAGGACGTGCTGCTGCTGGACGTGACCCCGCTGAGCCTGGGCATCGAGACCCTGGGCGGCGTGTTCACCAAGATCATCGAGAAGAACACCACCATCCCGACCAAGGCCTCGCAGACCTTCTCCACCGCCGAAGACAACCAGTCCGCGGTGACGGTGCACGTGTTGCAGGGCGAGCGTGAGCAGGCCCGCTACAACAAGTCGCTGGCCAAGTTCGACCTGACCGGCATCGAGCCGGCCCCGCGCGGCATGCCGCAGGTGGAGGTGTCGTTCGACATCGACGCCAACGGCATCGTCCACGTGACCGCCAAGGACAAGAAGACCGGCAAGGAGCAGAAGGTCGAGATCAAGGCCGGTTCCGGGCTTTCCGAGGAGGAGATCCAGCGGATGGTGCAGGACGCCGAGGCGCACCGCGAAGATGACAGGAAGTTCCAGGAGCTGGTGCAGGCGCGCAACCAGGCCGACGCGCTGGTGCACAGCACCCGCACCGCAATCAAGGACAACGGCGACAAGGTGCCTGGTGATGTGATCGGCCAGGTCGAGTCCGCGATCGCCGAGGTCGAGGCCGCCATGAAGGGCGACGACAAGGCCCAGATCGAGGGCAAGACCAAGGCGCTGGAAGAGGCCGCACAGTCGCTGTTCGCCGCGGCTGCGGCAGCGGGCCAGGCCGGTGAGGCCGGGCCGGGCGCTGCCGGGCCGGAAGCCGGCGCGCAGGCCGATGACGTGGTGGACGCCGAGTTCACCGAGGTCAAGGACGGCGACGAGAAGAAGGACTGATCCTCCCATCGGCAGCTGTGACGGGAACCGCCGGCTTGTCCGCCGGTTCCCGTTGCACATGTGGACCACGGTTTCCTGGTCCGCCCGCAAGACGGACCTGATTGATGAGCAAGCGCGACTATTACGAAGTCCTGGGCGTCAGCCGCACCGCCACCGAGGACGAGCTGAAGAAGGCCTATCGCCGCAGCGCGATGAAGTACCACCCGGATCGCAATCCCGGCGACAAGGAAGCCGAGGCGCGGTTCAAGGAGTGCAAGGAGGCCTACGAAGTCCTCTCCGACGGCGGCAAGCGCCGCATGTACGACCAGCATGGCCACGCCGCGTTCGAACACGGCATGGGCGGCGGCAACGCCGGCCCGGGGTTCGGCGGCGTCGACATGGGCGACATCTTCGGGGACATCTTCGGCGACATCTTCGGCGGCGGCGTGCGCGGGCAGGCGCGCCGCGGCGCCGACGTAGGGTACGTGCTGGAGCTTGACCTGGAGGAGGCCGTCGCCGGCATCGAGAAGCGCATCGAACTGCCGACGCTCGCGTCGTGCGACGACTGCTCGGGCTCGGGTTCGGAGGACGGCAAGCAGGAGACCTGCACCACCTGCCACGGCCGGGGCCAAGTGCGCATGCAGCGCGGCATCTTCACCATGCAGCAGACCTGCCCGCACTGCCACGGGCGCGGCCAGGTGATCGCCAATCCCTGCGGCACCTGCCGCGGCGCGGGCAGGGTGGAAGAGGAAAAGGTGCTGTCGGTGAAGATCCCCGCCGGGGTCGATACCGGCGACCGGATCCGCCTGGCGGGCGAGGGCGAGGCCGGTCCCGCCGGCTCGCCGCCCGGGGACCTGTACGTGGAAGTGCGGGTGCGCCCGCATCCCATTTTCGAGCGCGATGGCGACGACCTGCATTGCGAGGTGCCCATCCGCATTTCCCAGGCGGCGCTGGGCGACACCGTGGTGGTGCCCACGCTCGGGGGCGAGGCCGAGATCCGCATCCCCGCCGAGACCCAGACCGGCAAGGTGTTCCGCCTGCGCGACAAGGGCGTGACCTCGGTGCGCAGCCGCCGCCCGGGTGACCTGTACTGCAAGGTGGTGGTGGAAACCCCGGTCAACCTGACCTCCGCGCAGCGCGAGTTGCTGGAGCAGTTCGAGGCCACGTTCGTGGGCGACGGCGCGCGCCGGCACTCGCCCAAGTCGAGCACCTTTTTCGACAGCGTGAAGGGCTTCTGGGAGCGCATGACGTCCTGAGGGCGCCCTTGTGGATGCGCCCGGCCGCGGCTAGCCTGCCGCCATGAACACGCCCGTCCGTCTCATGATCCACGGCGCCTCCGGCCGCATGGGCCGCGCGCTGTTGCGCCTGGCGCAGGAGGAGCCCCGGGTCGAGGTGGTCGCCGCGGTGTCGCGGCGCATCAACCAGCGGGTGGTTGACGGCGTGGCGTGGTTCTCGGCGGCCGAGATGCGCGGTGCGCCGGATTTCGACGTTGCGGTGGATTTCAGCCTGCCGGAGGCGTTCGATCCGGTCCTGGCGCTGTGCCGCCAGCGCGGCAAGGCCCTGGTGTCAGGCACCACCGGGCTCGCCGCGGCGCAGCAGGCATCGCTTGAGGGGGCGTCGCGGGACATTCCGGTGCTGTGGGCCTCCAACTTCAGCCTCGGGGTCGCGCTGCTGCACGAGCTGGTGGAGCGGGCGGCCGCGGCGCTGCCGGGCTGGGACTGCGATATCGTTGAAAGCCACCACGCCGGCAAGCAGGACGCGCCCTCGGGCACGGCCAGGACCCTGGGTGAGGCGGCGGGCAAGGGGGGCGCCACCGCCCGCTATGCCTCCCTGCGTGCCGGCGACATCGTCGGTGAGCACCTGGTGCAGTTCACCACCGGGGGCGAGCGCATCGAGCTGGTCCACCGGGCCGGCAGCCGCGATATCTTCGCCCGTGGGGCCCTGCACGCGGCCGCCGCGCTGGCCGGGCGCGGCCCGGGCCGGTACCACCTGCGCGAGCTGCTCTGAGGCGAATTTCCACTGGCGCCGGTTTGCCCGCGCCGGTATCATTCCCGCTCGCCTGAACCCTCACGCCCGGACCGATCCAGCTCGCGTCCGCGGTTTTCTGCAACCTGAAGTAGGCGATTTTCCTTGACAGATTCCGCAATCCTCGTGCTCGAAGACGGGACGGTCTTCCGGGGCCGCTCAATCGGCGCGCCTGGCCTTTCGGTGGGCGAGGTGGTGTTCAACACCGCCATGACCGGCTACCAGGAGGTCCTCACCGACCCGTCCTACGCGCGCCAGATCGTCACCCTCACGTACCCCCACGTGGGCAACACCGGCATGACCGACGAGGACGACGAAGCCGACCGCGTGTGGTCGGCGGGGCTGATCGTGCGTGACGTGCCGCCAAGGCCGAGCAGCTGGCGCAGCCGGATCGCGCTGCCGCAGTGGCTGCAGGCGCGCGGGGTGGTCGGGATCGCGGGCATCGACACCCGCCGCCTGACCCGGTTGCTGCGCGAGCGCGGCAGCCAGAACGGCGCGGTCATGGCCGGAGATGTGGACCAGGACCGGGCATTGGAGCAGGCGCGCAAGTTCCCCGGCCTGGCCGGCATGGACCTGGCGAAGGAGGTCAGCACCCGCGAACGTTACGTCTGGGACCAGGGCACCCTGGACCTGGACAGCGGCCGCTGGCACAGCGCCGCCCGCAAGCGGCGGGTGGTGGCCTGGGACTTCGGCATCAAGCGCAACATCCTGCGGATGCTGGCCGATCGCGGCTGCGAGGTGACCGTCGTTCCCGCTGAAACCAGCGCCGATGAGGTGCTGGCCATGCAGCCGGACGGCGTGTTCCTGTCCAACGGCCCGGGCGATCCGGCGCCGTGCACCTATGCAGTCGAGGCGGTCCGTGCGTGCCTGGAGCGCAAGGTTCCGCTGTTCGGCATCTGCCTGGGCCACCAGCTGCTGGCGCTGGCCGTGGGCGCGCGCACGATGAAGATGGCCACCGGCCACCACGGCGCCAACCATCCGGTGCAGCACCTGGAGTCGGGCCGGGTGATGATCACTTCGCAGAACCACGGCTTCGCGGTGGACGAATCCAGCCTCCCGGCCAACGTGAGGGTCACCCACCGCTCGCTGTTCGACGGGACCAACCAGGGCATCGAACTGACCGATGCGCCGGCGTTCTCCTTCCAGGGGCACCCGGAGGCCTATCCGGGGCCCCATGACGTCGCCCCGCTGTTTGACCGCTTCATGGCCATGATGGAGGGCCGCTGACATGCCCAGGCGCACCGACATCAAGACCGTGCTGATCATTGGCGCCGGCCCGATCGTCATCGGCCAGGCCTGCGAGTTCGATTACTCGGGCGCGCAGGCCTGCAAGGCCCTGCGCGAGGAGGGCTACCGGGTGGTGCTGGTCAACAGCAACCCGGCCACGATCATGACCGACCCGGGAATGGCCGATGCGGTCTATATCGAACCGATCACCTGGCAGACGGTGGCGAAGATCATCGCCAAGGAGAAGCCGGACGCGCTGCTGCCCACCATGGGCGGGCAGACCGCGCTCAACTGCGCGCTGGACCTGGCCGACAACGGGGTGCTGGAAGAGCACGGCGTTGAACTCATCGGCGCCTCGCGCGAGGCGATCCGGATGGCCGAGGACCGCGAGCTGTTCCGCGACGCGATGCGCGAGATCGGCCTGGAGTGCCCGCGGGCCGAGGTTGCCCGGACGTTCGAGCAGGCGGTGGAGATCCAGGCCACCGTCGGCTTTCCCACCATCATCCGCCCCAGCTTCACCCTGGGCGGCAGCGGCGGGGGCATTGCCTACAACGTCGAGGAGTTCGAGGAGATCGTCAAGCGCGGCCTCGAACTGTCGCCCACCAGCGAAGTGCTGGTGGAGGAATCGGTGCTGGGCTGGAAGGAATTCGAGATGGAAGTGGTCCGCGACCGCGCGGACAACTGCATCATCGTGTGCTCGATCGAGAACCTTGACCCGATGGGCGTGCACACCGGCGACTCGATCACCGTCGCCCCGGCACAGACGCTGACGGACAAGGAGTACCAGCGCCTGCGCAACGCTTCGATCGCGGTGCTGCGCAAGATCGGCGTGGACACCGGCGGCTCGAACGTGCAGTTCGGCATCAACGGCCAGACCGGCCGGGTGGTCGTCATCGAGATGAACCCGCGCGTTTCGCGCTCCTCGGCGCTGGCGTCCAAGGCCACCGGGTTCCCGATCGCCAAGATCGCGGCCAAGCTGGCCGTGGGCTATACGCTCGACGAGCTGAAGAACGAGATTACCGGCGGCCGCACCCCGGCGTCGTTCGAGCCGGCGATCGATTACGTCGTGACCAAGGTGCCGCGCTTTGCCTTCGAGAAGTTCCCGCAGGCCTCGGCGCGCCTGACCACGCAGATGAAGTCGGTGGGCGAGGTGATGGCGATTGGCCGCACCTTCCAGGAGTCGCTCCAGAAGGCGCTGCGCGGGCTGGAGACGGGCAAGGCCGGGCTGGACCCGACCGGGCTCGACCTCGGGACCCAGGAAGGCCTCACGGCGCTGCGGCGCGAGGTCAAGGAGGCCGGGCCCGAGCGCATCTTCTACCTGGCCGACGCGTTCCGGGCGGGGATGGACGTGGAGGAGGTGTTCGCGCTTTCCTGGGTGGACCCGTGGTTCCTCGACCAGATCGAGCAGATCGTGGCCGCTGAGCAGGAAGTGCAGGAGCTCGGGCTGCAGGGCCTGGATGCCGGGCGCATGCGCGAACTCAAGCGCATGGGCTTCTCCGACGCCCGGCTGGCGCGGCTCACCGGCAGCGACGAACACGCCGTGCGCGCGCTGCGCCGAGCGTTTGACGTGCGCCCGGTCTACAAGCGCGTGGATTCCTGCGCGGCCGAGTTCGCAACCAGTACCGCCTACATGTATTCCACCTACGAGGAGGAGTGCGAGGCGGAGCCCACCGATCGCCAGAAGATCATGGTGCTGGGCGGCGGGCCGAACCGGATCGGGCAGGGCATCGAGTTCGACTACTGCTGCGTCCACGCCGCCCTCGCGCTGCGCGAGGATGGCTACGAGACCATCATGGTCAACTGCAACCCGGAGACGGTGTCGACCGACTACGACACTTCCGACCGGCTGTACTTCGAGCCGCTTACCCTCGAGGACGTGCTGGAGATCGTCGAGGTTGAGCAGCCGCGTGGCGTGATCGTGCAGTACGGCGGGCAGACGCCGCTGAAGCTGGCGCGCGCGCTGGAGGCGGCGGGCGTCCCGATCATCGGCACCTCGCCCGAGTCGATCGACCTGGCCGAGGACCGCGAGCGCTTCCAGCAGCTGGTCAACGACCTCGCGCTGGAGCAGCCGCCCAACCGCACCGCCCGCAGCCCGGAGGAGGCGCTGGTGCTGGCCCGCGAGATCGGGTATCCGCTGGTGGTCCGCCCCAGCTACGTGCTGGGCGGCCGGGCCATGGAAGTGGTGCATGCCGACGCCGACCTGGAGCGCTACATGCGCGAGGCGGTGAAGGTTTCCAACGATTCGCCGGTGCTGCTTGACCGCTTCCTCGACAACGCGGTGGAGGTGGACATCGACGTGGTCGCCGATGCCGACGGCCAGGTGCTGATCGGCGGGGTGATGGAGCACATCGAGGAGGCCGGCGTGCATTCGGGCGACTCCTCGTGCTCGCTGCCGCCGTATTCGCTGTCGGCGGAGACCCAGGAGCGCCTGCGCGAGCAGGTCGTGGCGCTGGCGCGGGCGCTGGGCGTGGTGGGGCTGATGAACACCCAGTTCGCCGTCCAGGCCGGCGAGGATGGCGAAGACCGCATCTTCCTGCTGGAGGTGAACCCGCGCGCCTCGCGCACCGTGCCGTTCGTGTCCAAGGCCACCGGCCTGCCGCTGGCCAAGATCGCCGCCCGCTGCATGGCTGGCCGCACCCTGGCCGAGCAGGGCGTGCGCGGCGAGGTGGTGCCGCACTACTACTCGGTGAAGGAGGCGATCTTCCCGTTCGCCAAGTTCCAGGGAGTCGACCCCATCCTCGGGCCGGAGATGCGCTCGACGGGCGAGGTCATGGGGGTGGGCCGCAGCTTCGGCGCCGCTTTCGCGCGCGCGCAGGAAGCCGCGGGCATCAGGACGCCGCCCACCAGCGGCAAGGTGTTCGTCTCGGTGCGCGATCCGGACAAGGCCCGGGTGGTGCCGGTGGTGCGTGACCTCGTTGAGCGCGGCTACCAGATCGTCGCCACCGGCGGCACGGCCACCTGGCTGAAGGACAACGGCATCACCTGCGAACGTGTGAACAAGGTGGCCGAAGGCCGCCCGCACATCGTCGACCTGATCAAGAACGGCGAGATCGCCTACATTGTCAATACGACCGAGGGCAAGCAGGCGATCGCCGACTCGTTCTCGATCCGGCGCGAGGCGCTGCAGCAGCGCGTCACCTATTCAACCACCATTGCCGGCGCCAGGGCCCTGCTGCATTCGCTGCAATACCGCGATGCCGGGCCCGTCTGGGCGCTGCATGAACTGCATGAGGAACTGGAACAGCCATGAGGGCTCCACTGACCGTCCAGGGCGCGCAGAAGCTGCGCGCCGAACTGGAAGAACTCAAGAGCGTCAAGCGTCCCGCGGTGATCAATGCGATCGCTGAAGCGCGTGCGCATGGCGACCTGAAGGAAAACGCCGAGTACCACGCCGCCCGCGAGCAGCAGGGCTTCATCGAGGGCCGGATCAAGCAGCTCGAAAGCGAGCTGTCGCACGCCCAGGTCATCGACGTGTCCACGCTCAACGCGGGCTCGAAGATCGTGTTCGGTGCCACCGTCGAGCTGGAGGACCTGGATTCGGGCGAAGAGACCCGCTACCAGATCGTTGGCGACCTGGAGGCCGACATCAAGCAGGGCCTGATCGCGATCTCCTCGCCGGTGGCGCGTGCGCTGATCGGCAAGCATGAAGGCGACAGCGTCAGCATCGACACCCCGGGCGGGACCCGCGAGTACGACATCGTCTCGGTCAGCTACGCCTGACCCCGGTGGCGGAGGTCACCTTCCTGCTGCCTGCGGCCGAGGCGTTCGGCGCGCAGCGGCTGCGGGGCGCGCCGGCCCAGGCCCTGGGCCGCGCGGACCGGGTGCCCGGCCGGCAGCCCGGGCGCCAGGCGCAGCTGCGCCGCCATTTCGAACTGCCCCACGGCACTTGGCCGATGGCGGCGCTCAGCCGCCAGGCGGACGCCGGCGATGCACAGGGCGCCGCCTGGCTGCGCGCCGACCCGGCGTGGGTGCGCCCGGACATCAACGGCGCGCGCCTGCTGGCCTGCGGGCAGGACCTTGGATTGGCGGCGGAAGATGCTGCCGCGCTGCTGCCTGCGCTCCAGCCGCTGCTGGACGAAGCGGGGATCCGCATCGATGCGCCGCATCCGGCGCGCTGGTACCTGCGTCTGGCGGAGGACGCGCAGTTGCCGGGCTTCCCGCCGCCGGCCGAGGCCGTGGGCATGGACCTGGCTGAACAGCTGGACGACGACAGCCACACAGCGGCGCGCTGGCGGGCGCTGCTGACCGAGATCCAGATCGTCCTCCACAACCATCCGTGGAACGCCCGCCGGGCGGCCGCAGGCCCGCGGCCGGTAAACTCGCTGTGGCTCTGGGGCGGGGGTGTCCTGCCGGCCAAGGTCGCATCACCGCATCGGGCAGTCGCCTCGGCGGAGGAAGAGCTGCAGGCGTTGGCCGCGGCCGCGGGCGCACGGATGACGGAGCCTGCCGCTGGCTTCAGCACCAGCGCAATGCCATCGCTGGTCGACCTGCGCTTCCTGCGCGATCTCCGGGTCTTTGGTGAACAGTGGCTTCTGCCCGCGGTGGCGGCCGTGCAAGACGGCTCGCTCGGCCGGCTGGTGCTGGACCTGGCAGACGGCAGCGGCATCAGGTTCACGCGCGCCCAGCGCCTGCGGTTCTGGCGCCGCCCGCAGGATTCGCTCGCCCCATGACCCCGGTGCGACGCATCCGCCGCCGCCCGCCGGTGCCCGCCGGCAGCGGCTGGCCCGATCATGTCCCGCCGCTGCTGCGCCGGATCTACGCGGCGCGGGGCGCGGCCGATCCGGCCCTGGCCCGGCCCCGGCTGGCCGGGCTGCCCCCACCGGCCGGGATGCGCGGCATCCAGTTGGCCGCGGAACTGCTGGCGGATGCGATCGCCCGCAACCGGCGGATCCTGGTGGTGGCCGACTTCGATTGCGACGGTGCCACGGCGTGTGCGGTGGCCGTGCGCGGGCTGCGGATGCTCGGGGCGCGCAGCGTGGTGCACGCCGTGCCGAACCGGGCGGTGCACGGCTACGGGCTCTCGCCCGCGCTTGTGCAGGAAGTGTCCGCGCTTGAGCCCGACCTGCTGCTCACCGTGGACCATGGCATCGCCTGCCATGAAGGGATCCGCGCTGCCCGCGCGCGCGGCTGGCAGGTGGTGGTCACCGATCACCACCTGCCCGGCGAGCGGCTCCCCGAGGCGGATGCCATCGTCAACCCCAACCAGCCTGGCTGCGGCTTCGGCAGCAAGGCGCTGGCCGGCGTGGGGGTGGTGTTCTACGTGCTGCTGGCGCTGCGCGCGCTGCTGCGGCGGCGCGAGGCGTTCCACGGGCCGGAACCGGACCTGGCCGAGCTGCTTGACCTCGTCGCCGTGGGCACGGTGGCCGACCTGGTGCCGCTGGACGCCTGCAACCGCGCACTGGTGGCGGCGGGCCTGCGGCGGCTGCGTTCGGGGCAGGGCACGCCCGGGTTGCGGGCGCTGATCGAGGTGGCGGGGCGCGACGCCCGTGCGCTGTCCGCGGCGGATATCGGCTACGCGGTGGCGCCGCGCCTGAACGCCGCGGGCCGCCTTGAAGACATGAGCCTGGGGATCGAATGCCTGCTGTGCGACGAGCCGGGCCGGGCGCGCGAGCTGGCGCGCACGCTCGACGCCATCAACGCCGAACGGCGCTCGGTCCAGGCGACCATGCTCGGCGAAGCGGAGTCCGCGCTCGCGTCCCACAGCGTGCACGTTGCCGGGGCCGACGCGCGGGTCGCCTGGTGCCTGTTCGACCCGGCGTGGCACCCGGGCGTCGTCGGGCTGGTCGCCTCCAAGCTCAAGGAGCGCCTGCATCGGCCGGTGGTCGCCTTTGCCCCGGCCGCCCCGGGCAGCGGCGAGCTGCGGGGATCCGCGCGCTCGATCCCGGGTTTCCACATCCGCGACGCGCTGGCCGCGATCGATGCCGGCAACCCGGGCCTGATCAGGCGCTTCGGCGGCCACGCGATGGCGGCCGGCCTGACCCTGGATGCGGAGCGGTTCGGACGCTTTGAAGAGGCATTCTCCGCCCAGGCGGCTGCCACCCTGGACGATGCGCTCCTGCAATCGGTGATCGACAGCGACGGCGAGCTGGCTCCGGAAGAGTTCGATCGCTTCCATGCCGAGGCGCTGCGCGACGGCGGCCCCTGGGGGCAGGCCTTCCCGGAGCCGCTGTTCGACGGGGAATTCGAGCTGCTCGACTTCCGCCAGGTCGGCGACCGGCACCTGCGCATGCGCTTGCGCGCGCCCGGTGGCGGCGGCGCGCTGAAGGCCATCCATTTCGGGGGCTGGGGCGAGGAGCCGCCTGCCCGCATGCGCTTGGCCTTCCGCCTGGCCTGCGACGACTGGCGCGACGCCCGGGATATCCAGCTGGTGGTGGAGCACCGCGAACCGGCCTGAGCAGGGCTGCCACGGAGCAGGCCGCCCGTTTATGATTCCCGCGCGGCCGCCGGGCGTTCCGCTCGCGGCACATTACAGGGGAAATCAATGAAGCAGGGATTCCAGCTTGTCCTGGCGGCCATGGCCGCCATCGGCCATGGTGCCGTCGCTGCCGAGCCAGCGCCATTGCAGCCCGGAACCGAGGTTCGCGGGGAAATCACCAGCAGTGCTCCGCTGAACCATTCGGACGGCTCGCGCAGCGAGCTTTACGTGGTGGAGATCGGTGAGCGCGAACTGGTGAGTTTCGACGTGTCCGGGCCGCTGCGGGCGCAGCTGACCCTGTTCGATGGGGAGGAACTCGTGGCCCGGTCCGGGCCGGGCGAGTCGCCCTCGCTGGCGCTGCGTGCGCCCCGGAGCGCGGTCTATACGCTGGCAGTGAGCAGCGCGGACGCCACGTCCTTTGGCCCGTACACCCTGAGCGCGCAGGTCGTCGACGGCTGGGACGGGAGCGTGCTGCGCTCGGGGACCGCGATCCTGGACTGGGTGGACGGCAGCCGCGATCTGCCGCTGCAGGTGGACCGCCGCGGCATGTACACCATCGATCTGCGCTCCGACCAGTTCGACACGGTGCTGCGGATCAGCGGCAACGGGGTCGATGCCCGCGATGACGATGGCGGGGACGGCACCGATTCACGCCTGAGCGTGCTGCTGGAGCCGGGCAGCTACACGCTCAATGTCGCCGGCTGGAGTGGCGGGACCCAGGGCCTCTACCGCCTGGCCGTCGCCAGCCGGCCGGTCCCGGACAACCTGGTGCAGGGTGGGCCGCTCCGCGCCGATGGGGCGGAGGTCCAGGGGGCATACCAGGGCACGCCGCTGCGCTACCGGTTCGAGCTGTCCCGGCAGCGGCTGGTGACCATCGACATGCGCAGCCAGCACTTTGATTCGCTGCTGGTCCTGCACGGCAACGGCGCGGAGCACCGCGACGATGACGGCGGCGACGGGCTCGACGCCCGGCTCGTGCGGGTGCTGGAGCCCGGCGCGTACACGATCGAGGCCAGTGCCGCGATGGGCGGCTCCGGCCTGTTCACGCTGTCGCTGTCCTCCGCCGAGGTGCCCGCGGGAACCGGCGGCGGCGCACTGGCCGCCGGGGAAGCACGGGACGCCCTGTTGCTGCCCGATGCCACCGACCGATATGCGCTGACGGTGGAGACCGCAGGTGAATACGTGATCGACATGGCTTCCGGGGATCTCGACAGCTGGCTCGAGCTGTTTGACGCCCAGGGCACGTCGATCGCCTCCGACGACGACAGCGGCGGCGGGCTCAACGCGCGCATCCGCGCGCACCTGGCGCCGGGGTCGTATTCGGTTGACGCCAGCGCGCTCGGCGGCGACGGCCGGTACCGGATCTCGGTCAGCGGTCCCTGAGTCCCGCGTCCGCACCGGCCGCCGCCTGGACCGGCGGCCGGTACAGGCCGAGGCCGCGCGCGATGGCCACCGTTACCAGCACCGCCGCGGCGATTCCGGCGGCGGCGAAGAAGTACGCACCGGCATGGCGATCGGGCCAGCCGGTGGCGGTGTACGCGGTTTGCAGGAGCCAGATCGCGGCATGGCCCATTCCCAGGGCCAGCAATGCCCGGCCTGCACGTTGCCCCATGGGCGCGGCCTCCTCCGGCCAGCCGAAGTGAATCAGCGCTCCGATGGCCAGGAGGGTGCCGGCCACCTGGCCAGCCATGCCGGGGTCGATCCACGGCAGCCACCACGCGGCCAGTGCCGCCACGCCGGTGGCAGCCAGGGCGGCAGCCCACGTCCGGCGCGCCGCCGGGCGCGGAGCGCGCATCCGCCGCATCAGCCAACCTGCCGCCAGCGCACACGCGGCGCCGACCACCAGCCCGCCCAGCACGTCGGCCAGGAAGTGGCGCCCCAGGGCCATCCGCGACAGGCCCATGAGCAGCGGCCAGGCCACCACCACCGCCCACATCCACCGTTTGTGCATGCCGAATAGCAGCGGCAGGGCCAGCGCGAACGCCGTGGCAGCGCTGGTGTGGCCGCTCACGAAACCGAAGCTTGGCTCGCCCACGGTGCGTTTGGCGACGATGGCTGCTTCCGATGGCAGTCCCCAGAAACCCTCGGCGCCGCCATCGGCCACCAGGTGGTGCCCGCGTTCGCCTTCATTGAGCACCCGCGCGTCCACCTCGCTTGGCCGCGGCAGGCCGAAACCCTGCTTGAAGCCCTCGGTGGCGAAGGTCACCAGTAGCATCGCCAGCATCACTCCCAGCCCGGGCCTCAGGCGCACGCCGAAGGCGAGCACCAGCACCGCCGGAATGTAGAACCACGGCTCGCCGATCCAGCTGATGAAGCGCATGAGCGCGTCGAACCAGGGCGCGGAGTGCTGTTGCAACCAGAGGATCGGTCCGGAGGAAAACATGCGGGGAGGCCTTGCGGCGGAAGCAGGGCAGCTTACCGGGGCCGGGTGGCCGGCGTGTGGAGAGCAGCCGGCGCCCTTGCGGCCTGGCTGGGCTTGAGCCCGAACAGCGGTCGCAACCAGCGCACGCGGCGCACGCATTCGTAGGCGCACAGGCTGACCCCGAAGGTCAGCAGCACGATCAGGGCGCCCTCCACGCCGGCGCCAAGCGCCAGCGGACGCAGATGCCAGGCCGCGGCCACGGTGATCGTCTGGTGGACGATGTACACCGGAAACACGGCGTCGCTGAGGTAGCGGCGCAGCGGGCCATCGCCCGGCGCGAGGCGGCGGGCGAAGCCGATCGCGGCGACGATCGCGGTCCACTGGTTCAGCGCCCACGCCACCCGCTGCAGCGCGCGCACCGCGTTGGGCGGGGCGTCGACGTAATGGGCGAAATACCAGGCCAGCAACGCCCACGAGCACAGCGCCATGGCAAGCGCAGGCCAGCGCAAGGCCTGCATCCGCGCCCAGATGCCCTCGTCCATCGCCATCAGGTAGCCGAGCAGGAACAGCGGGAAGTACTGGGCGTGGTTGTGCCAATCGTCGACCAGCGCGTGGGTGGAACCGAATGGACCGAGCAACGTCAACCGCCCCAGCGCGAGGAACAGCAGCGGCCACAGCAGCAGCCCGGCTCCCTCCAGCCTCCGGCGCAGCCATCGACCGGCGGCGGGCAGGGCGCCCGGGGCGAACCGGAGGAAAAGCCACAGCGCGAGGGTGTAGATCCAGAGGTAGGCCACGAACCACAGGTGGTTCCAGGTGGGCAGCAGCAGACATTCGCCGTCCGCGGTGCAGAAGCCGTCGTCCGCGGTGAGATAGCGGCTCCAGAACGCCAGGTAGCCGTCCCCGTAGCCGCCCGGGAGTTTTTCCATGACCTCGAAGTAGGACTGCGGCGGTACCACCAGCAACATTCCCGCCGCCAGCGGCAGGAGCAGGCGCAGGGAGCGGCTGCGCATGAACCGGCTGGCGCCGGTGTCCGCCGACATGCGCCGGGTCCGCGCCACCAGGAAGGCGGTTGCGATCCCGGACACCAGGAACAGCAGCGACAGCCGCCATGGAGAGGTCAGCAGCATCAGCGGCTCGAGCGCAGTGACTGCGGGCTGCCTGTTGATGTGCCAGTCCCAGCTCACGTAGTACATGCCCACGTGGTAGAGCACCAGCAGGGCGAAAGCAGCGATGCGCAGCCAATCCAGGTAGATGCGGCGGTGCAGCTGGCGATCCATGTGGGGGCGGTCCTGCAGGGAGGAACCACAGGCTCACGCGCCGGTGCGGCCCGTTCCAGCAGCGAGTGACCGGTTCCGGCCGGCCTGGGACGAGTGGCGGAATCCCGGGACGAACGCAGCGCAGCCGGGCGCGGCGCGGACTTAGAATGCGTGGATGGAGACCTCCGCCAAGACCCCGTGGGAGCGCTACCAGCCCTGGCGCCGCTGGGTGGAAATCGGGTTCTGGGTATCGATCACCCTGTTCAATGCGGTGGCCAACAGCGTCACCGTCCTGATGGACATGCGCGCGCTCGACACCGGCTTCGCCGCCTGGGAGCCGCTGGCGTGGGAGTGGTCGAGCAGCCTTGCATGGCTGGCGCTGGTGCCGCTGGTGGTCTGGACCACCCGCAGGTTCCCGTTCCACTGGGACACCTGGCATCGGCAGCTCCCCCGGCACCTGCTCGCAAGCGTCGTGGTTTCGCTGCTGCACGTGCTCGGCATGATCCTGCTGCGCGAGATCGCGTATGCCAGCCAGGGGCAAGGCTACGACTTTGGCCCCTGGGCCAGCGGCTTCGGCTATGAGTACCTCAAGGACGTGCGCACCTACGCGGCGATGGTGACCGTGATCGAGCTGTACCGCCTGGTCCTGCGCAGGATGCAGGGGGAGGCGAGCATGCTTGGCGCGCCGGACGAAGGCCCTCCGGTGGAGTCCGTGGACCGGCCGGAGCGTTTCCTGGTGCGCAAGCTCGGGCGTGAGTTCCTGGTGGCCGCGGACGACATCGAGTGGCTGCAGGCCTCGGGCAATTACGTGAACCTGCGGGTGCGCGGGCGCGATTACCCGTTGCGGAGCACCATTTCCGGCATCCAGGCCCGGCTCGACCCGTCGCGCTTCGTGCGCGTGCACCGCAGCTGGATCGTGAACCTGGACCAGGTGGAGTCGATCGAGCCGCTGGAAAGCGGCGAAGCACGGCTGCGCATGCGTGCCGGCGAGGTCGTTCCCTGCAGCCGCCGGTACCGGGAGGGCCTGCGGGCGCTGGCGCAGCATTCCTGAGCCGCGGCCGCATTGCTAGAATGGATGGCTTGCATCTTCACGGAAACGGCAACGATGGAACTCAATCCCGTCCGCCAGCGCATCGCCGACCTGCAGGGCCGGCTGGAAGCGCTGAGGGGGTATCTTTGACTACGACTCCAAGCGCGAACGCCTGGAGGAAGTAGAGCGCGAGCTCGAGAATCCCGACGTCTGGAACGATCCGGAGCGCGCGCAGGCACTGGGCCGCGAGCGTTCCATGCTCGACAAGACGGTCAACGGCATCCAGAACCTGCGGGAGGGCCTGGCCGGCGCCTCCGAGCTGCTGGACCTGGCCGAGGCCGAGGACGACGATGAGACCGCGGACGCGGTTGCGGCGGACATCGAGCAGCATGCCAAAGGCGTGGAGGAGCTTGAGTTCCAGCGCATGTTCTCCGGCGAGATGGACGACGCCGCGGCGTTCGTGGACATCCAGGCCGGCGCCGGCGGCACCGAGGCCCAGGACTGGGCCGAGATGCTGCTGCGCATGTACCTGCGCTGGGCCGAGGACCGGGGCTGGAAGACGGAGCTGCTGGAAGTGAGCGGCGGCGATGTCGCCGGCATCAAGTCGGCCACGTTCCGCGTCGAGGGCGAGTACGCCTACGGCTGGTTCAAGACCGAGACCGGCGTGCACCGGCTGGTGCGCAAGAGCCCGTTCGACTCCGACGCGCGGCGACATACCAGCTTCACCTCGGTGTTCGTGGCGCCCGAGATCGACGACAGCATCGAGATCGACATCAACCCCGCCGACCTCAAGACCGACGTGTACCGCTCGTCGGGCGCCGGTGGCCAGCACGTCAACAAGACCGAGTCGGCGGTGCGCATCACCCACGTGCCGACCGGGGTGGTGGTGGCGTGCCAGACCGAGCGCAGCCAGCACGCCAACCGCGACCGCGCGATGAAGATGCTCGCCGCGCGGCTGTACGAGCTGGAGATCCAGAAGCGCAGCGCCGAGAAGCAGGCGGTGGAGGCGACCAAGTCCGACATCGGCTGGGGCAGCCAGATCCGCAACTACGTGCTAGACCAGTCGCGGATCAAGGACCTGCGCACCGGGATCGAGCGCAGCGACACCCAGAACGTGCTCGACGGCGACCTCGATGAGTTCGTCGCCGCCGCGCTCAAGGCCGGCCTGCAGGTCGGCGCCCGGCGCACCGACGCCGCCTGATCGGCGGCCGCGCGCGGATACCCACGGACAAGGCATGACTGACACCAACCCCCACGCCCCGGCAGCGGGCGACGACGAGAACAGGCTGATCGCCGAACGCCGGGCCAAGCTGTCCGACCTGCGCGGGCAGGGGGGTGCGTTCCCGAACGACTTCCGTCGCGCCGACCTGGCCGGCCGCCTGCAGGCGGAGTTCGCCGATGCGGACGCCTGGGACGGCGAAGCGCTCGAGGCCGATGGCCGCCAGGTCAGCGTGGCCGGCCGGATGATGGCCAAGCGGGTGATGGGCAAGGCCGCCTTTGCCCAGATCCAGGACTCCAGCGGCCGCATCCAGCTGTTCCTGCAGCGTGATGCGCTGGGCGATGCCTACCAGGCGTTCAAGGGCTGGGACGTGGGTGACATCATTGGCGCGGAGGGCACGCTGATGCGTACCCGCACCGGCGAGCTGTCGGTGAAGGTGTCCAGCTTGCGGCTGCTGTCCAAATCCCTCAGGCCGTTGCCCGACAAGTGGCACGGGCTGGCGGACGTCGAGCAGCGCTACCGCCAGCGCTACGTGGACCTGATCGTCAGCCCGGAATCGCGCGAGGTGTTCCTCAAGCGCTCGCGGATCATCTCCGCCATGCGCGCCTGGCTCGACGCCCGCGGGTTTCTGGAGGTGGAAACGCCGATGATGCATTACATCGCCGGCGGGGCCACGGCACGGCCCTTCGTCACCCACCACAATGCGCTGGACCTGGACCTCTACCTGCGGGTGGCGCCGGAGCTGTACCTCAAGCGGCTGGTGGTGGGTGGCTTCGAGAAGGTCTACGAGATCAACCGCAATTTCCGCAACGAGGGGGTGTCCACCCGGCACAACCCCGAGTTCACGATGCTTGAGCTGTACGAGGCCTACGCCACGTACGAGGACATCATGGACCTCACCGAGGCCATGATCCGCGACCTCGCCACCCAGACCCTGGGCACCACGGCCCTGGAGTGGGACGACCAGGCCATCGACCTTGGCCCCCGTTTCCGGCGCTGGAAGATGGACGAGGCCGTGCGCGAGCTCAACCCGGGCATCAGCGAGGCCGATTGCCGCGACCGGGCCGCGCTGGCGGCGCACTGCGAGCGCCTGGGCGTGCGCATCAAGCCGGACTGGGGCTGGGGCAAGCTGCTGCTCGAGCTGTTCGAGGCCACGGTGGAGGAGGGCCTCGTGCAGCCGACCTTCATCACCCACTACCCCGTGGAGGTCTCGCCGCTGGCGCGCGAATCGGACGTCGAGCCGGGCATCACCGACCGCTTCGAGCTGTTCATCGGCGGCAAGGAAATGGCCAACGGCTTTTCCGAGCTCAACGACCCTGAAGAGCAGGCCGCGCGCTTCCGCGCCCAGGTGGAGGCACGCGAAGGCGGAGACGACGAGGCCATGCATTACGACGCCGACTACATCCGCGCGCTGGAGGTGGGCCTGCCACCCACGGGCGGGCTCGGGGTGGGCATCGACCGGCTGGTGATGCTCTTCACCGGCTCGGCCTCGATCCGCGACGTGCTGCTGTTCCCCTACATGCGCCCGGAGGGCGGGCAGGGCAGGGACTGACCCTTTCCGGCAGCTGTGGACACGGCCCGGGGAACACCATCGCCCGGGCTGCATGGAAGCCTTTGAATCAAAAGGGAGAAGGCCGGGGCATGGGACTTGCTTGCGATGGTCTTCCGGAAGTTGCGTGCCGCACCGGAATCCGGTCACTATCGGTCATTGGCCGGGGGCACCCCCTTGGGAACGGAACGCCAATGTGAACATCGTCATCGTCGACGACCAGACTTCGGCGCGCACCATGCTGCGCCACATCATCGAGGACATCAGCCCCGAGCTGCAGGTCCTGGATTTCGATGATCCGCAGGTCGCGCTGCAGTGGTGCCAGGACAACCGTCCGGACCTGCTGCTGCTGGATTACCGCATGCCGGGCATCGACGGCCTGGAATTCGCCCGCCGGTTCCGGCGCCCGCTGCTGCACCGTGACGTGCCGATCGTGCTGGTGACCGTGGTGGGCGACGAGCCGGTGCGGCAGGCTGCGCTCGACGCCGGGGTCATCGATTTCCTGGTCAAGCCGATCCGTCCGCGCGAGCTCCGCGCCCGCTGCCGCAACCTGCTGCAGCTCCGCCAGCATTCCGAATCGGTCAAGCAGCGCGCCCTGTCGCTGGAGCAGCGGCTGCTGGCCAGCATGCACGAGGTGGAGGAGCGGGAGCGCGAGACCCTCACCCGCTTGGCGCGTGCCATCGCCTACCGCGACGCCGGGACCAGCGCCAACCTGGAGCGGGTGGCGCGGGTTGCAGGCCTGATTGCCGAAGATCTGGGCCTGTTCGAGGAGGAAGTGCGGATGATCGAGCTCGCCGCGCCCCTTCATGACATCGGCAAGATCGCCATCCCCGACGCCCTGCTGATGAAACCGGGCCCGCTGTCGGAGGAGGAGGCGGCGCTGATGCGCAAGCATCCCGAGATCGGCTACGAGCTGCTCAGCGGCAGCGAGAACCGTTTCATCCAGCTCAGCGCCACCATCGCGCTGCACCACCAGGAACGCTACGACGGCAGCGGCTATCCGGCCGGCCTGCGCGGCAACGCCATCCCGATGGAAGCACGCATCGTCGCGGTTGCCGACGTGTTCGACGCGCTGATCTCCGAGCGCCCGTACAAGCGCGCCTGGACGATGGACGAGGCCTTCGACTACTTCCAGGCCCATCGCGGCTCGCTGTTCGACCCCGCGTGCGTGGACGCGCTGCTGCGCAACCGTGGCCGGGTGGAGGAGCTGGCGGGGCGCTTCGGTGGCTCCGGCGGGCCCCGGCGGCACCTGCAGTGACACGCTGATGAAGGAGCTGTTCGCGCGCATCAGGGAACGGCTGGGGGAGCGCCCCGACAGCGAGCACGGGCAGGCCATGGTGCGGGTGGTGATGCTGGCCATCGTGGTCACCTACCTGAAACTGGTGGTGGAGGGGCGCCCCGGGGTGGAGGGCCCGCTGCGGCTCTCCTACCTGTTCCTGGGGCTTGAGTTCATCGTCGCCTTCGCGATCCTGGGCTGGCTGTGGCTGCGCCCGGGGGTGTCACACCCGCGCCGGTTCCTGGGGATGGTGGCGGACTACAGCCTGATGGGCACCGGCATGTTCCTGCTCGGGGAGCTGCTGGCGCCCATGTACGTGATCATCATGTGGGTCACCGTGGGCAACGGCCTGCGCTTTGGCACCCGCTACCTGTACCTGGCCATCGGCTTCGCCGTGGTCACCTTCGGCCTGGTGATGTGGGGAACGCCGTACTGGCAGGAAAATCCCTGGCTGTCCTGGGGGCTGCTGGCCGGGCTGGTCGCGGTGCCCCTGTATCTCAGCTCGCTGCTGCAGGCGCTGGTGCAGGCCACCGAGGCGGCAAAGGCCGCCAACGATGCCAAGAGCCGTTTCCTGGCCAACATGAGCCATGAATTCCGCACCCCCCTCAACGGCATCGTCGGCATGTCGCAGCTGCTGCTGGCCACCCCGCTGAGCGGCGAGCAGCGCGAGAGCGCCCAGGTGATCGAGACCTCCGCGCGCTCGCTGCAGCTGCTGGTGGACGACGTGCTCGACATCTCGGCCATCGAGGCCGGCCGGTTCAAGCGCATCGACCGCGACTTCCGCCTGGGCGAGCTGGTCAAGAGCGTGCACCTGATGCTGCTGCCCAGCGCGCAGGCGAAGGGTCTGGCGTTCGAGGTGTCGATCGACCGCGAGGTGCCGCAGTCGCTGCACAGCGACAGCAACCACCTGCGCCAGATCCTGCTCAACCTGTGCTCCAACGCGATCAAGTTCACCGACCGCGGCCACGTGCGGCTGCAGGTCGGGGTGGCCGCCGGCAGCGCGCCGTCGCGGCCGGTGCTGCGGTTTTCGGTGCGCGACACCGGCATCGGCATCCCGGAGCAGGCGCTTGCCGGGATCTTCGACGCCTTCGAGCAGGTCGATTCGGGCAGGGGGCGTCGCTTCGGTGGCACCGGGCTGGGCACCACCATCTCCAAGGCGCTGAGCGAGCTGCTGGGCGGCAGGATCGGCCTGGAGAGCGAGCTTGGCGCCGGCTCCACCTTCTGGGTGGAGCTGCCGTTCGAACTCGCCCGCGAGCAGGTGGAGCCGGAGCCGGGCAACGTCATCCCGTTTGGTGATCCGTTCGTCCGCCACCGGGCGCGGGTGCGCTCGCTGCGGATCCTGGTGGCCGACGACCAGTCCGCGAACCTGATGGTCCTGCGGCGCCTGCTGGAGAAGGCCGGCCACCGCGCGCACATCGTCGACCACGGCGAGGATGTGCTGGATGCGCTGGAGTCACAGAGCTTCGATGCGGTCATCACCGACCTGCACATGCCCGGCGTCAGCGGGCTGGAGGTGATCAAGCAGGCCGCGGTCATGGAGGCGGGGCGCAGGCGCACGCCGTTCATCGTCCTCACCGCCGATGCCACGGACAAGGCGCGGCAGGAATGCGAGCGGGTGGGGGCCTTCGCCTACCTCACCAAGCCGATCGTGGTGGAGCGGTTGCTGGAGAACCTTGCCGCGATCGCCGAAGGGGAGGCGCGGCCAGCCGCGGAGGCCCACGCGACGGCGCCGATGCCGGCGGCGGGCCATGACATGAGCGTGATCTCCCAGGAGATCCTGGACGAGCTGCGCGAGATGGGGCTGGGCGAGGAATTCGTCCGCAGGTTCCTCGGCGAGTGCGCCCGCGATGCGCGCAAGTGCATTGCCGACCTCGAGGAAGCCGGCAGCGCTGCCCGCTGGGATGAGTTCCGCGATGCCTGCCATGCGCTCAAGGGCACGGCCAGCAACATGGGCGCGGTGCGCCTGGCCGACAATGCCTCCAACGGCATGCGCCTGGCGTTCGACCAGCTGGCCGCGGACTGGCGCGGCATCATCCAGAGCCAGCGCCAGCAGCTGGAGCAGGCCCTGTCCGCGCTGCGCGAGCGCGGGGACCTGCCCCAGGCCGGGGATTCCGACCGCCGCTGAGTCAGAGCGCCGCGCTGCTGTCCCGCGTGGCCTGCTCCGCTTCCTCCGGCCGCCTGAGCTGGGCGCGCACCAGGCGCTCCATGGTGCGCAGCTGTTTCTCGCCAAGCTGCATGGCGGTGTCCACCCAGATGTCGGTGATCCGGGTGAGCTCGGCATGCGACACGGGGTGGGCGCCGTCGCGCACCCGGTGCAGCGCCAGGCGGGCGGCCGATATCCGCCGGTTCCGGCGCATGGCCTCATGCACGGCGCGCACGCCTTCGCCCTTGGGCACCAGCACGTCCACGATGCCCATCCGGTGCAGCTCGTCGCTGCTGTACATGGTGCCGTTGAGCATCATCTCCTCGGCCAGCTTCGGGCTCACCCGCTGGGTCAGCAGCGAATACGCGCCCATGCCCGGGAACAGGCCGAACAGCACTTCGGGAAAGCCCATCTGCACGCCGCTTTCGGCAACGATGGTCTGGCAGGCCAGGGCCAGTTCGAAGCCGCCGCCCAGGGCGTCGCCCTCCACCAGGGCGATCGTGTGCGCGTTCTCATGCAGGCGGGTGTGGAGCAGGTGGATGCTGTCGACGCATTCGTGCGCGTAGCGCGTCAGCCCGTCGCGGTCGCGCTCGCGGATCAGCCGCGTGAACAGCGACAGGTCGCCGCCCAGGTTGAACACGTGCGCGTCCGAGGCCAGGACGATATGCGCGATGTCGCCGCCGGCCTGGGCCGTGCGCGCGTTGATCCCATCGATCGCCTGTCGCGCAAACAGCCGCAGCTCGCGCAGCAGCTGGGGCGAGAAGCAAGGGCGGTAGGTGCGGTCGGCGAATGCCTGCTGGGCATGCATGAAGCACCAGTGGGCATCGCTGGAGGGATCGGATTCGATCCGGATGGTGGACAGAGCGTGGGCGCGGCGCAGCTGCTCGACGTTGTGCATTGGGAATCCCCTGTGGCCCGTCCCGGCCGGTCGGGCCGGTCGGAGGGGCAGGCCGGTGAGGGACATGAATGGCCCGACAGGAGGATTCTATGCCTGCTTCATCAACGCGATGCAAGCATTTCCGTGGTTGTCAAGGTGCGATGGCCGGCCCCGAGCCGGGCCAGCCGCCCGTCACTCCGGGGTTGCGGACTCTTCCCGCAACTCGCGCCGCAGGATCTTGCCGACGTTGCTCTTGGGCAGTTCCTTGCGGAACTCGATGATCCTGGGCTGCTTGTAGCCGGTCAGGTTCTCGCGCGCGTGGGCCTTGATCTGGTCGGCAGTGAGGCTCTCGTCCTTCTTGACCACCACCAGCTTCACCACCTCACCGGAGTTCTTGTCGGGCACGCCAATGGCGGCCACTTCCAGCACGCCCGGCATCATGGCGATCACGTCCTCGATCTCGTTCGGGTACACGTTGAAGCCCGACACCAGGATCATGTCCTTCTTGCGATCGACGATGTAGAAGAACCCCTTCTCGTCCATCTTCGCCATGTCACCCGTGTGCAGCCATCCATCCGCGTCGATGGCCTTGGCGGTGTCCTCGGGACGGTTCCAGTAGCCCTTCATCACCTGCGGCCCCTTGATGCACAGCTCGCCCACCTCCCCCGGCGGCAGCATCCTGCCTTCCTCGTCCTTGATGCAGGCATCGGTGGAGGGGATCGGCAGGCCGATCGAGCCGTTGTACTCGGGCAGGTCCATGGGGTTGATGCACGCGGCCGGCGACGTCTCGGTGAGGCCGTAGGCTTCCACCAGGGTGGTGCCGGTGACGCGCTTCCAGCGTTCGGCCACCGAACGCTGCACCGCCATCCCGCCGCCCAGGGTCAGGGTCAGGCGCGAGAAGTCCAGCTCGTCGAAGCCCGGGGTGTTGAGCAGCCCGTTGAACAGGGTGTTGACGCCGGTAATGGCCGTGAATGGTTCGCGCCCCAGCTCCTTGACGAACCCGGGCATGTCGCGCGGGTTGGTGATGAGGATGTTCTTGGCGCCGAATTTGGTGAACACCAGGCCGTTCGCCGTCAACGCAAAGATGTGGTACAGCGGTAGTGCGGTGATGATTACTTCCTTGCCGGGCTTGGCCTGCTTGCTCACCCAGGCCGAGGCCTGCTGCATGTTGGCCACCATGTTGCGGTGGGTCAGCATGGCGCCCTTGGCCACGCCGGTTGTGCCTCCGGTGTACTGCAGGAATGCGATGTCGTCGGGCGAGATGCAGACATCGGGGAGCGGGTGCTTTTTCCCCGCCGCCAGCGTGTCGCGGAACCGGATCGCGCCGGGAAGGTCGTAGTCCGGAACCATTTTCTTGATGTAGCGGAGCACGAAGTTGACGATCGCGCCCTTTGGGAAGCCGAGCAGGTCGCCCAGCCCGGTGGTGACGACCTGGCGCACGGAGCTGCCTTCCAGCGCCTTCTGCACCGTGTGCCCGAAGTTGTCGAGCACGATGATCACGCTGGTGCCGGAATCCTGGAGCTGGTGCCTGAGCTCGCGCGCGGTATACATCGGGTTGACGTTGACCACGGTCAGCCCCGCGCGCAGCACGCCGAACGTCGCGACCGGGTACTGCAGGCAGTTGGGCATCATGATCGCGACCCGATCGCCCTTCTTGAGCTTCATGTCGTTCAGAAGCCACGACGCGAACTGGATGCTGAGCGCATCAACCTCCGCGTAGGTGAGCGAGACGCCCATGTTGGAGAAGGCGGGGTTGTCGCGATAGTTGTCGATCGCCCCCTGCAGGACAGCCGGCACCGATTCGAATTCATCGACGTCGATCTCGGCCGGAATGCCTTCCGGATAGCTTGCCAGCCAGGGGCGTTCGTGGGTCATGCGGTTCCTCTCCCTTGATGTCGCGTCCGCACCCGGGGGCGGTCTTCGCGCACTGTCCGTTTGATTGGAGCATATGCCCGCGGACAGTGGCAAGACGACGCACGGCGTCCCGGGCACGCTACCCTGCGTGGCCGGAATGGTGCAGGGGAAGGTGGATGGTGGACTGCAGGCGAAGCGGCCGGGACAGGTGGCGCTGGGGCGTGTGGATGGCCCTGGCGCTGGCCCTCCTGCTTGCCGGTTGCACGCGGCCAGCCCCGGAGGAGGCCTTGCGAAATGCGTTGGAGGAAGTGCGGGCAAGCATCGTGGAGCGCGATGCTGCCACGCTGCGGCGCTACCTTGCCGACGACTTCATCGGGCCCGGCGGCATGGACCGGGACCAGGCGCGACGCACCGCGGCGCTTTACATGATGCGGCACGAGAAGGTGCTGCTGACGCTGGGCCCGCTGGACGTCAACCTGCAGGATTCACACGCCACGGTGGCCTTCACCGCCGCGCTCACCGGCGGCTCGGGGTTCCTCGTCCCCGAGCGCGGCAATGTCTACAAGGTGGAGACCGGCTGGAGGCTGGAAGGCGGCGACTGGAAGATCACCAGCGCCCGCTGGGCGCCGGTGCTCTGACACGGGGATCGGCGGGCCGGAGCCCGCCGGTTCTCAGGCCGCGTCGCGCGAAGCCAGGTCGCGCAGCACGTAGTGCAGCAGGCCCCCGTGCCGGAAGTACTCGACTTCCTTGGGCGTGAGCAGCAGCACGTCCACCTCGAAGCGCTTCTCGCTGCCGTCGTCCTTGCGCGCCACCACCGTGGCAGTGCGCGCGTTGCCGTCGTCCAGGCCGGTGATGTCGAAGGTCTCGGTGCCGTCCAGGCCCAGGGTCTGGGCGTTCTCGCCCTCCTTGAACTGCAGCGGCAGCACGCCCATGCCCACCAGGTTGGAGCGGTGGATGCGCTCGAAGCTCGCCGCGATCACCGCCTTGACTCCGAGCAGGTTGGTGCCCTTCGCGGCCCAGTCGCGCGATGAGCCGGTGCCGTACTCGTGGCCGGCGATCACCACCAGCGGCACGCCTTCGGCCTTGTATTTCATGGCCGCGTCGTAGATCGACATCTTCTCCGGCGGGTTGCTGCCGAAGTACAGGGTGTTGCCGCCTTCCTCGCCGCCGAAGAACTGGTTCTTGATGCGGATGTTGGCGAAGGTGCCGCGGACCATCACGTCATCGTTGCCGCGACGCGAGCCGTAGCTGTTGAAGTCGGGCGGGAGCACGCCCCGGGACTGCAGGAACCTGCCGGCCGGCGAATCTGGATGGATCGCCCCCGCCGGCGAGATGTGGTCGGTGGTGATCGAATCGCCGAACAGGCCCAGCACGCGCGCGCCCTTGACGTCGCTGATCGGGCCCACCTCCATGGTCATGCCCTCGAAGTAGGGCGGGTTCTTGATGTAGGTGGATTCGTCGCTCCACGGATAGAGCTCGCTCTCGGGCGATTCCATCGAGTTCCAGCGCTCATCGCCCTTGAACACGTCCGCGTAGTTCTTCTTGAACAGCTCCGGCCCCACGGTGGCCAGGATGGTGTCGCTGATCTCCTTGTTGCTGGGCCAGATGTCGCGCAGGTACACGTCGTTGCCGTCGCGGTCCTTGCCCAGGGGCTCGGTGGTCAGGTCGATGTCCACGGTACCCGCGATCGCATACGCCACCACCAGCGGCGGGGAGGCGAGGTAGTTCATCTTGACCTCGGGGTGGATGCGGCCCTCGAAGTTGCGGTTGCCCGAGAGCACCGAAGCCACCGCCAGGTCATTCTCGGCAATGCCGTCGGACACCGCCTTGAGCAGCGGGCCGGAGTTGCCGATGCAGGTGGTGCAGCCGTAGCCGACCAGATAGAAGCCCATCTGCTCCAGGTCGTCCATCAGGCCGGCCTTGTTGAGGTAGTCGGTGACCACCAGCGAGCCCGGCGCCAGTGAGGTCTTGACCCACGGCGCGGGCTTGAGGCCCTTGGCCGCGGCGTTGCGAGCCACCAGGCCGGCGCCGATCATCACCGCCGGGTTGGAGGTATTGGTGCAGGAGGTGATGGCCGCGATCACCACCGTGCCGTCCTGGATCTGGTAGTCGCAGTTATCCACGCAGATCGTGGACACCGGCTTGGCCGCCAGGCGGTCGGCCTGCGGCTGGTCGCCGCCGTCCTTCTCGAAGCGGTTGATCTGGCGGTCGCGCTCGGCGTCGCGCCTGGCAATCAGCGGCTCCACGTTCTGGTTGAAGTTCTTCTTCATGTCGCCCAGGAGGACGCGGTCCTGCGGGCGTCGCGGGCCGGCCAGCGATGGCTGCACGGTGCCCATGTCCAGTTCGAGCACGGACGAGTACTGCGGTTCGGGCGCGCCGGGCTCGTGCCACAGGCCCTGGGCCTTCGCATAGGCCTCGACCAGCGCGATCTGTTCCTCGCTGCGGCCGGACAGGCGCAGGTAATTGATGGCTTCCGCATCGATCGGGAAGATGCCGCAGGTGGCGCCGTACTCGGGCGACATGTTGCCGATGGTGGCGCGGTCGGCCAGCGGCAGGTGCTGCAGGCCGTCGCCGAAGAATTCGACGAACTTGCCGACCACGCCGTGCTTGCGCAGGATCTCGGTGACGGTCAGCACCAGGTCGGTGGCGGTGGTGCCTTCGGGCAGCTTGCCGGTGAGCTTGAAGCCAACGACCTGGGGAATGAGCATGGAGGAGGGCTGGCCCAGCATCGCCGCCTCGGCCTCGATGCCGCCCACGCCCCAGCCCAGCACGCCGATGCCGTTGATCATGGTGGTGTGCGAGTCGGTGCCGAACACGGTGTCGGGCAGCGCCCACAGCGTGCCGTTGATCTCGCGCTCGAACACCACCCGCGCCAGGTGCTCCAGGTTCACCTGGTGCACGATGCCGGTGTTGGGGGGTACCACCTTGAAGTCCTGGAACGCATTTTGGCCCCAGCGCAGGAATCCGTAGCGCTCCCGGTTGCGTTCGAACTCGATGCGGCCGTTGATGTCCAGCGCCTCGCTGCGGCCGAAGGCATCCACCTGCACCGAGTGGTCGATCACCAGTTCGGAGGGGATCTGCGGGTTGATCTGCTCGGGCCGGCCGCCCAGCTTCACCACCGCATCGCGCATGGCCGCGAGGTCCACCACGCACGGCACCCCGGTGAAGTCCTGCAGCACCACGCGGGCCGGCATGAAGGCGATCTCGGTGTCCGGATCGGCCTTCGGATCCCACTTCGCCACGGCCTCGATGTGCCTGGGCTGCACGCTCACCCCGTCCTCGTTGCGGAGCAGGTTCTCCAGCAGGATCTTCATCGAGAAGGGCAGGCGGGCGATGTCGAAGCGCTCGCCGAGCTTCGGCAGGCTGGCATAGGTATAGGTCTTGCCGTTGACCTCGAATGTGGCTTGCGTGGCGAAAGAATCGGCCATGTGGAACCTCCTGTGGCTGCAATGCGATTGGCTTGGGGCGTTGGCGCCAGTGTACGGGTTTCCCGTTCAGCTTCGGTGACGGAAACGCGAAACGGGCTTGGTCTGAAAGGGTATGGGGGCGGAAGTATGCAGAAAAAAGTATGTATAATGGCGGCCCCAGCCGTTTGGAGCCGTCCATGGAAGCCACCGTCGCCGAGCGCGGCCAGATCACCCTCCCCAAGGCGGTGCGCGATGCGCTGGGCCTGACCAAGGGCACGGTGCTCAAGGTGGAACTCGAGGACGGCCGGATCATCCTGCGCAAGAACGTCGACGATGCGGTGTCCCGCGCCCGGGGCCGCTTCGCACTCGACGCTCCCGCCGCAGGCGAGGGCTCCCAGGGCACTGGCCGCCGGGCCGCTGGAAAGCGGGGATGATCGCCATTGATTCGCCCGTGCTCGTCGACCTGCTGGCCGACGGGCCCATGGCCGATGCCGCCGAGGACAGTCTCCGCCGCAGCCTCAGCGTGGGCCCGGTGGTGGTCTGCGACGTGGTGCTGGCCGAGACCTGCAGCGCGCTGCGCAGCGGCGACGAAGTGCTGGCGGTGCTGGAGGAGATGGGCGTCCGCTACAGCGCGATCGAGGCCAAGTCCGCCCTGCGCGCCGGTGAAATGCACCGTCGCCAGCGCCAGCGCGGCAGTTCCCCGGCCCGCCCGATTGCCCCGTTCCTGGTCGGCGCGCACGCGCTGCTCCAGTGCGACGGCCTGATCACCCACGACGACCGTTTTTACCGCGACTGGTTCAAGGGACTGCAGCTGGTCGTGCCCAGGGCCGCGAAGGCCCGCTGACATTTTCCACCCCCATCCGGAGTTCCCCGCACATGCTTGAAGCCTATCGCCAACACGTCGACGAGCGCGCCGCGCTTGGCATTCCCCCCCTGCCGCTGTCGCCGCAGCAGACCGCCGACGTGATCGAACTGCTCAAGGACCCGCCCGCCGGCGAGGAGCAGTTCCTGCTTGACCTGCTCGTCCACCGGGTGCCCGCCGGCGTCGACGAGGCCGCCAAGGTCAAGGCCTCCTACTTGGCCGCGCTGGCTTTCGGTAGCGAGAAGAACACCCTCATCAGCCCCGGGCGCGCGACGGAACTGCTGGGCACCATGCTCGGCGGCTACAACGTGCAGCCCCTGATCGACCTGCTCGACAATGACGTGCTCGGCCCGATCGCGGCCGACGGCCTGAAGAAGACCCTGCTGGTGTTCGACGCCTTCCACGACGTGGAGGAGAAGGCGAAGGCCGGCAACGTCCACGCGCAGGCGGTGATGCAGAGCTGGGCCGAAGCCGAGTGGTTCACCAGCCGCCCGGAAGTGCCCGAGTCGATCACCATCACCGTGTTCAAGGTGCCGGGTGAAACCAACACCGACGACCTCTCGCCCGCGCCCGACGCCACCACGCGCCCGGACATCCCGATGCACGCGCTGGCGATGCTGAAGAACCAGCGCCCGGACGCGCCTTTCATCCCCGAAGAGGACGGCAAGCGCGGCCCGATCGGCGAGATCCTCAGGCTCAGGGAGAAGGGCCACCAGGTCGCCTACGTGGGTGACGTGGTCGGCACCGGCTCGAGCCGCAAGTCGGCCACCAACAGCGTGCTGTGGTGGACCGGCGACGACATCCCGTACGTGCCCAACAAGCGCGCCGGCGGTGTGTGCCTGGGTGGCCAGATCGCACCGATCTTCTACAACACCATGGAGGACGCGGGCGCGCTGCCGATCGAGCTGGACGTGTCGAAGATGGAGCATGGCGACGTCGTCGAGCTGCGCCCGTACGAGGGCAAGGCGCTCAAGGGCGGTGAGGTGATCGCCGAGTTCCAGCTCAAGAGCGACGTGCTCTTCGACGAGGTCCGTGCCGGCGGGCGCATCCCGCTGATCATCGGCCGCGGGCTCACCGCGCGGGCCCGCGAATCGCTCGGGATGCCTGCCACGGACCTGTTCCGCCAGCCGGCGAAGCCTGCCGATACCGGCAAGGGCTTCACCCTGGCGCAGAAGATGGTGGGCCGCGCCTGCGGACTGCCGGAGGGGCAGGGCGTGCGCCCGGGCACCTACTGCGAGCCGAAGATGACCACCGTGGGCTCGCAGGACACCACCGGGCCGATGACCCGCGACGAGCTCAAGGACCTCGCCTGCCTGGGCTTCTCGGCCGACCTGGTGATGCAGTCGTTCTGCCACACCGCCGCCTATCCCAAGCCGGTGGACGTCAAGACGCACCACACCCTGCCGGAGTTCATCTCCACCCGCGGTGGTGTCTCCCTGCGCGTGGGCGACGGCATCATCCATTCCTGGCTCAACCGCATGCTGCTGCCCGACACCGTCGGCACCGGCGGCGACTCTCACACCCGCTTCCCGATCGGCATCTCGTTCCCGGCCGGCTCCGGCCTGGTGGCGTTCGCCGCCGCCACCGGGGTGATGCCGCTGGACATGCCGGAATCGGTGCTGGTGCGTTTCAAGGGCAAGATGCAGCCCGGCGTGACCCTGCGCGACCTGGTGCACGCGATCCCGCTGTACGCAATCAAGCAGGGCCTGCTGACGGTTGAGAAGCGCGGCAAGAAGAACATCTTCTCCGGCCGCATCCTGGAGATCGAGGGCCTGCCGGACCTCAAGATCGAGCAGGCCTTCGAGCTGGCCGACGCTTCGGCCGAGCGCTCCGCCGCGGCCTGCACCGTGCGCCTGGACAAGGAGCCGATCATCGAATACCTCACCAGCAACATCACGCTGCTGAAGTGGATGATCGCCCAGGGCTACTCCGACGCCCGCACCCTGCAGCGCCGCATCGACAAGATGGAGCAGTGGCTGGCCGACCCGCAGCTGCTGGAGCCGGACGCCGACGCCGAGTACGCGGCCGTGATCGAGATCGACCTGGACGAGATCGTGGAGCCGATCGTGTGCTGCCCGAACGACCCGGACGATGCCAAGACCCTGTCCGACGTGGCCGGCGACACCATCGACGAGGTGTTCATCGGCTCGTGCATGACCAACATCGGCCACTTCCGCGCCGCGGCCAAGCTGCTGGAAGGCAAGCGCGACATCCCCACGCGGCTGTGGGTGGCACCGCCAACCAAGATGGACGCCGCCGAGCTGACCAAGGAAGGCCACTACGGCACCTTCGGCACCGCCGGCGCGCGGCTGGAGATGCCGGGCTGCTCGCTGTGCATGGGCAACCAGGCCCAGGTCCGCGAGGGGGCCACGGTGATGTCCACGTCCACCCGCAACTTCCCCAACCGCCTGGGGCGCGGGGCCAACGTGTACCTCGGCTCGGCGGAACTGGCCGCGATCTGCTCTCGCCTGGGACGGATCCCGAGCCGCGAGGAGTACCTGGCGGACATCGGCGTGATCGACCAGCACGGCGCGGAGATCTACCGCTACATGAACTTCGACCAGATCGAGGAGTACCGCGAGGAAGCGGAGGCCGCCACCGCCTGAGTGGCAGCTGCCGCAGTCCAGGAAGCGCCCGGCCATGCCGGGCGTTTCCATTTCAGGCCCGGGCCCGATGTATTCTCGGCGCATGAAACGCGGCGCCCGCCCGCTGGTGTCTCCCGCGCCCAGGTCCTGGCGGGGCGGGATCGCGGCCGCGCTGGTGGCCTGGCTGCTGCTGGTGGGCATGACCGCCGCCGGCGCAGCGCCGCGGCAGGTGGGCGAGCACCGGTGGGAAGGGGTCGAGCGCATTGTCGCCATCGGCGATGTCCACGGCGACTACGACAACTACATGGCGGCGTTGCGGCTGGCGGGCATCGTTGACCGCCACGGGCGCTGGTCCGCGGGGGCCGCGCACCTGGTGCAGACCGGGGACATCGCCGACCGCGGGCCGGACAGCCGGCGCATCATCACCCACATGAAGCGGTTGCGGCGAGACGCCCGGAGGCAGGGCGGGCGCGTGCATCACCTCCTGGGCAACCACGAGGCCATGAACGTGCTCGGGGACCTGCGTTACGTGAGCGACGGCGAGTATCGCGCCTTCGTGGACAGGCACTCGCGGGCGTTGCGCGAGCGTTACTACCGCGCGTGGCAGGAGGCGCTGGAAACCGGGGATCCGGCAGCAGCCGGCGCGCTGGCGCCCGGTCATCGCGAGGCCTGGGAGCGTGAGCATCCCCTCGGGTGGGTGGAGCACCGGCTGGCCTGGGACCCGCGCTGGGACCCGTCGGGCGAGCTGTTCCGCTGGGCCATGGAGGCCGCCGTTGCGGTGCAGGTCAACGACCTGCTGTTCGTGCATGGAGGCATCAGCGCCCGCTACTGCGGCAACAGCCTGGAGTCGTTGACCGCCATGGCACGCCATGCGCTGGCGGATGCGGACAGGCAGGATGGCGGCATCCTCGTCGACCCGGCGGGGCCCTTGTGGTACCGGGGCCTTGCCGGCGCCGCGCCGGCCACCTCCGGCGCCGTGGTGGACGCGATCCTCGAGCGCCATGGTGCCGCCCGCATCGTCATCGGCCACACGCCCACCCCGGGCGTGGTCTGGCCCCGGCTCGATGGCCGCGTGGTGATGATCGATACCGGTCTTTCAGGCGCTTATGGAGGCCACATCGGCTGGCTGGAGGCCACGCCGCAGGGCCTGTGGGCGGGCTACCCCGGCGGGCGGCTGGCGCTGCCCGACCAGGACGGTGCGCGCCCGGGTTACCTGGACGAGGTCATTGCGCTGGACCCGGGAAACCTGGCGCTGGTGCAGCGACGCGAGCGGCTTGCGGCCGGCCTGCCGGATGCCGCTGATGCCGCCGTCGAGCAGCCCTCCGGAACCGGAGAAGCGGGCGACGCGCAGCTCGACCCGGCCTGCGGCAGCGTCCCCTGATGTCCCGGGCGAACCGGTCGGGGTCTTCGAACGTTTCGTAGGATCCGGCGAGGTAGCGGAGCGTGGCGTTCCTGCGGGCGCTGCCCAGGCGCGGCTCGGTGCGCACGGTATCAAGGATCTCCTGGCGGGCTGCAAGGAACTCGCCGCGCACCTGCTCCAACGGGCCGTCGTGGGCGCAGAAGCCGCGGTAAAGCCGTTCGGTGACGGAGTCGATCGGGAGGCTCGGGTGCGGCGCCGCGTACGCTGTGTCGATCATCCCGGCGGCATCGAAGTCATAGGGGAGGGCCACCAGCCCGCTGCTGTCGCGGGGGGCGATGACGCGGACGTTGTGGCAGCACTGCTCCAAGCCGGGTCGACCCAGCACTTCCCAGTCGGTGTTGCCGATCAGGTACTGGAACAGCATGAACCGCGCCATCGCCGGCGCATCGTATTCCTCCGGCGCCATCGGCATCCGCCGTGCGCGCCGGTGGTCCGTGCGTCGCGCCACTTCCCGGAGATCCTCGATCACGAAGGCGAAGTGGGAACCCGGGCCACCCCGGCCGCCCTGGCCCAGGTAGGTGATGGCCAGCGGGCGCACGCGGAAGCTGTGCCGCGTGATCCGGTTGTAGATGCGGTAGGCCAGCAGCTCCTGGACGACGTACTGCGCGTGGGTGGCGCCCCGTTCGCAGTGGGTGACGAGCTTGAGTGAGCGCTGGCCCTCGAATGCCGACCCTGCTGCGGCATCGCGTTCAAAGCGGATCCGCAGCGGCGGGAACCGGCACATGCGCAGGCGGGTCACCCCCCGGGCCTGTACCGTGACAGGGATTCGGTGGGCCACGCCGCTTGCGTCCGTGTAGGCAAGCACCGCCGCGTGCCGGCGCGGATCTTCCCTGTCGCGCAGGATGACCCGCCAGTCCGCTTCCAGCGTGACAGCCAGTTCCGCCTCCGACTCAAACAGCGGTCGCGCAGGCTCCGCCGCCTGCAGGGGCGGGCCCGCGAGCATGCAGGCTACCAGGGCCAGCCAACCGGCCGATCGCAGGACCCTGGCGCGGCGTGCGTTCATGGCTGGCCGGGGTCAACGTCCGGGTCCGGGCGGGCCTTGAGACGCCGCTTCAGCTCCTTGCGTTCGGCCAGGTAATCGGATTCAAAGCCGTCGCCGAAGCGGCACACGTACAGCGTCGCGTAGCAGAAGAACACCGTCATCACGGCCGCCACTTCCAGTGCCTCGACCCCGGCGGCGATCCCGGTGCCGATGGCCATCAGGATGAACAACGCGTCGAAGGTGTCCTGCAGCGCGCGGCGGAACTGCACGCCGGCCACCACGCCCGCCAGCGCAAACGCCAGTGCGAGGCTGTATTGCACCACCAGCACGATCGACGCCACCACGCCGGGCAGGATCATGGTGGTCTTGTCGAGCGAGTGGTCGAAGGTGGCGCTGCGGTGGGTGCCGCGATGCACCCAGGACACCGGGAGCATCAGCAGCCAGATCCCGGCCAGTGCCAGCACCAGTTGCCCGGCGTACCCGAAGCGGCCCGGACCTGTCTGGACGGGGAACTCGGTTTCCACCAGCCCCGTGCCTTCGGCCAGCACCGTGACACCGCCAATGGGCAGGTGCGTGGCAAGCGGGGGGTATAGGGTGAGCAAGACCGTGACCGCGGCGCCCAGAAGCAGGTGGTAGACAAGCAGGCGCCGCAGCAGGTTCAAGCCCGCCTGGCGGGCGTCCGGGCTGCCCGCGGGCAGGCGCGGCGGCCGTGATCCAGCGATGTCGGGTGCCTCGGTCACGCGCGCCCATCCCGCAGCCGGGCGGCGGGACCGCCGCTATCGTCCAGTGGCTGCCTGTTCCCCCGGGACTACGGGCGCCGCGTGCCGCAGCGGCCATCGGGTCATGGCTGCGGGTCCGCTGCCCCCTTGCGCTGCCTTGGGATGAAGATGGTCACCGAGATCAGCGCGGCGATGGCCATCAGGGCGTTGAAGGCCAGTCCGACCATCCCCGCCTCGCGCACCGCGAGGTTGTCCTGGCGGCCGGAGAATTCGATCACCGTGCCGACGATCTCCAGGCCCGTCTGCGACAGGGCCGTAAAGATCGCCGCCGAGGCCGGCACGCCGAACGCAGCGCCCAGCGACGAGGCCATCTTGTAGATCCCCGAGCCGGCCCCGGCCTGGTCGCCGGGCAGGTTGGTGAGCGCGGCGTCGGTCGAGGGCGTGGCATAGAACGCCAGGCCCAGGCCGAACAGCGAGTACGCCACGATGGCCAGGATCGTGTACTGCCACTGCATGGTGTGGGTGGCCATCAGCAGCAGGATGGAGGCCAGCACCACCAGGCAGCCCCAGAGCATGGGCTTGCGCGGGCCGAAGCGCTGCAGCAGCTTTTCGCCCACGCGGATGAAGGCGATGATGAAGATCGCGTAGCCCGCGGTGAGGTAGCCGGCGGTGGCCGCGGACATCCCCGCCGCCCCCTGCAGCACCCACAGCGACACCGTCAGCGCCCCGGCGGTGCCGTTGATCAGGAAGTTGGAGATGGTGGCGCCGGTGAACACGCTGTTGGTGAACAGCTTGAAGTCAACGAGCGGGTAGGGCGCCTTGAGCTCGGCGTTGACGAACACCCCGAACGCCAACAGGAAGATCGCGAACAGCGCCCACGTCAGCAGGTTGGTCCAGCCGATCGACGAGCCCTGGGTGACCACGATCGGCAGCGCCGCCAGCGCGACCGCCAGCGAGATGATGCCCGCCCAGTCGGTCTTGCCGGGGCGGCCTGCCTGGGGCGCCGATTCCGGGATCTGCCGCATCAGGGCGATGGAGGCCACCGAGACCAGCGCGCAGATCACGAAGATCGAGCGCCAGCCCAGCACCGTGGACGCCATGAACCCGCCGAAGATGGCGGTCAGCCCCGAGCCGCCCCAGGAACCGATCGACGACATCGACACGGCGCGCTGGCGCTGCGCGCCTTCCCAGTAATCCTTCAGCAGGGCCATGGTGCACGGCATGATCGCCCCGGCCGCCAGGCCCTGCAGGATCCGGCCGAGCAGGATCATCGGGCTTGCCAGGGCGTCGAACGCCAAGGCGATCAGCAGCGAGCCGACGATGTTGAGGACGTTGCCCAGGAACACCACCCGGACCCGGCCGTAGCGGTCACCCAGGCCGCCGAGGACCACGATGAACATGCCCCAGAACAGCGCCGACAGCGAGATGGCGATGTTCATCAGCGGCATCGGCATGCCCACGTCCCCGGCCATCAGCGGGCCGATGTTCATCGTGGTCTGCGCGAACAGCCAGAAGGTGACGACCGCCAGCACGATGCCCGGCAGTGCGGAGTCGTTGCCCTTGAATTCCTTCAGGCCGGGGCCGTCGCGGCTGCAGTGGCCATCAGCGCCCTCCCACCAGCCAGGGCGACGCGGCGACGACGATCGCCTCGATGCCCCGGTCAAGGGTTGGCTGGATGTCGGGGGCGAAGAACGGCGAATGGTTGCCGGGGGCGTTCTTCCAGTCCTTGAATCCCCCCAGGCCCCAGTATGTGTAGGGACAGCCGAAGGCGTCCGGAATCACCGAGAAGTCCTCCGATGCCGGGACCGGCGCCATGTCCACCGAGTCATCGCCGAAATATGCGTCGAAGGCCGCACGCGACCTTGCCGCCTCGCATTCGGCGCGCACGATGGCTCGATGCCCTCGTGCAGCTGCTTTTCCACCTCGCGGTCAAACGCGCGGGTGTTGAGCTGGAGCACGGCCGAGTCCGGGATGATGTTGGACTTGGTGCCGGCATGGAAACTGCCCACGGTGACCACGGCCGTGGCGCGGGGTGACACTTCGCGCGAGACGATGGTCTGCAGGCGGGTAACGATGGCCGAGCCGAGCACGATCGGGTCCGCGCCCAGGTTGGGCATCGAGCCGTGGGAGCCCTTGCCGTACAGGGTGATCTCGATCGAGGCGGCGGCGGAGAACAGCGGACCGCTGCGGATGCCCACGGCGCCGCCGGGCAGGGTGCCGAGCACGTGCTGGCCCAGGTACACATCGGGCTTGGGCACCTTGTCCACGATCCCGGCCTCCACCATCGCCTTGGCGCCGGCGGCGTTCTCCTCGCCAGGCTGGAACACCGCGATGAAGGTGCCGGACCAGTCTTCGCGGTGGTCGTGCAGCGCGCGCGTGGCGCCCAGCAGGCAGACGGTGTGGAAGTCGTGGCCGCAGGTGTGGGCCACCGGGGTTTCCTTGCCGGGGGTCTCGTCCACCTGGGTCACGCCCTCGGCGGCGTAGTCCTTGCCGGAACGCTCGGCCATGGGCAGGGCATCGATGTCACCGCGCATGGCCACCACCGGTCCGTCGCCGTTGCGCAGGATCGCCACGATGCCGGTCTTCCCGATCCGCAGGACCTCCTCGATGCCAAAGCCCTTGAGCTCGGATTCAACCCGGTCCGCGGTCTTGTACTCCTGGAGCGAGAGCTCCGGATTGCGGTGGAAGTGCTTGTAGAGTTCTTCGTACGACTGCCGGTGGGCACCAAGGTCCGACAGGATCCGCTCGATCGAAATGCAACCCTCCCGCGTGTGCGCCGGAGTGGCGCGCCACGATCATATGGCTGCCCGGTCAACCACGTGTCAAGCCCGGCGTGATGCGGCCGCGAGTTCCAGCAGGCGCGCGGGGATCTGAGGCAGGGGAACCGATTCGTCTGCAGCCTGGATCCGCATCGCTGCGCCCGGCATTCCCCACACCACGCTGGTGGCCTTGTCCTGGACGAGGGTGCGGGCGCCCGCCATGCGCATGGCCAGCAGGCCGCGCGCGCCGTCGTCCCCCATCCCGGTGAGCAGGGCGCCCACCGCCCGCGCACCGGCGTGGGCGGCGATCGAGTGGAACAGCACGTCAACCGAAGGTCGGTGGTGGTTGACCGGCCCGGCATCGGGCAGCGCGCACTCAAGGCCCGATTTGCCACGGGTCACCGCCAGGTGCCGCTCGGGGGGCGGCAGGTAGGCGTGCCCGGGCAGGATCGGCGCGCCGTGGCGGGCTTCCTTCACCTGCATCGGGCTGTGGCGGGCAAGCCGGGCCACGAAGGCGCGGCTGAAGGCACCGGGGATGTGCTGCACCACCAGTACCGGCGGGCCGTTGTCGGGCATCGCGGCCAGGACATGGCGGATGGCCTCCGTGCCGCCCGCGGAGGCGCCAATGGCGAGCAGCGGCAGGGCCCGGGAAGCAGGGAAGGCGGCCGGGGCTGCGCGGGGCGCACTGCTGCCGTGGTCGGTGTGCCGGAGCCCGGCCTGCACCCGGGCCCGGGCGGCCTGGCGCACCTTGGCCGCGATGTCCGCCGCCGAGCTTTCAAATTCATGGATGGCCGTCGCCCGGGGCTTGGCGACGACGTCCACCGCGCCCAGTTCCAGCGCCTGCAGGGATGCTGCGGCGCCGCGCTCGGTGAGCGAGGAGACCATGATCACCGGCATCGGCCGTTCGCGCATCAGTTCGGCCAGGAATTCCAGGCCGTTCATCCGCGGCATCTCGATGTCCAGGGTCAGGACGTGCGGATCCAGGCGCCGGATCTTGTCGCGCGCGATCAGCGGGTCGGCGGCGGTGCCCACCACCTCGATTCCCGGGTCGCGCGAGAGCATGCCCGCCAGCAGCTGCCGCATCACCGCCGAATCGTCCACAACCAGCACCCGCACCGGTGGCCTGCTCATCGGAACAGCTCCACGCCGCCGCTGCGCGGATTCCTGGAAAGCGCGTCGCGCGCGGCCGACTCCGCCGCGGCCACCTCCGCATCGTGCGCATGCGGCAGCCGCTGCAGCATCACCCGTCCGGTGTCAGGGAAGAACCAGATCTTGCGGGGATGGATCCCGCCCAGGTCCGAGGCGAGCACGGGAATGCCTTCGGCCTCGAGATAGGCATTGATGAAAGCGGCGTTGCGGCTGCCCACGGGATTGCTGGTGAAACCGCGCAGCACGTTTGCACCGCCGAACACCTTGGCCTCGAGCCGGCGCCTGCTGGCCCCGCGCTTGAGCAGGTCGTTGATGAGCAGCTCCATGGCATGGCTGCCGTAGCGGGCGGGCGCGCCGTCCAGCGCGCTGCCGTCGGGCAGCATGAAATGGTTCATGCCCCCGATCCGCAGCAGCGGATCCCGCAGGCACGCGGCCACGCAGGACCCCAGCACGGTCACCAGGGTGGTGCCGTCATCCACCGCCAGGTACTGGGTGGGCATGAGCTTGGCGGCGGGCACCTGGAAACGCGCGTCCTGGTAGCGCAGCACTGGCGCGGCGGTGCTCACCCGGCCGCACCCGGGGCTGGCGCGCGACGGTACAGCGTGCGGCCGGCCGGCACGATGAGGTCGTCCGCGTGCAGGTAGTTTTCCGAATGCCCGGTGTAGAGCATTCCCTCGGGGGCAAGGTGGGCGGCCAGCCGGGCAATGATGGACCGCTGGGTGGGCTTGTCGAAATAGATCATCACGTTGCGGCAGAACAGCGCCAGCAGGCCGTGCCCCGCGTCGTAGCTGGGCTGGAGCAGGTTCATCGGGCGGAACTCAACCAGGCGCTGCAGCTCCGGCCGGACCCTGCAAAAGCCCGCCTGGGAGCCGGTGCCACGCAGGAAATAGCGCCGCAGCAGCGCGGGGTCCAAGTCGGCCACCCGCTCGATGGGGTAGATGCCGCGTCCGGCGGTGGCCAGCACCTGGGTGTCGATGTCGGTGGCGAGGATGCGCACCGGCGGGCTGGTGCTCTCCCAGGCCTCGCAGGCGGTGATCGCCATCGAGTAGGCTTCCTCGCCGGTGGAAGCCGCGCACGTCCACAGCAGCTGGGTGCGCCCTGAAGCGTGGAGCTGCAGTTCCTTTTCCAGCCGCTGGAAGTGGTGCGGCTCGCGGAAGAAAGCCGTCAGGTTGGTGGTGAGGGCATTGATGAATGACTGCAGCTCGCGCTCTGGTTCCGCCTCCAGCAGCCGCAGGTACTCGCGGAAGTTGGGGATGCCCAGGGCGCGGAGCCGGCGCGACAGACGGCTGTAGACCATGTCGCGCTTGCCCGGCGCCAGCGAAATCCCGGCGTGCCGGTGGATCAGCTCGCGCACGCGCCGGAAGTCCCGGTCGCTGTAGGCAAACTCCCTGGCACCGGTCACCGGGGTCGCATGCAGGTTGGAAGGCTTCATTGATCCGGATGCCGCCCGGCCCCCGGGTGCGGGGCCGGCGTCAGAACTCCTGCCACTCGGCGTCCGCCAGGGCCGCCTCGCGGCGTGCTGCCTGGACATTGCGGCGCGGCGGCAGCGGCTGCGGGGCAGGTTCTCCAGCCGCGGGCGCATGCGCTGAGCCACGCTCGCCGGACCTGCCGGCACCGGCTTCCCCGGCGGCTTCGTCCAGCAGCCGGAACGCGGAGACCGCATGGGCCAGGTGCCCGGCCTGTTCTTCCATGCTGCGCGCGGCGGCGGAGGCTTCCTCTACCAGCGCCGCGTTCTGCTGGGTGGTCTCGTCCATCTGGGTGATGGTCTGGTTGACCTGCTCGATGCCCGATGCCTGCTCCTGGGAGGCCGCGGAGATCTCGGCCATGATGGCGGTGACGCGCTGCACGGAGGCCACCATCTCGCCCATGGTCTTGCCGGCCTGCCTGGCCAGCGTGGATCCATCGGAGACCTTGTCCACCGAGTCGTCGATCAGCTCCTTGATTTCCTTTGCGGCGGTTGCGGAGCGCTGGGCCAGGGAGCGGACTTCCGAGGCGACGACGGCGAAGCCGCGGCCCTGGTCGCCGGCCCGGGCGGCCTCGACGGCGGCATTGAGGGCCAGGATGTTGGTCTGGAACGCGATGCCGTCGATGACCGAGATGATCTCGGCGATGCGGCGCGAGGCCTGCTCGATCCCCTGCATGGTTTCGACCACTTCTCCGACCACCGATCCACCGCGGGTGGCCACGTCCGCCGCGCCAATGGCCAGTTCGTTGGCCTGGTGGGCGTGCTCGGCGTTCTGCTTGACGGTCGAGGTGAGCTCCTCCATCGAGGCGGCGGTTTCCTCCAGGTTGGCCGCCTGCTGCTCGGTGCGGCGCGAGAGGTCGGTATTGCCGGAGACGATTTCCCCCGAGGCGGCGTTGATGGCGCGCGAGGCCCGCTGGATGCTCCCCACCAGCGCCGTGAGCTGTTCGGCGGTGCGGTTGGCATCGTCGCGCATCTTTGCGAAGACGCCGCGGTAATCGCCGTCCATCCGCGCGGTGAGGTCACCCTCCGCCAGCGCCTGGAGGATGCCCGAGACGCCGTCCAGGCTGTTGGCGTTGGCCTCCAGCAGTGCATTGAGCTGCACCGCGAGCTCCCGGTAGAAGCCCTGTTTGCCGTCGAGCCCGATGCGCCGGGAGAGGTCTCCCGCCGCCGCGGCCTCGATCACGTCGGCCAGCTCCACCTCTACCGCGGCCTGGGCGGTGCGGTCGCGCCACTCGGCCACGTACCCCAGCAGGTTGCCGCCTTCATCCAGCACCGGGCTGACCGACTGCAGGAAGCGGGCGTTGCCCATCGCGATCTGGCCCTGGTGGACGCCCTCGAGCTGGGCGAGCATCCCTGCGATGCGCTCGGGCTCGGCGTGGAAGGCGTCGATGCTCGAGCCCACGAGGTTGCGGTGGTCGAACCCGGGGAGGTGCTTGCGGATCTCGGTTTCGTATTCGCTGAACAGCGCGTGCGCCGCTTCGTTGGCATAGATCAGGTTGCGGGCGGCGTCGGCGATCATCACGCTCGTGCTGGAGCTGTCCAGGGCGGTGCGGATCCGCAGGTTCTCGCCGGCGGCCTGCTGGTCGCGCTCGATGCGCTCGCGCAGGTCGTGCTGCATGTGCTGCATGGCCTGCAGCAGGTCCCCGATTTCGTCGCGGGTCTCGATCTGGATGTCGTTGTCCAGCTTGCCTTCCGCGATGGCGTTGGCCACCCCGGCGGCGCGGCCCAGGCTCCGGGTCAGCATCGAGGCGAAGATCCAGGCAATGGCCATGCCGCCCAGCACCCCGGCCAGCAGCATCACGATGGCCAGGGTGTTGGATGCGCGCTGGGTGGCCTGCACGCTGGCCTCGGCCTCGGCCGCCGCGGCGTTGTCATGGGACACCAGCGCTTCGACCGCGGCGAGGGTGTCGCGGTGCAGCTCCCAGGTTTCCCCCAGGAACGTGTCGAGCGCATCCTCGGGCAGGTCGTAGTCGATCATCTCGTTGACGTCGGAGTACGACTGCCTGGCCCGGGTCCAGGCCGCCTGCAGGTTTTCGTACAGCGCGCGCGCCTCTGCATCGCCGCTCTGCTCCAGCAGTCCGGCGTACTCCTCCAGGCTGGCGTCAATGCCCTTGACCACTGCGTTCGCGTGCGCGCGGGCCTGCTGCTTGACCGCATCGCTGGCGCGGATGAGGCCCCGGTAGGAAGTGTCGCGGTACTCGCCAAGCAGCAGCTGCACCCGTGTGGCCACCTCCAGCGAACGCATGGTCCCGTTCACCAGGCTGTCGGTCTCGCGCGCCATCGAGGTGGTGCCGATGATCGAGACGATGCCCTGCACCAGCATCAACACCAGCACCAGGCCAAAGGCCAGGATCATTTTTTGGGAAAGCCTGAGGCTCTTGATGTGCTGCAACATGACCTGTTTCCTGATTCCGGTTTGCGGGTGGCGCGCGTCCTGGCGGCCGTCAGCGGATGTCGGCGATCCTGATGTCCGCCGCCGAGCTCACGGCGATCTCGGCACGGCTGGCATCGCGCTGGATGCTTCCGCTGATGCACACGTCCTGTCCGCGGAGTTCCTCCGGGGCGGGGGTGAAGGTGCCGCGGATGCTGCCGGGGATGCGCGCGGTGAAGGTGTGGCGCGGGAAGTTGCCACCCATGTAGAGGAACGTCGGCTCGCCCTCGGTGTTGGTGGCGTGGCGGGTGCGCTCGACGGTGCCGCAGACCATCCCGGTGGTCCCGATGAAGCGCACGGCGTGCTCGGCGGGGATGGCCTCCTGCGCCGACGCGGCGAAGGACAGGGACATCGAGGCGGCAAGCGCGGCCAGGGCGAGGGCTCCGGGGCGGGTGGCAGCCATGGGGCGGGTGGACTTCATGCGGGACTCCGTGGACGTGGGTTGGGCAAATGCATACGTGCTATCGGCCGGCGGGCGCCGGGCTTGAGCGTGCGTGGATCAGGCCGGCAGTTCGGCGCGCTCGCCAATGTCCGCCCAGTCAATGAGCGATTCGATGTCGAGCAGGATCACCATCTGGTCGCCGGCGGTGCCGATGGCGGAGATGAAACGCGTGTCGACGGCAGCGCCCAGCTCGGGCGTCGGGCGGATGTCGTCGGCGCCCAGTGCGACGACGTCGGACACCGCGTCGACCACGATGCCGGCCGAACGGTCGCCAAGCCGGATCACCACCATCACCGTGAACGCGTCATAGCGGGCGTCCTTCAGGCCGAGCTTCATGCGCAGGTCGAGCACGGGCACGATCTCGCCGCGCAGGTTGACCACGCCGCGGATGTAATCGGGGGTGTCGGGCACGCGGGTGACGCCCTCGTAGCCGCGGATCTCCTGCACCTTGAGGATGCTGATCGCGTAGTGCTCGTTGGCGAGGTTGAAGCTGAGGTACTCGCCCGGATCGGGCAGGGTCTGGGGGGTGCTCAAGTGACGCTCCTGCATCATTCGCCGGCCTGGTTGCGGCCCGTGCAAGGAAGATCGGCCGGCGGCGCGGAAACTTGAGCGTGGTCAGGCCGCGGCGGGCAGCAGCCGGGTCCGCGCCAGCCCCCCGGCGTCGACGATCAGGGCCACGCGCCCGTCGCCAAGGATGGTCGCCCCGGAGATCCCGTCGATGTGGCGGTAGTGGCGCTCCAGGCTCTTGACCACGATCTGCTGCTGGCCGAGCAGGGCGTCCACCTCCAGGGCCAGGCGCCGGCCATCGCCCTCGACCACCACGGCCACGGGTTCCGCGCGCTGGCCGGGTCCGCTGGCGGTGCCGAAGGTCTCGGCCAGGGAGAGCAGGGGGACATAGGCATCGCGCACCTTCAGCAGGCGCCCCTGTCCCTTCACCGTGCTGATGTCGTCGGGGCCGGCCTGCAGCGTCTCCCACACGCTGGCCAGGGGCAGCACCAGGGTTTCGCCGCCGGCGGCGACGGTCATGCCGTCCATGATGGCCAGGGTCAGCGGCAGGCGGATCACCACCCGCGTGCCCTGGCCCGGGCGCGAGGACAGGGCCACGTTTCCGCCCAGCTCGCGGATGTTGTTGCGTACCACATCCATGCCGACGCCGCGGCCGGAGAGGTCTGTCACCTCCCGGGTGGTGGAGAAGCCGGCGTGGAAGATGAAGTCCCACACCTGCTCGTCGGTGGGATCGTCGGGCACCTCGAGGCCGCGCTCGCGCGCTTTCTCCAGGATGCGGCCGCGGTCCAGCCCGCGCCCGTCGTCGGCCACCTCGATCACGATGTTCCCGCCCTGGTGCGCGGCGGCCAGGGTGATGGTGCCGGTTGGATCCTTGCCGGCGGCCGAACGCTCGGCGGGATCCTCCAGCCCGTGGTCAATCGCGTTGCGCACCAGGTGCACGAGCGGATCGGCGATTTTCTCGATCAGGCCCTTGTCCAGCTCCGTGGACGCGCCGTGGACCTGCAGCCGCACCAGCTTGCCGAGCTTGGCCGACAGGTCGCGCACCAGGCGCGGGAAGCGGCGGAACACGGATTCCACCGGCAGCATGCGGATCCCCATCACCGCGTCCTGGAGGTCGCGGGTATTGCGCTCGAGCTGTTCGAGCGCCGCGCCCATCCGCTCCGCGAGGACAGGATCGGCGACCGCGTCGCCGAGCTGCTGCAGCATCGAGCGGGTCACCACCAGCTCACCGACCAGGTTCACCAGGGTGTCGACCTTGCCCACGCCCACGCGGATCGAGCCTTCCGCGGCTTCCGGGACGGGCACGGGGCCGGACGCTTCCGCGGCGCTGGACGGGGCGGCCTGGATGGGAGTGAGTTCAAGCTCGCATTCGTCCTCGATCCATGCGAACACGGCCTGGATATCGGACCGGGCCACAGGGGCCTGGAGCGTGAGCGACCACTTGAGCACGGCCTGCAGCGGATCGAGCTCTTCGAAACCGGGCAGGCGTTCCAGCTGCGGGACGGCTTCCAGCGGGCCCAGCTCCTCCAGTTCGCGCAGGATGCGCAGGGGATCGTTGCCGCTCATGAACAGGCCGGGGGCGGGTGCAAATTCAATCCGCCATCCCTGCAGGTCGCCGGATCCCCCTTCCGCCGCGCCGTTGGACCCGCCCGTATCCGGCGCGCCTGGCAGCTCCTGCAGGCGCTGCATCGCTGCGCGCACCAGGTCCTGGTCCGCCGTGTTTCCGTGCTGGGCCTCGTCCAGTAGCGCCCTGAGGCCGTCCAGTGAGCCGAGCATGGCATCCACCGCCGGCGCGTCCACCGCCCGCTCGCCCGCGCGGATCTGGTCGAGCAGGGTTTCCAGCACGTGGGTCAGGTCGGCGATCGCAGTGAAGCCGAATGTGGCGGCGCCGCCCTTGATCGAATGCGCTGCGCGGAAGATGGAATCAACCAGGCCGGCCCCGCGCTCGCCGCTTTCCAGCGCCAGCAGGCCGGTCTCCAACTCATCCAGGCCCTCCCGGCTCTCCTCGAACCAGGTGGCGTGGAACCGCTGCAGGTCGATGCTCAAGGCCGCAGGCTCCCCGGGAGGCGGTCAGCCGAGCACGCGCCGCACGGTGGCGACGAGCTGGTCCGGGTCGAACGGCTTGACCAGCCAGCCGGTGGCACCGGCGGCGCGGCCTTCGGACTTGCGGTCCGCGCCCGATTCCGTGGTGAGCATCAACAGCGGCGTGAACCGGTAGTCCGGCAGCTGCCGCAGCTCCCTGATCAGGGTGATGCCGTCCATGTTGGGCATGTTGACGTCGGTGATCACCGCATCGAAGCGGGATCCGCGGGCCTGGTCGACGGCGACCACGCCGTCCTCGGCTTCTTCCACGTCATAGCCGGCCGAGGTCAGTGCGAACGAGACCATCTGGCGCATCGAGGTCGAGTCGTCCACTACCAGTATGCGAGCGCTCATGAAGGTTGCTCCCCGTTGTGGGTGTGGGTGTCATCCAATCCGTCCAGGCCCAGGGCAGTGGCCAGGCCCAGGGTGGCCGCGGCCGACCGCAGGGTTTCGCTGCAGCCGCTCCAGCGGGTCTGCCGGCCCGCGGACTCGCGCGCCTGCCACCACGCCAGCAGCACCTGCAGGCCGGCGGTGTGCACGCGTTCGACGCCGCCGGCGTCCAGCTCGACGCTCGGCGCGTGGAGATGGGCGGCAAGGGCGGTCTTGAGCGCGCCGCTCGCCTCGATGCCAAGGTCGCGGTCCAGCGTTGCGACGGCCATGGGGTCTCCGGACAGGGGTGGTTCAAGCGCGGTATCGGCGCCGCGCGTCGGATCTTTAGGGCCGGGCGCCATCAGTGCAGCGGGGCCGAGATCAGCTGGCTTGCGTCCAGCAGCAGCATCACCCGGCCTCCCGGCCGGGCGATGCCCTGGATGCGCTGGTCGCCGACCGGTGCCAGCCGGGATTCGCGCGCGTCCTCGATGCCCTCGGCCGCGACCGGGACGATGTCGTCCACCGCCGAGACCCGAAGGCCGAGCACTTCGTGGCGATCCTGGAGGATGACCACCCGGGCGTCGGGGCTGTCCTCAACCGGCGGCCCGCCAAAGTGGACGCCCAGGTCGATCACCGGGACCACCTGGCCGCGCAGGTTCATGATCCCGCCCACCGCCGGATGGGTTCCCCGCAGCGGGAGCAGGGGCGCGGGCAGGGTGACCTCGCGGATCTTCAGCAATTCAAGCGCATACACCTGGTTGCCGCAGCGCAGCCGGAGCCAGCGTGACGGCGCCGGGCCGGCTGCGGGTTCCTGTTCGCGCAGCGTGGGCGCTGCCGCGGGTGGAAGGGCTGCCGGTGCCAGCGCAGGCATCGCCGTTGCAGGTGCGGATCCGGCCGGCGCCGGATCCGGCGTCGGCGCTGGCGAGAGCAGCATGTCGACGTATTCGTCGATGGCGTGCATGCCGATGCTCATGCCGCGCGCTCCATGGCCCGATCGGTCTGCAGCAGCCAGTCCAGGGCCCGGTCGTAGGCGGGCAGGGCGCGGCCCGGGAATTTCTCGCCTTCCGACGGCTGCCCGGCCAGGAAGTCCGCATTGCTGACGTTGGTGTCGATGGGCACGGCGTGCTGCCAGACCTGGTCGCGATAATCGCGGTGCAGGCGCGCAAGGGTGTCCCGGCCGGCGCGCGTGCGGCGGTCGAAGAGGGTGGGCAGGATGGCGGTGGGCAGCGGCCGCCGCCGCGAACGCTCGATCATCGATCCCGTGCGGCGCATCCCCTCCAGCCCATGCAGCGCCAGCGGCTCGCACTGGGTCGGTACCACCAGCAGGTCGGCGGCGGCCAGGGCATTGACCACCAGCAGCCCCAGCATGGGCGGGCAGTCGAGCAGCACGAATTCGTGGCCGACGTGGCGCGAGAGCGCCTGCGACAGTGCCAGTCCGAGCCCGGGCTGGCTGATGCTGCGGCGCTCGAGCGTGGCCAGCGATGTCTGCGCACAGACGAAGTCCAGGCCCTCCACGGCCGACGGCCTCAGCAGGTCCGACAGCCCGGCCGGCGGCGTGGCGAAGAGGTTGGCCACGCCCATCGGCTGCGGATCGGCGGCGACGCCGAAGGCACGGGTGAGGGAGGCGTGCGGATCCAGGTCCACCAGCAGCACCGGCAGTCCGCGCGCGGCCAGCGAGCGCCCCAGTGCCAGTGTGGTCGTGGTCTTGCCCACGCCGCCCTTCTGGTTGGCAATGGCCCATACGCGCATCACGCCTCCTCCCCGGCCGCGGGTTCGGCATCCGTCGTGGCCACGGCCGGCGGAAGGTCCGCGTGGTGGGCGCCGGGGACATCCGGCGCTGCCAGCACCATCAGCACCACGCGGCGGTTGGCGGCGTGGCCGGCGGGACCATCGTTGTCGACCTTCGGGCGGTGCTCGCCATAGCCCACCATCACCAGCCGCTCGGGCGGGACCTGTTCGCCGATGAAGAGGTGGACGACCGAGGCGGCGCGCGCCGCGGAGAGCTCCCAGTTGGAGGGGAACCGGTAGCTGCTGATCGGTCGGCTGTCGGTGTGGCCTTCCACGCGGACCGGGTTGGGCTCGTCGCGCAGGAGCCGCGCCAGGCGCGCCAGCAGATCGCGCGCCTCCGGATCGAGCACATCGGACGCGGTGGGGAACAGGATGTCGCTGTTGATCTCCACCTCCAGCCACAGGTCCGCGCGCTCGATGGTGATCATGCGCGCGGCGACCATCTCGGCCAGCTCGTCCTCCAGTTGCAGGGAGAGCTTCATCAGCTGGCGGCGCGCGGCGTCGAGGGCCGCCGCGTCGGCGGTATTGCCGGTCCCCCGGGACCTGGTGGCTTCGATGAGCGCCTGCAGCGGGGGATCGAGCGGTCCCCGCGTGGCATCCGGACCGCCGCGGGTGGCCATGGAGATCGGCATCGGCTGCACCAGTTCGGAATCGCTCGGCCGCACGTCACCAACCTGGAACGGATCGAGCGTGCGCGGCGTGCCGGTGAAGGCACTGGTGAGCGAATCGGCGAGCACGCGGTACTTGCCCTCGTTGACGGACGAGATCGCGTACATGACCACGAAGAAGGCCAGCAGCAGCGTCATGAGGTCGGCGTACGGGATCGCCCATGCCTCATGGTTGACGTGTTCTTCGCGGTGGCGTCGCCGGGTCATGCCCGCCTCAGTGCAGGAAGCCGGCCAGGCGCGCTTCGATGTTGCGCGGGTTTTCGCCCTGGGCAATCGCGATCAGGCCTTCGATCACCAGCTCGCGCTCGCCGCTGCGGCGGGCGATCACGCTCTTGAGCTTGTTGGCCATGGGCAGGAACAGCAGGTTCGCCGAGGCGATGCCATAGACGGTGGCGGTGAACGCCGCGGCGATGCCGGGCCCCAGCTTGCTGGGATCGGCCAGGTTCTGCATCACCGCCATCAGCCCCAGCACGGCGCCCACGATGCCCAGCGTGGGGGCATAGATGCCCATTCCCTCGAAGACCCGGGTGGCCGCGAGGTCCTGGGTCTCCTCGCCCTGCAGTTCCAGCTCCAGCATGTGCCGGATCGCCTCGGGCTCCACCCCGTCCACCAGCATCTGCAGGCCCTTGCGCACGAATGGATCGGGCTGCGCCGCCACCTGGTCCTCCAGCCACAGCAGGCCCTGGCGGCGGGAGGAATTGCTCCACTCCAGCAGCTGCTCGACCATTGCCTGGCGGTCGGTCACCGGCGGCTTCAGGGTCCAGCGCGCAATCCGCATCGCCCTGCGGAAGACGGCCACCGGGGTCTGCAGCAGCACCGCGGCGAGCGTTCCCACGATCACGATCACGAACGCGGCAGGCGACCACAGCGCGGCCAGGCCGGAGCCCTTGAGCACGGTGCCGCCGAGCACCGAGACCAGCGCAAGTACGAGACCAACGATGCTGAAAACGTCCATGCCGACCTTATCGGCGCGCGGGCCGGGGACTTGAGTGGCAGGCATGCGGGTCAGCCGTTGCCGATCTCGTCCACGTCCAGGATCAGCGCCAGCCGGCCGTCGCCGGTGAGCGTGGCGCCGGCATAGCCGGGCAGGCCGCGCAGGCCCCGGGGCAGCGGCTTGATCACCACTTCCTCGCGGCCGCGCACTTCGTCCACCACCAGGCCGAAGCGGGTGTCACCGCGCTGCAGGAGCACGATGGTCAGCAGGGCCTCCTCCGGCGCGGGCGCGCCCAGCCACTGGCGCAGGTCCAGCAGCCGCAGGGTGTGCGAGCGGCGGTCCAGGGTGGGGCGGCCATCGATCCAGCCCAGCGCGGAGCGCGGGGCATGCAGCACTTCCTGCACCCGGGCCAGTGGCAGCGCGTACGGATCTCCGCCGGCATGCACGAGCAGGGTGGGCAGGATGGCCAGGGTGAGCGGGAGGCGCAGGATGAACCGGCTGCCGCGCCCGAGTTCGGAATCCACCCGGATCTGGCCGCCCAGCTCGCGGATGCGCGACTGCACCACGTCCATGCCCACGCCCCGACCGGATATGTCGCTGACCGCATTGCGGGTGGTCAGGCCGGGCAGGAACAGCAGGTTCAGGGATTCCTCCGGGCTGAGCCTGGCCGCGGCGTCCGGGTCGATGAGCCCCTTCTCGCGCGCCTTGGCCCGCAGCCGTTCCGGATCGATGCCGGCTCCGTCGTCCTGCACCTGGATGCCCACGTAGTCGCCCTGCTGGCGGGCGATCAGGCTGACCCGGCCGGCGCGTGGCTTGCGCGCGGCCATGCGTTCGTCCGGCGCCTCGATGCCATGGTCGATGGCATTGCGCACCAGGTGCACGAGTGGATCCGACAGCGCCTCGACCAGGTTGCGGTCAAGCTCGGTCTCCGCGCCCTCCACGATCAGGTCCACTTCCTTGTCCAGGGCGCGCGCGACATCGCGGGCCACCTTGGGGAATCGCGAGAACACCTTGCCGATCGGCTGCATGCGGGTGCGCATCACCGCGCCCTGGAGGCGGGCGGTGGCCAGGTCCAGCGCAGTGATCGCCCGCTCCAGCTCTTCGTCGCGCAGCCTCGCCCGCAGCGTTTTCAGGCGGTTGCGCGAGAGCACCAGCTCGCCGACCAGGTCGACCATGTCGTCGAGGCGGCGGGTGCTGACGCGCACCGTCTGCTCGCGCTCCTCCGGCGTGCCGCCCGGGCGAGCGGGAGGCGCCGGCTTTGCCGGGGCAGGCGGTGGGGAGGGTGGCGGCGGCGGCGCGGCCGCCGCCTTGATCGGCTGCGCGCCCGGGGCGCCCTCGCCGTGCAACTGGTCCAGCAGCGCCTCGAACTCGTCGTCGGAAATCATGTCGTCGGCGTTCGCGGCGGCGGTGCCGGCGGAGGTGAGTCCGCCGGGACGGATGTCCGGCCGGGGGGCCGGGTCGGCTGCCGGGGCCAGGTCAAAGGCCGCGATCAGGTCCGCCGGCGCCGGCTCCAGCGGCTGCAGCTGTTCCACCGCATCCACCGCGGCCTGCAGCCAGTCCAGTGCGCGCTGGGCCGCGTCGAAGTGGCCCGGCTGCAGCGCGATGGCACCGGAGCGGGCCGCGCCCAGCGCTTCCTCGGCCGCGTGGCACAGGTCCACCAGCGGGGTGGCGCCGAGGAACCCCGCGCCGCCCTTGATGGTGTGGAAGGCGCGGAAGACCTCATTCAACAGCCCCCGGTCGGCGGGGTCCTGCTCCAGCGCCACCAGCTGGCCGCCCAGGGCATCCAGGAGCTCGCGCGCCTCGAGGGCAAAGTCCGCGGCGATTTCGGGAGAGCACGATTGCATCGGCTCACAGCCCCATGCGCGAGAGCAGGTCGTCGGCGTCGCTCTGGTCGATCCTGTCGAAATCCACGCCTTCCACCGCCGGGCCGCCGGCGTCCGCGGCTGGCGCAGCGTTGTCTCCGTCGTCGACGATGCCGGCGAGCTGCTCGTGCACGCGGCGCACGATGCCGGCCACCTTGCGGATGGTCTGGCCGCCCAGGTCCTGGTGGCTCTGGGCCAGCGCCATTTCCTTGAGGTTGTTGCGCAGGGTGGCGGCGATGGCCGCCTGTGCCGGGTCCAGCGCGCCTTCCTGGAGCCGGGCCAGCTGGCTGCGGCTGTCCTCGATCAGGTCCAGGGTGCGGTGGGTGGCCTGCTCGGTCATCGCCACCACGTGGTCGAGGCGGGCACCGGCGTCGTCGAGCCGGCCCGGCACCGGGTCCGGCGGCAGCGCCGCAAGCGTCTGCTCCAGCTCGCGCGCGAGCCGGGCCAGGCGGCGGATGGTATTGCGGGCGGGGGAGTCGGCGAGCAGCTGCACGCGCCGTCGCCAGGCGGCCTCGTCCCCGCGCTCCATCGCCGCGAGCGCCTCGTCGAGCAGCCGGGCCAGTTCGTCCCTGTCGGTCACCGGGGTGGTCACGCGCTGGCTCCAAGGCGCTCGAACACCTTGCCCAGCTTCTCCTCCAGGGTCTGTGCGGTGAACGGCTTGATGATGTAGCCGTTCACCCCGGCCTGCGCCGCTTCGATGATCTGCTCGCGCTTGGCCTCGGCGGTGACCATCAGCACCGGCAGGGCGCGGAACTTCGCGTCGGCGCGGATCGCGCGCAGCAGCTCGATGCCGCTCATGCCCGGCATGTTCCAGTCGGTGATCACCAGCTCCACCGCATCCTGGCGCAGGACCGCCAGTGCGCTGTGCCCGTCCTCGGCCTCCACGGTGTTGTTGAATCCAAGGTCGGAGAGCAGGTTCTTGATGATCCGGCGCATGGTCGAAAAGTCATCGACGATCAGCACGCGCATGTTCTTGTTCAATTCGGGCTCCAGGGTTGCAATCAGTCGTCACCGGCGATGCCGGTGTCGGCAAGTTCGAAGGCCGTGAGGCGTCCTCGCAGCCGGACCACGGCCTGGCCGTGGAGTTGGCACACGCGCGACTCGCTCACGCCCAGCACCGCGCCGATCTCCTTGAGGTTCATTTCCTGCTCGTAATAGAGGGACAGGATCAGCTGCTCGCGCTCGGGCAACTGGCCGATGGCCTTGCCCAGCTCGTGGCCGAACTCGCTGCGCACTGCCACCTGGTCGGGCACGGGGATGCCGCTGTCGAGCGCCGGCGGCGAGTCGCCGTTGTCCTCCACGTGCGAATCCAGGCTCAGCACGTGGCCGCGGGCAGCGTCCTCCATCAGGCGCAGGTAGTCCGTCAGCGGCATCTCCAGGCGTTCCGCCACCTCGGTGGCGGTGGCGGAGCGGCCGGTTTCCTGCTCGATCGCCCGGATCGCCGAGGCCGCTTCACGGGCCCGCCGGTGCACCGAGCGCGGCACCCAGTCGCCGCGCCGGATCTCGTCGATCATGGCGCCGCGGATGCGGATCGAGGCGTAGGTTTCGAACGAGGCGCCCTGCTCGGCGTCGTAGCTGCGCGACGCCTCGATCAGGCCGATCATGCCGGCCTGGATGAGGTCGTCCACGTCCACGCTCGCCGGCAGGCGGGCCACCAGGTGGTGGGCGATGCGGCGCACGAGCTCGGCGTGCTCGAGCACCGGGTCGACGGTGGACGCGCGCTGCACCGCCTTGTACTCGCGTGCCGCCAGGCTCATGCCGGCGCCCCCTGGCGGATCATCCGCTCGACGAAGAACTCAACGTGCCCGCGGGGCGCCGTCGGGGGCTGCCAGCGCGCCGCGCGGCGGGCGATCTCCACCAGCGCCTGGGCGGACGGGCTGCCGGGGAAGGCGCGCACCACCGGCTGCTGGCGCTGCACGGCGCGCCGCAGCCATTCGCACTGCGGCACCGAACCCAGGTAGTTGAGCGAGACATCGCCGATGAAGCGCTCGCACACGCGCGCAAGCTTGTCGTAGAGCATCCGGCCCTCGCGCGGGCTGCGCACCATGTTGGAGATGATCTGCACCCGGTGCACGCCGCGCTCGCGGGCGAGCACCTTGATCAGCGCGTAGGCGTCGGTGATGGACGCCGGCTCGTCGCACACCACCACCGCCGCATCCTGCGCGGCCTGGCAGAAGGTCAGCACCGAATCGGTGATGCCGGCGGCGGTATCCACCAGCAGCATGTCCAGGTCGTGCTCGAACTCGCTGAACACGTTGACCAGGCCGGTGTGTTCGGCCGGGCGCAGTTCGGCCATGTGCCGGTAGCCCGAGTCGGCCGGGACGATCAGGAGGCCCGCCGGCCCCTCGACGATCACGTCCGCCAGCTGGCAGCGGCCGGCCACCAGGTCCCCAAGCGTGTGCCTGGGGGACAGGCCGAGCAGGACGTCCACGTTGGCCAGGCCCAGGTCGGCGTCCAGCAGCATGGTGCGCTTGCCCAGCGTGGCCAGGGCCACGCCCAGGTTGACCGAAATGTTGGTCTTGCCCACGCCGCCCTTGCCGCCGGTCAGCGCCAGCGTGCGTACCGGCCTGGGGCCGGGGGCGGGGAAGGGGGTTGCGGGATCAGGCAATGGCATCTTGGTACTCCGGGGCAAACGGCTTATCGGCCTCGCGGCGCGGAACTTCAAGGCGCAGCACCAGGCGCGCGGCGTTGGCCCGCGCCAGATCGTCGGGGATGCGCTGGCCGTCGGTGGTCCAGGTCAGCGGCAGCTCGTGGTCGGCCACCACCGAGAGCGCGCTGCCCAGCCGGCTGGTTTCGTCGAGCTTCGTCAGCACCACGCCCTGGGGGCGGGCGACCTGGAAGCGTCGGACCACTTCGTCCAGATCGCTGAAGTGGGTGTTGGCCGGCAGCACCAAGAGGGTACGTGCCTGCCGGGCCGCGCGCAGCCAGTGCAGCTGGGAGGCCAGGGCGCGATCGCGCTGGCTCAGGCCCGCGGTATCAACCAGCACCAGGCGGTAATCCTGGAGCCGCTGCAACAGCTGCAGCAGCCCGGCCTCGCTGTCGGCCTCGTGCACGGCGATGCCCAGTTCGCGCCCGTAGCTGTAGAGCTGCTCGCGTCCGCCGACGCGGACGGTGTCGGTGGTCACCAGGGCAACGTCGCGCGCCTGGTGTTTTGCTGCATACCGCGCGGCCAGCTTGGCGATGGTGGTGGTCTTGCCGGCGCCGGTCGGGCCCACCAGCGCGATCACGCCGGCTTCCTCGAGCGGATCGATCGGGCAGATCGGCAGGCGCCTGGAGATCAGGCCCAGCATCAGGCCGCGGGCACGATGGGCCTCGGTGTCGGCCGGGATCTCCATGACCACGTCGCGGGTGATGCCGGCATCAAAGCCGTACTCGTCCATCAGGTCCATGGTCTGCGCGCGTACCGGCGAGCCGCGCAGGCGTTCGTCGGTCAGGCGGACCATCTCGCGCTCGATCATCTGCCGCATCTGTGCCAGCTCTTCGCGCAGCCGCACCATCTCGGCGTCCGAGGCCGGTGCCGGCGGATCGGGGACCGGCACGGGCCGGGACGGCGCCGGGGCCGGCGCGAGCTGCGCCGCTTCCAGCTCCGCGGCCTCGCTTTGGCCGGCGGCGAGGATCTCGGCGAAAGTGGGGCCGTCGATGCACTGTTCCCCGGCCTCTGCCTGGGCCAGCGCGGAGGGAGCGGGATCCGGTTCCACCGGCGCGGCGCTGGCAGTGGGCCGGGCGGTCGTGGGCGGAGCGTCTGCGTCCCTCGCAGCAGCCCCGGGCGAGGCCAGCGATTGGAGCCAGATCTCCGAAGGCGCCAGCTCCGTACGCGGCGCTTCACCGTTGGTGGCTGCATTCGCCTGGGCGGGCGCTGCGGTTGGAGCCGGCGTGGCAGGCGTGGCAGGTGAAACCGGGGCGGGGGGGCGCGACGTTTCGGCGACGGGCGCGGCCGCGGGCGGCGCGGCCTCGGCGACGGTTTCCCGCCGCGTGTCCTCGATGGCGCGCTGCACGAAATCCTCGTCGTAGTTGCTGGCCGCGACGATCTCGATGCCTTCGTCGGTGCGGCGGTTGGAGAGGATCACGGCGTCCGGTCCGTGGGCGTCGCGCACCATCTGCAGGGCGCTGCGCATGTCGGCTGCAACGAAGCGGCGAATCCTCATGGCCGGCGGCCCCCGCAGGTATCAGTGGGCCGCTTCCGGCGCTGGCGCATGTGTGTTGTCCGTTGCATTGCTGTTTCTCCGCTTTCCCCGATCCGCGCCTGGCCGGATCGTCAATTGATGGTTCCCAGCAGCTTGAGCCGCTTGTCCTCCGGCACCTCCGTGTAGGCCAGGACCGAGAGGTTGGGGACGCTGTGCCGCACCAGCCGCGCCAGCGGGGCGCGGACCTGGGCCGGCACCAGCACCACCGCCGGCTCGTTCCTGGCCTCCTGCTGGTTGGCGCAGTCGGCCAGGCTCTGCTGCAGGCGCTCGGCGAGCCCCGGCTCCAGCGCGGCACTGCCGCCCTGCGCAGAGTCCTGCAAGACCCGTTCCAGCTCGGGGGCCAGGGTGTAGATCGGCAGTTCGGGCGCCGGGCCGGCGATTTCCTGGACGATGAAGCGGCCCAGCGCGGTACGCACCGCGGCGGTCAGGTGCGCCGGGTCCTGGGTGTGGGCGGCATGCTCCACCAGCGCCTCGGCGATGCGCCGCAGCTGCCGGATCGGCACCCGTTCAACCAGCAGGTTCTGCAGCACCCGCGCCACCACGGCCAGCGGCAGCGCCTTGGGCGTCAGTTCCTCGACCAGCTTGGGCGCGCTGCGGGCGAGGGTGGAGAGCAGTTGCTGCACTTCCTCATGGCCCAGCAGCTCTGGCGCCTGTTCGCGCAGCAGGTGCGAGATGTGGGTGGCGATGACGGTGGCCGGGTCGACCACGGTGTAGCCGGCCGATTCGGCCTGCACGCGCTGGGTGGGCAGGATCCAGATGGCATCCAGCCCGAACGCGGGGTCCTTGCCCGGGATGCCCTGCAGCGGCTCGATCACGCCGCCCGGGTCGAGCGCCAGCAGGCGGTCGGGATGGACCTCGGCCCGCGCCACGGGCACCCCGTGGACCTGCACGGTGTAGGCATTGGGCGCAAGCTCGAGGTTGTCGCGGATGTGCACCGGCGGGATCAGGAAGCCGATGGACTGCGTGAGCTTGCGGCGCACGGCCTTGATCCGGCCCATGAGCTCGCCGCCCTGGGCGCTGTCGACCAGCGGGATCAGGCGGTAGCCGACTTCCAGGCCCAGCGGATCCACCGGATCCAGATCGTCCCAGCCCAGTTCCGCGGTGGGGCCCTCGCCCGGGGCGGGCAGCGCGGCATCGGCCTTGTCCGATGTCTCCGCGGCCTGCTGGCGCTCGCGGATCTTCCAGGCGGCATAGCCGGTGATGGCCGCCAGGCTCAGGAACGCGAAGCTCGGCATGCCCGGCACCAGGCCCACGATCAGCAGGATGGTGGCGGCAATGGTCAGCGCCTTGTGGTGGCCGAACACCTGGTCGGCCACCGCGTTGCCCATGTCCTGGGAGCGGGAGGCGCGGGTGATGAGCAGCGCCACCGAGGTCGAGATCAGCAGGCCCGGGATCTGGGCCACCAGGCCGTCGCCGATGGTCAGCAGCACGTAGGTGGAACCCGCCTCCGACAGCGACATCCCGTGCTGCATCATGCCGATGGCCAGGCCGCCGATCACGGTCACCACCATGATCAGGATGGCTGCGATCGCGTCGCCGCGCACGAACTTGCTGGCGCCGTCCATCGCGCCGTAGAAGTCGGCTTCCTGGCGCACCTCGTCGCGGCGGGCCTTGGCCTCCTCGCGGCTGAGCAGGCCGGCGTTGAGGTCGGCGTCGATCGCCATCTGCTTGCCGGGCATGGCGTCGAGGATGAAGCGCGCCGTGACCTCCGAGACGCGCCCGGCGCCCTTGGTGATCACCACGAAGTTGATGATGGTGAGGATGGCGAAGGCAACGATGCCCACGGCGAAGTTGCCGCCGACCACGAAATCGCCAAACGCCTCGATCACCCGGCCCGCCGCGCCCGGGCCGTCCTGGCCGCGCATCAGGATCACCCGGGTGGAGGCCACGTTCAGCGCCAGCCGCAGCATCGTGGCCATCAGCAGCACGATCGGGAAAATGCTGAAATCCAGCGGACGGCGCACGTGGATCACCGCCAGCAGGATCACCAGCGACAGCGCGATGTTGAAGCTGAAGAGTCCATCGAGCACCAGCGGCGGCAGCGGCACCACCACCATGGCCAGCAGCGCGAGCACGATCAGCGGCGCGCCAAGGCCGCTGCGCACGGCCTGCAGGATCTGCCTGCCGCTGGTCTGGGCGACGGCGCTCACCGTGTGCCACCCGGCGCCTGGCCACCCTCGTCCACTTCCACGCCCCGCAGCTGCGGCCGCGGGGTCCCCGGCTTCCAACTGCGCAGCTGGTAGACATACGAGAGCACGTGGGCAACGGCGGAGTAGAGCTTCACGGGAATTTCCTGGCCAACCTCCGCTTCCCGATACAAGACCCGTGCCAGCGGCGGCGCGGACACCAGTGGCACCCGGTGCTCTTCGCCGATTTCCCGGATCCGCAGGGCCAGCTGGTCCACGCCCTTGGCCACCACCCGGGGTGCGTTCATGTCGGCCCCGTACCGGATCGCCACCGCGTAATGGGTGGGGTTGACGATGATCGCGTCGGCCCCGGGCACGTCCTCCATCATCCGCTGGCTCGCCATCTGCTGCTGCAGCTGGCGGATGCGGCCCTTGACCTCGGGCTTGCCCTCCGATTCCTTCAGTTCCTCGCGCAGTTCCTGGCGGGTCATCTTCAGCTTCCGCCGCCAGTTCCACTTCTGGTACGGCGCATCCAGCAGCCCCAGCAGGAGCAGGGCCGCGGCCGTGGCCATCATCATCCATAGCGCGAAGCGCAGGCCGTTGCCGGCCGCCACTTCCAGCGGTTGGCGCAGCATGCCCTGCAGCCGGTCCATCCCCGGCACCAGGAACAGGGCCGCGGCGGCGCCCACCAGGGTCACCCGCAGCAGGGACTTCAACAGCTCGGCGGCGCCCTCCGGGCCGTAGATGCGCTTCAGGCCACTGAGCGGGTTGATGCGCTTGATGTCCGGCACCAGGCTCTTGCCGGAGAAGTTCAACCCCCCCATCACCAGCGGCGAGATGAAGCAGGCCAGGAGGGTGACGACGACCAGCGGCACCAGGATCCACATGAAGCCGACGATGAGCTCGCCCACGTGGCCGAACAGCAGCTCGGGCGAACCAGCCAGCTCCGGATCGGGCGTGAGCGCCCCGCGCATCCAGTCGAGCGCCCGCGCCGCAAAGCCGCCGCCCATGGCGAGCAGCGCGGCGACCCCGCTGCCAAACACCGCCACGGTGGAGAGTTCGCGCGAGCGCGGGACGTTGCCTTTCTCCCGCGCTTCGCGCAGCCGTTTTTCACTTGGCTGTTCGGTTTTTTCCTGACCGTTTTCGTTCTCGGCCATCGCCTGCGATCCCGAAGGGGCCTGCCCGGAGGGAATGCAAGGCGCGTACCGCCGGGGCGCGGCGGCGCCTGCTCAGCCGCCCAGCGGCACCTGGCCCGAAGCCTCGAACGCCTGGTCGAACAGCCGCTGCACGGGCGGTCCCAGTTCACCGGCCAGCATCGCGATCAGGAACAGCCCAAGCAGCACCGACACCGGCAGGCCCAGCTGGATCGGGTTGAGCGCGGGCGCCGCGCGCGAGAGCACGCCGAAGGCCAGGTTGACCGCAAGCATGGCCACCATCACCGGCAGCGCCAGGGTCACGGCGCCGCGCAGCACCAGTGAAAAGAAGGTGGGGGCGATGGCGAGGGTGCCTTCCATGTCCGGCAGCGCGGTGCCGATCGGCAGGGCGTGATAGCTGTGCACCAGCAGCGCCACCGTCGCCAGGTGGCCGTTGGCCGCGAAAAACAGCAGGCCGAACACCAGGTAGAACCACTGCGCGATGACGCCCGAGTTGACGCCGCGCAGGGGGTCGTTCATCTGCGCGAACGACAGGCCCGTACCCTGCGAGATCAGCTCGCCGGCCAGGGCCCCGGCCTCGAACACCAGCCGGAGCATGAACCCCATGGCCGCCCCCACCGCCAGTTCGCGGGCGATCGACAGCACCACCGCGGCGTTGAAGCCTTCCCAGGGGGGCGGTGCGGGGAGCAGGGGCGCCAGCGCCAGGCTCAGCGCCAGCGCCGCCATCACCCGGATCTGCGTCGGCACCGAGCGTGTGCCGATCAGGGGCATCGCCATCAGCAGCGCGCCCACACGCAGCGCGGTCCACAGCAGGGTGCCGATCATGCCGAAGGCCTGCTGGCCGTCGATCACCATCTGGGTGGCGGGATCCATCGCGAAAAGTCCGGCGTCGGCGTCAGCCGATCAGGTGCGGGATGCGGTGGAACAGGTTGACCATGTACTCCACCAGGTAGGTGAGCAGCAGGCCGCCCAGTGCGAACAGCGCTGCCGTCAGCGCCGCGGCCTTGGCCACGAACGGAATGGTGGGTTCGTTGACCTGGGTCGCCGCCTGCAGGACGCCCACCAGCACGCCCACCACCAGCACCGTCAACAGCAGCGGGCCGCCCACCCACAGCGCCACCTCCAGGCCGTGGCGGAGTTCGGTCAATGCGCGTTCGGGAGTCATGTCGGCAACCTCCGCTCAGACCGCATTGAAGCTGGCCGCCAGCGTGCCCACGGCCAGCACCCAGCCGTCCACCAGCACGAACAGCAGGATCTTGAACGGCGCGGAGACAAGCATCGGAGAGAGCATCATCATGCCCATCGACATCAGCACGCTGGCCACCACCAGGTCGATGATGATGAAGGGGATGAAGATCAGGAAGCCGATCTCGAACGCGGTCTTGAGCTCGCTGGTGATGAACGAGGCCACCAGGACCTGGAAGGGGATGTCCTCCGGCCCGGCGTAGGTGCCGTTGCCGGCCAGGCCGGCGAAGGTCATCAGGTCGGTCTCGCGGACCTGGGCGAGCATGAAGGCGCGCAGCGGTTCGGTGCCGGCGGCCCAGGCGGCGCGGAATTCCATGTCGCCGTTGAGCCAGGGGCCAAAGCCCGAATTCCAGGCCGCTTCCCACACCGGCGTCATCACCAGCGCGGTCAGGAACAGCGCCAGCCCCACCAGCACCTGGTTGGACGGCGTCTGACCGGTGCCCAGCGCCTGCCGCAGCAGGGCGAGCACCACGATGATGCGGGTGAAGGCGGTGAGCACCAGCAGCATCGACGGGATCAGGGTGATCGCCGTCATCAAGAGCAGCGTCTGCAGCGGCAGGCTCACGGTGTCGTCGCCGATCTGGCCGACGGCCACTTCCGGCATTGCAGGCAGCGTGGGCGTGGCGCCGGCCAGCGCCGGCAGCAGAAGGAGCACGGCGGCAAAGAGGATCTTCATCGGGCGGTTCATGTCAGGAGTCCTTGCCCATGCGCCGGGCAAGCAGTCGGGCGAAGTCCGGCAGTTGCCTCTGGGCGCCTGCGGCCTGGCGACCACCGGCGGGCAGGGGCTCGGGCAGGATGTGCAGCGTGCGCACGCCGCCGGCGCCGATTCCCACCAGGAGCTGTTCGCCGCCGACCTGCACGACCGCCGCGCGCTCGCGTGAACCGAGCGGGATGCTGGCCACCACGCGCAGGCCGTCGGCCTGGTTGAAGCCGCCGCCCGGCAGGCGCTTGAACAGCCACGCCAGGCCCACGATCAGGGCAATCACCAGCATCAGCGCGGCGAACGCGCCGCCAAGGCCGGGCGTGGATGGCGCATAGGCGCCGACGGCGACCGGCGCCGCCGGCTGCACCTGCAGGGCCTGCGTGGCCGGCGGCGCGGCGGCCGCAGCGGCCTGCAGCGAAGCGGCATGGGGTGCCACCGCGGCCACCGGAACCTGGGTCGCGAGGATCAACGCAGCCTCCGGATCCGCTCGCTGGGGCTGACCACGTCGGTCAGGCGCACGCCGAAGCGGTCGTTGATCACCACGACTTCGCCATGGGCGATCAGGGTGCCGTTGACGTACACGTCGAGCGGGTCGCCGGCGCCGCGCTCGAGCTCCACCACCGAGCCCCGGTTGAGCTGGAGCAGGTTGCGGATCGGCATGCGCGTGCGTCCGACCTCGAGCGACAGCGACACCGGGACATCGAGGATCACGTCGAGGTTGAGGTCCGCCAGGCCTGCGTCCACCTCGGGCTGCAGGTCGTCGAACTGCGCCGGCGAAGCTTCGGTTGCGTGGGCGTCTGCGGTGGTGTTCTCGGTGTTCATTCGGATGGATCCTGGGAAGCGGTTGGAATTGGCGCGGAGGCGCGCGGCCTGCCCCCGGGCGGATGGTTGGCGGTGATCTTCACCACGTTGCAGCCGTTGGCGGTGCCGAAGTGGCCGCTGAAGACGGGCACTCCCTCCACGCACACCGGCACCTCGGCGGGCAGGTCGATGGGCACGATGTCGCCGACCTTGAGCCGGGTGAGCTGGCGCAGGTCGATGCTGCGCCTGGCCAGCACGCTGGAGACGGTGACTTCCGAGGCGAGCAGTTGCTCGCGCATGGAGATGTTCCAGCTCTCGTCGTGGTCGACTCGGTCGCTCTGGATGCCGGCGTCGAGCAGTTCGCGGATCGGCTCGAGCATCGAGTAGGGCAGGGTCACGTGGATGTCGCCGCCGCCGCCGTCGAGTTCGACATGGAAGCGGCTGACCACCACGTACTCGCGCGGCGTGACGATGTTGGCGAAGTGCGGGTTGATCTCGGAATTGAGGTACTCGCATTCCACCTTGAGCACGGGCGCCCACGCCTCGGTGAGGTCGGCGAAGGTCTGCGTGAGCATCAGCTGGATCACCCGCATCTCGGTGGCAGTGAACTCGCGGCCCTCGATCCGGGTGGGGTAGCGGCCGTCGCCACCGAAGAAGTTGTCGACCACGGAGAACACCAGCTTGGGTTCGAACACCACCAGGCCGGTGCCGCGCAATGGCTTGAAGCGGATGAGGTTGAGGTTGGTGGGCACGTACAACGAGTGCAGGTATTCGCTGAACTTGACCAGCTCGATTCCCCGCACCGAGATGTCCGCCGAGCGGCGGATCAGGTTGAACAGGCCGATGCGCCACAGGCGCACGAAGCGCTCGTTGACCATCTCCAGCGTGGGCATGCGGCCGCGGATGATGCGGTCCTGGCTGGCGAAGTCATAGGTGCGCGCCTCGTCCGGCGCCGGCGGTGGCTCGGTATCCACCTCGCCCGAATCCACGCCGTGGAGCAGGGCGTCGATTTCGTCCTGGGACAGCAGGTCGTTGCTGCTCATGCCGGCGCCCTCACTGGGTCACGAAACTGGTGAACAGCAGCGCCTCGGCCTGCGGCTGGCCGGTCTCGGCGATCATCAGCGCCTGCACTTCCTCCAGCGCGCTCTGCTGCAATGCCTCCTTGCCCTCGCGCGTGGACAGGCCCTCGTAGGTCTGCTGGGCGAACAGCATCAGCAGGCGCGCGCGCAGGCCAGGCGCATGGTGCTGCAGCGTCTCGACGGCCCCCGGCTCGCGGGTGACCAGCTGCACCTCCACCTGCAGGTAGCGCGGGCCCGCGCCGGTTCCCTCGAGGTTGACGATGAACGGCGGCGGCAGGGCCAGGTACTGGGCCGGGGCGGGAAGCTCGGGCTGGGTCGCTTCCGCCCGGGCGCCACCCAGGTACCAGGCAACCACGGCGCCGGTGCCGATGATCGCCGTCAGGGCAACGATGATCAGCACGATCAGGTGCGACCGGGAGGACGGGGCTTTGCTTGATTCTGCTGCCACGGAACGTGTTCCATTCGGGATCCACGCTTGGCGATGCAATCGCCGTGCCGTTCCGGCGACGGGTTCCCGTCACGCCATCAAGCCGCGGTCTCCGGAGCGGCGCCGGATCTCCGGCGCAAGTCAGGCGTAGGCGTCGAGGAGCCGGTTGGAAACCGCCGCGGAAGGCGATGGTCCGTCAATGGCGACGTCGTCGCCCGGGGCGCTGGTGCCGGAAGAATGTGCGCCCGCGCCGGGACCGGCATCTGTATCGGCGGATCCATGGCCGACCCCGGCATGCGCCAGCTGGAAGCCGTGCTCGCCCAGCAGGTCGCGCAGGCGCGGCAGGCCATGCTCGAGGGCCTGGCGGGTTTCGGCATGGGCGCTGATGAACTCGGCGGAGATGCGCTCGCCGTCCAGCCGCAGCATGACCTCGACCGGCCCCAGCTCCTGCGGCGAAACCCGGACGCGGGCGTGGCCGATGCCTTCGCCGGCCATCCATTGCAGCTGCGCGCCGAAGCGTTCGCTGAAGTCCTGGGCCCGGACCGCGGGCGGCGGCAGGGGCGCTTCCAGCATCGGCGGCGGCTCTGGTGCGGTAGCGCCGGCGGGCGTTGCCAGCCCGGGCAGTGAGAACGCGGGCGGCGGGACATTCCCGGCATCCGCGCCGGCGCCAGGCGCTTCGGCTGCCGGGGGCAGGGCGCCAGCCAGCACAAGTCCCGGGGCGCCTCCGCCGGCTGCGCCATTCGCGCCCAGGGCCAGGGGCCCGGTCGTGGCCAGGGCCGTGGATGGATCCCCGGCCCCGGCGTTGGCCCCGGCCGCAGAGAACGCGAGGCCGGCGAGGCCCGCCGGGGGCCATGGCGACAGCGCGGGTTGCTGCAGCGCAAGCGGCTGGAACGCGGCAAGGCCGTCTGGAAGTTCCGCTTCCTCCGGCGCTTCCATTGCCGGTTCCGGAAGCAATGTTGTGGTTTCCGCGGCACCGGCCTGGCCGGTGACGGCATGCCCGTGCTCCAGGGCTGCTGCAAAACTTTGCCCCGGGGCAGGGGCGGATGGCGTGCCGCGCCCGGGGCCGGGCTGCGCCGGAACGGCCGCCGGCTGCGGGGTTGGCATCAGCGGGGTCACGGGTCCACCTCCCCCGCGGCGAGTGCGGCCAGGCGCGCGCGGCGGGCGCCCAAGTCGTCCATCTCGCGCTGCTGCCGGCGTTCATCCACTTGGCGCTCCTGGGCGCGGTAACTGGCGGCCAGCTTCTCCAGCACCTGTTTGTCGCGGCTGGCAAGCAGCAGCCGGCTGCGCTCGACTTCCACCGTGCGCCGGTTGTCGGCCACGGCCAGGCTCTGCTGCTCCACCGCCTGCTGGAGGCGTTCGACGAAGGCACGCCGGTTGGCCAGCTGCGCCGGGCTGGTGGCGGCCATCTGGCTGCTGGCGTATTCCTCGGCGTAGCGGCGAAGCTCGGCAAGCCGCGATTCGTGCTGGGCAAGCACCTGCTGGTGGCGGGCCAGTTCGCGCGCGGCGGCGTCTTCCCGGTCCTGGGCGCGGCTGAGCAATGGATCCATGCGGCGGGACGGGGTCATGCAGGTGCCTCCTGGGGATGGAGCAGGCGGGACAGCGCGTCGCGGCTGTGGTCCAGGTCTGCGGCCCGGCGCACGTCCTGGCCGAGGAATTCGACGATCTCCGGCCACCGCGCCAGGGCCTCGTCCACCACCGGGTTGCTGCCGGCCTGGTAGGCGCCGATGGAGATCAGGTCGCGGTTGGCGTTGTAGGCCGAGACCAGGCGCTTGAGCTCGCGGATCCGGTCGCGCCACGGCTCGTCGGCGATCTCGGTGACCACGCGGCTCACGGAGGATTCGATGTCGATGGCCGGGTACAGGCCGGCGTCGGCGATCCGGCGCGAGAGCAGGATGTGCCCGTCCAGGATCGCCCGCGCGGCGTCGGCGATCGGGTCCTGCGGATCATCGCCCTCGGTCAGCACGGTGTAGAACGCGGTGATCGATCCGTGCCCGGCGGCGCCATTGCCGGCGCGCTCGACCAGCGCCGGCAGGCGGGCGAACACGGACGGCGGGTAGCCGCGGGTGGTGGGCGGCTCGCCCACCGACAGGCCGATTTCGCGCTGGGCCTGGGCAAAGCGGGTCAGTGAATCCATCAGCAGCAACACGTGCAGGCCCTGGTCGCGGAACCATTCGGCGATCGCCGTGGCCCGGTAGGCGCCCTGCAGGCGAGCCAGCGGCGGCCGGTCGGCGGGCGCGGCCACCACCACGGCGCGGCGCATCCCTTCCTCGCCCAGCGTCGATTCCACGAAATCCCGCACCTCGCGGCCGCGCTCGCCCACCAGTCCCACCACGATCACGTCGGCGGCGGTGTAGCGGGTCATCATGCCCAGCAGGGTGGACTTGCCAACGCCCGAGCCGGCGAACAGGCCCACGCGCTGGCCGCGGCCGATGGGCAGCAGGGCGTTGATCGCCCGCACGCCGACGTCCAGCGGCCTGGTGATCGGCTCGCGGGCCAGCGGATTGATCGCAGTGCCGGCCATGCCCACGCTGCCTTCGCCGCGCACCGGGCCCTTGCCATCAAGCGGCACCCCGTCGCTGTCGATGACCCGGCCCAGGAGTCCCTCGCCAACCACCACCCGGCCGCGCCGCCGCAGCGGCACCACCCGGGCGTTGGGGAGCAGGCCGTGCAGCTCGGCGCTGGGCATCAGGTAGGTGCGCTCGCCGGCGAATCCCACCACCTCGGCGTCCACCCAGCCGCCATCGGCAACCTCCACCTTGCAGGTGGCGCCCAGCGGGGCCTCGCAGCCCACCGCTTCCAGGGTGAGGCCGACCGCGCGGCGCAGGACGCCCTCGCGGATCAGGCCCCGGCCAACCCCGGGCTCGGGCGCCACCGCGCCCAGTCGGGCGGCCAGGCGCAGGTTGCGCGCGGCCAGCCAGTCGGCGGGATCGGCGGGGCGGGGCGCCGCACCAGGCGCGCTCACCGGTCGCCCCCGCTGCGCTGCAGGACGTTGTCGAGCACACTGCGCAGGCGCGCATCCAGGCTGCCGTCGATGCGCACGCTTTCCGCGTGTACCCGGAGGTCACCGCGGGCGAGCGACGGATCGGCGGCCAGGCGGGTCACCGGCATCAGCGAGAGCAGCGGCGTGAGTTCGGCCAGGTCGTCAGGATGCAGGCGCACTTCGACATCGCGGCCGGTGCCGCCAACGGTATCCACCGCCTCACCGACCAGGTCGGCCAGCAGGGTGGGGTCGGCGCGGTAGGCGTGGCCCACCAGCCCGCCGGCGATCTGCACCGCCAGCTCGCCAAGCGCGGCCACGACCTCGTTTTCCAGGCGCGCCAGCGGCTGGGAAAAGTTGTCCAGGATGCCTTCGATCTGCGCCGCCAGCCGGCGCACTTCCGCCTGTCCCTGGGAAAAGCCGGCGGCATAGCCTTCGGCGTGTCCTTCCTCGCGCCCTTCGCGCTGCGCCTCGTCGCGGATCTGCTGGATCTCTTCCAGCGACGGCGGGCGCGGCGGCGGGGCGGCTTCAGGGATGTCATTCGCGGCCGGGGCCGGGGCGTCGAGCTCCGGGGCATGCCAGCGCACTGCCAGGCTCATACCATCTCCTCCGCGCCGCCACTCTTGAGCGCCACTGTGCCTTCATCGGCCAGTCGCCGGACGATGGCCAGGATTTCCTTCTGTGCCGTTTCCACGTCCGAGAGCCGGACCGGGCCGCGGGCCTCCATGTCCTCCAGCAGGATTTCCGCTGCGCGCTGGGACATGTTGCGGGTCATCTTCTCGCGCACCGCAGGCTCGGCCCCGCGCAGGGCCACGCCCAGGCGGTCGCTGTCCACCTCGCGCAGCACGGCCTGGATGGCGCGGTCCTCGAGGTCGGCGAGATCGTCGAACACGAACATCAGCTCCTGGATCCGGCGCCCCAGCGGCTCGTCCACCTTGCAGATGTCGCCGAGCAGGCCCTGCTCCTGGCCCGAATCCATGAAGTTGAGGATGTTGGCGGCCACCTTGACCCCGCCAATCGCCGACGACTTGAGGTTCTGGTTGCCGGAGAACTGGCGCTCCATGATCTCGTTGAGCTCGTTGAGCGCGTTGGGCGGGATGCCGTCCAGCGTGGCGATGCGCAGCAGCACGTCGGCGCGGGTGCGCTCGGGCAGCAGCTTGAGCGCGTCAGCCGCCTGGTCCGGGTCCAGGTGCGACATCACGATGGCGATGATCTGCGGGTGTTCGTTGCGGATCAGGTCGGCGATGGCGCGCGGATCCATCCACTTGAGCGTGTCCAGGCCGCTGGTGTTGCGGCCCAGCAGGATGCGGTCGATGAGGCTGCCGGCCTTGTCGGCGCCCAGGGCCTGCTCGAGCACGGCGCGGATGTAGTCGTCGGCGCCAACGCCCACCGAGGTCTGCTCCTCGAGGGTGGCGTGGAACGCGTCCATCACCGCGATCACCTGGTCGCGGCTGACGCCACCCATCGTGGCCATGGCCAGGCCCAGTTTCTGGACCTCCTTGGCTCCCATGTGCTTGAGCACCTCGGCGGCGTCGCCCTCGCCAAGGGTCAACAGCAGTACCGCGGCGCGCTGGACGCCGGTGAGGTCACGGATTTCAGGCGCTTGCTTCATCGCTCAGCCATCCCTTCACAACCTGCGCTACGCGCTTGGAGTCGGCGCGCACGGCTTCACGCGCCTGGTTCACCCGGTCTTCGTAGGCGTCGGACGGCAGCGCGATCGGCGCGGGCTTGCTGATCGTCGCGCTGTCCTCCGCCAGTTCCGGCACCTCGTCCTCGATCACCTCGGCGCGGGCCGGGTCCGTGGCCGCCTTTTCACGCGCGGGCACCGGGCCCGTGATCTGGCGGATGGCCGGCCGCACCACGCCGAACAGCAGGGCGAGCACCACGACCGCGCCAAGCAGCAGGCGGGCGATGTCGCGCACCTGCGGCAGCTTCCACCACGGCGGCGGGCTCATGTCTCCCGGCGCCTCGTGCACGAACGGCGCGTTCATCACCGAGACCACGTCGCCGCGCTGTTCGTCGAAGCCGACCGCCTGGCGCACCAGGGCCTCCACCCGCTGCAACTCCGCATCGCTCAGCGGCTGCAGGACGGTGGCGCCGTCCGGGCCCGGGCGCGGCACGTGGTCGACCAGGACCGCGGCAGTCACGCGGCGGATCCGGCCCGGCGGCTGGCGCGTGTGCTGCAGGGTGCGGTCGAGTTCGTAATTGCGGGTGGCGCTGCGCGAGGTTTCGGTGGGCTCGCGGGTGGCATTGGCCACGTCCTGGGCGAGCTCCGGGTCGCCGGCGGTTTCCGGCAGGTTGCTGGTGACGCCGGGAATGCCTTGCGGCCCGGGCGCGGTCGAACTGTTTTCACTGACCTGCTCGCTGCGAAGGCGCGGATCGGCGTTGTACAGCTCGCGCGCTTCCTCGCTCACCGAGAAGTCCATGTCGATGGTGACCTCGGCATTGACCCGGCCCGCGCCGGTCAGCGGCTCCAGCAGCTCGCGGATGCGCTGGTTGAACGAGGTCTCGTGGCGCCGCACCTGCTCGAACTGCATCGCACTCAGAGCGGCCTCGGGATCGCGCTTGTCGTCGCTGAGCAGGCGGCCGCTCTGGTCCACCACGGTGACGCGCTCGGGCGCGAGGTCCGGGATGCTCGAGGCGACCAGGTGGACCACGGCGTCCACCTGGCCCCGCTCCAGGGTGGAGCCGCCGCGCAGGTCCAGCACCACGGAGGCGCTGGCTTCCTCGCGCTGGCGGGTGAAGGCGCTGGGCTTGGGAATGGCCAGATGCACCCGGGCCTCGCGCACCGGGCGCAGGGCACTGATGGTGCGGGCGAGCTCCGTTTCCAGCGCGTGCTGGTAGCGCGCGGTCTCCACGAACTGGCTGACGCCAAAGCCCGGGTCGCGCTCCATCAGCTCCAGGCCCAGGCGGCCGGATTCGGTGAGGCCCGAGCCGGCCAGCTTGAGGCGGGCGTCGTGGATGTGGTCTTCGGGAACCGAGATCGCGCCCGTGGCCGGATCGATGCGGAACGGGATCTTGGCGGTGCGCAGCAGGTCGGTCGCCTCGGCGGTGGCCTTGGCGTCCAGGCCGGCATACAGCGGCACGTGCGCCGGGCGCTGCGACCAGAAGAAGACCATCAGCCCCAGGGCAATGCCGGCGGCAAGCAGCACCATCTTGCCCAGGCGGCGCGCCAGCTGCATGCCCTGCAGCCGGTCAAGCACCTGCACGGCCTTCTCGCCGGCGTTGCCGGCCTTGAGGGCCTCCCTGGAAAGCGTGATGGCCATGGTTGTTCCTGTGTCCTGTCAGTGCGTTACAGCGGCATGTTCATGACGTCCTGGTACGCCTGTACCAGCCGGTTGCGGACTTCCACCGTGGCCCGGAATGCCACCTGGGACTGCTGAGAGGCCACCATGACCTTGGCCAGGTCGGCGCCGGGCTCGCCCAGCTCGAAGGCCCGTGCCAGCTCGCCCGCGCGCTGCTGGGCCGAGTTCACGCCCTCGAGCGCGCCGCGCAGGGTGGCGCCAAAGCTCGGCGCCGCCGCGTCCGCCACGCGCCCGGGGGCGCCGGCTTCGCCCGGCCGTCCGGCGATGGGGATCGCGTCAGTGCGCGGGGCGTCGGCGGCCATCGCCCGCCGCGCAGGCCCCATCTGGGTCTGGTAGCTGCGGATCTGGCCGAGGATCGAGTCGATCGAATGGCTCATGCGTAGCTCGGGTGGAAGGTCCGGCAAGGACGATGCAAGTCGCGTGCCGCAGCGGCCGCCAGGGAACCGGCGGCCCGCTTCCCGCCGGCCTTACTGGGCGGGGGCCGGCTCGCGCTCGATGCCGTACTTGCGCAGCTTCTCGGCCAGGGTGGTGCGGCGCAGCCCCAGCAACTGGGCGGCGTGCGCCACCACGCCGTCGGTGCGCTCGAGCGCCTCGCGGATCAGCCGCAGTTCGATCTGGGCCATGTGGTCGCGCAGGTCGAGGCCGTCGTCGGGCAGGGCGATCCCGGCCGGGGCTTCGACGGCTTCGGCCGTACCGTCCGCAGGCGCGGCTGGCGCGTTGGCCTGGATTCCCGATGCCGGGTCCGTGGCGGCCGGGGCGCGGTCCTCGAGGTGCTCCCGATAGCGCTGGGGCAGATCCTGCACCCGCACCAGGCCGCCGGGGTTGAGCACCGCCAGGCGTTCCACCAGGTTGCTCAGCTCGCGCACGTTGCCAGGCCAGGGGTAGCCGGCCAGGGCGTCCAGCGTTTCGGCGGCGAAGCGGATCTCGCCGCGGCCGCTGCGGGCCAGCTGGGCGGCAATGGTGCGCACCAGCTCGGGCAGGTCGTCGACGCGCTCGCGCAGGGACGGGATCTCGATCGGGAACACGTTGAGGCGGTAGAACAGGTCTTCGCGGAACTCGCCTTCGCCGATCCGCGCCTCCAGGTTGCGGTGGGTGGCGGCGATCACGCGCACGTTGCACTCGATCGAGCGGTTGCCGCCCACGCGCTCGAAGCAGCGCTCCTGCAGCACCCGCAGCAGCTTCACCTGCATCGGCAGGCTCATGTCGCCGATCTCGTCGAGCAGCAGCGTGCCGCCCTCGGCCATTTCGAAGCGGCCCTTGCGCGCGGACAGCGCGCCGGTGAAGGCGCCCTTCTCATGGCCGAACAGTTCGCTTTCCAGCAGTTCGGCCGGGATCGCGCCGCAGTTGATGGCCACGAACGGGCCGTCCCGGCGCGGCGAGCGCTGGTGGATGGCGCGGGCCGCGACCTCCTTGCCCGTGCCCGATTCGCCCAGGATGAGCACCGTTGTTTCAAACGGCGCCACCTGGTCGATCAGGCGGCTCAGGCGCAGCACCGGCTCACTCGAGCCGGAGGGGCCGCCGCCCTGGCTGGCGCCTGCCTGCTGCTCGGCGTCGATGCGCTTGAGGCTGGCGGTCCGCAACAGGTTCTCGAGCTGGGCGTGGCGAAGCGGGGATTCCAGCGGCCAGATCCCGGCCTCGTGCAGCCCGTGCTCGGCGCCGAACGCCACCGGGTCGCCGTCCAGCAGCAGCACCGGCGGCGCCAGCCCACCCTGGCCCAGCCAGTTGAAGAACTTGCCGGCCCCGGTGTCACCGTCGATGGAGCCCACGATGATCGCCATCCACTCGTCCGGGCGGTGGCGGGCGAGGGGGACCTCCGCGGTTTCGGCGGCCCAGCGGGGCCGCAGGTCCATGAATTCCAGCAGCGTGCACAGGCGCTCGGCGCGGTTGCCATCGCTGTCGAGAACAAGGATGCGCGGTTCGCTCATGAGGTTTGCTCCTGCCCGTCCCGGTGCAGCGTTTCCAGGATCTGCATCACTTCCTGCACGTAGGACAGCTTGCTGACGAAATTGTCGGCGCCGGCGCGGGTGGCGTGTTCGCGGTGCTCGGCGTCGTCGAAATGGCTGGCGATGACGATGTAGGGCGGATCGTCCTGCGCCTTGATCAGGCGGGTGGCCTGCAGGCCTCCCATCTCCGGCATGGCCAGGTCCATCAGGACCACGCGCGGACGCAGGGCGTCCGAGCGTTCGATCGCCTCCAGGCCGTTGGCCGCGGTGCCAACCACCCTGAGCCACTCCACCTTGCGGAAGTGGCGCATGGCCGCGTTGATGAAGCCTTCGTGGTCGTCGACCAGGAGGACGGTGATCGGGTCCATGGGTGGCTCCTCAGCCGGTGCGCGCCAGGGAAGGGGACGCGGCCCGGCGGCGCGCGCGCGCCGGGGCGATATCCATCTGTTCACGGTACTTGGCCACCGTGCGCCGGGCGATGCGGATGCCGCGGCGCGCGAGCAGGGTGGCGATGGCCTCGTCGGCCAGCGGGCGCTGCGGCGGCTCGGCGTCGATCAGCCGCTTGACCATGGCACGCACGGCGCTGCCGGAGACGCTGGCGCCCTCCAGCCGCACGCCGAAGAAGCGCTTCATCTCGATGGTGCCGCGCGGGGTCTGCAGGTACTTGCCGGTGGTGATGCGCGAGACGGTGGACTCGTGCATCCCGATCGCGTCGGCGACTTCCTTGAGGGTGAGCGGAGCGAGGGCCTCCTCGCCGCGTTGCAGGAAGGCGCTCTGGCGCTCCACGATCACCCGCGCGGTGCGCAGCAGGGTGTCGTAGCGCATGGACAGGCCGCGGGTGAACCAGCGGGCTTCCTGCAGCATTTCACGCATGGGGGCACTGGCGGCGCCGTTGCCGGCTTCGGCCAGGGCGCGCTCGTAGCCGGCATTGATCGACACCCTGGGCGCGTTGGCGCGGTTGAGGGCCACCCGCCAGCTGCCGTCGGCGTGCCAGACGACCACGTCGGGGATCACGGCATTCCGGGCCTGCGGGGCCGCGGCTTCGGCAGGCCGCGGGTCCAGCGACAGGATCAGGCGCACGGCTTCGGCAACGTCGTCCTCCTCGCGCTGGAGCCGCAGCGCGAGCGCGGCCAGGTCGTGCGTGGCCAGGAGGTCCAGGCCCGAATCAACGATGGCGCTGGCCAGCGGCCGGCCGGCCACGGGGGCGGGCAGGGCGGCCAGCTGGGCGGAAAGGCATTCGCGCAGGTCCTGCGCCGCCACGCCCGCCGGGTCGCCGGCCAGCAGGCACTGGCGGACGCGCTCGATATCGGCGGCCGGGCGATCGAACCTGGCGCAGGCGCGCAGGGTCAGCGCCGCCAGGGGCGCGGACAGGTAGCCGGCATCGTCGCAGTGTTCCAGCCAGAAGGCCGCGATCTCCAGGTCGGCGGCGGGCAGCTCGAGGGCCGCCGCTTCGAGGATGCGCAGCATCGGGTCGGTCGACCCGCCGTCGGCGATTCGCTGCATGCCATCGTCCATCCCGTCGTGCCAGCTGGCGCCCGGGGTATCCCACATGGACGGTTCGGGCAGCTCGTCGAAGGCCGCGGTTTCGGTGGCGGGATCGGTCTCCGCGGAGGCCGGCGCGGCCTCAGGCTCCTCTTCGATCTCCAGCAGCGGGTTGAGCTCCAGGACCCGGCGGATTTCCTGCTCCAGCTCCAGCGCGTTGAATTGCAGAAGGCGGATTGACTGCAGCAGCTGCGGCGTCAGGTTGAGCTGCTGGCCCATCTGCATCGACGTACTGGCGGTCTGCTTCATCATCCTGCTCCCTGCGCCGGTCTGATGGCGCGTGGAGATATCGTGAAGGCCGCGTGACGGTTCTGCTATCGGGGGTTTCCCGGCCGGGTGAGGGGCCGGCCCTACGCATGTCGGGGAAACCCCTACAGCGTCGCTGGCGCGCGCTTGACCTGCGTCATGGCGCCGTCGCGGTCATTCGCCGGGACGGGCGTGCCGGGCCGCCAACAGGACCAGTTCGGTGGCCCGCCGGCAGCCCAGGGCCTCCATCATGCGGGCGCGGTGGGTTTCCACCGTCTTGACGCTGATGCCCAGTTCGGCACCGATTTCCTTGTTGCCCAGGCCGCTGCCGATCATCCCCAGGATCTGCCGCTGGCGGGGCGAGAGGGCGTCCACGCCACCGGCCTTCCCCAGGCCCAGCATGGGCGCCATCATCCGCGAAGAAAGCCGCGGGCTGACGAAGGTGCCGCCGTCGGCTGCCGTGCGCAGCGCCAGCTCCAGTTCCAGGGGCGCTGCATCCTTGACGATGAAGCCCGCGGCCCCGCGTTCCAGGGCCGCCCGCACGTGCATCGGGTCATCGTGCATCGACATCATCAGCACCCGCGTGTGGGGCAGTTCGGCGAGGATCGCGACCATGGCCTCCAGCCCGTTGCGGCCGGGCAGGGACAGGTCCATCAGGATCAGGTCGGGGCGGTGGATCAGGCTCAGGTCGAGCGCTTCGTCGGCCTGGCTCGCGTCAGCGCACACCTCGACGCCGTCGAAGCCCTCGAGCAGCCGCACCAGCCCGGCGCGCACGAAGGTATGGTCGTCGACAATCAGCACGCGCACCCTGCGTGGTCTCCCCGGGCCGTCAATTCCGGGGCCCAGAATACGCGAAACGCGGCGCTCAGCGCCGGCGTTGCTCCGCGATCTGGCGGCGGTGGAGGCGGAACAGGTGCCGGTCCATGGCTTCGGACAGGTCCGGCCGCAGGTCGGAAAAGCCCAGCCACAGCCGGCCGCCGCGGGCCATTTCCACCTGTTCAAGCACCACTGCCGGCAGCTCCAGGTGGTCGGGCAGCCATTCGGCCGGCTGCAGGCGCAGCACCACCGGTGCGTGAAGGGGCAGAGGAGGCAGCGCGTCCTGGAAATCGATCCGCAGGCCGTGCCGGGACCAGCGCAGCGGCCGGGCCGCCATCGCGCCGTCGCGGCTGGCAAGCCGGCCGAGCAGGGCGAGGATGAGGTCGAGTTTGGCATCCATCCGCTGCGCCAGCAGCGGCAGGTCGCCATGGTCCTCGCCGTCGTCCTTGCGCAGGTCTTCCAGTTGGGCAAGGCTGGACAGCAGCGTGGCCGCCTGCGCCTGGCGGCCGCGGTGGTCCGAGGCCGATACCTCCACGGGCAGCTCGAGCTCGCAGCTCAGCGTTTCCGCGAACAGCCGCCGCTCGGCGTCCTCCGCGCTCACCGGGCGGACCCCGCCGCCGTATAGGCCCGCGATGCCGCATCCGCCTGGTGCAGCCGGCGCAGCTCCCCGCCGGTGGCCGCGTGCTGTGCTTCCATTCGTGCCAGCAGGCTGTTCTGCATGCGCAGCAGGTCCTGCAGGGCAGGGATGGAGGTTGGGCCACAGCCTTCCACGTAGCGCCGCAGGGCAATGTCGTAGCCGGTGGTGAGCTGGGCGGCCCAGCCAAGGTCGCCGGCGTCCAGGGCCTTGCCGAGCTGGCCGAGCCGGTCGCGCAGATCTGCCAGCGCCGCCCCGCTCATGCCTGCGCTCCGTCTGCCACCGTGGCCTCGCGGGCCGGGGCGATGGCCTCCCATGCGGCGCCGACCTCACCCAGCAGGTCCAGGGATTCCTCGAGGGCGGTGCCGTCGTTGTGGAGGTTGGCTTCGGTCAGGCGCCGCGACACATAGTCGTACAGCGACGCGAGGTTGGCGGCGACCTCGCCCCCGGCCTCGTGGTCCAGCGAGCCGCTGAGGTGGCCGACGATCGCACAGGCCTCGCCGATCGCCTTGCCCTTGCGGGCCTGGTCGCCGCGGGCCAGGCACGCGCCTGCCAGGCGGATGCGGTCGCAGGCGCCGGTCAGCAGCAGCGACACCAGGCGGTGCGGGTCCGCGTTCATCACCGCGCCCTCGATCTGGGCCTGGCGGTAATGCTCTGCGCTGGGTCGGGACATCATGTTCGGGCTCCTTGCGGTCAGCCTGCCTGGGCCTGCATCGACAGCATGTTGATCTGCTGGGCCAGGTAGCTGCTGGTGGTGGTCATCTGCGCCATCAGCGTGTCCAGCGCGACGAACTGCGACTGGTAACGCCGGGCAACGTTTTCCATGCGGGTGTCGAGGGCCTCGCGGCGCTGCGCGACGTCCTTGATCTGGGCGTTGAGGCCTTCGTTGCGGGTGGTGAACGCGCCGTCGCTGCCGACGTAACCGGCCACAACGGCGCCCAGGCGCGCCGCCGCCCCATCAGGCCCGGTGAATGCCGCGGTCACGGCCGCGGCGTTCTCGCGCATGGCAGCGTCGAAGGCCGTGGCGTCAAGCACCAGGGTGCCGTCGGCGGCGGGGAAGCCGCGGGTCTGCAGGCCGAGGGTCCTGGCGTCCAGTCCCTGTTCGGCCAGATCGGCGAGGATCTCGCCCATCGCACTGCGCAGGTGGGCCGCGGCGCCGCGCACCTGGGCGTCGCCGGTGAGCGCGGAGGGCGCCTGGGTCTCGACGTCGTACGAGGTCGCGCTGGAGATGGCCTTGAGTGCGCCGTTGTAGGCGTCAACGAAACCCTGCACCGCCGCGCGGCTGGCGGCCGGGTCCGCGCTGACCTCCACGGTGGCCTCGCCGGTCTGCCGCAGCTGGAGGGTGAGTCCGGGGACGGCGTCGGTGATCGTGTTGCCGCTGCTGGTGACGTGCAGGCCGTCGATCGACACCCGCGCATCTGCGGCGGCAGAGCGCTCCTCGAGCCCGTCGACCAGGGCATGCAGCCCGGCGCCGCCGTCCGTGACGGTGAGCGAAATGGCGTGGTCGGCACCGGCCCTGGTTCCGGCAATCGACAGGTGCAGGCCGTCGTCGGAGGTCAGCACCGTGGCCTGGATGCCGTGCCGCGCCGCTGCCTCGTTGATGGCGCTGCGCAGGTCGGCGAGGCTCGCGCCTTCCGCGATCGCGATGTCGATGGATTCGCCACCGGTTTCCAGGCGCAGGGTCCCCGCGCCGAACACCGTATCCGCGGGCGTTCCGGCGCCGACCAGCTTGTGCGCCGTGGCCAGCGCGTGGACCTCGATCTCGTAGCGCCCGGCGGGGGTGCTGCCCCCGGCGGAGGCGGTGACCGGAGACGTGGCGGAATCCCTTGAGCCGCCGCTGGCAATCGCCTCCACCTTGCGGGCGGCCAGCGCATCCGGCTTCTGCAGCGTATCCAGCCTGTCCTTGAGGGTGCTGAAGGCCGAGCTGATGCTGCCCAGCGCCGACAGCTTGAACTTGGCGGTTGCCTCCAGCTTGTTCAGCCGTGCGTCCTGCGGCGCGCGATCGGCGGCCACGAGCTGGCTCACCATCGTGCTGATGTCCAGCCCTGATCCGATGCCGCCGTATCCGAATGAATAATCCGCCATGTGCAATCCTCAGTCGCGCCTGCAGGGGGCGCGGTATGCAAATGCGCCGCGCCCACGGTCCTTAACGGCATGCGGCCGTCACTCTTGAGCCCACGGGGCGCTGCAAGAAACATGCCCGGGTGGAAGCGGGCCTCAAGATCCGCCGTCACCGGCCGTTGGTATCCCAAGGCCTCCCGGCCGGCTCGCGCGTGGCTGCTGCGCGGCGGCCGGGCTTGGCAGCCATCGTCGACCAGGACTTTCCCATGCCCAGCACCATGCGAACCACCGGCCCAAGCGACGCGGCCAGCGAGGACGAAAAGTTCCTCGTGCGCGATCCACGCCAGATCCGCATGCTGCTGCAATCCCTGGCCGACCAGCGCACCGCGCTCACCGCCCATCCGGATGGAAGCGGGCAGTCGTTTCCCAGTGCGGTGCTCGAGGTGGATGAAGACGGCCTGTTGCTCGACGGCAGCCCGATCCCCTCGGTCAACCAGCGTGCCGGGGACGCCGGCTACTGGCTGTGCCTGGCCCAGGTGGACCGGGTGCAGGTGCGTTTCCGCGTGGAACATCCGCAGCGGACGCTGGAGCAGGAGTGCGTGGCCTTCCGCGCCGCGCTGCCTGCGTCGCTGCATCACCTGCAGCGACGTGAGTTCTACCGGCTGGAAACCCCGGTGAACGAGTCGCCGTGGTGCATCTTCCCCGCCCCCGACGGCGGTGAACCGCTTCGCTGGCGTGTCACCGACATCAGCGCCGGGGGCATCGCGGTGCTGCTGCCGCAGGAGGACCAGGTGCTGGAACTGCAGCGCCGCTACCCCGGCTGCGCGCTGGAACTGCCGGACGGCGAGCGCATCGAGGTCCAGCTGATCGTGTGCAGCCTGGTCACCCGCACCCGCGCCGACGGCCAGCCGCAGCAACGGGCGGGCCTGAAGTTCGCCGGGCTGCCCCGCGGCGCGGACGCCATGATCCAGCGCCACATCTTCCGCATCGAGCGCCAGCGCCTGGCCAGGTTGAACGGACAGTCCTGAGGGTTTCACCGTTTTCAACCAGTGAGCAAAAAGAAACCCCCGGCAATCGCCGGGGGTTTCTTTGGTGCTGCCCGGGACCTGGGTCCCGGGCGTGGTCCGCAGGGATCAGCGCAGGAGGCTGAGGACGTTCTGCGGGATCTGGTTGGCCTGGGCCAGCATGGCGGTACCGGCCTGCTGCAGGATCTGCGTGCGCGACAGCTCCGCGGTTTCCTTGGCGAAGTCGGTGTCCATGATGCGGCTGCGCGAGGCCGAGAGGTTCTCGGAGCTGGTCTGCAGGTTCGCCACGACCGAGCTGAAGCGGTTCTGCACGGCGCCCAAGTCGGCGCGGGCATCGTTCACGGTGCCCAAGGCGCTGTCCATGATTGCGATGGCCTGCTGGGCACCGGCAAAGGAAGAGATGTCCACGTCAGCGAGGAAGGTTTCGGAGGTGGGAGCCGAAAAGGCTTCCGTCGCACCCGTGATCTCGAAGTCGATCGCGGTGTCGCCCGCCTGGAACGATGACACTTCGACGACGCCGTCGGCGCCGGCTTCGGCCACGACACCCAGCTCCGCGGACCTGGCGTTGATGGCGGACACCAGGGCGCCCACGGCAGCAGTCTGGGTGGCGGCGCCGTCGTCACCAGAGGCGGGCACGGTGATGTCGTCCAGGCTCACGCCATTGATCGAGATGCCCGAGAGCGAAACGTCAGTATTTCCGTCCGCCGGCGCATCGATCGTCACCGTGCCGCTGGCGAACATGGTGCCGCCCAGGGCGTCGGTGTTGGCATTGGTGATGCTGTCGACCGTGATCAGCTGGCCCGCATCGGCGCCCACCTGGAAGGCCACGCCTGCGAAGCTGCCGTCGAGCAGGTTGGTGCCGTTGAAGGAAGTCTGCTGGGCGACGCGGCCGATCTCGGCAGTCAGCTGTTCGACCTCCTTCTGCAGTGCGGCGCGGTCGCTGGCGGAGTTGGTGGCATTGGACGACTGCACCGCCAGCTCACGGATGCGCTGCAGGTTGTTGCCGATTTCGCCGAGCGCGCCTTCGGCGGTCTGCGCCAGCGAGATGCCATCATTGGCATTGCGGGCGGCCTGGTTCATGCCGCGGATCTGGGTGGTGAAGCGCTCGGAAATGGCCAGGCCGGCGGCATCGTCCTTCGCGCTGTTGATGCGCAGGCCCGACGACAGGCGCTGGATGGTGGTCGAGAGGCTGGCGCTGTTGGTGGCCAGGTTGCGCTGAGCGTTCAGTGCGATGGTGTTGGTGTTGATGACAGACATGATGCTGGTCTCCTTTGATGGGGATCCGGCACGGGTGCTGTACCTGGCCGGTGGCTCCGCAGGGGTTTGCCGTTTCGTGCGGTCCTGACCTCTGCTGAAATCATTAACGGCAGGTCACCAACAAGCTTTAGGAGATTTTTGCAAGCAGGGCGCGCCGGGCCCTTGCCTGCAGGGTTCAGCGGATCAGGCCGAACAGCGAGAGACGCTGCATCTGCATGAAGCTCAGCTGCGCGGCTTCCAGCGCCACCATTTCCAGCTCGAAGCGCGAGATGGCCTCCGCATAGTCGAGGTCACGCAGGCCCGAGAGGGTCGTCTCGATGGTCAGGCCGTGCGCGGCGCGAAGGTCGTCGGCCTGCTCGATCATCGACAGGCCGGCGCCGCCTTCGGCGCGCACATCGATGAGGTGTTCCTGCGCGGTGGCCACGTTGCGCATCGCCGATTGCAGCGCGTTCTGCTGGGCGGTGCGCTGGGCATCCGTGGTGGGATCCATCGTGAGTGCGGCGAGCAGCCCGTCAAGCGTTTCGAACACGCTGCGCGGCGCAGCGGGCCCGATGGTGAAGGCATCGCCTTCGGCAGGCGCGCCATCAACGACCAAACGCAGGCCGTGGAACTCGATCGCTTCGCCGGGCGAATGGGTGCCGCCGGCGACTGGATTGCCGTCCGCGTCTTCCACGGCGAATGCCCCATCGGCCGCAAAAGAGATGCGATATGCATCGCCTTGCCACGCACCGGAGTCGATCAGGCCGAAGCCGCTGACCACGCCGGTCCCGCTGTTGCCGGAATCGGCGCCGGCATCAACCCGGCCGTCGCCAGTCCGGGCACGCATGAACGCCTCGCTGCCGGGCATGGTGTCCTGGACGAAGATCTGTGGTGCCACCTCAACGCTGCGACGGGTCTGGTCGCCGCCATAGGCGACGCCCGCCGGGTCGCGCGCAAACGGCGGGTTCCCGTCCCGGCTGCCGCCAAACAGGTAGCGGCCGGTGCCGTCCGGCGTATTGGCCACGTCCAGCAGCGCGGTGCGCAGGCTGCGCACCTCGATGGCGATGGCGTGGCGGTCGCCGTCCGAGAGCGTGCCGCCGTTGGCCTGGATTGCACGCTCGGATACGCGCCCCATGATTTCACCGGCCTGGGCCAGCGCGTTTTCCTGCAGGCCGAGCCTGTGGCGCACCGTGTCCGCGTTGGCGCCGAACTGCCCAAGCTCGGAGAGCGCGCGGTCCAGCGCGACGGCCGAACCAGCGCCCACCGGGTCGTCCTTTGCGGTAAGCAGCTTCTTGCCGGTGGCGAGCTGCTGCTGCAGCTTCGAGAGGTCGGCCTGGCGCGTCTGCAGGGTCGAAATCGACTGCTGGTACAGCATCGAGGTGGAGATGCGGTGGGTCATCGGCGCACGGTTCCCAGCAGGGTCTGGAACATGCTATCGGCCGTGGCGATGATTTGTGCAGCGGCCTGGTACGCCTGCTGGAGGCGCAGCATGTTGGCCGCTTCCTCGTCCAGGTTGACGCCCGAGACGCTGTCGCGCGCTGCCTGGGCCTGGGTATGCAGCACGCCCTGTGCCTCGGCGGCGTAGCCGGCCTGGCGCGCGGCAGAGCCAACCGACGTGGTCAGGCCGGCGATCGCGCCGTTGAGGCTCTGGCTGCCGCCATCCAGGCCACGCAGGTCGTCCACGGCCGCGAGCAGCAGTGCGTTGCCGTTGTCGCTCGAGCCTGCACCGGTGGGCCCGATCCCGAACCGGTCGCCGGGCCCCGGCGCGCCATCCAGCGTGAAGCTCCAGCCGTTGGCGTGGATGGTTTCGCCGGGCACGTAGGGGTAGGGGCCCGCGCCGTCGACGGTGTACTGGTCGCCGTCGATGAATTCGATGGTGGCGGGGTGGGCCGGCATCGGATTGTCCGGATCGGCGGCAGTGACTGCGCCGGGCTTGCCGGAGCCGACGTTGCCAAGGTCCGCCTCCACGCGCATGGGCGCGGCCGCGGCAATCCGCGCGGGATCCGAGATGGCCACGTCCAGCACGCCGGCAGCGTGCGCGGTGGGCTGCACCAGGAAGCGGTCGCCGCTGGCGGGCGCGCCATCGAATGTGATCGACACCCCCGCGACGAGCAGGGGGTCGTCAGCGGTGCCTGAGCCGGTCAGTGCCAGCTCGCCGCCACTGGTCGCATCCGTGGCCGACCAGGCGCCGTCGCGCCACTGGAGCACCACATCGCGCCCGGTGATTGCACCAGGGTCGCTGGCGGCGGCAGAGAGGTTGGCGCCGCCGGTGTTGCCGGCATGCGCGCTGACCTTGGGCGTGGGCGCGCGGAAGAATTCCCCGCCCATGTCGCCGGGGTGGTCCATGCCGCGCGCGTGCGCTTCGTTGAACGAATGGGCCAGGCCCAGCGCAACCCGGCCCAGTTCGCCCTGCGCCGGGTCCAGGATCTGGCTGCGGAATTCGAGCAGGCCGCCAATGCGGCCGCCGAGCGCGCGCTCATCCAGGCGCGAGGCCTGCCCAGGTGACTCCAGCACCAGCTGGGTGCGCTCCGGGCGATAGGGATCGGCCACGGCGCCCAGCCGCGATGCCTGCGTGCCCACCACCAGCGCCTGGCCGCCGGCGGTGAACACGTTCACGCTGGTGCCATCCTGGGACACGGCTGAGCCGCCGGTCAGCGCCACCAGTTCGCCCACCAGCTGGTCGCGGCGATCCAGCAGGTCCGGCGCTGCCTTGCGGCCGCTGATTTTTGCGTTGAGTTCGGAAATCTCCGAGGCGAGGCGGTTCACCTCGTCCGCCCCGGCGCGCAGGCCGCCGTCGACCTCGCGCGAGAGCTGGTCGAACTGGCCCTGGATCTGCTGGAAGCGGGCGGAGAGGGCGCTGGCCTGGCCAAGCAGGTCCTGGCGCCGGGCGGAGGCGGACGGATCGGCGGACAGTGCGCTGACCGAATCAAAGAACCCCGACCATGCGCCGGTGATCCCGGTGGCGGGATCGGACATCAGGCTGTCGACGCGGCTGGACAGGGATGACAGCTGCTCCAGGCGTGCGAGCTCCCCGCCGCTGTCGATCAGGCGGGCGTTGGCCAGCTCGTCGACCACCCGGTTGATGTCCTGGATCCTGGTGCCCTGGCCGATATGGCCCACGCCCACATCGGTGGGGTTGCGGGCGGCAAAGTCCACGCGCTGGCGGCTGTAGCCCGGCGTATTTAGGTTGGCGACGTTGTGGCTGACCGTGGACAGCGCACGCTGGAAGGCCAGCAGCGCGCTGGTGCCGGTGGAAAGGACGTTGCTCATCGGCTGCCTCCGGCCGGCAGGAGGGTTTCAAGGGAGCGCGCGACCTGCACCGCCGCGCGCCGCGGCGCGTGCGCCGCCTGGCCCGCGTCCTGGGCAAGCTGGCTGATGCGGCCCAGCGCCTTGCGCAGGGTGGGGCCGTTGGCGATGGCGGTGATCTTGTCGGCGTAGGACGGATCGGTGGCGTAGCCGGCGCGCTGCAGGGCCTGGGCGAAGCCGCGCACGTCGCTGCCGGCCTGCAGTGCCTGGGCGTAGCGCGGGCTGCGCTTGAGCAGGCGGACGTAGTCGGCAAAGCTCTCGGCGGGCGAGGCATAGGCTCGGAAATCGGCGCGTTCGTTGCGACGGACGCCGTCGCGGTACTCGTGGGTATTGGCGCTGGCGCGCTCGCCGTTCCAGCCGGTGGCCTTGATGCCGAACAGGTTGTTGGCGCTGCCGCCGTCGCCGCGCTGGATCATCCGTCGGCCCCAGCCGGTCTCAAGCGCCGCCTGCGCGACCAGGGCGCGCGGATCCACGCCCAGCTCACGGGCGGCACGCTGCGCGTGCGGCCATACCTTGGCCACGAACCCTTCCGGGCTGCGCGGGTCCAGGTTCGAGGCGAACTGCACCGCCGAATCGATCGCCGCCGGCGCCCGTGCCGCCACATCTTCCACCGCACGGGACGCGGCCTGCGCCGCGGGACGGGCGCGTGCCATCAGGCGGTCGATGAAGCGGTCCATGGGCGACTGCGCCGGCGACGGCGCTTCGGCCTGCACGGGGGCAGCAGTGCCGGCAACCGGCACGGGCGCGGGTGCAGTCATGCGGATATGCCCGGGGGCGGTCACCGCTGCCGGCAGCCGCGTATCCAGGGCGGGACCAGGCTCGGAAGCGCCCAGCTGGCGTGCGATCACCTGTGCCAGGCCCAGACCCGGGCCATCAATCATCGACTTGGCCAGCTGCTGGTCGTACATGTCGCGGTAGAGCTGGTTCTCGCCGGGGAACAGTGAATCCCCGAAGCTGGCGTCGCGCATGCTCTTGATCAGCATCTGCGCGAACAGCCCCTCGAATTCGCGCGCAGCCTGCTGGATGCGCGCGGCATCGGGCCGCTGGACGGAATGCAGCTCGATCGGGCCGGCGGGAAGACGCATCAGATCACCTCGAGCTCCGCGCGCAGCGCCCCGGCCTGCTTGAGCGCTTCCAGGATCGCCACCAGGTCACCCGGCGCAGCGCCCACGGCGTTGACCGCGTTGACGATCTCGTCCAGCGAGGTCCCGCCGGGGAACTTGAACATGCGGCTCCCGTCCTGGCTGGCCTCGATGCCCGAGTGCGGCGTCACCACGGTGGCGCCGCCGCGGTTGAATGGCGCGGGCTGGCTGACGTCGAAGCCTTCGGTGATGGTGACGGTGAGCGACCCGTGGGCGATCGCCGCCGGGGCCACGCGGACCTGGGAGCCGATCACCACGGTGCCGGTGCGGGAGTTGACGATCACCTTGGCCGGCGCCGCGCCCGGAGTGAGCTGCACGTTCTCCACCTCGGCCAGGAAGCCGATGCGCGCGCCCGGATCGAACGGCGCGCGCACCGCCACGGTGACGCCGTCGACGGCGCGGGCGGTGCCCGGGCCGAAGCGCGCGTCCAGCGCCGCCACCATGCGCGAGACGGTGGTGAAATCGGCGCGGTTGAGGTTGAGGGTGAGCTCGCCATTGCCGCCGAAGCCGCCGCCCACCTCGCGCTCCACCATGGCCCCGTTGGGAATGCGGCCCACGCTGGGCACGTTCACCGATACCCGCGAACCATCCCGCCCCTCGGCGCCGAACCCGCCCACGATCAGGCTGCCCTGGGCCACCGCATAGACTTCTCCGTCGGCGCCCTTGAGGGGCGCCATCAGCAGGGTGCCGCCACGCAGCGACACCGCGTTGGCCACCGAGGAGACGGTGACGTCTATGGTTTGCCCGGGCTTGGCAAACGGAGGCAGTTCGGCGTGGATCGCCACCGCCGCGACGTTGCGCAGCTGGGGATTGACGTTGGGGGGGATCGAGACGCCCAGTTCGTTGAGCATGTTGCGCAGGCTCTGCACGGTGAACGGCGCCTGGCTGGTGCGGTCGCCGCTGCCATCCAGGCCCACCACCAGCCCGTAGCCCACCAGCTGGTTGCCGCGCACGCCGCCGACGCTGGCCAGGTCCTTGATGCGTTCCTGGGCATGCAGCGGCGCGGCGACCGCCAGCAAGGCGGCGAACGCGGCAATGCCGGCCAGGCGCAGCGTGGAACGGATGGATGACATGCCGGCGGCCTCAGTAGGGATACAGGCGGGAATTGAAGAAGCGCCCCAGCCAGCCCATCGCGTTGGACTGGGCGATGGCGCCGCGGCCGCCGTAGACGATGCGCGCATCGGCCACGCGGCTGGAGGGGACGGTGTTGTCGGTGGAGATATCGGCCGGCCGGACGATGCCTTGAACCTGCACCAGCTCGTCGCCCTGGTTGAGGCGCAGGTTCTTGCTGCCCTCGACCACCAGATTGCCGTTGGGCAGGCGCTGGACCACGGTCACGGTGACGCTGCCCTGCAGCCGGTTGCTCTGCGCGCTGCGCCCGTTGCCTTCAAAGTCGCGCGACCCGGAGGCGGAGGCCCCCAGCACCTCGCGGCCGCTGATCGTCACGGGCGCCCCGAACAGGTTCGGGCCACCAATGTCGATCGAGCTGTCCTTGCCCACCTGGGTGGTGGCGGTGGTCTGCGCGGTGGTGTTCTCCACCAGCTGGATGGTCAGCAGGTCGCCGACGTCGCGCGCGCGACGGTCGGCGAACAGCGACAGGCCGTTGCCGCCGCCGCGGTAGATCGCGCCCTGGGTTGCCGGCGCCGTGGCCTGCACCACGGGCTGGATCGGCGCCATCGGCGCGTACGGCCGCACGTCGCCCGAGGCCACGCAGCCGGACAGGAGCGCGGCGGCGGCCAGGGCGCAGGCAAGCCAGGCGGCGGGACGGCGGGAATGGCGGGAATGGCGGCTCATCGGTGTGCTCCGGTGGATCAGACGTTGTTGTTGAGGTAGCCGAGCATGGAGTCGGTGGTGGAGATGGCCTTGGCATTCATCTCGTAGGCGCGCTGGGTTTCGATCATTCCCACCAGCTCCTCCACCACGTTGACGTTGCTGCCTTCCAGCGTGCCCTGCTCAAGCGTGCCCAGGCCGGCCAGCCCGGGGGTTCCGTTCTGGGCCGGGCCGGAGGCGGTGGTTTCCAGGTACAGGTTCTGGCCCCGCGCCTGCAGGCCGGCGGGGTTGATGAAGTCGCTGATGGTCAGCATCCCGATTTCCAGCGCCTGTGCCTGGCCGGCCATCTGCACGCTGACGGTGCCGTCCTGGCCGATGGTCATCGACTGTGCGCCTTCCGGCACCTGGATCCCGGGCTCGACCGGGAAGCCGCTGGCCGTCACCATCTCGCCCTCGGCGTTGATCTGGAAGCTGCCGTCACGGGTGTAGGCGGGCGTGCCGTCGGGCATGCGCACCTCGAAGAACCCGCGGCCGTTGATCATCACGTCCAGGGCCCGCCCGGTCTGCTGCGGGTTGCCCTGTTCGAAATCCTTCACCGTGGACACCACGCGCACGCCGGTACCCAGCTGCAGCCCGGAGGGAAGCTGGGTCTGTGCGGAGGTGGCGCCGCCGGGCTGGCGCAGCTGCTGGTACAGCAGGTCTTCGAAGTTCGCGCGGTCGCGCTTGAAGCCGGTGGTGTTGGTGTTGGCAAGGTTGTTGGCCACCACCGACATGCGCGTCTGCTGCGCATCGAGTCCGGTCTTGGCGACCCAAAGGGCCTGGTTCATGCTCTGTTCCTCGGTACCGGCGCCGCGGCGCCCTCAGGATGGTTCATGCAATGCGCGTGCCAGCGATCAGCCGCCCAGGCGCATCACGCTGTTGGCGGCCTGCGCGTTGTCGTCGCCGCGCTGGATCAGCTTCACCTGCATCTCGAACTGCCGCTGCAGCTGGATCATCTGCACCAGCGCGCCGGCGGCGTCGACGTTGCTGCCTTCCAGCGAGCCGGTGCTCATCACATCACCGGCCGCCTGCGGCAGCGGCTGCTGCGGATCGGTGCCGCGCATCAGGCCGTCCAGGCCGCGCGCAAGCTGCTCGGGCCGGGCCTCGACCACGCGGATGCGGCCGATGATGGCGAGCGTCTCCGGCCCTTCGCCCAGGGGCACGATCGAGACCGTGCCGTCCTGGCCGATCTGCATCGACTGGTGGGGCGGGACCGCCATCGGCATGCCGTTCTGGTCAATGAGCGGCTGGCCGCTGCCGGACACCAGCTGGCCGTTGGGCGTGAGCGACAGGTTGCCGGCCCGGGTGTAGGCCTCCCCTCCGTCGGGCGCCTGCACCGCCAGCCAGCGGTCCGGGTGCAGCGAGACGTCCAGCGGATTGCCGGTGACCCGCTGCGAGCCCACGCTGGCATTGAAGCCCTGGTCCACGTGCAGCGCAGCGATCCGCGAGCCGTGGCCGTCGCCCGGCACCCGGTAGGACTGGGTGTTGGCGAGCGCCGCCCGGAAGCCGACGGTGTCCGCGTTGGCCAGGTTGTGCGAGACCGTGCCCTGCGCCTGCAGGGTCGAGCGGGCACCGGTGGCGGCGACGTAGAGGGCCTTGTCCATGGTCAGCGGATGTTGATGACGGTCTGGGTGGTCTGGTCCTGGGTGGAGATCATCTGCGCGTTGGCCTGGAAGTTGCGCTGGGCCACGATCATGTTCACCAGCTGCTCGGTCAGGTCGACGGTGGACGACTCCAGCGCCCCGGACTGGATCTGGCCGAAGTCCGAGGTGTCGGGGGCGCCGCGCCGCGGCACGCCGGAGGTGTGGGTCTCGGCCCAGGTGTTGTTGCCCTGCGACTGCAGCCCCTGGGGATTGACGAACGTGGACAGCGCCACCTGGCCCAGCGGGGTGTCGGCGCCGTTGGAATAGCGGGCGAACACCACGCCGTCGGCGGAGATGCTGATCTCGTCCAGCTTGCCGGCGGCATAGCCGTCCTGGCGCGTGTCACGCAGCTGGAACCGCTCGCCGTACTGGGTCGAGCCCGAGAGGTCCAGGCTCAGGTCCAGCACGCCGGCGCCGGTGGACGGCGTGAACGGTTCCATGGCGATGCGGCCATTGGCCGGGGAGAGCAGGGCGCCGCTTTCGGAGAACTGGAGCAGCACCGGGTCGCCGGCGGGCTCGCCGTCGACGAAGTTGTGCACTTCCCACTCGTTGGCATTGGCGGTCTTGACGAAGTACGAGGTCTGCACATGGCCCACCCCGAGCGAATCGAACACCGTCACGCCGCCCGACGAGGCGTTGTAGCTGTTCGGATCCTGCGGGTCGAACGGCGCCACCGGCATCGGGCTGGCGTTGCCGGGCAGGGTGAACATCAGGTTGACCAGGCTGGTCTGGCGGGGCGGGCTGTCGGTGGTGAGCAGCTGCAGGTCGGTGGTGCGTCCGACGTCGAAGCCTTCGCCGCCCTCGCGCGGGGGATAGACCTGCAGGCGCGCGCCCTCGGGCGTGCCCACGAAACCGTTGGCGTCGGTCTGGAAGTTGCCCGCGCGCGAGTACACGGTCGAGCCGTTCTTGTTGAGGGTGAAGAAACCCTCGCCGTCGATCGCCATGTCCAGGCTGCGCCCGGTGGGGTCGATGTTGCCCTGGGAGAACTGCTGGGCCACGTTGCTCAGCTTTACGCCCGAACCGATGGCGTTGCGGGCCAGGCCATACGAGGTGTAGGAGAACAGGTCGGCGAATTCGGCCCGCGACTCCTTGAAGCCGGTGGTGTTGACGTTGGCGATGTTGTTGGCGGTCACGTTGAGGTTCGCGTTGGCCGCGTTGATCCCTGACAGGGAGGTGTTGAAGCTCATGTCGGACTCCGTGGTTGTGCGGTGGTTGCGTTGCGGGGCGGTCAGATCACGCGCAGGACGTAGCTGATCGGCGCGGTGCCGATGCCCTCGAGGTCCAGGTAAAGGCCTTCGCCCCCCACCGAGACGCTCTTCACCTGGCTGCGGACGTAGGTGCCCAGATCGGTGCGCTCGCCATCGGGGCCGGTGTGGCGGGCAGTGACGGTGTAGCCGCCCGGTGGCAGGCGCTCGCCCGAGGCGTGCAGGCCGTCCCAGTCCAGGGCGACTTCGCCCGCCGAATCGGTCGCCGCATGGATTTCGCGTACCAGCTGGCCATTGGCGTCGGAGACCTGGAACACGACCGTCCCGGGGCCAGGCGCGGCGACGATCCCGCCGGCACCGCCTTCCTCGCCCAGCGCCACGGTGTCGGACGGAACCAGCACGTCGCGGCCGATCAGGGCGGTGCCGCGCAGCAGCTGGTCGGACTGCATCAGGCTCGAAAAGCCGTTCACGGTGCCGTTGAGGTCCTGGATGCCCTGCACCGTGGAGAACTGGGCCAGCTGGCCGAGGAACGCGCTGTTCTCCATCGGGTCCAGCGGGTCCTGGTGCTTGAGCTGTTCGGTCATCAGGCGCAGGAAGTCGGCCTGGCCCAGGGATTCGTCCCTGGTGCCGCCCAGGGCCACGCTGGCCGCGGCCCCGAGCCCGCCCGCGCCGCCGATGTCACCGGAAATCGTGCTCATTTCGAATGCTCCCGGGCCATCAGCGGCCCATGCTCAGGGTGGCGACGGCCAGTTCCTTGGCGGTATTGAGCATCTCCACCCCGGCCTGGTAATTGCGGGAGGCGGAGATGAGGTTGACCATCTGCGATACCGGATCCACGTCGGGCGAGTACACGTAGCCCTGCTCGTCGGCGAGCGGGTGGCCGGGTTCGTAGCGCTGCACGGGGGGCGTGTCGCGCTCCACGACGCCGCTGACCTCCACGCCGGTCAGCGAGGGGTCGGCGCCATTGGCAACGGCGCGGAACACCGGCTCCAGCGGCCGGTACACCTGCTCGGGCGAGCCGGCCACGGAATCGGCGTTGGCCAGGTTGCTGGCCAGCGTGCTCAGGCGCACCGACTGCGCCTGCATGGCGGAGCCGGCGATGTCGAAGATGGGGAGGTTGCTCATTGTCTTACTGTCCCGTGATGGCGGTCAGGAGGGTGCGCACCTTGGATTCCAGGAAGTTCAGCGAGGCGCGGTATTCCAGGGCGGCGCGGCCGTAGGCGGCACGCTCGGCGTCCGGATCGACGGTGTTGCCGTCCAGGCTCGGCTGGGCCGCGACGCGCGCAACGTGGAAGTCCTGGATGCCGCCGGCCAGCGGCAGGTGGTCGGGGCGGGCGGGCGGCTCGGGCGACGACGACGCCTGCCGCGCCTGCGTGGCCGCCTGCATGGCGGCGTTGAAATCGATGTCCCGCGCCTTGTAGCCCGGGGTGTCGGCGTTGGCCAGGTTGCTGGCAATGAGCTTCAGCCGCTGCTCGCGCAGGGGCAGCGCGTCGGCCTGGAAGCCCAGGTAGGACGAGATCGGATTGGACATGGCACCCTCCGGTGGACCTTGCACGGAGAAGGGTGCAAGCGGCGTGCCACTCGCCGCGGTCAGGAGGTGGGCTGCACCCTTTGTGGGGCCGGGCTGGCGCTGCCGCCGGCCTGTCCCGCCACGGCCTGCAGGCGCTCGAGCACGTGCTCGGCCAGCTCGTGCGGGCTGTACTTCGCCACGAAGGCGTTGGCGCCCACGCTCTGCACCATGGAGGTGTTGAACACGCCCGAGAGCGAGGTGTGGAGCAGCACGAACAGGTCGGCCAGGCCCGGATGGCGACGGATTTCCGTCGTCAGGGTGTAGCCGTCCATGGCCGGCATCTCGATGTCGGACACCACCAGCGCATAGCGCTGCGAGGGCCGCTCGCCGGCGGCATCGAGCTGGAGCAGGTGGTCGAGCGCCTGGCGTCCGTCGGAGAGCAGGGTGACGCCCACGGCCAGCTGGTCCAGCACGCCGCGGATCTGCTGCCGCGCCACCCGCGAATCATCCACCACCAGCACCTGCATCGGCGGGGCGCCGGCCGGCAGGGCGAGGGCCGGGTCGAGGCGGGCGTCCATGCGCGCGTGGGAAATGTCGGCCAGGACGCTTTCCACGTCCAGCACCTGGATCAGCGCATCCCCGTACCGGGTGACGGCGGTCAGGTAGCTCTTCTCGGCGGCCGATTCCGGCGGCGGGTGGATCTCTTCCACCGCCACGTTGACGATCCGGTCGACTTCGCTGACCAGGAAGCCCTGCACGGAGCGGTTGAACTCGGTCACCACCAGGTAGCCGGGCTCGCCGTGGCCGTCGCGCTCCGGATGCCGGATGGACATCCCCAGGTCGAGCACCGGCACGCTGCGCCCGCGCACGTCCGCGACGCCTGCGAACTCGCGGGCCAGCCCGGGCACCTGGAACAGCGCGGGCCGGCGCAGCACTTCGCGCACCTTGAACACGTTGACGCCAAAAAGCTGGCGGCCGCCCAGGCGGAACAGCAGCAGGGCCAGGCGGTTGTGGCCGGCCAGGCGCGTGCGCTGGTCGATGCGGTCGAGCAGGTTGTCGGACATGCCGGCGATATCGGCCCGGCGGCACGGGAACTTGAATCCGCGGCCGGCACCCGTCCGGCACGCCGCTTGCAGGGAGGGAGCAGGTTCCGTCCGGAGCGCGCCATGTCGCTGATCCTTCGCCTGTCCACCCTCCTGGCCGTGGGGCTCGTGGCCCTTGCTGCCGCCAGCGGCCACGCCGGCGGCTTCCAGCCGGTGGATTCCATCCGCGCTGCGGCGCTGTCCGCGCTGGCGGCGGGCAGTGATGCCGAGGCCACGCTGGACCCGGCCCTGCGCATGCCGCGCTGCGCCTCGCCGCTGGAGGCCACCCGGACCGGTGGCGGGACGGTCGAAGTCGCCTGCCCGGATGGCTGGCGCCTGTTCGTCCCGGTGCGCGAGCGCCGCACCCAGCCGGTGCTGGTGCTCGCGCGCGGGGTCGCCGCCGGAGAAACGATCGCCGCCGACATGTTCACCGTCGAGGAGCGGGACACCGGGCGCATCGCCGGCGCGGCCCTGGCGGACCCGTCGCAGGCCGTCGGGCGGGCGGCGCGGCGCACGCTCATGGCCGGGAGCGTGCTGACCGGCAACGACCTGGTGGCGGCGCGGCTGGTCCGGCGCGGTGATACCATCTCGCTGGTCTCGCGCCAGGGCGGGGTTGAGGTCCGGATGACGGGCCGGGCCCTGGCCGATGGCGGCGAGAACGAGCGCGTGAGCGTGGAGAACCTGTCTTCCAGGCGGGTGGTGCAGGGCGTGGTCAGCGCCCAGGGCGACGTCATCGTGGGACGCTGAACCCTTGCCCGGGATTCCCCCTAAAGCTCCCGCAGCCCCGGCCGATACCGGGACTGACCCCATTTGCGATCCCCGCAACAGGATCTGGATATGAGCCATAAAGTTGACGGAATGCCGCCGCCTGCCGCCATCCGCGCCACCGGCCCCCTGGGTGGCCAGGTGGCCCGCGCCGGCGACGCCCGCGAGAAGGCGATTGAGGCGCCGGCAGCCGGCGACAGCCTGCGCCTGACCGGTGAAGCCACCGGCCTGCAGGCGCTGCAGCGCGAACTCGCCGCCAACCCCGCCATGGACATGGCCAAGGTGGAGGCGGTGCGCGAGGCGATCGCCGCCGGCAGTTACAAGATCGACGCCGAGGCCATTGCTGGCCGGATGCTCGACCTGGATGCCCAGCTCTACGGCAAATGAGCAGCCCGGCTGACATCGTCGAGCAGCTCGCCGTGGCCCTGGCCGACGAGCGCGAGGCGCTGATTGGCGGCGATGCCGACGCGCTGATGCGCGCCACCCGGGCCAAGCTCGATGCCCTGGGCGAACTGGAAAAGGGCATCGACCCGGGGCTGGCCGACCGCGTGGCGGAACTGGCCGAACTCAATCGCGCCAACGGCGCGCTGCTGGCGCGCAGGCGCCGGGAAGTGAACTGGGCGCTGCGCTGCCTGGGCAGGAGCGAGAGCGCATCCTCGTACGATCCCTCCGGCGGCATGGAGCGCATGCGCAGCTCGCGCAACCTCGCCGTGGCCTGACCGATCCGGCGCGGCGGGTAGAATGCCCGTGGCCCCGGTTCCCGCCCGACTGAATGACCCATCCCGCCCCGACCCCCGACACCACGCTTGATGCGGGCTTGCTGGAAGCGGCCCTGCATCGCCTGCAGGAGGGGGTACTGGTCTACCGGGGCAGGCATTTCGTCTACGCCAACCCGGCCGCGCGCGACATGTGCCGCTCCCACCCGCTGTGGAGCGAGGAGGACCGCCGGCTCGAGGACCTGGTGCCCCCGCACGCGCTGCCGCACCTGCGCGACCACGGCCGCTGGAGCGATTACGTCCCCTTTGGGGAGGGGCGGATGCTGGCCGCGCGGCTGCACGCGCTGGACGACGCCGGGCACCTGCTCCTGCTGCTGCAGAACCCCGGCCTCGTGCGCGATGGCGACAAGGAGCTCCTGCGGCGCCATGAGGAACTCAACGTCCGCCTCACCGAGGCCCAGGAGACGCTGCTGGAGTCGGAAAAGCTGGCGTCCATCGGCCAGCTGGCGGCGGGGGTGGCGCACGAGATCAACAACCCCATCGGCTACGTCCATTCCAACCTGGGCAGCCTGCAGGAATACCTGGCGAACCTGTTCGCCCTGATTGACGTCTACGAACGCGCGCTCGCCAAGCCCGATCCGGCGGCGATGAAGTCCGAGATCGCGGCGGCCCGCGAGCGGCTGGACATCGATTTCATCATCCGCGACCTGCCGCAGCTGATGACCGAATCGCGCGAGGGGGTGGAACGGGTGACCCGGATCGTGCGCGACCTCAAGGACTTCTCCCGCACCGACCCGGAGAGCCGCTGGACCCTCACCGACCTGCACGCCTCGCTTGATTCGATCCTCAACATCGTCTGGAACGAGCTGCGCTACAAGGTGCGGCTGGAAAAGCGCTATGGCAGCCTGCCGATGGTGGAGTGTCTGCATTCCGAGCTCAACCAGGTGTTCATGAACCTGCTGCTCAACGCCGGCGGCGCCATCCGGGAGCAGGGGGTGATCACGGTCAGCACCGGCCACGAGGGGGGCGAGGTGTGGATCGAGATCGCCGACACCGGCGACGGCATCCCGCCGGAAAACCTGCAGCGCCTGTTCGATCCATTCTTCACCACCAAGCCGGCCGGAACCGGCACCGGGCTCGGCCTGTCGATCTCCTATGGCATCGTTGCCAAGCACAACGGCCGCATCGAGGTCGAGAGCGAGGAAGGGGCGGGCAGCACGTTCCGGGTCACCCTGCCGGTGCGGCAGGCCAGTGACGAAATCGACGCCTAGGGCACCGGGGCGCGCGCCCGGCGTGCCTCGAAGGTGCGGAAGGCCTCGCGGATGTGGTCGCGCAGTTCGCGATCGTCCCAGGGCTTGGTGAGGAAGCGGTAGATCGCGCCGCGGTTGATCGCCTCGGTCACGGTTTTCAGGTCCGCGTGCCCTGAGAGCACCATCCGGATCGTGTCCGGATAGAGGACCTTCACCTGGGCCAGGAAATCGGTCCCGCTCATTTCCGGCATCCGCTGGTCCGAGAGAATCACCTGGACTTCGTTGTTGCCCAGCAGCGCCAGCGCATCGTTCACGCTCGAGGCGCTCAGCACCCGGTAGCCGTCCCGCCGGAACAGGCGCCCCAGCGAATTCAGCACGTTTTCCTCATCGTCCACCAGCAGCAGGGTGCGGTCGTCGCGGGTCTGGGTGAACAGCTCCGGCCGCAGGTAGCGCTCGCGCAGGATCTGGCCTGCTTCCCCGGCCGGGACCGCCTTGGCGAACAGGAACCCCTGGAAGTAGTCGCACTCGGTGCGGCGCAGGAACCCGAGCTGGGCCTCGGTTTCCACGCCGTTGGCAATCACCTTCATTCCCAGCTGGTGGGCCATGGCGATCATGGCGCGCACGATTGCGGTTTCACGGCTGCCGGTGAGGGTGGAGGTCACGAAGCTGCGGTCGATCTTCAAGATGTCGGCCGGATAGCGCGCGAGGCTGCGCAGGCTGGCGTCGCCGGTGCCGAAGTTGTCCAGGACCATGCCGATGCCTTCGCGCCGCAGGGCGCGGATGGTGCGGAACACCGCCTGCATGTCGGTATTGAGAACGCTCTCGTTGATCTCGAGCACGATCGTGGCCGGCGGCAGGCCCGCGTGCTGCATCGCCGAAAGCAGGTGGTCGACGAACGCGGGCTGCAGCAGCTGGAGGGTGGACACGTTGACGCCAATGAAGAAGTCGTCGAATCCCTGGGCGCGCCATTCCCGCGCCTGCGCCACTGCGCTCTCGATCATCCATTCGCCCAGCTGCACGATCACCCCAAGCCGCTCCGCGGTGCGGATGAACCGTTCCGGGCCCAGCTCGCCCAGCTCCGGCGAGTTCCAGCGGATCAGGGCTTCCATGCCGATCACCCGTCCGTCGCGCGCGCTGATCTTGGGCTGGTAGCGCAGCAGGAACTGGTCCGTCCCCAGCGCGTCCACCAGCAGGGCCGGGATGGCGCGCTCGCCGGTGGCGGGTGGGATCTCTGCCTGCTGGTGCAGCTGTACCGGCTCATCGGCGAGGCGCGAGGCGCGCAGCAGCGAGGACTCGGCCAGCTGGAGCAGCGCGTCGGCGGTGATCGCATGGTCCGGGCACAGGCTGATCCCGACCTTGGCAGTCAAGGCGAAGGTGTAGGGCAGGATCGAGACGGGCTGCTCGATCAGGGCTTTCAGTCCTTCCGACGACTGCTTCGCGGAGAGCCCCTGCGGGTCGAGCTTCACCGCCACGATGAACTCGTCGCTGCCGTGGCGCCAGACCCGCCCGTCGTCGCCGACCGCGCTTTTCAGGCGCTGTCCGACGACCTGCAGGGCGCTGTCGCCGACCTCGTAGCCCATGTTCTGGTTGATGGCGGCGAAATGATCGATGTCCAGGTGCAGCACCATCAGCTCGCTGCCATCCTCGACGGCCGAGCGCACCATCGCGTCCAGGTCCGGGTTGCCCGCGCCCAGGCGCGGGGTGGGGCCGCCTCCGGAATCGGCGGGGGGCGACAGCGGCGCGTTCACGCGGCGTCTCCGCCCGCGGGCCCGCGGGCGGCGGCGCCCGGGACACGCACGCGGACGCAGGTGCCCTGGCCGCGGCCCGAATCGATCGAAAAGCGGGCCCCGATCGCCCGGGCCCGCTCGCCCATCTCGGTCAGGCCAGGGCCAGCCGTCGAGTCCGCCGCAAAACCGCGTCCATCATCGCGGACTTCCATCTCAAAGCCATCGTCCATGTCGTGCAGGTGTACGGCGATGCGCCGTGCGCGGGCATGGGCGAAGGCGTTGGCCATGGCTTCCTCGGCAATGCGGAAGCAGGCCTGCTCCACCTCGGGCGCCGGCCGCTGCCGCAGCCCGGAGGCCTCCAGCACAAGATCCACGGGCGCATCATCCTGCAATTGCGCCAGATGCCAGCGCAGCGCGGCTTCCAGGCCGATGGCGTCGAGCGGCGGCGGGTGCAGCAGGCCGCAGAGCTGGCGCACCTGGGCCAGTGCCGCCTTGGCCTGGGCCGCGATTTCCTCCAGGTCGGCAGCGCGCTGCGCGGCATCATCTTCGCGCAGGGCCGCATGCGCGGCCATGGTGACCGCCGTCAGCGCCTGCCCGGGGCCGTTGTGCAACTGGCGCGCCACGCTGCGCCGCAGTGCTTCGTGAGCCAGGAACAGGCGGCCGGCCAGCGCGCGGAGCGGCTCGGCGTCATCCCGGCGCGCGCGCCGGGCCGTCGGATCGTCTTCGCAGTGGCTGCCCGGCATGGGAGGACCCGTTGGAGCGGCCCCACAGTCTACCGGGCACGCCGGGGCCGGGGTGGGGCGGGGGCCTCAGAACAGCTCGACGGTGCCCGCGCCCATGGATTCCTGGGTGACCGGCTTGTGCGGCGGCTTTTCCCAGGTCCGGCTTTCCTCACGCAGGCGTGTCCCCAGCTGCTTGAGCGAACGCACCATCTGGTCGTCGAACAGGCCGCCGTTGCGCCGCAGCAGGTTCTGCAGGTCGATCGCCTCGCGGTTGATCGTGGCCAGCCGGTCCAGGTGGGCTTTCACGCCGCCCAGGGCCTGGGTGGTGATGTCCTCGAACTGCAGTGCGCGCACGGCCTCGGCGACGGTGCTGTCGATGACCTTGCCGCACGAGGAGATCTCGCGCATGCCGTCGCCCAGCGAGTGGTTGATGGCCGCCACCTGCTGCAGCATCTCGGCGGCTTCCGCGCGCGCCTCGCGTGAGCGGTCGAGATCGCGCGAGGCCATGTTGGAAACGGTCTCGCGCACCTTGTCGATGGATTCGCGCGAGCTGTTGGCGAGCTTGCGGATCTGTTCGTTGAACGCGGTGGAGCGCTCGGAGAGGTTGCGCACCTCGTCGGCCACCACCGCGAAGCCGCGGCCCGCCTCGCCGGCCCGCGCGGCCTCGATGGCGGCGTTGAGCGCCAGCAGGTTGGTCTGGTCGGCAATGGACTTCACGTCCTCGAGCAGGGCGAAGATGCCGTCCAGGTGGCCGGCCATCTCGTCGATGTGGGCCACGGTGGTGCCGCTCTGGCCGCTGACCTGCTCCAGCGCCTCCACCAGCTGTTCCATCCGCTGGCTGGCATGCTGGGCAAACCGGGCCACGTCCGAGCCGCTGCCGCCGTTGCTTTCGCCCGTCTGGTCGAGGATGCGGGCCATCGCCTGCGCCTGCTGCCGGGACTTCTGGTTCATCGTTTCAAAGCTGGTGCCCAGGCCGGACACCGCTTCCTGCACGAGGTGCCGGGCGCGGTCGAGTTCAAGCTGCGAGCCCTCGATCTCGGCGTCCACGTATTGCCGCAGCTCGGCCAGCAGCTGGTCCTGCTCCTGCATGGCGCGCCGCTGCGCCGGGGGTTGCCCTCCGCGCAGGACCAGCCAATAGGCCAGTCCCAGCCAGCTTGCGGTCATGGTCAGCAGGATCGCCCACTGCACGGGCGTGGACCAGCCGAGCGCGAACGCCACGGCCAGCAGGAAGGTCAATGCCAGTGGAGCGGCAAGGTGGATCAGGATACGTGCATGCATGGACGCTACTCGGCCGGTTGCTACGTTCCCGGTATCGGCACCCCCGGCGCCGACTTTAATCCGCGGGACCGCTCAGCCGAGCAGGCGTTCCACCGCCCCGAGCAGCTGCTTGCGGCGCAGGAGGAAATCCAGGTAATTGCCGCCCATCTGCCGCCACAGCACCGCCGAGCGCAGCGCCGCCATCAGCACGGCGCGGATCTCGGACACGATGTCCGACTGGCCCAGGTAGTGCGGATTGCCCTGCACCATCACCCGCGGCCGCAGGTTGCTCACCGTCTCGGCGTACAGGGTGCCCAGGCTGGAGAGCACCTCGGGGTGGGTGCTGCTGCCGGCGCGCTGGGCCTCGTTGCGTGCGGCGGTGATCCCCCGCTGCACCCGGTGCACCATTTCGCCGTCGTTGATGAAGCGTCGCTCCAGCTGCAGGACGGCCAGGGCCAGCTTGGGCAGCTGCTCGTCGTCGGGCAGGTTGTTGAAGTAGCCGTGCAGCAGGCGCAGGCCGGGGCGAATGCCCTCGACGCCGCCATAGACGTCGGCCACGGACGCGGCGTCGGTGTGGAAGACGCTTTCCAGCGCCGTCGCCAGCACCGCGGCGTCGGCCTGCCCGGTCTCGGCGATGCGGCGCACCTGCTTGAGCGCCTGCGCCAGGCCGGCAAGGGCCATTACACGTTCCTGCATCATCCGGCTGTTGCGCTCCGTGGGGCGGACTGGAAGGCGCCAATGGTACCTGCTGGGCGCTCCCGCCCGCGATCAAGCGGCGCATCCGTCGCTTCGATCACGGCGCCGCCCAGGCAGGCGTCGCCGTCATAGAGCACCAGTGACTGGCCGGGGGTCACCGCCCGCTGCGGGCGCTCGAACGTCACTTCCAGGCAGCCGTCGTCGCCCACCAGCACCCGGCAGGGCTCGGACCGCTGCCGGTAGCGCGACTGGGCGGTGCACTCGAATTCGCCCGCGGGCGGGGCGCCGGAAATCCAGTGCGCCGGTTCGGTCCAGGTGGTGGTGGACATCAGCCACGGGCTGTCGCCGCCCTGGTCCACGAACAGGACGTTGGCGCCCACGTCCTTGCCCACCACGTACCAGGGGGCCTGCGGGAAGCCGCGCACCCCGCCCAGCTGCAGGCCGCCGCGCTGGCCCAGGGTGAAATAGAACACCCCCGGATGTTCGCCCAGCACCTGGCCGCCGGGCGTGCGGATCTCGCCAGGCCGGGCAGGGAGGTAGCGGCCCAGGAATTCCCGGAAATCGCGCTCGCCAATGAAGCAGATGCCGGTGGAGTCCTTCTTGCCGGCTGTCGCCAGGCCGGCGGCGTGGGCCCTGGCCCGGACGTCGGTCTTCTCCAGCCCGCCAAGCGGGAACAGCGTCGCCGCGAGCTGCTCCTGGCCCAGCTGGTGCAGGAAATAGCTCTGGTCCTTGGCCGCGTCACGCGCGCGCAGCAGCCGCCAGCGGCCACCGGCGCGATCGATGCGCGCGTAGTGGCCGGTGGCGATGCGCTCGGCGCCGAGGGCGCGGGCCGCTTCCAGGAAATGCTTGAACTTGACCTCGCGGTTGCAGAGCACGTCCGGGTTGGGCGTGCGGCCGGCCGCGTATTCGGAAAGGAAGTGCTCGAAGACGTCCTGCCAGTATTCGGCCGAGAAATCCCGGAAATGGATCGGCAGCCCAAGCCTGCCGGCGACGGCGACCGCATCGCGGCGATCGTCCTCGGCCCGGCAGTCGCCGCTGCCGTCATCTGCCCAGTTCTGCATGAACAGCCCGGCCAGCGGCTCGCCGGCATCGCGCAGCAGCAGGGCGGCGACCGACGAGTCGACGCCGCCTGAGAGGCCGATGATGGTGCGCGGTGTGCTCATTGGGATCGGGATGGGGCCGGTTGCCGCCACAGGCAAGCCCGGGAAAGCCTCAAGGGGCGTCCGGCAACTGGTTCAGCATGGACAGGGGAAAGCGGCGCCCGGCGAGGAAATCGGAAGCGGTGCGCCAGACCAGGGGACTGCGGTGCCGGGCGCCGGCCTCCTGCAGTTCCGCCGGGCTCAGCCACAGGGCACGGACGATGCCGTCGTCCAGGTCGCGGCCCGGGTCGTGGCAGACCGGCTCGCCGGCAAAGGCGAAGCGCAGGTAATGGCGCCCGGTTTCGGCCTTCCACTGGTAGGCGCCCACGAACGCGGTGAGCCGCACCGTCCAGCCCGTCTCCTCCAGGGTTTCGCGGATGGCCGCGTCCACCAGGGTCTCGTCGGGCTCCAGGTGGCCCGCAGGCTGGTTGATCACCAGCTTGCCGCCCACCCGCTCCTCGACGCACAGCAGCCTGTCGCCATCCATTGCCAGGGTGGCGACGGTGACATCGGGCTGCCAGAAACGTCCCTGGCGGTAGCTCATCATCGGCTCCGGGGTCGGTGATCAGGCGCGCCATTGTCGGCCGCCGGACGCCTCGCCGTCTACGTGGCGGATGCCGCCGGCCCGTATAATCCAGCGCATGGCACGCAAGAACGAACATGAGCGCGACCACGGCGTCGCGGTCCAGACCGGCCGCCCGGAAGTGGCGCGCCCGCCGCTGTACTCGGTGATCATCCTGAACGACGACTACACGCCGATGGATTTCGTGGTGGAAGTGCTCGTGCGCTTCTTTTCACTCGACGTGGAGCGGGCAACCCAGATCATGCTGCACGTACACACCCGCGGACGCGGGGTGTGCGGCGTCTACAGCCGTGAGGTGGCAGAGTCCAAGGTGGCGCAGGTGAATGATTACTCGCGCATGAACCAGCACCCCTTGCTCTGCACCATGGAAAAGGCGTAAACGGGAAGGGCGATGGAAAACCTCCATTGCAGCCCCCATCCAAGGCAGCAGTAGTTATTTTCGGAGGCCAAAAGCCCCATGTTCAGCAAGGATCTCGAATACACCATCGGCCAGTGCTACAAGCGGGCCCGGGAGGCGCGCGACGAGTACATGACGGTCGAGCACCTGCTGCTGTCGCTGATCGACAACCCGTCCGCCGAAGCCGTGTTGAAGGCGTGCGGCGCGGACTTCAACCGTCTGCGCTCCGACCTGGAGCAGGCGATCCTGACCACCGTTTCCAAGCTCGACGGCGATGACGGCCGCGACACCCAGCCCACGCTGGGCTTCCAGCGCGTGCTCCAGCGCGCCGTGTACCACGTGCAGTCCTCGGGCAAGAAGGAAGTGACCGGCGCCAACGTGCTGGTGGCGATCTTCGGCGAGAAGGACTCGCACGCGGTCTACTACCTCAACCAGCAGGACGTGACCCGCCTGGACGTGGTCAATTACCTCTCGCACGGCATCGCCAAGACCGGCGACGATGAGCCTGCGCCGGCGGACGAGGAGTCCGGCGGCGGCACGCTGGAAGGCGGCGAAGCCAAGGGCGATGCGCTGGCCGAGTTCGCGACCGACCTCAACGCGGCGGCCCGCGAGGGCAAGATCGACCCGCTGGTGGGGCGCACCGAGGAGATCGAGCGCACCATCCAGATCCTGTGCCGCCGGCGCAAGAACAACCCGCTGTACGTGGGCGAGGCGGGCGTGGGCAAGACCGCCATCGCCGAGGGCCTGGCCAAGCGCATCGTCGATGGCGAAGTGCCCGAGGTGCTGGCCGACGCCACCATCTATTCGCTTGACCTGGGCGCGCTGGTGGCGGGTACCAAGTACCGCGGCGACTTCGAGAAGCGCCTGAAGGCCGTGCTGACGGCGATCCGCAAGCACGATGGCGCGATCCTCTTCATCGACGAAATCCACACCATCATCGGCGCCGGCTCGGCCTCGGGCGGCACCATGGATGCCTCCAACCTCATCAAGCCGGCGCTGGCATCGGGCGAGCTGCGCTGCATCGGCTCGACGACGTTCCAGGAATACCGCGGCATCTTCGAAAAGGACCGGGCGCTGGCGCGCCGGTTCCAGAAGATCGACGTGGTGGAGCCGACCACGAGCGAAGCGTTCGAGATCCTGCGCGGCCTGAAGCCGCGCTACGAGGCGCATCACTCGGTGACCTACGCCGACGACGCCCTGCAGGCGGCGGTGGATCTGTCGGTCAAGCACATCGCCGACCGGCTGCTGCCGGACAAGGCCATCGACGTGATGGACGAGGCGGGCGCGCGCCAGCGCCTGCTCCCGGAAGACGTCCGCAAGAAGCTCATCGACGTGGAAGAGGTGGAGACGATCGTGGCCAAGATGGCCAGGATCCCGGCCAAGCAGGTCAGCGCTTCGGACAAGGACGTGCTGGGCCACCTCGAGCGCAACCTGAAGATGGTGATCTTCGGGCAGGACCCGGCGATCGAGACGCTCACCTCGGCGATCAAGCTGTCGCGCTCGGGGCTGGGCAATCCGGACAAGCCGATCGGCAGCTTCCTGTTCGCCGGCCCCACCGGCGTGGGCAAGACCGAGGTCACCCGGCAGCTGGCCCTGCAGCTGGGCATCGAGCTGGTGCGCTTCGACATGTCCGAGTACATGGAGCCGCATTCGGTGAGCCGCCTGATCGGCGCGCCCCCGGGTTACGTGGGCTTCGACCAGGGCGGCCTGCTGACCGAGAAGATCGTCAAGACGCCGCACTGCGTGCTGCTGCTGGACGAGGTGGAGAAGGCCCATCCGGATATCTTCAACGTCCTGTTGCAGGTGATGGACCGCGGCGTGCTCACCGACACCAACGGCCGCGAGGCGAACTTCCGCAACGTGATCCTGGTGATGACCACGAACGCGGGCGCCACCCAGGCCTCGCGCCGGAGCATCGGCTTTACCCAGCAGGATCACAGCACCGACGCGATGGAGGCGATCCGCAAGGCCTTCACGCCGGAGTTCCGCAACCGGCTGGATGCCATCGTGCAGTTCCAGGCGCTGGGGATGGAGCACATCCTGCGGGTGGTGGACAAGTTCCTGATCGAGCTGGAGAGCCAGCTGCAGGAGAAGAATGTCACCGTGACCGCCACGCCGGAGGCGCGCGAGTGGCTGGCCCGCAACGGCTTCGATCCGCAGATGGGCGCCCGCCCGATGGCGCGGATCATCCAGGACCGCATCAAGCGGCCGCTGGCCGACGAGCTGCTGTTCGGCAAGCTGGCGGACGGTGGCCGGGTCAGCGTGGACGTCAAGGACGACGACCTGGTCATCGAGACCTGGCCCGAGCCGGAAAAGCTCCTGCCGGCCTCGGTGGACTGAACCCGGGTCCACAAACGCGAGAAGGCGGCCATTGGCCGCCTTCTTCGTTTCCGGGAGCGCGCTGCGCGCTTACTTCATCCGGTAGGTGATCCGCCCCTTGGTCAGGTCGTAGGGGGTCATCTCCACCTTGACCCGGTCGCCGGTGAGGATGCGGATGTAATGCTTGCGCATCCGCCCGGAGATGTGGGCAATGATTTCATGCCCGTTCTCGAGCTTGACCCGGAACATCGTGTTCGGGAGGGTCTCGGAAACGGTGCCTTCAAATTCTATGACGTCGTCTTTCGCCATGCGTCCCTGTTCGGTTGTCGGCTGGCAGGCGCCAGCCATGAAAACAGCGGATCATTATGCCATGCGGCGCCGGAGGTGGCAAAAACGCCTTCAGCTGCCGGCAGGGGAGGGCGGCGCCAGCGCCGCGGCCGGGACCCGGCCGAACCGGCTCTCCCAGGAACCGGGGAGCCCCGCCCCGCTGGCCAATGACGCCACCGTCTGCAGGAACCGGGGCCGGTCCCAGCGTTCAGCGCCCATCCTTACCAGATGGTCGTTTTCCACCTGGGCGTCGACCAGCGGCCAGCCCTGGCCGTGGAGGAACCGGGCCAGGCCGGCAAGCGCCGCCTTGGAACCTCCGGAGCGGCCGCTGAACATGCTTTCGCCAAAGAACATGCGGCCGACCGCAACCCCGTAAATGCCGCCGACGAGAACGGGTCCGTCATGGACCTCCACGCTGTGGGCATGGCCGAGGCGGTGCAGCTCCAGGTAGGCCTCGCGCATCTGAGGTGTGATCCAGGTGCCTTCCTGGCCGCGCCGCGGCGCGCGCGCGCAGGCGTCGATCACCTGGGCGAACGCGGTGTCGGCCCGCAGCTCCCAGCCGCTGCGGCGCAGGGTGCGGCGGAACCGGGAAGACAGCCGCACGCCGTCGGTGCGGAACACCATCCGCGGATCCGGCGACCACCAGAGGATCGGCTGGCCCTGCGAGTACCAGGGAAAGATGCCGTTCCGGTAGGCATTGAGCAGGCGGGTGGGGGAGAGGTCACCGCCGATTGCCAGCAGCCCGTCCGGCTCGCGCAGTGCGCTCCCCGCGGGCGGGAACGGCGCTGCAGGATCGGCCGGCAGCAGGGGCGGGCGGAAGTGCATCCGCCGATTCTAATCCGGTCCCCGGGGCCGGAACGGCGACCTCGCGTCGAGCATGGCCTTCCAGCTGCGGACCGAAGCGGATTCTTCGGCACACCAGCGGCGCAGCGCCTGGGCAAAGGCCGGGTCGGCGACCCAGTGGCGGCTGCGCACCCAGGTGGGGAGGAAGCCGCGGGCGATCTTGTGCTCGCCCTGCGCGCCAGGTTCGAACGCGCCCAGGCCCTCGCGCAGGCAGTACTCGATGCCCTGGTAGTAGCAGGTCTCGAAATGAAGGCCGGGCAGCTCGACGCTGGCGCCCCAGTAGCGCCCGTAGAGGGTGTCTGCGCCGCGCAGGCACAGCGCGCCGGCAATGGGCTCGCCCTCCAGTTCGGCCAGGACGATCACCAGTGCCCGGGGCATCGTTCGCGCAAGGTGCTGCAGGAATTCCAGGGTGAGGGCAGGGGAGTTGCCGTACTCGGCGAAGGTGGTCAGGTAGAACCCGTGCATCGCCGCCAGCTCCGCGTCGCCCGCCTCGTCGCCGTGGAGGATGCGGAAGCCGACCCCGGCGCGCGCCACCCGGACCCGCTCCTGGCGGATGTTCTTGCGCCGCCTGCGGTCCAGGTCGGCGAGGAAACCGTCGAAATCCCTCCAGCCGACCGTGTTGCGCCAGTGGTACTGCACGTCGATGCGCTGCATCCACTCCGGGCCGAAGGCCGCGTCCTCGGCGGCAGTGTGGAAGTTGACGTGGGCCGAGGACAGACCGCGCTGCCCCGCGGCGTCCACCATGGCGCGCAGCAGGGCGGGCCGGTAGCGTTCCGCACCCAGCAGCCGGGGGCCGGTGACCGGGGAATACGGGGCCGCGGCCAGCAGCTTGGGGAAGTAAGCCTGTCCATATTGGGCATAGGCATGGGCCCACGCATGGTCGAAGACGAACTCGCCGTGCGAGTTCGTCTTCAGGTAGCCGGGAGCGGCCGCCACCAGTGCATCCCCCTCCCACAGGGTGAGGTGGTGCGGGGTCCAGCCCCATTCGGCGCGCAGGCAGCCGTACCGCTCAAGCCCCTCCAGGAAGGCATGGGCGACAAACGGATTGGTCCCGTCGTGCAACCCGTCCCACGCGCTCACGGGTATCCGGGTGAGCGAATCCAGGGTGCGGATGGTCAGCATGCGCGCGCTTCAGGGCTGCTGTAGCTCATGCGATCCGGACGCCCGCAACCACACGGGCTGCCGTGGGGCAGCCCGTCAGCGCAGTCACTCGCCCTTGTCGAGGAACTTCTCGGCATCCAGCGCGGCCATGCAGCCGAACCCGGCGGAGGTGATCGCCTGGCGGTAATGCTGGTCGGCCACGTCGCCGGCGGCGAACACGCCCGGCACCGAGGTCGCGGTGGCGTTGCCGGACAGGCCGGAGCGGATCTCGATGTAGCCGTCGTTCATCGCCAGCTGGCCCTCGAACAGGCCGGTGTTGGGGGTGTGGCCGATGGCCACGAAGAAGCCGTGCACCGGGATCTCGCGGGTGCTCTCGTCTTCCACCGATTTCACGCGCAGGCCGGTCACGCCGGCTTCGTCGCCCAGCACCTCGTCGACCACGTGGTTCCAGACCGGCACGATCTTGCCGGCCTCCACCTTGGCAAACAGCTTGTCCTGCATGATCTTCTCGGCGCGCAGCGTGTCGCGCCGGTGCACCAGGTACACCTTGCTGGCAAGGTTGGAGAGGTACAGCGCCTCTTCCACGGCGGTGTTGCCGCCGCCCACCACCGCGACTTCCTTGTCCTTGTAGAAGAAGCCGTCGCAGGTGGCGCAGGCGGACACGCCGCGGCCCTTGTACTTCTCCTCCGATTCCAGGCCCAGGTACTTGGCGGTGGCGCCGGTGGCGATGATCAGCGCATCGGCGGTGTACTCGCCGTTGTCGCCCTTGAGCCGGAATGGCCGCTGCGACAGGTCGGCGGTATGGATGTGGTCGAACACGGTCTCGGTTTCAAAGCGCTCGGCGTGCGCCTGCATGCGCGCCATCAGGTCCGGGCCCATCAGGCCATGGGCGTCGCCGGGCCAGTTGTCGACCTCGGTGGTCGTCATCAGCTGGCCGCCCATCTGCAGCCCCGTCACCACCACCGGCTTGAGGTTGGCGCGGGCGGCGTAAACGGCGGCGGTCCAACCGGCAGGGCCGGAACCGAGGATCAACAGGCGGCAATGCTTGGGGGTACTCACATGTATACTCGCGGCAGCAAAAAGAAGACCTTTCGGGCCGTATAGCTTGGAGGCGGCATCCGCCCAAAACAAGGCGCGAAGCGCGCTGCCAGCGCGACACAGCGTCCCCATTGGGCGGCCTGCGCTGCAGGTTCCCGGCCGCATCCGCTGCGGGGAGATCAGGCATGCGAATCGGCGTTCCCCGGGAAACAAAGACTGCGGAAGGGCGCGTCGCCCTGGTGCCGGGCGCTGCGGGCGACCTGGTCAATGCGGGGCACGAAGTCTGGCTTGAGCACGATGCCGGCATCCGCGCCGGCCACCCTGATGAAGCCTATGAGCGGCTGGGCGTGCGCATCGCGCCCGACGCGGCAGCGCTCTATGAGAAGGGCCAGCTGATCGTCAAGGTCAAGGAGCCGCTGGGTGAAGAGATCGCCCTGTTGCGCAGCGACCACCTGCTGTTCTGCTACCTGCACCTGGCGGCTGGCCCGGAGCTCGCCCGGCAGTTGCTGGACATCGGCCTGACCGCCATCGGTTTCGAGACGGTGGAGCTGGAGGATGGCGCGCTGCCCCTGCTTGCACCGATGTCAGTGATCGCCGGGCGGGTCGCGGCCCAGGTCGGGGCAACGCTGCTGCACGCGCCCAACGGCGGCAAGGGCCGGCTGATCGGCGGGCTGCCTTCCACGGGCCGGGGCAAGGCCGTGGTGTTCGGCGGCGGCCAGGCAGGCGGCTCGGCGGCTGCCCTGCTGGCCGCGGTGGGGGCCAACGTGGTGGTGTTTGAAAAGCGCCAGGCGCGGATGGACGCGCTGATGGGCCTGGGCCACAACGTCACCGCGCTGTATCCGTACCAGGACCTTGTGGCACGCGAGGTGGAGGGCGCGGACCTGGTGGTGGGCGCGGTGCTGATCCCGGGCGCCAGGGCCCCCAACGTGCTGACCCGCGAAATGCTCCGGTCCATGGAGGACGGCAGCGCGGCGATCGACATTTCCATCGACCAGGGCGGTTGCTTCGAGACATCGCGGCCGACCACCTGGGACGCGCCGACGTTCGTGGTAGAGGGCGTGACCCACTTCTGCGTGACCAACATGCCGGCATCGGTGCCGCAGACTGCTTCACAGGCGATCTGCGCCGCGATTGCGCCCTGGGTGGATGCGCTGGCGTCGGGTGATTGGCGTGACAACCCGGCCCTGGTGCGGGGGATCAACCTGGAAGGCGGCAGGCTGGTGCATCCGGCCCTGCAGGGCCTGCACGACCATTGAGTACCGGGTGCCGCAGTCGCGCCTTGGGGATTATTGATTTACGATCAACCGCCTAGGCGGCATTTTTAAGGTAAAGGGCACGGTGGCGAAAGCGATTCCTGAACCCGGCAAGCGGCGGCGCAGCGCGGGCCGCGTGGCAGCGGGCAGCGGCGGGGCCAATCCCCGCCGGCAGCGGCTGTGGCGGGACATTGCGCTGATCGTGATCGCGCCCCTGCTGGTGTATCTGTTCGCCAGCCTGGTCACCCACTCGCCGACCGACCCCGGCTGGTTCTCCCAGCCTGGCGCCGTGACCGCGCCGCTCAACAACGTGGGCGGACCGGTGGGCGCGTGGATCGCCGATGTGCTGCTGGGCCTCACCGGGTACGTAGCCTACCTGCTGCCGCTGATGCTGGGCGCGATCGCCTGGATCGCGCTGTTCGGCATGGACAAGGATGGGGACGGGAAGGCCGATCTGGAACCCGCGCTGCGCCTGGTGGGCATCTTCGGTTTCCTCATCGGCGCGACCGGGCTGCTGGCGCTGCGCCTGCCGGCGGTGGCCGGCCTGCCCGAGGGCGGGGGCGGGATCCTCGGCCGGCTGGTGGGCAATTCGCTGCATGCGGCCTTCGGATCGGTCGGGGGCAACCTGTTCCTGCTGGCGTTGCTGCTGGGCTCGATCACCCTGGCCACCGGGCTTTCCTGGCTGGCGGTGATGGACCGCATTGGCGGCTGGGTCTTGAAGCTGCCCGACCTCATGCGCCGCAGCAGCCGGCAGGCCGGTGAGTGGAAGCGCGCCCGCGACCTGCGCGAGGAACGGGTGGAAGTGCGCAAGGCGGAAACCGAGAAGCGCACCCGCCGCGAGCCGGTGAAGATCGAGCCGCCCGCGCCCACGCTGGTGGAGAAGAGCGACCGGGCCAAGCGCGAGCAGCAGATCCCGCTCTTCAGCGGCACTGGCGGCGGCGATTCCGGCCTGCCGCCGCTGTCCCTGCTCGATGAGCCCAAGCCTCAGCCCACAGGGTACGACGCGGACACCCTGGAAACCCTGTCACGGCAGATCGAGTTCAAGCTCAAGGATTTCCGCATCGAGGTCGAGGTGAAGGAGGCCCAGCCCGGGCCGGTGATCACGCGCTTCGAAATGGAGCCCGCGCCGGGCATCAAGGTCAGCCAGATCAGTTCGTTGGACAAGGACATCGCCCGCGGGCTGAGCGTGAAATCGGTGCGCGTGGTCGATGTGATCCCCGGCAAGTCGGTCATTGGCCTGGAGATCCCCAATGCCCGCCGGGAGATGATCTACCTGAGCGAGGTGCTGCGCTCGAAGGAATACGACAAGGCCACCAGCCCGCTGACGCTGGCGCTGGGCAAGGACATTGGCGGACGCTCCACGGTCGCCGACCTGGCGCGCATGCCGCACCTGCTGGTGGCCGGCACCACCGGCTCGGGCAAATCCGTGGCCGTCAATGCCATGGTGCTGAGCCTGCTGTTCAAGGCGAAGCCCGAACAGCTGCGGCTGTTGATGATCGACCCGAAGATGCTCGAGCTCAGCGTCTACGAAGGCATCCCGCACCTGCTGGCGCCGGTGGTCACCGACATGAAGGAAGCCGCCAACGGCCTGCGCTGGTGCGTGGCCGAGATGGAGCGGCGCTACAAGCTGATGAGCGCGGTGGGCGTGCGCAACCTGGCCGGCTTCAACAAGAAGGTGAAGGAGGCGCAGGACAGCGGCCAGCCGCTGCTGGACCCGCTGTTCAAGCCGGACCCCGAATCCGAAGCCGTGGCTGAGCCGCTGGAGCCGCTGCCGTACATCGTCGTGATCATCGACGAGTTCGCCGACATGATGATGATCGTCGGCAAGAAGGTGGAGGAGCTGATTGCCCGCCTGGCCCAGAAGGCGCGGGCGGCCGGCATCCACCTGATCCTGGCCACGCAGCGGCCGTCGGTGGATGTCATCACCGGCCTGATCAAGGCCAACATCCCCACGCGCATCGCGTTCCAGGTCAGCTCCAAGATCGACTCGCGCACCATCCTTGACCAGTCCGGCGCCGAAACCCTGCTCGGCAACGGCGACATGCTCTACCTGCCGCCGGGCACCGCGCTGCCCGAACGCGTGCACGGCGCGTTCGTCTCCGACGAGGAGGTCCATCGCGTGGTCGATCACCTGAAGAAGTCCGGCACCGCCGACTACATCGAAGGCGTGCTGGAAGAGGTGCAGACCATGGGCGATGGCGTGGTGGTGGGCGCCACCGGCCTGCCCGAGGCCAGCGGCGGGGGCGATGAGAGCGACCCGCTGTACGACGAGGCAGTGAAGATCGTCACCGAGACCCGGCGCGCCTCCATTTCCGGCGTGCAGCGTCGGCTGAAGATCGGCTATAACCGCGCCGCGCGCCTGGTCGAGGCGATGGAAGCGGCCGGGGTGGTGAGCCCGCCCGAGCACAACGGCGACCGCACGGTGATCGCGCCGCCGCCGCCCAAGTAGGCGGCCGGCGGCTGAACGCACCGGCGCGCCGCGCGCGCGTGTAGGTGCGTATTCAGGCAGCGTCTCGCACACTGCATCCATCAGATTCCGACCCCACGGAGCCGTCCATGAACCGCATCGTCCTTGCCTTTGCCCTGCTTGCCGGCAGCGCCTTCGCCGGCACCGCGTCCGCGGACGCGCGCGAGAGCCTGGAGCGCTTCACCAGCGGGCTGCAGGGCCTGCAGGGTGAATTCGTGCAGCAGGTGTTCGACGGCACCGGCCAGGCGCGGGAAACCTCCAGCGGCCAGGTGGCGCTGTCCGCGCCGCGCCTGTTCCGCTGGGAGTACGAGAAGCCGTATCGGCAGCTGATCATCGCCGACGGCAGCCGGGTGTGGGTGTACGACCCCGATCTGGAGCAGGTCACCGTGCGCGCGCAGGGCGAGGAAGAGCAGAACAATCCGCTGGCGGCGCTGATCGATCCGGAGGTGCTCGATCGCGACTTCGTGGTCAGCGAAGCGGGCGGAGGCGACGGCCTGGAATGGCTGGAGGTCGCGCCGCGCGAGTCCAGCGAGGCCGGCTTCCAGCAGGCCCGGCTCGGGTTCAACGGCGATGGGCTGTCGAAGATGGAGGTGGTCGATGGCCTCGGCCAGCGCACCACCCTGGAGTTCTCTTCCTGGACCAGGAACCCGGCCTTCGGCGCGGAGACGTTCCAGTTCGACCCGCCGGCCGGCGTGGACGTGGTCGGCGACTACTGATTCCGCCGGGGCTGTCCGTCTAAACGCCGGTTCGTCGTATACATGGTGTGAATCCTCCCGAATGGAAGCGAAGCCACCATGCAACCCCAACCCCAGGTGCCGTCCGCCGGCGGCGCCAACACCACCGGAATAGTCGAACGCGTCAAGTCGATCCTCACCTCGCCGCGCAGCGAGTGGCCCGTCATCGCCGCCGAGCCGGCCACCGTTGCCGGGCTGTATACCGGCTACATCATGTGGCTGGCGGCCATCCCGGCGGTGTTCGGGTTCATCAAGGGCAGCCTGATCGGCCACGGCATGTTCGGCGTATCGGTCACCACGCCGATCTTCGCCGGCCTGATTGGAATGGTGCTGGGCTACGTGCTCGGCCTGGTGGTGCTGTACGTGGTGGCACTGATCGTCAACGCGCTGGCGCCGACCTTCGCCGGTGAGAAAAACCAGGTGCAGGCGCTCAAGGCGGTCGGTTACGCCTGGACGGCGGCGTGGGTGGCCGGGATTGCGGTGATCCTGCCCTGGCTGGGCTGGCTGGTGCCGCTGGCGGGCGGCATCTACAGCATCTACCTGCTGTACCTGGGGCTGCCGCACACCATGAAGTGCCCGCCGGAAAAATCCCTCGGCTACACCGCCGTGACCGTGGTCATCACGATCGTCCTGAGCCTCGTCATCGGCCTGGTCATCAGCGGCATCACCGGCGTGGGGGCGCTTGCCACCGGTGCGATCAGTGGCAGCGGCGGGTCGGGAAGCAGCAACGTGCGCGTGGACAGCGACAGCCGGCTTGGCCAGCTTGCCGAAATGGGCAGGCGCATGGAGGAGGCCGGCCGCCAGGCCGAAGCGGCCCGGGCCAGCGGCGACTCCCAGGCCGAGGGCAGGGCGCTGGGCGCGATGATGGGCGCAATGACCGGCGCCGCCAGCGCGGACGGCGAACCCGTCGAGGCGACCGAGCCCGACGCCCTGCGGGCGCTGCTGCCCGAGGCCCTGGGCGACCTGCGCCGCAGTTCGATCTCGGCCAGCCGCAGCGGTGCCATGGGCATGCAGATGAGCGAGGCCAGCGCCGACTACGCCGCGGAGGATGGTTCGGGCCGGATCAGCGTCGAAATCAGGGACATGGCGGCCGTGTCCGGGATGATGGCCATGGCCGGCGCCTTCGGCGTGGAGGAGAGCCGGGAAACCGACGACGGTTTCGAGCGCACCTATACCCGCGACGGCCAGCTGATCAACGAGGAATGGAACTCGCGCCGCAACCGCGGCACGTACTCGGCCGTGGTGGCCAACCGCTTCCAGATCGAGGCGAGCGGTGAGGCGGGCAGCATCGATGAGCTCAAGGCCATCGTCGAGCGCCTGGGCCAACAGGTGACCGCGCTGAAGTAACGCGGGCGGCATGCAAGTCCCCCGGGAACGTTCGCGAACGGGCCCGGCGACTTGCTATCTTGGCCGGCCCGATTGCAGCCGAGCCACAGCCCCGTGTCCCCCGGTCGTTCCCCCGTGCCGCCTCCCGGCGGCGACCTGCTGGGTTCCCCCAGCCAGGCCATGCGGCCGCTGGCCGAGCGCATGCGTCCGGCCAGCCTGGACGAGATGGTCGGGCAGCGGCGGCTGCTTGCGCCCGATTCCGTGCTGCGGCGTTCGATCCAGGCCGGCCAGGTGCACTCCATGATCCTGTGGGGGCCGCCCGGCTGCGGCAAGACCACGCTCGCCCTGCTGCTGGCCCGCTATGCCGACGCCGAGTTCCGCGCGGTGTCGGCGGTGCTGTCCGGCCTGCCGGAGGTGCGCAAGGTGCTGGCCGAGGCCGAGCAGACCTTCGCCGGCGGGCGTCGCACGGTGCTGTTCGTGGACGAGGTGCACCGGTTCAACAAGGCGCAGCAGGACGCGTTCCTGCCGCACATCGAGCGCGGCACGATCCTGTTCGTCGGCGCCACCACCGAGAACCCCTCGTTCGAACTGAACTCCGCGCTGCTCTCGCGCTGCCGCGTGCACGTGATGGAAGCGGTGTCGGCCGACGACATCCGCCAGGCATTGGAGCGTGCGCTGGAAGATGAAACGCGCGGGCTCGGCGGCCGCGGGCTCCAGATCGGCGAGTCGCAGCTGCAGCTCATCGCCACCGCCGCCGACGGCGACGTGCGGCGCGGGCTGACCCTGCTGGAGATCGCCGCCGAAGTCGCCGAAGGAGTGGAGGCCGGGCAGGGCGGCACCGTCACCGACGAGGTGCTCGAACAGGTGCTGGCCGACCGCACCCGCCGCTTCGACAAGGGCGGGGAGCAGTTCTACGACCAGATGTCGGCGCTGCATAAATGCGTGCGCAGCTCCAACCCCGACGCCGCCCTGTACTGGCTGGCGCGGATGCTCGACGGCGGCGCCGACCCCGGCTACCTGGCCAGGCGGCTGACCCGCATGGCGGTGGAGGACGTGGGCCTGGCCGATCCGCGCGCGCTGCAGATGTCGATCGATGCCTGGGACGCCTACGACCGGCTCGGCAGCCCGGAAGGCGAGCTGGCGCTGGCCCAGGTGGCGATCTACCTGGCCAGCACCGCCAAATCCAACGCCGCATACAAGGCCTGGGGCCAGGCCCAGGCCGACGTGCGCAAGTACGGCACCCAGGAGGTCCCGATGCACATCCGCAATGCGCCAACCAGGCTGATGAAGAACCTCGGCTACGGGCGTGGCTACCAGTACGACCACGACGCCGAAGGCGGCGTCGCGCTCGGCCAGACCGGGTTTCCCGATGCGATGGGTGAGCGCGTGTATTACCAGCCGGTGGAGCGGGGCATGGAGATCAGGCTGGGGGAAAAACTGGAGCGATTGCGGGCGGAAAGGGAAGCGGCACAGGGGAATCGGTCAAAGTAAAAAGACAAGAATGTACTTTAAATATCTGACAGTTTTGGATTTTTACTCAAGTGGAAATGCCCGCTGAACGGGGATATGCTGGAGCCGCAGGGGGCTGACAGTTGCAATCGCCGGAGGGCAGTCATGTCCAGTCAGGCCACGCCGTTGCTGTCACACCATCGTCCGCTCTGCGCGCTCTATGCCCGGGAAGCCCGTGACGTCTATCCGGGGCGCGCATGGCACGAGATCGAACCCCATGTACGCCGCGCCTGGGAGCGCCACCCCAAGCGCGTGCCGTGGAAGGAAGCCGCGCCGCTGGTGAGGACTTTCTGGTCGCGCAACTGATTCGCGCAACTGACGGCGTCCGTTCACATCCTCTCGCGCACGGGTATGCCTGAATTCGTTCTCCAGACTGGAGGCCGAGGAGGGTAGTTGCATGACCCGTTTCACGATTGGCGCGATCGCACTGGCAGCAGGCCTGGCGCTCGCCGCCTGCCAGCAGGAGCCCGAACAGGATCCGATGACGGCTGGCCCCGATGCACGGATTGACGAGCGCACCGATCCGCCGGCCGGAACGCCGCCCACGCCCGCCGAGGCCGAGCGCAGGCCGCTGGTCGCCCTGTCCGACACCGAGCCTGCCCACCTCGTCGACGCCGCCGGGCAGGCGCTCTACGTGCTGGAAGGCAATGAGGACGGCAGCCGGTGCGATGCGGAATGCGAAAACGCGTGGCCGCCAGTACAGGCGGAAGCCTCCCAGCCGATTGCAGGGCAGGGCGGCGTCGCGGGTGAACTTTCCACCATGCCGCGGGCCGATGGCGGCCTGCACGTGACCTACAACGGCCAGCCGCTTTACCGCTACGCCGCGGATTCCGGCGTGGGCGCCACTGCGGGGGACGGCGTGGAAGACCAGTGGGGGACCTGGTCGCTGGTGACCGCGGACCAGTGGGCGCAGGATCAGTGACCGGCTTCTCACCGGCTTTGTCCTGTTTCAACGTGAGCTGAAGGGCGTCGGCGGCTGCCCTCCGAAAGGCCGCTATATTCGGAACCCCCCACATCCTGAAGGAGGATCGCCATGAAACTGACCAAGCGTCATCTCGTGATGGCACGCAACCTCGGCCTGGCGATCGTCGCCACCGCAAGCCTGGGAGCCTGCGCCACGTACAGCGACGAATTTGCCGGGATCAATTCGCGCCTCGACCAGCTTGACTCGAGGGTGCAGAACGCGGCCCAGAGCGCCGAATCCGCAAACCAGTCCGCGCAGCGGGCCAACCAGCGCCTGGACCAGATGGAAAGCCGCATCCAGCAGCTGGAAACAGCACCGACCCGCGTCCCGCGCGGTTGACCTGACCCAGCCGGGCCGGTGGCCCTCCCGGCCGCCGGCCCGCACCGCCGCATCCTTTCCCTGTGAAAAAGCTTCCCCCACCCAGGTCCCGACCCCTCGCTGATCTTGCCCGTACCGGCGCGCTGGCCCTGGCTCTGGCATGTGCGGGCGTTGGCGTCACCTTGCCCGGTCACGCGCTGGCGCAACGCAACGCCACCTTCGACCAGCTTCCGCCTGGCCAGGACGTATCCGACACGGTCATCGAACTCGCAGGCTGGGTTGTCGCCTCGGACGACAACCATGGCTACCCGTTCGCCATCATCGACAAGGCTGCCGCACAGGTGCTGGTCTTCGGCGGCGACGGCCGCCTGCGGGGCGCCGCGCCTGGACTGTTCGGTTCGGCCGTGGGTGACCACACAGCTCCCGGCATTGCCGGATTGGCCTTGCGCGAGATCCCGGGTCGCGACCGCACCACGCCCGCGGGACGCTTTGTTGGCGGCTATGGGCCTTCAATCGACGCCGGGCGGGTGCTGTGGGTCGATTACGATTCTGCCGTCTCCATCCATCCGACGGCCACGGGCGTGCCTGCCGAACGTCGCCCCGAGCGCCTGGCCTCGCCGTCGCCCGATGACAACCGCGTGACCCACGGCTGCATCAACGTGGAACCGGGTTTCTACGAGACGGTCATGAGCACGACCTTCCAGAAGGGCGGGGTGTTCTACATCCTTCCGGATGAGCTGCCGCTGGAGGAGGTGTTCCCGGAGTTCGCGCAAAGTCGCGAGTGATACCGGCACCGCGGGCGGCGCCCGGCACTCACATCATCAGGCAATCAATGTAGTCCAGCGCGATGTGCACCATCAGCCCGATCCCAAGCAGCCGCGTGCGCCTGGGGACGCACAGCAGCGCATAGACCGCGATCGCCGGGGAAGTGTGCAGCGGGTGGAAGCCGATGCTGCATCGCCCCGGCGCATAGACCGGATCGGCGAGCAGGTGATCCACGTCAATCAGCCACCCGGCAAGCATCCACAGCCAGGCCTGCCACCAGCGCTTCCGGAACCAGACCAGGGCGATGGCCAACGGCACCGCGACGTGCAGCAGCAGGTGGGCGAGGGGACGGACTTCGAAATCCATGACCATTGCCGTCATGCTATCGGGATACCCGATCAATCCGTCGAGCCATTGCCATGTCGCCGTCCTGTCCCTGCAATCCCGGCACCAGCTATTCGTCGTGCTGCCAGCCGCGTCACGATGGAAGCGCGCCGGCCGAAACCGCGGAGGCCCTGATGCGTTCGCGCTACAGCGCGTACGTGTTGGGCCTGCGCGACTATCTGCTGGCCACCTGGCATCCCGATACCCGTCCGGACGCGCTCGACCTGGATGACACGCCCGGCATGAAGTGGCTCGGGCTCAAGGTGAAGCGCCATGCAGACGGCGGAGACGGCACCGCGGTGGTGGAGTTCGTCGCGCGTTTCAAGGTTGGCGGTGCATCCGCCCAACGCATGCATGAGATCAGCCGCTTCGTCCGGCTGGACGTGATTGACGACAAGCATTCGCCCTGACGCTAACCCTTTGATTTGATGTTGTAATTGCGCATAGGCGGGGCGGGTTGTCGGTGCTTTCGTCGCCTATAAGTCGCCCGAGATTACGAGAGGCGCAGAAAATCACCCGTGTTTTCTCTGAACGGCCGACTATCTACCCCTTATTGCTTTCGCTGCCTTTTACCAGGCGGGAGCTTCGAGCGGTTCCGGGCTCTTGAGCGCTTTGCCGTCGGCTTCGATCCAGCCTTAACCTTCCCAGCGGATGAGCTTGGTGTGGAGATGGGCATTGAGCGTCGGCAGGCTGGTGGTCGTGTCGTCGTCCAGCACACCTTCACCATCCGTATTTCGTCGCTTTCGAGAACGATCTCTGCCGTAGGCAAGTACCAAGGCCCGCGGCATGGCTTTTTTCCGACTGGCAACATCGCGCTGAGAACCATCCTCAGGCCTTGGGTATAAGCCCGAACAAGGATGACTTCCAAGGCCTTTGCGACGTGACGCCGGCCTGCTGCCCCGTCCAATGCACGAGACCGGGCAGCTTGAAGTGAGCGGCTACACCCGTCGTCGTCGTGCGAGACTAAAGCTGAAATCACTCTGTCTAGTAGCTCGCCACAGAAGAAGGCTGCGACCTGATCTACGGCCGACAAGTTGAGCCAAGTGTTTGGGTCGCTGGATAACCCGTGCGGAGCGATCAAGCAGTGGGGGCGGTTGGTTATGTTCTTGTCGAGACTTTGCTTTTCATCCAAGCCGTTTAATGTGGCGAGTTCGATAGGAGTGGATGTGCCAGCCGGAAGAGCCGCCACCGCATTTTGGGTGGCCTGAAGAAGCGGTTGGTGCATCGTGGCTGGGAGTGGCGCAAAAGTTAGTAGGCGCTCCCCGCCGAGCAGACTCCAGCCCCAAAACTCCCTTTCAGGCGGATCAACTCCATCACCGTAAAACGATTCGATCTCGGGTGCGGGTTCCGTTGTGACCAGATTTCTGTCTAGCCCGGGTGAGTCGCGAACCAGCGCAGCGTATCCGCGCATCCAGTCGGTACTCTGAGGTGAGACGACCAACAGCCGACATTTGCGCTCTTCCGCGACCCATTCCAAATATTGGCTAGCCCACGTCTCGGCCTCGGCAGTTGGGAATTCCCACATTTCTACTGAGGCCACCCGAGCATCGAAAGCGTTGTACCCGCACCTACACGGGCCCAAACGGAGATCTTGGTGAAATCGCGGCCGGGAAAGTTCGCCGCACTGAGGGCAATCACTCCGAAGCGGGACATTGTGCCACGGGCAGCAATCGATAAAAGGTAGCTGAAACAGCGCGCAGTGATAACCATGCGTTGCGCAGAGCGGGCAATCTCGGAGTAGAAGCGGATGACGCTCAAGCAGCGATCCGGTGCGCAGGGGGCTCCAAACTTCCGGTGACCAGAATTCGTCGACGCGAGTTTTCTGTAGACCCAAGGAGTGAAGAAGCTTATTCCTCAGAGCACCTGGTCGTTGTGTTGCCAGGAGCGTGTCCGTGGTCACCCGGTTGCGAACTCCTATCGCCGTCAACTCGACGCCCATCAACCGACCCAACTGTGTCAGGCGACGGAGCAATCCGTAGCCAGAGATATAGGGGTAGGGGTCGACCTCGGCTCCGAGAAGAGCCGGCACGGAAGGACCTCCCTTGATAATGTCGGACCACCCCATCAGGCCACTTCTTCGCCGTGAATATCCGGCATGCGCATCCTGGCCCGGACGAACTCCAGACGGAGATAGCCACTGGTCAGGAGAACGTGCCGGATCTGATCTTGCGTGAAGCCTTTGAAGTCCGAATTATCACGGGCGATGTCAGCCAGTAAGGAGTGTACGACCAGGGTGAAGGTTGCCATTGGCCACGCGTCGGTCTCGGGCAACTTGTACTCCTTCCGCAGCGACCTGATCCCATCAAAAATCACCGGGGCCTCGTTGGACAGGCACCAACCGCGGTCAAAGGCGTCTTTCGCAAAGTACCGCGAGAATGGCATGTCCGGCGTTGGCCAAGTGACCGAGCGGTCATAGCGGCTCAAGGCATGGGTAATTTCCCCGATGCCCGTCAATGGTCGAAACGGTGCGGTGTCCATGAACCAGCGACGCACGGTGTGGGAAGGACGCTCGAGCCAGTCGTCAACGACGTCGATACCCTCGGAATCGCTTTGGCGAACCAACACAAGGAAAAGACTTAAGTTTTCATCCAGTACCAAACCATCAAGGTCCTCGAGATACTGATACTCGGCTTCGGTGATGCGTTGCGCATTGTCGATGAACAGCACCATGCGCCGCTGACGTGCCTGTCCACAGCGCGTGCGTATAAAGTTAACCAAGCGCTCAAGCCCAAGGCTGGATTCCATACGGATGGAGTTGACGAGTTTCAGGCGCTGGTTCATGGCGATCCAAAACGCCCGGTCAGAGCGACGAATGCCGCTTGGCATTACCATTCGCGCTGCAACGCCAATCTGCTGCTTCGTCTTATTGTTGATTAACCAGCGCCCAGCATTCTCTGTAAGGAACTGCTGCGCTGTCGTCTTACCAAGCCCACCTCCTCCGTACACCGAGCAGCCGTGGTGCCCCTGGCGTATATTGGAAAGGATGAAGTTCGCGAGATGCTCGGTCGGCTTGGTGTTGATCTGGTAACCGTTCGGAATGAAAATTGGATGTTCGTTATCATTCATTTGTATTCCTCAGGCGCCGCGCGTGGCTTGGCGCGTAAGCAATTGTCGGATTAATAATCGATTTCGTCGTCCAGGCTGACCCAGCCACCAGGTGGAATTTTCATCGGTGCATCGATTCTCGGTGGCCGCGGGCTCGGCGGTGCTCCGTTGTGAAGCTGTTCCATGCGCGCGAGTTGATCGATCGCCTGCTGTGAGGACGGTGCCTGCGTACGAAGGAAGGCAACGTAGGCTGATACTGCACAATCCGCGCCTGTAATCGAGAAGTCCTTTCTGAGCTTTGACCACTGCATGATCATTGCGCGTGTAGTTTCATCGTGCGGGGTCCGGTCCCACGGGGCGGCCGCCCTGACTGCGCAAAGTGGAGTGGTCGCTGAGCGCATCAGCACGAATGAACGAAGATCATGACGACACACCCGCGCCAAAAGCTTCTTGCCCACCAGCTCCCACTTGCTATCGAGATCCCGACTGCGATAGCGCACGTACATATAGTTGACGTGCGGCATCACTCCTTGGCTGCGGTTGCCGTGAACCGTCAATGAGACTAGGACGCTACCCATGTTAATGGCGTCTTCTTCGGCGGTTTCGGGCATGAAAGCGAACGCCTTATGTCCTTGCATCTGCAGGAACTGCAGGGGACTGAGGTCACCCAGCGCGGTATGAGGCGTCGCGTTGTAGTTCGCGATGATCACATCCAGCAGCTCTTCGAAAGCATGCAGTTGGATCGGATGGTCATTCGGCGCAAAGTTGCTGATGCGGATCTTGTTATCACCAAGGCGCTTGGCGGGCTCGAACCCTCCCGGGATCTCGCGTAGCGCGCCGCGCTCCAGTCGCGAGAATAGCTGCTCTACGACTGCCCTGGATCGGGGCTCGTGCGCACGACCATAGAGAAGCATGCCGCCGCGAGCCAAGCAGAACGCCTGCTCGAAGTCGAACGCCCAATGCGCCATTGCGTTGTCTAAAGCGACGATGCGTGAACGCCATGATGAGTTCGATCCGAGCAGTCCTGAAGGCAAGCCTGCTCCTGGTGCGTACTCCAAGCCGGGAATAGTCAAATCCCGACGTTTCCACGGCTGCAGGGACTTTGAGATGCAGGAGGACAGGTCCAGATTGTTATACGCCCGACCGACTCGCAGGATCCAGCCAACGATTGCGCGCGACTCGACCTCGATCTCTACCAGCAACCACATCGACGTTATTGGACGTTTAACGGTCCCGCCGTTGGGTAAAGCGACACCAAGGACCGCTTCAATGTCGATGCGGTGTCCGTCGATTTCCGTGCGTGAGAAAGGATGGCCTTTGAACACCTCCGACAAGGTTGAAGGTGGCTTACTGTTGGTGTCGAGGTCGACTACCTCTGCATGGTCGATGCGGCGCTGGCGAATAAAACGCAAGAGTGCTCGTCGCCCATGGTCAGCCTGGTTAAGGGGATAGAAGTCTTGCAGTTCCAAGCGTTTTAGTTCGGCAACGATCTTGGAGTGCAATCGATCAAAGGCCTTGGGAGGGCGGCCAGGCGGCAAAGGCCTCCCAAACTCGCTGATCCAGAGCGCAATTTCCGGGCGCGCCAATAGGAGCTGACCCATCGCATGCGGACCAGCTTCGCGCGGCATCTCCCTATCGCCCTGATGATCGCCACGCCGATAGGTGCCCCACGGCACGCACACCCTGAACCCGTAGGGCTGGCCATCCTGGGCCATCTGCGGAGCGCGTTGGACCATGCTGCGCAGGCGCTTATGACACAGTCCATGTTCGGCCGCGGCGCGGGTGATGCCCATATCACCCGTCAACACAGCAGTCAGCGCCGCGCACGCATTCCGGAACCTAGGGCGGATCGCTTGGGCGAGATCCGCCTCCTTGGGCATGTACCAGGTAGCAAGAGCCTCCTTGGAGTAGCACGGGTAGAAGCTACGCATGCTTAGCTTCCACGACCGCGTCGCTGGCGCCCGGTCGGTAATCCACCAATTGCAGCTCGCCGGCGTGGATCATGCCCGCGACGACTGCGCGAATATTCCCCGGGGCAAAGTCCAACGTCTTGATTAACGTGGAAATTGAGACACGTTCGACATTGACCAGGCGCGCGCGGATCTGGTTACGAATGAGCGAGCGAGTAGGAAGGCGATCATATTCCCAGACCAGAGGAAGAAGTTCGAAAGCCGTGGAGAGCCATACCCGGGCAGACAACAACTGTGCCTCGGTGAGATAGTGCAACTGGATACCGGCGCGAGCAGCTGCACCATCGAGCTCGACCCGGTCGCGAATAGCTACGGTGCCGCTCGTACTGCCGACGGTTCCAGTCTCAGGAATCACGAGCCAGAACCGCTCCTCGCCTGAAGAGTTGCGGGACCAAAATGACACGTCGATCTGTTGTTTGGCTGTCAGATGGAGGCGGCGTGGCCGCTCAACATACGCCTGGACAGTGGGATCAAACTCGAACTTCAGTCCAACGGCAGCGTTCACGACGTCAGCGATGGTGACGACACGGCGGTTCCGTGAGGAGAAAAAAACAAATACTTCGCGTCGGCTCCGCTCACCTCGACTCAACTTGCGGGGTTCATAGGGCAGGGCGGGATCGGTGGCATGCGATACCGGCGTCTCGGTGCCAGCGGTAGCGCTCGTTCCACTAGTCATATCAACTCCTTAGCGCGCCGCCAGGACGCGCATTGATAGCCCGAAGGGCAGACATCACCCCCGGCACTCAGATCAGGACTGGCGACTCTCGCTCGCGAATGCGAACGATGCCGTAGTGTTCAGCGCAAGGATTCCGACTCGAGCGGATACCTCAGAACCGCGCGAGTTGGAGGGCTGGTGTAAATATGGCAGCGAAAAATGCGACCATCGGGTGCCGTCATCGAGGCTGATGCGTGAATCGGACGCGGCTGCTCTTCACGTCGAGACAGGCGCACGTTCAGACTTGTAGCCACTTCATTGAGCGTCAAGTGTCTATCTTTCATGGGGTTAGCCTTCATTGGTGAGTGTCGAGTGCTGCACGCAGGCAACAGTTGACATGGACCCCAAAAAAAGCGACGCTACGGCTGTGAGTTCGTAAGCACCGCGGGACCCTTGCAGGGGTCCCGTTTTTTTTGGGTGATCGGGAAGAGCTTCACGATTGGCGGGTTGCTTATTTCTTAGCCGATGAGTCCTCCTGGTTTGAAGGGATTTCGAGCTATGGGTGGGCTTGGTCTACCGATGCGTTGCGTGTCGCCCAGAGCCAGTTCGCGAGGTCCTGCGTCATGGCATATCGGCCGCGACGACCGGCGATCTCAAATGTAGGGATGGGGAGCCGCTTGCCTCTGGCCGCTTTTCCAAACGCGTCAGTGGTGCGGTACCCCAGAGCAGAGGCGAGCTTGGCGCCCCCAATCACTGGTCCCAGAACTCGAGTGAGCTCTTCGCGGAACGTGGCTAGCTCCGTTGTTTCATCTTGCGTGCCCGCTGGGGCGGCTCGATCTGGGTAGTTCCGGCTCATTCTCGGAACCTAGCTGGCCGTCAGCTCATGGGAAAGGGCACAATCTCCTTTGACTTTGCCCTTGACAGGGGCATAAGGAGCAAAGCTCACCCGCACTGTGCCGGAGGATGTACGCATGGCCGTGGCATACGCCGAAGATCAGAACGGTGCGTATTGGAAAGCCCATGACCATGCGGTCGACCAGTGTCGCGGTCAGGTCTGCCTTTACGCCATCGCCGACAGCTTCGGTCTTTCGCCCGAGCTGGTGGATGTGGACGCTGTGGAGGTGAAGTGTCAGCTTCGCCCTGGTGAGATCGAAGACGACCTTGAAGCGAATGGAACGATCCGGCGCTGGTGCACCAACGGCAACAAGCCGCGCCGCGACTCAATCGAGAAGATCAAGCGGGCAACCAGCGGGGAAGTTGATCTCGAAATCTGGCTCAAGAATCCCCTGCTCGTGTTGCTCCGACAGCAGCCGCCCTCCATTCATCAACTTAATCAGTACTTGGAGCAGGCGCCGCCAAGGATTCGCAAGATCCTTCTTCTCGAACCCGACAAAGAAGGTAGCTTCTCCCATCACAATCCTGAAAGGAGAACTGTGCTGGCATTGAGAAACACATGGTGTTTCGATGGCTTCATCGCAATGCTTTGCCTGGCCAGGCGCGGTGAGGTGCTTGGTATGGCACCGGCTCACGCACTTCCAGCGATGTGCGCGTACGACATGTTTCCTCGGGTAGCTCTAAAATCCCCATTGATTCGACTCCAGTGGCGGCGCGTTGCTGATTGCTTGCACCGTGTGTTCTGGCGGCGAATTTATCGCGGGGGAATTTCCCTACAGTTGCCGTTGGAGGTCCTGATTCAACGCGTCGAGAGGCTAGCGCTGCACCCACGCTCACGCTACAAGCTTCAGTCCGGTCGATTGCTCAGCGTAGAGGATGAACTGAGCTGGAAGATCAAGTGGCTAGGCGATGAGATGAAGAGATTGAGAGCGGAAGCGGAGCGCAAGAAATCCCACAAGCTTCAGATGAACAAGCTTACGGCAATGATCGATGATCTAGAATTGAAAGGTGGGGATTAGGGAACATTATCAGGGGTACGCTCTGGGCCATCGTTCCCCAGTGGGGGCAGGTTCCGTTCCTGAGGCACCCGTGGCCAACCGAGCCGTGTGTGGGAGGTAAGGGATCCATGTTTACTGTCGCCTGCCCATTCAGGATTGGCGCTAGGGTTCTCAAGGCCAATTCCGAACGGCGACGTCGAGGAGGTGACAGTAGCGGCGAGATGCCCGATCTGCTCAATGGTGGGGAAGTGTCGGGCAATTCGAACGGCCTGCTGTCGGACGTCCACTGGTAGACGCTCGTCCCGAGCGATCTCTATGAAGAATGCGCCTGCCCAAACCAACGCGCGACTGCGCTCGTGTGGCGTTGTCATGGGGTCGCTCCAAAGGTCGTGGTAACTCAGTATCCAATCAGTGTTCTCACTCATTGAGACCGAGGGTGTGAAGGGCACAGCGGCTGCTGCCTGGTTGGCTAAAGGCGAGCCGTTGTCTCACGAACTCGGGTCGTTCGCTTCCTTCCGTAGCTTGTCTGCGACCAACTGCTCCGCGGCTTGTGCTGATGACGGGGCCGGCGGTTCCCGGGCCTCTTCGAATTCTTTCCGAAGCTGAGGCGCGTACGTCTCCAAGAACATCGCCGCGTGGAATCGGTACTTTCGCGCTTCGCTTGGCAAGGAAATTCCGAGCTGCTTGGCCACGAGGGTGGCGTAGTTGAGTTGGGCTTCGGTGGGCTCCTTCAGGTCCCAATCGAGACTGTCCTTTAGGAGAGTTTCGACCTGCTTTTCCAAGCGTCTTACGAAGGTGTCCCGCACCTTTCGATCCTTGATGCGTTCGTACTGGATGGTCAGCGATTCCTCCAGGTTTTGAGAGACATACAGTTCGAGCGTCATCTCAACAGCGGTATTCACCAGATATAGGGCCATGTTGCATCGCCGGCGGTAGAGGTAGCAGCGGAGCTGGCAGACGGACCGATCTTACATGAATTTCATGTAATCGGTACCTGTGCCATAGCTTCTCGAGTCGCACTTCTCCGGCGCGACAATGGCAACCAAAACGATCCATTCAGCCGAGTACAGACGGCTTGTCCACCGACTTCGAGCTCGACGCGAGGAGGGTGGGCTCACTCAAACCGCGCTGTCTGCGGAGCTTGGGTGGCCTCAACAGCGCCTCTCCGCTATTGAAGCGGGAGCGCGCCGGCTCGACGTCATTGAGTTCCTGCACCTTACAGCGCGCTTGGGCCTAACCCCGGAAGAGGCGATCGGAATGGCGGTCGACGCGAGCGCGCCCTCGAACACAAGGGACTCGGCAGGAGCATAGTCATCGTTGGTCGTGACTGCTGCGCCCAGAGGTGGCGGAGTGGGGCGCGAGCTGTTGGGTCCCCAAGCGTCTCCCCGTGCAGACCTCGTCCGAGTGATGGCATTCAGCCAGATCCGGGCTTGGCCATACCATACGCATACGTATGCATAATTATGCATTTCGCGAGAAGAATGCATAACTGCGTCCGTTCCGGTGTTCAGAACAGACGCACTCCGAGCTCGCGCGGCTGGGCCGCAGGCATGGACAGGTGCCGAGACTACCCGGGCAGGACAGGGTGGAGCGCTTCCTGTTCCAACCGGAACGGGGGATCTGCAAGTTCACCTCCTGCAGGCGGCTGGCCGCCGCTTCACCGGTGGTGACCAGTTCCAACCACGGTGTCAGCTTCTCCAGGCGCTTGCTGTCGCCAATGGGCCGCGGCCCGCTGGGAGTTAGTGCCCGCGCGTCCTCGGCTTCGCCGTGGGTGTGGTGGTCGATGCCCGTGGCCAGCTTATCAGCCAGGTGGTCGACTCTGCCGGTCTCCAGCGCCCGGTCGGCGGCGGCGTCGCCGTGGTGCGGCGGTTGTGATGGACGCCTGACCAGTGGCCATCTCCGGGACCTCGTGGCTGCTGGTTCCATGAGATGACGGAAACATGACCCGAATGTAATAAACGGGCCATCTACAGGAAAGCAGCCGGCTTGTATCGTCAGCCGGAATTCCCGAGTTCCACCATGGTGCGACGTTATTGGTTCGGCGGATCCTGAACCCGAAGACGGATGATGAATCGCGGCCAGTGCAAATTGGCCTGGGAGACCGGTGTCACGACCCCGGTCGGCAGGTCCTGGCGCGACGTGAATCGATCTCCTCGACCCTGGAGAGCAAAGCCCGTGGTGCGCGTGTTCCCGGCACCGCTGACGGAACTCATAAATCACTGGAGGTCTCTCATGTCGTCCGATTATTTCCGACGGGTCGCGGACAGCTTGCCCGCGCCCTCGCGCCGCCGCTTTGTGCAGGGCTTGGTGGCTGGCGGTGCAGTTGCGGCGCTGGGGGCATGGCCCCGCGCCAGCTGGGCAGTCCGGGCGGAAGGTATCCCGAACATACTTGCCGGGACGGATTTTGATCTGGTGATCGGCGAGACCCCGATGAACTTCACCGGGCGCACCCGCCCGGCGATCACAGTCAACGGTTCGATTCCCGCGCCTTTGCTGCGCTGGCGCGAAGGCACTACGGTGAACCTGCGCGTCAGCAACGCGCTGCCCCATGGTTCGATCCACGGCCACGACACCTCGATCCACTGGCACGGGATCCTGCTGCCCGCGAACATGGACGGGGTGCCCGGGCTGAGCTTCGATGGCATCGGCCGTGGCGAGACCTATCACTACCGTTTCGAGGTGCGCCAAGGCGGCACCTACTGGTACCACAGCCACTCAGCCTTCCAGGAGCAGGCTGGCCTGTACGGCCCACTGATCATCGAGCCACTCGCACCGGAACCCTTCGCATACGACCGCGATTACGTGGTCATGCTGAGCGACTGGACGGATCTGGATCCTACGGACCTCTTTGCCAGACTGAAGAAGATGTCCGACTACGACAACTTCAACAAGCTGACCGTGGGCGACTTTCTGCAAGACGCAAGGCGCAACGGCCTATCCGCCACGATCGATGACCGGCTCATGTGGGGCCACATGCGCATGACGCCGACGGATCTGGCGGATGTCAATGCCACCACCTACACCTACCTCATGAATGGCACGACGTCGCTGGGCAACTGGACGGGACTGTTCCGTTCTGGCGAGAAGGTGCGCCTCCGATTCATCAACGGCTCGGCCATGACCTATTTCGACGTGCGCATCCCTGGTTTGAAGATGACCGTGGTCGCCGCGGACGGCCAGTACGTGCACCCGGTCTCGGTTGACGAGTTCCGCATCGCCACTGCGGAAACCTTCGACGTCATCGTCGAGCCGTCCGGGCAGGACGCATTCACCATTTTCGCCCAGGACATGGGGCGTACGGGGTATGTCAGCGGCACGCTGGCGACCCGCGAAGGCTTGCGCGCGCCGGTCCCCGACATCGATCCGGTGCCGCGTCTGACCATGGAGGACATGGGCCACGGCGGAATGGGCGGTGGTGGTCATGACCATGGAGTCGGCGCGACGCCGAACGCTTCAATGGCGGAGATGGACCACTCCGGCCACGGCATGGCGGCGATGGCCGGTGGCACCATGGCCGGGATGGACCACGGCGGGGCAGGCATGCAGCAGCACCCCGCCAGCGAAACTGGCAATCCGTTGGTCGACATGCAGACCATGACGCCAGCGCCCAAACTCGACGATCCCGGGATCGGCCTGCGCGACAACGGTCGCCGCGTGCTGACCTACTCGGATCTGAAAAGCACCTTCCCCGATCCCGACGGACGCGAGCCCGGGCGTACGGTCGAGCTGCATCTGACGGGTCATATGGAGCGCTTTGCCTGGTCGTTCGACGGCATTAAGTTCGCCGACGCAGCGCCACTGCGCCTGAACTACGGGGAGCGTATGCGCATCGTGCTCGTCAACGACACCATGATGACCCACCCGATCCATCTGCATGGCCTGTGGAGCGACCTTGAGGACGAGCAAGGCCAGTTCCAGGTGCGCAAGCACACGATCGATATGCCACCGGGTACCAGGCGCAGCTATCGCGTACGCGCCGACGCGCTGGGACGATGGGCTTACCACTGCCACCTCCTCTACCACATGGAAGCGGGCATGTTCCGCGAAGTTGAGGTGAGGGAATGAAGGCCATGACTTCGATGTCTTTGGCCGCGCGCACACTCGGCGTTGCGATTGCAATAACCCTGGCCGGTGTGTCCGAGCCGGCCTTTGCACAGCAGATGGATCACTCGAAGATGCACATGCCGGCCCCGCCGGCGAAGCCCGAACCCAAGACGGAAACGCAGGACACAGAGAGTGATCCGCATGCTGGTCATGCGATGCCAGCAACATCAGCCAGGCCCACGCCGGAGACCACACCCGCAGCCGAAGCGGTCGATCACGCCGCGATGGGGCACGGCGCAGACCATCACATGCCGATGGACGGTGCCGCGGCCGGTCGCGACCTGCCTCCCGATGCCGCTCCGCTCGAACCGATTCCAACGGTGACCCCTGCTGATCGCGCAACCGCATTTCCCGATGTCGGGATGGGCCATCCCGTGCACGGTACCAGCGTGCAGTGGTTCGCACAGGCCAACCGGCTGGAAACCTGGGACGCGGATGAGGGCGACGCATTGGCTTGGGACGGCAGCGGCTGGGTCGGCGGTGACCTGAATCGCATCTGGGTACGCAGCGAGGGCGAGGCGATCGACGGCAGCGTCGAGTCCGCCGATGTCGAAGTGCTCTACGGGCGGGCGATCGCCCGTTGGTGGGATGCGGTGGTGGGTATCCGTCATGACTTCGGTGACGACCCGTCGCAGACCTTCGCTGCGCTGGGTGTGGTTGGCCTGGCACCGTACATGTTCGAAATCGAGGCCACCGCATACCTGGGCGAATCCGGTCAGACGGGCCTCGGCGTCGAGGCCGAATACGAGACGCTGTTCACCAACCGGCTGATCCTGCAGTCACTGGTCGAGGCCGAGTTCTGGGGCAAGGACGACGCGAGCCGCGGTATCGGTTCCGGCCTGAGCAAAGCCGAGGCCGGCCTCCGTCTGCGTTACGAGTTCACCCGCCAGTTCGCACCCTACATCGGTGTCGTGCATGAGCGAACCTACGGTGGCACGGCCGACCTGCGACGGGCGCGAGGCGACGACATAGATGACACGCGTTTTGTCATTGGCCTGCGCACGTGGTTCTGAAATGAGGACTTCAGGAATGCAACGACGTCCCTGGCTGCTTGGAGGTATTGCGGCTGTCTTTGTCGCCGTGGGCGCGGCGGCCGGGTTCGTTTGGTCCGGAACGTACAACGTCGCGGCCGACGTCGAGCACACGCGGCCCGTACACGCGGTGCTTGAAACCGTCCGCAAGCGCTCGATTGCCCGTCGGGCAGCGGGCTTGCACCCACCGTCGGACCTGATGGACGCCGAGCGCATCCGGCAGGGATCGGGCAACTACGACGCGATGTGCGCAGGATGTCATCTGGCGCCGGGGATGGCGGAAACGGAGTTGAGCCTGGGCCTTTACCCGGCACCGCCAAACCTGAGCGAACACCAGGTGGCTGCAGCGGAGGCCTTCTGGGTCATCAAGCACGGCATCAAGGCCAGCGGCATGCCGGCCTGGGGCGGAAGCATGGGCGACGAGTACATCTGGAACATGGCAGCCTTCCTGCGGGAGCTGCCGACCCTGGGTGCCGCCGAGTACCAGACGCTTGTCGCCAGCAGTGATGGACATTCACATGGGGGTGGAGAGACGGCAGACCACGCCCACGGGTCCGGGGACCACCATGCCGACGCCGACGCTGGTCACTCTGGCAGCCCCGAAGGTCATCACCACCATGACGAGATGGCACCGGAGCATGACGTGCAACGCAACGAAAGCTCCCCTCACGAACACCAGCCCACCGTTGATCTGCCCAACGATGACGGCCACGACCATGACCACTGATCAACGGAGCGCACGAATGAAGCGGATCGCAACGAACCTGCTGCTGAGCGTTGGCGTAAGCACCACCGGTTTCGCTTTGGCGCAGCCGCAACAATCGTCGCAGCCGCACGCACACCACCACGCATCGGCTGAGTCGCTCCAGTCGGACATATCACCGGAGGCTATCGCTGCCATGGATGTGGTTGAGCGCTTCAATGACGCGCTCGGGTCGGGTGACCTGGAAACCGTAGAGGCACTGCTGGCTCCCGACGTGCTCGTCCTGGAGTCCGGCGGCGCAGAGCGCAGCCGGGAAGAGTACTTGGGCCACCACGCCGCGAGCGACGCGGAGTTTCTCCAGGGCGTGCATCGCCAGGTGTTGCGCAAGCGTGCACGTGCGGCGGGCGGGCTCGCGTGGGTCGGCAGTGAAAGCGAGCTGCACACCCAGCGCGAGGGCAAGCCCCTCACCGTGCTGAGCACTGAAACCATGGTGCTCCGGCAAATGCCGGAGGGCTGGCGTATCGTCCACATCCACTGGTCCTCCCAGACCAAACGTTGAGACCGGAGAAATCATGAAACTGCGTTTTGCTGCTCGAAGTGCCGGAGGCATGCTTGTCATCGCTGCCCTCGGTGCATGTGCCCAGGAGGCGTCGGCCGTCCAGGCCGTGGCTGTACCGGAGGTCGGGTCTGTAGCAGTCCAGCAGATCGACCAGGTGCCTGCCAGCGCGAGTGAACTGCCCTTGATGGTGGTGCACAAAACCCCGAGCTGCGGATGCTGCGGTTCGTGGGTCGACCACATGCGGGAGGCCGGTTTCACGGTGGAAGTACACGACATGGACGATCTTGGTCCGGTGAAAGAGCGGTTGCGCATTCCTTATGGCAAGGGCTCCTGCCACACCGCCGAATTAGGCGGCTACGCGATCGAGGGCCACGTGCCGGCGTCCGATATCAAACGTTTGCTGGAAGAAAAGCCGGATGCGCTGGGCCTGGTGCTTCCCGGCATGCCAATGGGCTCTCCTGGCATGGAGATGCCGGACGGTCGCAGTCAGCCCTACACGGTCGAACTCGCAAGGCGCGACGGCACGACCGAGCCATTCGCCAGCCATTGACCGTCGTTCCAAAAGGGCGCTGTGATGCAGGCACGCCGATTCCGTCCCCGTCAGGAAGAAGGGGATCAACTTGACTCGTCAAAATAGCGAAAAGACGGTGGCAGTCATGGCTTCCCAATCGGCAAAGAAGGCGACCATTTACCGCATGGTGATGCCGGGTCATACCTGTCCCTACGGCCTCAAGGCAGTCGACCTTCTGAAGCGCCAAGGGTACGAGGTAGAGGACCATTGGCTCAGAACACGAGAGGAGACAGACGCTTTCAAAGCGAAGCACGACGTCAAAAGCACCCCCCAGACGTTCATTGAAGGCAACCGCGTCGGCGGGTACGACGACCTGCGGCGCAAATTCGGCAAGCCTGTTCAGGATCCGGATGCGACCAGCTACCGACCCGTGATCGCGGTCTTTGCCGTGGCTGCGTTGTTGGCTTTGGCGACGAGCTGGGCCGCTGCTGGCTCGCTGCTCACGATCGCGACAGGAGAATGGTTTATCGCCTTCAGCATGTGCATTCTCGCGCTCCTGAAACTTCAGGACGTTGAAAGCTTCTCAACCATGTTCCTGAACTACGACCTCCTTGCTCGCCGCTTCGTGCCGTATTCCTATGTCTATCCGTTCGCGGAGCTGCTTGCAGGCGTCCTGATGGTCGCCGGCGCGCTGATGTGGCTGTCGATCCCGGTGGCTCTGTTCATCGGCGGCATCGGGGCCGTGTCCGTACTCAAGGCCGTTTACATCGACAAGCGCGAGTTGAAATGCGCCTGCGTCGGCGGAAACAGCAATGTGCCGCTGGGCTTCGTTTCGCTGACCGAGAACCTGATGATGGTGGGGATGGCCGTCTGGATGATCGTAAAGCCCGTGGGCGTGGGGCTGGGGCACTAGGTTGAAAGCAAGGAGAAGCAACATGGCGCACGCTGATCACGGCACCGGCCATGCGTGCGGGGAGGGTGGTGGTCGTCCCTATATGCTGTTCTGGATCAACATGGCACTCGGACTAGTCGTGATGTACGTCGTCATGTTTTCGATGATTGATGGCGTGCACGATTTTCGGAACAATCTGAACATGTTCTACATGGCATTGACCATGTGGGCGCCCATGGGGATATTCATGCTGGTTACGATGCCGGGCATGTTTCCCAGGAAGGGTTGGAATATTGCGCTCTACGCGGCCTTCGTCGCAGTCACGATCGGCTCTTTCGCCGTTACGCGCGCGCAGGCATTCATCGACGACCGTCAGTTCATCGATTCGATGATCCCGCATCATTCCGGAGCGATCCTCATGTGCCGGGAAGCGACGATTGAGGACGCAGAACTGCGTGCCCTGTGTGAGGACATCGTGGAGGCGCAACGCTCCGAGATCAGTCAGATGGAGCGCATCATGAACCGCCTCAACTGATGCGACGAGCCTGGTCAGCCTGATCCTGTACAAACTCCTTGTCCTGTTCGCGGAAACCGTGGTGGCCACGCTGGAGGCGATGCAGGCCCCTCTGCGCCGGGTGGATCAAACAGCGCCGCTCTACAGCGCCGCCCGTCGCAGAAGCTGCGCATTGATCGCCACGATCACCGTGCTGGCGGACATCAGGATCGCGCCCACCGCTGGAACCAGGAGGATCCCGGCCCAGGCCAGCACGCCCGCAGCCAGCGGGATGGCCACGATGTTATAGCCCGCGGCCCACCACAGGTTCTGCACCATCTTGCGGTAGCTGGCCTGGCTCAGGGTGACGATCCGCGCCACGTCGCGTGGATCGGAACGGACCAGGACCACGTCTCCCGCTTCCACCGCGACATCAGTGCCCGCACCGATGGCAACGCCGACGTCCGCCGTAACCAGCGCCGGGGCATCATTCACGCCATCGCCCACCATCGCCACCTTCCTGTTGCCCTGCTGCAGCTCCTCGATCTTGGCGACCTTCTCCTCTGGCAGCACCTCGGCGAACACCACATCGATCTTGAGTTCCTTGGCGACGGCTTCGGCCACGGCGGTGGAGTCGCCAGTGAGCATGGCGACCTGGATTCCGACAGCATGCAGGCGCTCGACGGCCTCCAGCGACTCGGGCCGCACTGCATCGGCAATGGCGAACACGGCGAGCACACGATCGCCGTCGATCAGGTAGGTGGCGGACTGCGCGTTGGCCGCTGCGGCGTCTGCCGCCTCTTGCATGGCAGGACCCGGCTGGACGCCAAGGTGCCTGAGCATGCCCGGGCCACCCGCACGGAGCGTGCGGCCTTCCACCTCCGCGCTTACCCCGATGCCAGGCATCGATTCGAACCCGGTCGAAGCGGGTACAGCCAGGCCACGCTCCGCAGCGCTGGTCGTCAATGCATTGGCGATGGGGTGTTCCGCGTCGCGCTGCACCGCGGCGGCAAGCCGCAGGGCATCGTCCTGGGAAATGTCGTCCTCGACCGTCATCGAGACCACGCGATGCGAGCCAAGGGTAAGCGTTCCGGTCTTGTCGAACACGACGATATCGAGGTTCCGGGCTTCCTCAAGTCCCCTACGGTCGCGAACTAGCAGGCCGTTGCGCGCCCCGATCGTGGTGGAAATGGCGGTGACCAGCGGTACCGCCAGTCCCAAGGCGTGAGGACAGGCGATCACCAGCACCGTCACCACCCGCATGATGGTGAAGTCCAGCGTCGCGCCCAGCGCCCACCAGGCCGCGAAGGTCACCACAGCAGCGCCGAGGGCGACGAAGGTGAGCCAGAATGCCGCCCTGTCCGCCAGCGCCTGAGCGCGCGAGCGGGACGCCTGGGCCTGCGCGACCAATCGCATGATCCCGGCCAGCGCGGTCCTGTCCCCGGTGCCGGTCACCACGATGCGCAGCGATCCTTGCCCGTTCACCGTTCCCGCAACGACCTTTTCGCCCTCGCGCTTGCCCACCGGTTTGGATTCACCGGTAATCATCGCCTCGTTGACGCTGCTGGTGCCGCTTTTCACCACGCCATCGGCCGGAATCCCGGCCCCGGGGCGAATCAACAGCACGTCGCCGTCCTGGAGCGCATCGACCGGAACCTCCTCAGTTGCATCGTTCCCGGTGATCCGCACCGCCGTATCCGGCAACAGCTTGGCCAGCTCCTTGAGCGCGCCCTGGGCCTGGAAGATCGAGCGCATCTCGATCCAGTGACCCAGCAACATGATCGTGACCAGCGTCGCCAGCTCCCACCACAAGGCAGTTCCGGGATACCCCAGCGTCACCGCCGCGCTGTAGAGGAACGCCACAACGATCGCCAGCGATATCAGCGTCATCATTCCCGGCAGGCGACGGGACAGGTCGCCCCACGCGCTGCGCAGGAACACCCAGCCACCATAGAAGAACACCGCGGTGCCGAAGACAGCGGGGATGAACTGGGAGCCTGGGAACTCCGGTGCGGTGTAGCCGAACCACTGCTGGAGCATCGGCTCCCATATCAGGGCTGGAATCGTCAAGGCGAGACTGATCCAGAACTTGTCGCGGAACATCTCCACGCTGTGGCCGGCATGTTCGTCGTGTCCGGCGTGCATGTCTGCGCCGTCATGATGGGCGTGGTCGTGGTTCGTGCTCATGATTGGCTCCGCTCAATCTCGGATTGCAGGATGGTAGCTGGATCGCCGGTGCCGTCGAGCACCGCGAGCCCCGGGCTCTCAGAAGCCGCTCGCGTTGCGATGGCTCCCGCGGCGTCAAGAAACTGCAGGACAGGTTCGACAGTGTTGTTCATGGTTGTTCCAAAGGCGGGGTGCGAGGGGTGGAAGACCGCGACAGCCGGTCGTTGTGCCGCGCAAGCTGGCGCCGCTTGACTAGCGCATAGATCACCGGGATCACCACCAGCGTCAGCACGGTGGACGTAGCCATGCCGCCGACCATGGGTGCGGCGATGCGCCGGGTCACTTCCGAGCCTGCCCCGGTGCTCCACATGATGGGCAGCAGCCCGGCGGTGATGGCCACCACCGTCATCATTTTCGGCCGCACGCGGTCCACCGCGCCGGAGATGATCGCCGCCTGCAGGTCATCCAAGGTGAGCACCTGACCCTGCTCGCGCCGCTTTGCGGCGGCCGCCTCCAGCGCGTGGTCAAGGTAGATGAGCATGACGACACCGGTCTGGGCCGCGACGCCGGCCAGCGCGATGAAGCCCACCGCCACTGCCACGCTCATGTTGTAGTTGAGCGCCCACATCAGCCAGATGCCGCCGACCAGGGCGAACGGCACCGACAGCATCACGATCAGCGACTCGGTCACCCGCCGGAAGTTGAGGTACAGCAGCAGGAAAATCACCGCCAGGGTCAGCGGCACGACGATCTGCATCTTCGCGATGACGCGCTGCATGTACTCGTATTGCCCACTCCAGGTGGCGTAGTAGCCCGGCGGGAACTGCACGTTGTCGGCAACTGCCTGTTGTGCCTCGCGCACATACGCCCCAAGGTCGCTGTTGCGGGTATCCACGTACACATAGGCGGACAGCAGCGCGTTCTCGGTGCGGATCTCGGTGGCGCCCCTGTTGATCGACAGCGTGGCCAGCTCGCCCAGGGGGATCTGTGCACCGTCCGGTGTGGCGACCAGTACCTCGCGCGCGATGGTCTGCGGGTCGTCCCGCAGCTCCCGCGGATAGCGCACGACGACCCCAAACCGCTCCCGGCCCTCGATCGTGGTGGTCACCAGCTCACCGCCCATTGCCGTGGAGATCACGTTCTGCACGTCGCCGACCGTGAGGCCATAGCGGGCGAGTTGTCGCGAGTCCGACTGCACGTCAAGGTAGTATCCACCGGTCAGCCGATCGGCATAGGCGCTGGTCGTTCCGGGTACCGTACGCACCGCGGCCTCGATCTCCCTGGCAATCCGCTCCATTTCGGCCAGGTCGGTGCCGAATACCTTGACGCCGATGGGGGTGCGGATTCCGGTGGACAGCATGTCGGTGCGGGCCTTGATCGGCATGGTCCAGGAGTTGGCCACGCCCGGGAACTGCAGGGCCTGGTCCATCTCGGCAATCAGGGAATCCGTCGTCACCCCGTCACGCCATTCACTTTCCGGCTTGAGATTGATGACGGTCTCGAACATCTCCAGCGGTGCCGGATCGGTCGCAGTCAGAGCACGACCGGCCTTGCCGAACACCGACTCCACCTCCGGGAACGTCTTGATGATCCGGTCCTGCTGTTGCAGCAGTTCGGCGGCCTTGGTCACCGACATGCCGGGCAATGATGCGGGCATGTAGAGCAGGCTGCCCTCGTTGAGCGTGGGCATGAACTCGCTGCCAAGCCGCGATGCGGGCCACAATGCCGTCAACAGGACCACCCCCGCGATCACAAGGGTCGCGGCCTTGTGCCGCAACACCACTGAGATGACCGGCCGGTAGCCGGCGATGAGAAGCCGGTTCACCGGGTTCTTTTTCTCGGGCATGATCCTGCCGCGAACGAACAGCAGCATCAGCACCGGCACCAGCGTTACCGAGAGCAGTGCACCGGCCGCCATGACGAAGGTCTTGGTGTAAGCCAGCGGCTTGAACAGCCGTCCTTCCTGATCCTCCAGGGCGAACACCGGCAGGAAGGCCACGGTGATGATCAACAGGCTGAAGAACAGCGCCGGGCCGACCTCGCGGCAGGCATCAATGATCAACTGCGTGCGCGAGCGGCTGCCATCGTTGTGCTCGATGTGCTTGTGGGCGTTCTCGATCATGACGAGCGCTGCGTCCACCATCGCCCCGAGTGCAATGGCGATCCCGCCCAGGCTCATGATGTTGGAGTTCATTCCCAGTGACCGCATCGCGATGAAGGCGATCAGCACGCCCACCGGCAACATCACGATGGCCACCAGGGCGCTGCGGACATGAAGCAGGAACAGCAGGCACACCAGTGCCACGATGATGCTTTCCTCGATCAGCGTGGTGCGCAGGGTGGCAATGGCGGCCTGGATGAGCTCGGACCGGTCATACACGGCGCGCAGGCTGACTCCTTCCGGCAGGCCGGACTGGATCTCGGCCATCCGCTCCTTCAGCCCGTCAATGACTGCGAGCGCGTTCTCGCCATAGCGCGCGATGGCGATGCCGCCGACCACCTCGCCTTCGCCATCGAGTTCGGCAATGCCGCGCCGCTCGCCCGGGACCAGCTCCACACGGGCGATGTCGGCGATCAGGACCGGCGTGCCGGCGTCGCTCTTGACCACGAGGTTCTCGATGTCCTCGATCCCGCGCAGGTAGCCGCGCCCGCGGATCATGTATTCGGTCTCGGTCATCTCGATGACCCGGCCACCGACATCGTGGTTGCTTTCAGCCACGACCTCGGAGACCCGGGACAGCGGCACGCCGTATTGGCGCAGCCTGCCGGGATCCACCGTAATCGAGTACTCGCGCACGAAACCGCCGACGCTGGCGACTTCGGCGACGCCGGGCGCCTGGGTCAACTGGTAGCGGACGTACCAGTCCTGGATCGCGCGCAGTTCATCGAGCGATTTGTCCTTGCCCTCCAGCGCGTACTGGTACACCCAACCCACGCCCGTGGCATCCGGGCCGAGGGTCGGGGTCACGCCCTCCGGCATCTGCTTGGCGGCGGTGTTGAGGTACTCCAGGACCCGGGCGCGGGCCCAGTAGATGTCGGTTCCGTCTTCGAAGATCACGTATACGTAGGACGCACCGAACATCGAGATCCCGCGGACCACCTTGGAGCGCGGCACCGACAGCATCGCGGTCGTCAGCGGGTAGGTCACCTGGTCTTCGACGACCTGGGGAGCCTGGCCCGGGACGTCGGCGAACACGATGACCTGGACGTCGGAGAGGTCCGGCTGTGCGTCCAGCGGGGTATTGACCAGGGCGTAGATGCCGGCGGCGGTGATGGCGACCGTCATCACCAGCACCAGGAACACGTTGCGCACGGACCATTCGATGAGGCGTGCCAGCATGTCAGTGCTCCATCACGTGGGCATCGTGGTTTTCGTGATTTTCGTGAGTCCCGTGGTTCTCATGGGCCCCGTGGCCCTCGTGGTCCTCGTGGATCTGGTGGGTTTCGTGGGAGTCGTGGGAGTCGTGGTGCTCGTGGGCTTCGTCCGGGTCTGATGTGGGTGTCGGTGTCGGTCCATGTGCCGGCATCTCTGCGTGGCCGCCGTGGTCGTGTCCGGCCTCGTGTGTATCGTGTTCGCCATGTTCGTCTGGAGCGTCCGGCGACGGCGCCAGCGCGTCCAGCGCGGACTGCAGGTTGCTCTCGGCATCGATCAGGAAGTTCGCCGAGACCACCACGCGTTCACCGTCGTGCAGCCCCTCAAGCACCTCGACGCGCTCGCCGGAGCGCTGGCCGAGCTGGACCGTCCTGGGCTCGAAGCGGCCTTCGGCCACTTGCACGAGCACCACCTGGCGCAGACCGCTGTCCAGGACTGCGGAGCGGGGCACGGTCAGCGCCTCCTGCACGGAGTCGCGGCTCAGCACCACGTCACCGAACAACCCGGGACGCAGGTCGCCGTCGGGATTCGGCAGTTCGATCCGAACCGCCAAGGTCCTTGTCCGCGGATCGACGATGGGCTGGATGAAACCGACCTGGCCCTCGAACGTGCGGCCGGGCAGGGTGGGTGACTCGAACCGGGCGTGCTGCCCGATGGACACGCGCCCGGCGCTGGCACTGGGCACTTCGGCAATCAGCCATACGGTCGACAGGTCGGCCAAACGCAGGATGGTGTCACCGGCGGCGAAGCGGTCTCCCTCGACGATCGGCTTTTCGACCACCACGCCGTTGGCGGGTGAGTGGATCACCAGGGTGCCGCTGTTTCCGCCGGCATTGGTCAACTGGGGACCGCTGATATCCCAGTTGCGAAGGCGCTGCTGCGCAGCGTCACGCAGGCGCGCCATGGTGTCGGCGCTTGCGGGATCGCCCGCTGCGAGCGTACGGGCGGCGGCGTCTGCGACGCGATACTCGTTCCGGGCGGCAAGCAGCTCCGGACTGTACACCGTCAGCAGCGGCTCGCCCCGGCGCAGCATCATGCCGGTCTGGTTGGCGTGCAGCCGCTCGACCCAGCCCTCGAACTTGGGGGCGATCACGTGCTGGCGGGTTTCGTCCACCCGCACGGTTGCGCTGGCGCGCACGATGGTGGAAAGCGGAGCCAGTCGGGCCGCCTCGGTGCGGACGCCCAGCTTCTGGACCTTCTCCGGAGGCAGGACGACCGTTCCTGCGGCAGCCGGCGCCTCGCCGCCTTCATAGACCGGGATGTAGTCCATGCCCATTGAATCCTTCTTCGGTACCGGCGAGGTATCGGGCAGGCCCATCGGATTGCGGTAATAGAGGATCCGGCGAGGCTCGTCGGCATCCGTCGTTGCCTGTTGGGCCGGAACTTCGGGTTGGAAATGGCGGCCGCCCCACCAGCCGGCGGCGATGGCGGCCAGGACCACCGCCGCGCCCAGGAGCCAACGGGAACTGTTCATTGCGTATCTCCGGTGATGGCTCGCACGGCGGCGGCGGCCAGAAGTTCATCACGGGTGGCATCCACCCGGGCCAGGTCGGCGCCTTGCCACGCGCCCAGGGCTGCAAGCAGGGTTGCGAAATCCACCTCGCCGACCTGATAGCTCGCCAACGCTGACTGGAAGTTCGCGTCCGATTGGGGGAGCAGGGTCTGCTCGATCAGTTCGCGCTGTTCGCGGGCCCCCTGCCACCGGCCCCACGCGGCGCCGAGGCGGCCTTCCAGTTCATTGCGCACCGCATCGGTTCGGGCGAGCGCGGCGTCCTCCGCCAGGCGGGATGCGCGTTCGCGCGCACGCCGGGCGCGCTGCTGGAACGGGATTTCCACCTCCAGCATCACGGCGTAACTGTCGAGACGGTGTCCGACCTGCATGGCGCCGACTCCAAGGGTGACGTCCGGAAACCGGTTGCGACGCTCGAGTTCGACGTTGCGTCCGGCCGCTGCGGCAAGTGCCGCGCCGGCCTCCAGGGCAGGGTGACTTCCTGCGGCGATGTTTCGCCCGGCGTCCTCCACCGAGCTGGCCGCGACCGCAAGCTCGGGTGTCGAAACAGGCTCGGCAAGGGCGGCATCGGCCCTGCGCCCGAGCAGCGCGTTCAGCGTGGAGGATGCTTCGCGGAGCTGGGCGACCCGTTCCAGCCGCTGGCCCCTCATCCGGGTGCGTTCGACCTGCGCGCGGATCGCGTCCTGCTGGGCCGCCAGCCCCAGGGCGTAACGCACGCCGGCAATCTCCTCGACCTGCTCCAGCAGTCCGATCAACCGGTCCACCACCACGATGGCCTCGCGGGTGTGCCAGTAGCGCACATACGCGCCTTCGGCCTGCGCGAGTAGCTCCAAGGCCGTGGCGTCACGCTCAAGCCCTGCCGCCCGCGCCTGTTCGGTGGCAACGTCGCGCGCAAGGCCACGTTTTCCCCATAGAGGAAACCGCTGCTCCACCATGTAACTGGTGGCACCCACATTGGCCGGAGCCAGGCTCGGATGTGACCGGTCGATACCCTGCCACTCCACCGTTGCCATCGGATCCGGCAGGGCGGCGGCGGGCCCGATCATCGCTTCCGCGGCGTCGGCATCCGCCTGCAGGGCACGTAGCTGGGGGTTGCTCTGCAGCAGCCAGTCACGGACGGAAGAAACGTTGGCGCCGGGGACCGGTTCGGCCGCGGATGCAATGGGAAGGGCCGTCAGCGCCAGGACTGCCGTCAACAGCAGCGAGCCGAATGGCGGCGATAGCCGGGCCCGCGGGCCGGATACCGCGCGGCTGCGCAGCCACACCCACGCCCCTGGTTGGACGCTCATCTGAAAGCTCCCCGATTGCGGAATTGGTCTACGTTGTCTTCAGCCGATGCTAGGAAGACGCCGCTGTCGGGTCGGTGACGCGAACATTACAATCACGTAATCCGCGCGTCATGCTTACGGCAGATAGCGCTCTATAGGGTAGGCAGCCATTCCGGCTGTCGCGCGGCTATTCGATGCGGTTGTCGCTGCAGAGCTGGAAGCGGCGCGCGAACAGAGGCACGGGCTACGATGAAACTGCTGGTTGTGGAAGACGAGAACAAGACGGCGGACTATGTCCGCAAAGGCCTTGTCGAAGCCGGGTTCGTGGTCGACCTGGCCCGCAACGGGCTGGACGGGCATCACATGGCCATGACCGAAAAGTACGATCTGGTGGTTCTGGACGTGATGTTGCCGGACATCGACGGCTGGAAGATCCTGCAATCCATCAGGGCCACTGGCAACCAGGTTCCGGTGCTGTTCCTGACGGCGCGCAGCAGCGTTGACGACCGTGTCCAGGGGCTGGAGCTCGGCGCCGACGACTACCTGGTCAAGCCGTTCGCGTTCTCGGAGCTGCTCGCGCGCGTGCGCACGCTATTGCGCAGGGGCAGTCCGTCCGTGAATCACGAGCGCATCCAGATCGCGAATCTCGAACTGGACCTGGCGCGTCGACGCGCTCTGCGCTCCGGGCAACGCATCAATCTGACCAGCAAGGAGTTCGCCCTGCTCGAGCTGTTAGCGCGGCGGCAGGGTGAGGTGTTGCCCCGCTCGCTGATCGCCTCCCAGGTGTGGGATATGAATTTCGACAGTGATACCAACGTCATCGACGTCGCCATCCGCCGGCTGCGCGCGAAGATCGATGACGACTTCGAGCCCAAGCTGATCCAGACTGTCCGTGGCATGGGCTACACGCTGGACCTGCCGGATGACTGAGCGCTTCGCTTTCCGCGGCCGCCCCGTATCGCTCGCATGGCGGGTAACGTCGCTGGTCAGCGTCGCCATGATGCTGGTGCTCATGGTTTTCAACTGGGTCAGTGTCGGATCGTTGGACCGGCACTTCGCCGAGATGGACGAGGAAGAGTTGGGGGTGATCACCAACTCCGTCATCCGGACGATCGCGGAGGCGCAGGACAGTGGAAACGCGCAGGCGCTGGGCCGGGCCGTCCAGGGACACCATGGCGTCTACTACCATATTTCCGACGCTGCCGGGACGACTCTTTATACGCCCGCGGACGGCCCGGATCTGGGACGTTTCGTTACGGGGAAGTATCACGTTGACGGCGCAAGCGGCCGGGAAGTGACGGTGTGGGAGGAGAACGGGACGCACTATCGCGGCGCTGTTTTGCGGGTCGGCGCCAATGAAGGCCTTGGCAACGAGGTCTACACCATCGCCGTGGCAATCGATATCGAAGGCCACCTTGAGTTCATCCGGAGCTTCAAGCGCATCCAGTGGGGGACGATCGCCGTTGTCATGTGCATCGCCATCCTGATGGCCTGGTTCGCGGTTCGATGGGGACACATCCCGATCCGCAGGGCCAACAGCAAGATTCGCGCGATCACTTCTTCCAAGTTGCACCTGCGGTTGAATCCGAAGGATGTGCCGATCGAGCTGGAGGAAACCATCGTCTCGTTCAACGATATGCTCGGGCGCATCGCGGACGGATTCGAGCAGCTTGAGAACTTTTCCGCCGACATCGCCCATGAGCTGCGGACGCCGGTCACCAATCTGACAACCCAGACGGAGGTGGCGCTGGGCCAGGCCCGGTCGGCCGAGGAATATCGGGAAATCCTCTATTCCAACCTGGAGGAGTTCGCGGGGCTGAATCGCATGATCAACGACATGCTGTTCCTGGCGCAGACCGAGAACGACCTGGACCACCTCAACTTGGAGCGTGTGGATCTGGAAGACGCCATCAAAGGATTGTTCGAGTACTTCGAAGCGTGGGTCGAGGAACGGGGAGTGTCCCTGGAGCTTCTGGGCAGCGTTGCGCCGATACAGGCAGACCGGGAAATGCTTCGCAGGGCCTTGGGCAACCTGCTTTCCAACGCGGTTCGCTACACGCCGCAGGGAAAGACCGTAACCGTAAGACTCTCCCAAAACGGAGAGGGTGTCGCCATAAGCGTGGAGAATCCGGGCGAGAAGATTCCTGCGGAGGCTTTGCCACGGATTTTCAATCGCTTCTATCGGGCCGATCCCTCCCGCCAGAAAAAAGGCGAAGGGGCGGGATTGGGGCTCGCCATCGTCAAATCGATCGTCGAAGCGCACGGCGGCAAGGTCCATGTCGATTCCGACGAGGCCATGACGCGGTTCCATATCTCTTTGCCGCATTCTGAGGCATGAAAGCGGACGCATTGCTCCACTCAGGCTTGAACGGTGGTGTAAATCGTGCCTGCCTGAAAGGGGTCAGTAGGACGGAGGTGGTTGGCGGGTGTCAGATTGATCGCCGCGGTTGGTAAGCAGCACGTCAACCGCTGCGATCGCGAAAATCAGTGTGCGCCGCCGCTGGACAACTCCTCCAGCATCGCGCATTCGGTCCGTGTATTGCCCGATTGGGATTTGTCACAAGATTCGACGAATGCGGCGATGTTGCGTTCAAGTGCCTGTAGTTCCGAAAGCTTCTCCCGAATTTCCACCAGGTGTGCGAATGCAAGATTCCGCGCCTCCATGCAAGAACGCTCACCAGTCTGTAGCAGTGAAGCCAACATCCGCACCTTTTCGATTGGGAAGCCGAAATCGCGGCAGCGCCGGATGAAGGTCAGGCGGCGGACGTCCGCCTCCCCGTAGACCCGTTGACCGCCGGATTGGCGGGGTGGAGGCGGCAGCAGGCCGATATCTTCGTAATAGCGAATGGTCGGGATCGACGTCTGGGCAGCCTTTGCGAGGCCGCCAATCTTCATCTCGGTCATGGCCTTGAACCTCAAGTTACTTGAGGAATTAGACTAGCAGCGACCAACCTGGAAGAGAACCCGATGTCCGATAAGACCATACCCGTCCCGGCCCGTTCATTGGAGGCCAGGGTCGTAGAAGGCAATCAGGCTCCGTCGGTAGACGAGTCGGACGGCGGTGCGGGCAACGTACCGGTCGATCCAGTGAGGGCTGGAGGTGTGGCAGGTACGGCTGTTGCCACTTCCACCACGGCTGTGATTGCCGGGGGTGCATGTTGCGTGCTCCCCTTGGTCTTGCCGACCGTGGCAGTGGCAGCAACTGGCGGTGCGTTGCCCTGGTTGGCAGGCGCGCACACCTGGATCACCGGTCTCGCGGCACTCGTCGTGGCAGCGGGTTGGCTTTGGATCTGGCGACAATCCGCCAAGCGAAAAGCGCGAGCGGCAACCTCAACCCTGACACTCATGGGCCTGGCAAGTCTCGCGCTGGTTCTGGCGATTGCATGGTCGCGCATAGAACCCTGGCTGATGGCGGCCTTGAGTTGATGGAGCATCAGAACATCATGGGTGTGATTCTGCAAAGCACTCTGACCTGCCCGCAGTGCAGAGTGCAATCGGTTGAGATCATGCCCACCGATGCGTGCTGGTTCTTTTTCGAATGTGGTACCTGCGCGCAGATGCTTCGGCCGAAAGCAGGGGATTGTTGTGTGTTCTGTTCCTACGGGAGCGTGCCGTGTCCCCCCATCCAGCAGAATCGAAGCTGCTGCGGCTCGCCGTGACCGCCAATGTCTGATCAGCCAACGCTCAGCCGCAGCGCCAGCGCCGCCAGGGTGACAAGCAGCACCGGCAAGGTCAGCACCACGCCCACCTTGAAGTAGTACCCCCAGGTGATCCGGATGTCCTTGCGCGCCAGCACATGCAGCCAGAGCAGGGTGGCCAGGCTGCCGATCGGGGTGAACTTCGGGCCCAGGTCGCTGCCGATGACGTTGGCGTAGATCATCGCCTCGCGCACGCTGCTTTCCGCCTGGCTGGCGTCGATCGACAGTGCGCCCACCAGCACCGTCGGCATGTTGTTCATGATCGAGGACAGGAACGCCGTCAGCACGCCCGTGCCCATCGTCGCGCCCCACACGCCATGCTCGGCGAAGCGGTTGAGCAGGATCGCCAAGTGGTCGGTGAGCCCTGCGTTACGCAGGCCGTAGACCACCAGGTACATGCCGAGCGAGAAGATCACGATCTGCCACGGCGCGTCCTTGATCACCCTGCGGGTCGAAATTCGGTGGCCACGTGCAGCCACCGCCAGCAGTGCCAGCGCACCCGCCCCGGCCACTGCGCTGATCGGTACGCCGATGCGGCCCAGGCCGAAGAACCCGACCAGCAGCAGCGCCAGCACGCCCCAGCCCGCCTTGAACGTGGTTGGATCGACGATTGCAGCCCGCGGCTCGCGCAACTCCCCGGCGTCGTAGGTGGCCGGGATATCGCGCCGGAAGAACCACATCAGCATGCCCAGGGTCGCTGCGACGGATACCAGGTTCACCGGCACCATGACTGACGCGTACTCCCCGAAGCCGATGCCGAAGTAGTCCGCCGACACGATGTTCACCAGGTTGGACACCACCAGCGGCAGGCTCGCGGTGTCGGCGATGAAGCCGGCCGCCATCACGAACGCCAGCGTCGCCGCCGGACTGAACCTGAGCGCCACCAGCATCGCGATCACGATCGGGGTCAGGATCAGCGCCGCGCCATCGTTGGCGAACAGCGCCGCCATCGCCGCCCCCAGCAGCACCAGCAAGGCGAACAGCCTGCGCCCGCTGCCCTTGCCCCAGCGGGCAACATGCAACGCCGCCCATTCGAAGAACCCGGCCTCGTCCAGCACCAGGCTGATGATGATCACCGCGATGAAGGTGAAGGTGGCGTTCCAGACGATGTCCCAGACGACGGGGATGTCCGACAAACCAACCACGCCTGTCAGCAGGGCCAGGATCGCGCCGAACGACGCACTCCAGCCAACTCCCAGACCCCGCGGTTGCCAGATGACGAGCACAATCGTCACCACGAAGATCAACAGCGCTGTCAGCATGGATCAGGGCCTTTGCGAGGAAGTTTCACCCTGCCGGTCGTCGGCTGTCTCGTCCTCGGGCTCGACGAATCCGATGCGATCCAGCGCCTGCTTCAGCGCCGCCCGGTCACCCCACACCTCCGCGGGCAGTGCCAGGAAAGCATTCAGCCGTGCCTTGAGGATGCGATGGGCTTCGCGGAAGACGTCCGCCTTGGCTTCGTCATCGCCCTCGACCGCGGCAGGATCCGGAAGCCCCCAGTGTGCGCGCAGGAAATCGCCGAACACGACCGGACAGGTTTCGGCCGCCGCGGAATCACAGACCGTAATCACCAGATCGATCGGCACCGCATCCGGCGTTGCGAACTCATCCCAGGATTTGCTGCGCAGGCCAGCGGTGGGAATGCCTTCGGCCGCGAGCTGGGTCAAGGCATAGGGGTTGATCGAACCGGTAGGCTGGCTGCCGGCGCTGAGCACTTCGAAGCGGTTACCCGCCCAGGCGCGCAGGGTGGCTTCGGCCAGCACGCTGCGGGCCGAGTTGCCCGTGCACAGGAACAGGACGCGACGTTTCATTGAATTTCCCCTTGGGTGGAACGGGTCGACGGATCAGCAGGTGCGACCGGTTGCAGCGCCTGGCGCGCATGCATCGCTGCTGGACCCGGCGCAGCAGTTGTGGGTCAGGTAGGTCACCAGTGAATTCATGGCGTCGAAGTTGGCGCGATAGCAAATGTTTCGACCGCGGCTCTCGCCGCTGATCAAACCCGCATGCACCAGCTCCTTGAGGTGGAAGGAGAGGGTTGCCCCGGGGACGCCGAGCGCCTCCGCGATCGCGCCCGCCATGCGGCCAGCGGGCCCGGCCTCGACAAGGAGCCGGAAGGCGGCAAGGCGCGTCGCATGCCCGAGGGCGGTCAGGGCGGATATTGCCTGGTCGGTTTCCATTATTCTAGAATAGTCGAATGAATGATGGCCAGCAATGCCCGGATCCCTTTGACCTCCCGCTCGTGGAGACGACCCTCCTGCCGCAGCCGCGCCACGATGCGCTGGGCTCGAACCCGGACGCGCAGCCACCCCGCATCCTGCTGCTGTATGGCTCGCTGCGACCGCAGTCCTATAGCCGCAAGCTGACGCTCGAAGCCGAGCGTATCCTGCGCCACCTCGGCGCCGAGACCCGGGTGTTCGACCCGCACGGCGTGCCCATGCTGGACAGCGTCGACCGCGATCACCCGAAGGTCAGGCAATTGCGGGAGTGGTCGCAATGGTCCGAAGGCCAGGTGTGGGTATCGCCCGAGCGCCACGGCACGATCACCGGCGTATTCAAAAACCAGATCGATTGGTTGCCACTGGAGGAGGGCGGTGTGCGCCCCACCCAGGGCAGGACGCTGGCGGTGATGCAGGTCTGCGGCGGCTCGCAGTCGTTCAACGTCGTCAACGGGTTGCGGGTGCTGGGCCGCTGGATGCGGATGGTGACCATTCCCAACCAGTCATCGGTAGCGAAGGCCTGGCAGGAATTCGATGACGATGGCCGAATGCGTGCGTCGCCGATTTACGACCGCGTAGTGGACGTCATGGAGGAGCTGATGAAGTTCACCCTGCTGGTGCGGGAGCGGAGCGGCTATCTGGTGGATCGCTACAGCGAGCGCAAGGGAGCGGAGGAAGTTCGCCGTCTGGCACGGGGATCTGGCGCGGTTGAGACCGTGAGCTTGTCACCTGGCAGGTAATGTCGAGCAAGCTGTGTGTCGCCCTTTTGACGGGCTCTGTTAAACCCGCCTGATTACCGCTTCTTACCGGTAGTGAACATGCGGCACGCTGGGGATTAGGCCAAGTTATCGGGGGTAGGGCGGATGGCTCCTTTCGACCCAAAGCGGACGTCTCGTTGGAACATCGCGCACCACTTCGTCCCACGGATCACTCAGGCAGCCAAGCCCGACCGCATGACCTCGTAGAGCGCAGTCCGGGTATTGCTGTCTGCCATCGAAGGGCTAGCAGCCCATGCAACGGCAAGAGCCCCCAGGAAGAGACTGAGCCGGGGCATCCCGGCGGCTCCCGGCGAGGTCAGTGTCCCCGCGCATGAAATCGAACCGCTGCAGCAGGCGCACCAGTTCCTGGACACGCACTGTCGTCGGGGCTGCGCGATCACCAGCCGTGCCAGTGCGGCAGCGGAAACAAGTACAAGCGGTGCCATGGCCGACAACTGGAACGCGCCTTTTCCCTGTAGCCCTCTCGACGCATTCAGCGGAATTGTATAACCCCATCATCCGCAGGTACACTGCGCGGCCATGACCCGCCTGCATCCCCGCTTCTTGTTGCCGCTCCTGCGCGTCGTCGTGCTGGGTGTGCTTGCGTTGGGGCTGGCGTTCCAACCGGTGATGACAGCCGCCGGCGAGATGCATGAGCTCGCGCACGATCCGTCTGGCGCGCACAGCCACGGCCCGCATGCCAACGATCTGGACCCGGAGTTCGCCGCGGCGGACGCGCACGATCAGGACGGATCGGAGACGTTGCACCTGTTGCTGGATTTCGCCCATTGCTGTGGTTCAGCCGCGGCCGTGTTGCCGGTTCTGGATTCATTTTCTACTCGACCGGTCGCCGGTCGAATGGGGGTCGAAAAAGCATCGCCCCCGGCCGCCTTGCGTCTGCCGAGCCCATTCAAGCCTCCGATCTTCGGATGACCGCGCCGTCGGCCTGATGCCGACTCCCGTCAATTCGATTCATCGGAGCAACCCCCATGCGTTTGCGATCAGCGGCCCTGGCCGCGTTCGTCGCCGTGTGTGCCGTGGCATTCCCCACGCACGCCGCCGACCCCCTCACCCTGGACGACGCTTTCCTTCGCGTTGCCGACGCCCATCCCGATCTACGCTTGTTTGGTGCCCGCCATGAGGCCCTGAAAGCCGAACTGGATCGCTCCTCGTTGCGCCCGGCGCTGGTCGCTGGAGCCGAGGTCGAGAACGTGCTCGGTACCGGCCCGGCCAGCGGCCTGGATGGCGCCGAGATCACGCTGAGCCTCGCCTCCGTGCTGGAGCGCGGCGGCAAGCTCGATGCCCGCCGCACGCTCGCGCAAAGCCGGATCGACGCGCTGGCCATCGAGCGCGAGGCGCAGCGGTTGGATCTCCTGGCCGAAGTGGCCCGCCGCTACCTGGCGGTCGTCGGTGCGCAACGCGAAGGCGAGCTTGCGCAGTTGGACGTCGACCAGCGCGAACGCACCGTTGCTGCGGCGCGCCGGCGTCACGAGGCCGGCGCTTCGCCGGAATCGGTCGTACTCACCGCCCAGGCCGCCCTCGCGCGGTCGGAACTGGATCGCGCTCGCGCCCGGCAACGTCAGGCGGCCGCCCGCCAGCATCTCGCGGCCCTGTGGGGCGAGCGAAATCCCGCATTCGAGATCCTCGGGGGCGATCTGCTCGCCGTGCCCCAGATCGCGGACTTCGCGGTACTCGCCGACTGGTTGCAACGCACTCCCGAGCTCGCGCAGTTCGTCGATCAGCAGCGCATTGGCGAGGCACGCCTGCAGCTGGCACGCAGCGAAGCGACCCCGGACTTCGACTGGCAGGTGGGCGTGCGACGGATGGCGGACGGCGATGACTTCGGCTTGGTCGGCAGTGTCTCGATCCCGCTGGGCACCACCCGCCGGGCACAACCGGGCATCCGTGCCGCACGCGCCGAGTTGACAGCGCTGGAAATCGAACGGGAGGCCGTGGGGCTGTCGCTCTACTCCACCCTCGCTGAGGCGCATGGCCGCTTCGGGGTGGCCCGCCTGGAAGCACAGCGGCTGGGTGAGGACGTGCTTCCACGTCTGGCCAAGGCCGAAGCAGCGGCCGCCACCGCGTACCGCGCAGGCGCCGCCAGTTATCTGGAGTGGTCGAGCCTGCAGGCGGAGCGCGCCGCCGCACGGCAGCAACAGCTGGCAGCTGCGCTGGAAGCCCAGCGCGCCCTGATCGAGATCCAGCGGCTGACCGGCCAGGCATTCGTCGCCGGCCCGGGCCCGCAAGACAACCAAGGAGCAACCCCATGAAGCCTGTCCACCTGATCCCGGCATTGGCGCTGGCCTTGAGCCTGGCGGCTTGCAGTGGTGAGCCGGACCAGCCTAGCCAGCCGGCAAACGACGCCCATGCTGACGAGGCCGCCGACCACGGCACCGAGGCCGACGAACACGGTCATGAAGCGGGTGAAATCGCCAGCACGGTCATCCCTGCCGAAATTGCCGAAAAGTCCGGTATCCAGACGCGGCCCGTCGGCCCCGGCGTGATCGCCGACGAGCATGAGGTGCAAGGCCTGTTGACCCCGGTCGAGGGGCGTGTTGCGCAGGTCACCGCCCGCTTCCCAGGCCCGATCCGCTCACTGCGCGCCAATGTCGGAGACCAGGTTCGCGCCGGCCAGATGCTGGCGACGATCGAGAGCAACCTGAGTCTGAGCACCTACAGCGTCGCCGCGCCGATCTCTGGCGTGGTCGTCGAGCGCAGTGCCTCGGTCGGCGGCTTGGCCGGCGAGGGCGCGCCGCTGTTCGAGATCGCCGATCTCTCGCAGCTCTGGGTCGACCTCCACATCTTTGGCGCCGACGCCCAGCACATCCAGCCCGGCGTGCCGGTGGCGGTCACCCGCATGAGCGATGGCGAGACGGTCCGAACCACGCTCGAACGCGTGCTGCCGGGCATGGCCACCGCCAGCCAGAGCACGGTGGCCCGCGCAACGATCGACAACGCCGACAACCAATGGCGGCCGGGAACGGCGGTCAAGGCGCGGATCACGGTCGCGCAGGAGCCGGTGGACCTGATGGTGCCGCTGACCGCGCTGCAGTCGATGGATGGCCAGGAGGCCGTGTTCGTACGTGAGGGCGAGACGTACCTGACCCGACACGTCGAACTCGGTGCCCGCGATGCCACGCAGGTGCAGATCCTCTCGGGCCTGAGCGAAGGCGAGGAGGTGGTCGTCGCGGAGAGCTACCTGATCAAGGCGGACATCGGCAAGGAAGGCGCGGCGCATGACCACTGACGCCATAGGCCGCCAGCCGGGCCTGCTGGAGCGGATCGTCCGGTTCTCGATCCGGCATCGCTGGATGATGCTGGTGCTGACCCTCGGGCTGATCGGAGTAGGCATCTGGAGCTTCACCCGGCTCCCGATCGATGCAACGCCGGACATCACGAACGTCCAGGTGCAGATCAACACCGAGGCGCCCGGCTACTCTCCGCTGGAGTCCGAGCAGCGGGTCACCTATCCGATCGAGACGGCACTCGCCGGCTTGCCCCGGCTCGACTACACGCGCTCGCTGTCGCGCTACGGCTTGTCGCAGGTCACCGTGGTGTTCGAGGACGGCACCGACCTGTACTTCGCCAGGCAGCAGGTGGCCGAGCGCCTGCAGCAGATCCGCTCGCAGATCCCAGAGGGACTGGAACCCGAAATGGGGCCGATCTCGACCGGGTTGGGCGAGATCTTCATGTACACCATCGATGCCGCGCCCGAGGCGGTCAAACCGGACGGCACGCCGTGGACCGCCACCGACCTGCGCACCCTGCAGGATTGGGTGATCCGGCCGCAGATGCGCAACACCCCGGGCGTGACCGAAGTCAACACGATGGGCGGCTTCGAGCGGCAGATCCACATCACGCCGGACCCGTCCAGGCTGGTCGCACTCGGCTTCACGCTGCAGGACATCGTCGACGCGGTGGCGGCCAACAACCAGAACATGGGCGCCGGTTACATCGAGCGCAACGGCCAGCAGTACCTGGTGCGCGTGCCCGGCCAGGTCGGCGGGATCGACGAGATCCGCAACATCGTGCTGGACCGGCGCGAAGGCCTGCCGATCCGGGTTGCCGACGTGGCGCAGGTGGGTGAAGGCCCGGAGCTTCGTACGGGCGCGGCCACCCAGAACGGCGAAGAGGTCGTGCTGGGCACCGTGTCGATGCTGGTCGGCTCCAACAGCCGCAGTGTCGCGCAGGCCGCGGCGGCGAAGCTGCAGGACGCGAACGCGAGCCTGCCAGAAGGCGTTATCGCAACGGCGGTCTACAACCGCACCGGGCTGGTCGAACGCACCATGCAGACGATCTCGAAGAACCTGGTCGAGGGCGCCCTGCTGGTGATCGTGGTCCTGTTCCTGCTACTGGGGAACTTCCGCGCCGCGCTGATCACCGCAGCCGTCATCCCCCTGGCCATGCTGTTCACGATCACCGGAATGGTGCGCGGAGGCGTCTCGGGCAACCTGATGAGCCTGGGTGCGCTCGACTTCGGCCTGATCGTCGATGGCGCGGTGATCATCATCGAGAACTGTCTGCGGCGGTTTGGCGAGATGCAGCACCGGCTAGGCCGGAAGCTGACACGTGAAGAACGCAACGACCTGACGGCCACCGCCACGGTTGAAGTCATCCGGCCCAGCCTGTTCGGCATGTTCATCATCGCCGCGGTGTACCTGCCGATCTTCGCGCTGACCGGGATCGAGGGAAAGATGTTCCACCCCATGGCGATTACCGTGGTGCTGGCCCTGACCGGTGCAATGGTGCTGTCGCTGACCTTCGTTCCCGCGTCCATCGCGATCTTCATGGGCAACCGCGTGGAGGAGAAGGAGAACCGGCTGGTCCAGTGGACGCGGCGGCGCTATGAGCCGTTGCTTGCCTGGTCGCTCCGCCGGCAGAACTGGGTATTCGGCGGGGCAATCGCCCTGGTCGCCGTGTCCCTGCTGCTCGCCACGCGCCTGGGCAGTGAGTTCATCCCTAGCCTGGACGAGGGGGACATTGCCATGCACGCGATCCGGATCCCTGGGACCGGCCTGGAACAGTCGGTAAAGATGCAGCTCGCCGTCGAGGAGCGGTTGATGCAGGTCCCCGAGGTGGAGCGGGTCTTCAGCAAGATCGGCACGGCGGAGGTGGCGACTGACCCGATGCCGCCGAACGTGGCCGACACCTTCCTGATGATGAAGCCGCGCGAGCAGTGGCCGGACCCGCGCAAACCCAAGGGCGTGCTGATCGACGAGATCGAGGCGGTCGTGGCGACGCTTCCAGGCAACAATTACGAGTTCACGCAACCGATCGAGATGCGCACCAACGAGCTGATCTCCGGCGTGCGCGCAGACGTGGCGGTCAAGGTGTTCGGGGATGACCTGGACACGCTGATCGAAGTGGCCGAACAGGTCGAGGCGGTTGCCAGGCAGGTCGAGGGCGCGGCCGACGTCAAGACCGAACAGGCGACAGGCTTGCCACTGCTGACGATCGTGCCGGACCGTGCCGCCCTTGCGCGCTTCGGCCTGAATCCGGGTGTCGTGCAGCAGACGGTTGCGACCGCAGTCGGTGGGCAGGTCGCCAGCCAGTTGTTCGAAGGTGACCGCCGTTTTGACATCGTGGTCCGGCTGCCGGAGAACATGCGCGTCGACCCGGCAGCCCTGCAGGACCTGCCGATCCCCTTGTCCGACAATGCGAACGCGGACCGATCCAGCCTGGAGCCCAGCTGGGCAACGGCGCGGACGGTGCCTTTGCGGGAGGTTGCGAGGATCGAGAGCCTCCTCGGGCCGAACCAGGTCAACCGTGAGAATGGAAAGCGCCGGGTGGTGGTCACCGCCAACGTACGTGATCGCGACCTGGGCGGGTTCGTTGAAGATCTCCAGCAGCGCATCGAGCAGCAGGTGAGCGTCCCGAACGGCTATTGGATCGACTATGGCGGCACGTTCGAGCAGTTGATCTCGGCCAGCCAGCGGCTCGCAGTCGTGGTGCCGGTGACCCTGGTCCTCATCTTCGGCCTGTTGTTCATGGCGTTCGGCTCGGCCAAGGATGCGGTGATCGTGTTCAGTGGTGTGCCGCTGGCGCTGACCGGGGGTGTGGCCGCACTGGCACTTCGCGGCATCCCGTTGTCGATCACCGCAGGGGTTGGCTTCATCGCCCTGTCCGGCGTCGCCGTTCTCAACGGCCTGGTCATGATTGCCTTCATTCGTAACCTTCGGGAACAGGGGCAGTCGCTGGATGACGCGGTCTTCAACGGCGCACTAGGGCGGCTGCGGCCGGTCCTGATGACGGCCCTGGTGGCGTCGCTCGGCTTCGTCCCGATGGCACTCAATGTCGGCACCGGGGCGGAGGTACAGCGTCCGCTCGCCACCGTGGTGATCGGCGGGATCGTGTCCTCCACGCTGCTCACCCTGCTGGTGCTGCCGACCCTCTACCGCCTTCTGCACCGCGGCGACGCAGCGAAGCCGCAACCGGAGGCCTAACGAAGTGAGCGAAGAGAAGATCGAAATACACGACGCGCACCAGCGCCGGATCCTGTTGATCGTCCTCGCCCTGAACCTCGCGCTTGCCGCGGGGTTCGGGGTCACGGGCGTCGCCGCCGGCTCAAGCGCTCTGATCGCAAATGGACTGGACAATGCGTCCGACAGCGCCGTCTACATCATCACCCTGCTCGCACTCAGTCGCTCACAAGCCTGGAAACGGTCGGCGGCCAAAGTGTCCGGCTGGCTGCTGATCCTGTTCGCCGCTGGGATCCTGGTCGACGTGGGCCGTCGGTTCCTGGGTGACGCCGAGCCCATTGGTACGACGATGATGGTGATGGCGCTGGGGGCCGGCCTGGTAAACGCGACATGCGTGTGGCTGCTCAAGAAAATCCGGCAGGCCAATGTGAACGTGCGTGCCGCGACGACCTTCAGCACCAACGATTTCATCGCCAACGCAGGCGTGCTCGTGGGTGGCGGACTGGTGCTGTGGACCGGGCGGGCCTGGCCCGACCTCGTCGTGGGGCTCGCAGTGGCGGCGATCGCCCTGAAAGGGGGCATCGAGATCCTGCAGGATGCCCGTGGCGAAGAGGACGCTTGAGTGCCGACCTAGGATGGCGGGTGGCGCAGCGTGTCGAGGATGGCGCACTGGCCGCGCTCGCCGCCGCTGCAACTGCCAATCACCCGTTCGAGCTCCGAGGCCATCCGCTGAAGGTCGTTTAGCCGGTTCCGGATGTCCAGCAGGTGCCCGCGGGCAAGACGGTCGACATCCTGGCAGGACAACCCGTCGTCTTCGGCCAGGCCCAGCAGGCTGCGGATCTCCTCCAGCGAGAAGCCCAGTTCGCGTCCGCGGCTGATGAAGCGCAGCCGATCCGCGTCGGCGGGACGGTAGTCGCGATACCCGCCCGCCGTGCGCGGCGGGGCAGGCAACAACCCGATGCGCTCGTAGTAGCGCACGGTTTCGGGATGGCACCCGCTGCGCTCCGCGACCTCTCCGATCTTCATGGGCTTGACTCTGTAGCGACTCCGGGGTTTAGGATCGCCGACCTGGAAGCGGGCCGCAAATCCTCGGACGCCCGCTCGACTCGGAGACATGATCATGAGTGATTCGTGCGGCTGCGGAAGCACGGTGGATATCCGCGCCCTGGAGGCGGGGCAGCGGCGCGTGTTGATGATCGTGCTGGCAATCAACATCGCCAGCTTCGTGATGATGATCACCGCAGCGATCTACAGCGGCTCGTCCTCCTTGCTGTCGGGCAGCCTCGACAACCTCGGTGATGCGTTGACCTATCTGCTGAGCCTGGCAGTGATCGGCGCGAGCCTGCGCGCCAAGGCCAGGGTGGCGTTGTTCAAGGGATTGCTGATCCTCGGTGCCGCGGTTGCGGTCGCCATCCAGATCGGCTGGCGCCTGGCCCACCCGGAGGTGCCGATCTTCGAGGCCATCGGCATCGCCGCCGTGATCAATCTTGCGTTCAACGCCTTGTGCCTGTGGCTGCTTACCCCGTACCGCTTTGGCGACGTGAACATGTCATCGGCCTGGGAGTGCTCGCGCAATGACCTGTACGAGGGTGTTGCGGTGCTGCTGGCAGCCGCCGGCGTGTGGCTGTTCGATGCCGGCTGGCCCGATCTGGTCATCGCCGGTGGACTGTTGCTGATGTTTCTGCGGTCCTCCGCTCGGGTACTCCGCATGGCTTGGCGGAGTTACCGGGACGAGGTGAAATAACGAGTTACGGCCCGTTGTCCGGTCCTCGAAGAAGAAATGCTCCGTTCTGACGCGTGGCTGGAGCGGCCAAGAAAGTCAGCTATGACAGGCAGTTAGCTCACCTTTGGCCGTTTTTTACACGAATCCCTGCCGACCCTCTGAAAGAGTGGATTCGAAGCGGCAGTTCGGGTCAGCCAGAACGTCCGCTTCTGGCCGGTAGCGGACGTTGGGGCAGGGGATTAGGGATGTTTATCGGGGGTAGGAGGCGCGGTTTGCCTCCTTCAGGCGTTTGAGGGAACACGCCCGACCCGCTTCCAATCATAGTCCAGCCGATTGCTTACCTAGCGACTACCCGCGCTTCTTCGGGTCGTAGTAGATCGCATCGAGCATAGCTGCGCGCCCGAGCCAGACCTGTTGCTCAACTGGGTTCCTTGGGATCTCGGCCAGCCACCAGGGCATCAGGGCCATCGGCTGGATGATGCGCTCCCAATAGTTTTCCAGCGTGGTGGTTGTGGGCGCAACGCCGAAGTACTTACACAGGCCGTCGCGATTGGCGCTATCGACGCACACGAACCGATCAGGCCTCTTCATCGTCAGCAGGCGCGTGGCCATGCCGATCCAGGTAGGTGAGGCGCCTTCGATCTTGTAAAGCGCCTCGCAGTAGGCATCGTAATGATGGCGCTCGATCCGACCAGCCAGAGGTATGCAGAACAAGGCTCGCGAAAACTCTCTAGCGTTAAGGTTGATGATGGGGCTGTACGAGCCAAAAGCGCTCATCTGTCCGAAATAGCCCCAATTCAAGCCGTCAGGCTGGATCGATGGCTTCTGCACGCCGGACAAACAACGCCGATCGTACTCCGACAGCTTGCCGAAGCCTCCTGCACGGGAAAAGAGCTCGCGAGCTCGCGCCAAGACTGCCAACCGCTGGCGCATGCCGTGCGTCTTGTCAGCACGGATGCGGCGCATGAACTCAGCCCATCCCATCGCAGCCGGGGCTATGGCACTGGCAGACTTGGCTTTGGTCGTTAGCTTTGGTTTTGGCTGTGGGATGAACGTTTCTAGATCTTTCTTAGCTTGTTTGACGCGTGCTAGGTTTGCGCGATAGCTCGCTACGAAATCACCATCAAGCTCCTGTGCCTTTCTCCACCGATCGGTAACGAAGGAAACGAAGGATTGAAGCTTGGGATGATCGGACTGGCCAGTGAGAAAGACGCCGCATTCGATATTGCGACGCATGCCAGATTCCGTGAAGTTGGAGCTGCCGACATATACGACGGTTGTCCTCCCTTTGGAGAAGGCGTACACCTTGGGATGAAACATCGGACCCACGGGTGCCATCACCTTGACCCTGCCGGCCAGTGGCAGGCACCGCTCCAGGCAGTCGGCGCAGGTAACGTAACGATGCGTCCCGATGACAAAGTGCGCTAACTTGCGGTGCGCGGCCAACGCACTATCAAAGACATCGCTGTGAGTGACCCATGCGCTGGCAAGCGCAAAGGAATCGCAGCTTTGGATCAGTTCTAGCAGGCGAGAGCGAATGCCTCCTTGATCTAAGACGGGCTCGACCTTCATCCTTTCCCCCTGATGCGCTCAAGTCAGGTAGCGGCCATCAGTTTGGCACAGGACGCAACCGGGCATTGGCCAGCACCTATTCACAACTCCCGCTCTGAGGCGGGCTATGGAGGGAGTGGATGGATTAGGAAAATTTATCGGGGGTAGGCGACAGCTACCGAGCTGGCATGGAGATTCGGCGTCTAAGAAAAGCGGGCAGGTCCGGCCGATGCGAGTATGAAGGGCCGCGACACGTGCGGATGTGAGGTAAGCTTGAGGCCGGACAGGCTGTCGCATAGCATGAGTTTCCTGCCAGATTTGCCCGGCAGGCGCGGAGCCCCTGGGGTTAGGGAGTGAGTCGGGGAAGATGGAGCCAGCAGATTGCGCCCAAGAAGCGCTTAGCCCGTTCCTGAAATGGGCTGGTGGTAAGCGCTGGTTTGTCCGGCATCATGCGGACCTGTTTCCTGCCACCTACAACCGTTATTTCGAACCATTTCTGGGTGGCGGCGCCGTCTACTTCCACCTGCGGCCGCAGCGGGCCGTGCTCAATGATGTGAACCCTGAGGTGATCGCCGCCTACCAAGCAATCAAGGAGCATTGGGTCGGACTCAAGAGAAGTTTGACCCACCACCAGCGTTATCACGACGCGGACAATGACTACTATTACACCGTCCGTGCGAGAACGCCAACAACGCTGGTGCAGCAGGCCTCGCGGATGATCTATCTCAACAGGACCTGCTTTAACGGCATCTACCGTGTCAATCGTCAGGGCGAGTTCAACGTGCCCCGGGGAAGCAAAGATAGCGTCCTAATGGACACCGATGACTTCAAATCCATGGCCATCTTGCTGGCCACGGCCGATCTTCGGGTGGGTGATTTTGAAGACGTTATCGATGAGGCCGAGGAAGATGACCTGGTATTTGCCGATCCACCTTATACCGTGCGGCACAACCTCAACGGTTTCATCAAATACAACGAAGTTCTATTTTCATGGGCTGACCAGGAACGACTGGCGAGGGCGCTCAAGCGCGCGGCTGCCCGCGGCGCAAAAGTCGTGGCCACCAATGCCAACCATCACTCTGTTCGATCGCTGTATGAGAGCTGGGATTTCCTGACGCGCTCGACAAGCCGGTTCTCACAAATTTCGGCTGACGGCGCAAGTCGCAAACAATTCGAAGAGCTCATCATTACCTGCAATATCTAGAGGAGTCGCCATGTCCACGCTTGGAAGCTTGATGCAGACCTCGGCCACGCAAGGCAACCCGATCGACGCCTTGCGGAGCTTTCTCGAGACCGAGGCAAGCAATGAAGCCGCAAAGCTGACAAGCAAGATGCGATTCGTGGGATATGTTCTAGAGTTGGGCTTTGACTCTGCAAAGATCATCACCAGCGACCCTTACAAGTTGGCGGTAGGAGGTATCCCGCGAGGTTCGTTCCTGATCATGACGCCGGTCAATGCAACGGCGGCGCCTGCGCATTTCACGCTTCTTCGTGTAACCGGCGTATCGCCCACACCCTTGAGCAATCAGGTTCAGCAGACCTATTTCGAATTGCACAAAAAGTCCATGCCTGAACTGGATGTCTGGACGCAGAGCGAGTTGCAGTGGGGCGCATTGGATTGCGATGTGCTTGGCATGTTCTACGCCGACCCTGCCGCGATGCAGCGGCTGGCCTACTCGGGCGATGTGAATAATGTGGTTAGCGCCCACCGATACAAAGTATTCGCACCAGACGATGCACTGTTGAAGGTTATCGTCAACGGTATGGTCAAGCCCGAGAGCCAGATCGAGATCGGTGCATTGAGGACGATGGAGTGTGGCCTGTCCAGTGCAAGCACGAGCAGGATCCCCGTCTCAATCTCGATGCTGGATTTTAAGGGCTGCCGGACTGCCATGTTCGGCAAGACCCGGCTTGGCAAGTCCAATGTGGTCAAGCTCATCGCCAAAGGTATGCTCGATGCCACGGCAGATGACAAGTCGGTGGGCCAGTTGATTTTTGACGTCAATGGTGAGTATGCCAACGACAATCCGCAGGATGGAAACAAGTCCATCCGTTCGACTAATGCGAGCCGTTGCGAAGTCTATGCATTGACGAGTCGACCGGAGACACCTTCCAAGCCGTTGCGGCTGAACTTCTACGAGCAGACCGAGTCGGCCATCCAGATTCTTGGATCCATGTTGGCGCAAGACAATAGCTCTGCTCATTACGTCAAGAGTTTCGCCAGCGTGACACTACCAGCTATCGAAGGGATCAAATCGCTTCCAGAAGCTGATAAACCCCGGCCGATCCGCAAGATCCAGATCTTCTGGGCGATCCTGAGCAAGGCGGGCTTCGATATCGACGAGAAGCGGTTGCGTGCCCTAGGCTTGGTGTCCCGCCATGCCAAGCACTTTGATCCGCATTTTAACAAGGATCTGCGCGCAGCTGCCTATGCGGCTACCGGCGCTGGCACGCCCCCTGCAGCCATTGACTCAATTGATCTACTCAAGGCTGAGCTTGAGGTGATTGCCCAGTTCCGTCGTGATAATCCGTCCGATCCCAATCTGACCTCGAAGTCATCAGGAAAGGCGATGTTCGATCCTGATGACGTTGCCTTGCTGGACTTCTTCAATCCTGGCCCCGGGCGCACCGGGCCGGGCATGCTGCGGGCCTACAAAGCGTTTCATTCCCCATATGCGGGCGATTTCATTAATGAAATTCTGGTCCTGTTGGACCAGGGCTCCACGGTCATCCTCGACCTTGGCAATGCTACAGACGAGATCCGGCGCTACTTCTCCGACATGTTGTCCAAAGCTGTCTTCGCGCATCAGGAGCGGAAGTTCGTCAGCAACACGCTCGGCGATCGGTTTGTCCAGTTGTATTTCGAGGAGGCCCACAATCTGTTTCCTCCCGACGCGCGTGACTTGACTGGCGTGTATGCGCGATTTGCCAAGGAGGGTGCGAAGTTCCACATCGGCATGGTGTATTCGACCCAGTCTCCTTCCACGATCAACAAGGACCTGTTGGCCCAGACAGAGAACTTCTTCGTCGGCCACCTATCCAGCCAAGATGAAGCGCGAGCGTTAGGAAGAGTGCAAATCGCTTTTGAGGGAATTGAGCAGGACATTCTCAGAGCCAAAACGCCAGGATATATGCGCATGCTGACCATGTCGCACCGGTTCGTCATACCCGTCCAGGCCAACAAGTTCGAGGCAATCTGACATGCCTTACAGTGCCGGCGCGCGCTTGCCTTTTGAATCAGCTTCCAAGCTGGGCCATCTGTCAGTCGTCCAAAGCAAGTGGGTCAAGGAGCTGATCAAGGATTTCGAGCAAGCCAAGCCACCGGCGATCGACAGCTCTGGCACACTATGGCAGTCCATCGATACTCAGGGTGCGAAACCACTCCGTAGTGTCTGGGCGGTTGATGGGTCATTTGTCGCTGTTCGATCGGAAGGAAAGCCGCCCAAAGAAGTGGCTTTCGTGAAGACAGCGCTGCTGTTGGTCGACCGCGCCAAGCTCGATGCTATCGACAAAGAGAATCCACACCCGCTCCTTTTGCAGGATGTACTTAGGGGAAGTGCGATCTATCACTCCACGGTATTCCCGCTAAAGAATGTGCGGACCCCGCTAGGCAACAACTACGATGCCGTCCGGCACATCGTCCGCGACTCTTTCAAGATTGATCAAGATGGAGCCTTCTTCGACACCCTCAAATGGCTGGTGTACAAGAAGTGGACCGATGGAACATCGTCGTCTCCCTCCTTTGAATGCCCCCATTGTCATACCTTGATCGGCGGATTGCCTCATGATGCCGACGAGGGCACGTGCGCCCATTGTAGGCAGGCGGTCTTTGTCTCGGATCTGATCGGCTTTCATCTGGATATGGATGAGGACAGCGCTCCGGACTCGGTTGCGTCCTCCTATATGTTGGTAATGGAGCACCTAATGCTCTTTACCGCCATTAGGGTCGCATGGGGCCACACGGATAAATCGCTGGTTGCGGAGACCCTTTTTATCAAAGACGGGCCCCTATCGCTTCGCAGCCAGTACTCCAAGCTCGTCCCCAACATCCGAGAGTTCCTGGCCTTCGCCGTGGCGGAGGGGCGGGGTGTACATATCATTGGACAGGAGAAGAGCGGAGCATTCGTTGATCATTTGCAGTCGATTGTGCAATTTGCGTCTCCGCACGAGCGTGGTGAGCCTGGCAGCTATGTCGCACTGGATCACGACTATGTCCGTCGTGAGGTTTATCGCTCACCAGATCTATCCAACCCTTACGGTAAGCGTACCAACTGGGGCGAGAAACTGTTAGTCAAGCTTGATCCGGGGATGTCGATGGTGTTGAACATACCTACCGGGAACTATCTGGAGGCGGGTGATCGCCCGATGGCTCAGGATCTAATCGGGCTGCAGCGGATTCTGGCCACGCTGCCTTCAATCGTGAGCCACAAGTTCGAAGGGGCGCTGTTCCCTGTGGAATTGGCCAATGGCATTGCCTCGATGTCCAGCTACCCCTCCGCTGCGATCTTGGCCAAGTTCTTAGATGACCAGTCGACGTGATTGGTTACGCGGATCTTCAATCTAGCTCATACGGCCGTTCTCTATCGACTTGCAGCATACTTTACTAGGGTAAATGGCCATGAAGATACCGGTACGGCTCCGGAGACTTTTGAGTTTCCGACGGCCGACTACGTCACCAATTATGAAACCCGAGATCGTGAGGCAGGAGACGACATACTCAAGTGACCAGCCTATTCGTACCGTGACGGATGATCGCTTTGCGCGCGCGGTCTTCGCGACGCGGGTAGCGGACACAATTGTCGCACGGAAGGATTCTTCCAGCCTTGTGCTCGGGTTGTATGGTGCATGGGGAGATGGCAAGACATCGGTCCTGTATATGATCGAGGAACGGTTGCGATTGAATGACACGCTGATCCCGCTTCGGTTCAATCCGTGGCATTTCGCATCTGAGGATCAACTCATCCGAGGGTTCTTTGACACGCTGGCAACGGCGATCGGTGAGAACCTGAAAACTAGAGGCGAACAGATTGGCGAAGCATTAGACAAGTACGGAACGCTGCTAACCGTGGCGTCGGCCTCCATCTCGGGGGGGCTACTGAGCATCAATCCTGGCCAGGCGGCAAAGGACTTTGGGCGTTCGATGTCCACGGTCGAGTTGGATACGCTCAAGGAGCGTATCGGAGCGATGCTATCCGCATCGGGAACGCAGGTAGTCGTACTCATCGACGATATCGATCGGCTAGACAAGACTGAAACCCACGCGATCTTCAAGCTCGTTAAGCTCTCAGCGGGCTTCGAGCACACAACCTATCTCCTGGCGTTTGACGCGGACGTCGTGGCAGCGGCACTGGGGGAGAGATACGGTGCAGGCGGCCATGCCGCCGGTCATGCCTTTCTGGAAAAGATCATCCAGGTGCCGTTGCACTTGCCTCCGGCGGATCCCACCGCCCTACGTAGGTTTGCCTACGAAGGCGTCGACGCAGCCTTGACGCATGCCGGCATCGAACTGGCCCAATCCGAGGTCGACACCTTCACCGTCCAGTTCATGAGCGGACTGGAGGCGCGGCTGGACACGCCGAGGCAGGCGAGGTTGTATTCGAACGCGTTGATGTTCGCCCTGCCAATCGTCAAGGGGGAAGTCAACACCGTCGAATTCATGCTGGTGGAAGGACTACGCGTTTTCTATCCGAAGCTCTACAGCGTGATCCGAGACAATCCGTCCGCATTCTTGGGAAGCGGACAGAACCGTCGTGCTGAGCGGGAGTCGCCGGTGGGACAACTGATTGAGGACGCGAGCGCGGACCTGACTGTGGCCGAGCGTGAACAGCTCGCTGAAGGCCTGCTCAGACACTTGTTCCCGCGTATGGGCAATATGCACTATGGCAGCGAATGGGAGTCCACTTGGGCGGAGGATCGGCGCATATGCTCGCAAGCGTACTTCCGCCGCTACTTTAGCTACGGCATTCCGCAGAATGACGTTTCCGATCGTTTGATCGATTCTTTCCTGGCCGAATTGCAGCAGTTGGAAGCGGCGGAACAGAACGGCTCGCTCGATCAGCTTGCGACTTCAGCTCCGGACGTGTTCGTCAGAAAGCTGAGACAGCGGGAGAAGGCGATCCCGGAGGCCACCGCCAAGGTCCTGATGATGACATTGGCACGCAGCGGCAACCTATTTCCGGTCGAGCGCGGCCCCTTCGTCCTAGGCGGTACTCGTGCACAGGCGGCGATCCTGATTGCCCATCTGTTGCGCCGGATTTCTGACGGTGATGCACGCGTTCTCAAGGCCGAGGAGGTTATTCGGGACGCTACTCCGGTGGCGTTTGCGATGGAGTGCCTACGCTGGATGTCCCCAGGCCGCGACGCACAAGAGGGCGACTATCTTGTGCCACAAGAAGTGCTTGATCGCCTAGGATTGCTCCTGGCGGAGCGTATCAGACAGGCAGACGAGCATTCTCCGCTGTATACGCAGTTCGGGAGCGAAGCGAGGAGCCTGTACTGGTATTGGCACGTGGTGAACCCCGCCGAGGTATCCGCCCGGGTACTGGCCCGCCTCGACCAGGCGCCCGAGGACATCGATCAGTTCCTCGACGTCCATACACGAGAGGCATGGGGCCTGGAAACGGGGTTGCCCAGCAGGGCCGACTTCAGCAGGGAAGACTACGACTCTGTTTCACGCCTGATAGGTTCCGATGAAATTGCCCGTCGACTGCGGGATCGCTACGGCGCGGAACTCGATACGCCCCAGTATCATCCCAACGCGGATTTGGACGTGCCCCGACGCATTGCTCATCAGTTCATGTTTGTGCATCTCGCGGCGCAAGACGGCGAAGATGAACAGGGAGATGAAGACGAGGACGGTCAGGAAACGGAGTAGGTCTTCTGGTTGTGGCGGCCCGCTCTGCTTAGTCTTCGAGAAGTCGAGCTGCAGGGTTCGCTACAGCGCCGCCGGCTTGGAAGTACCCAATCACGCTCGACACCGCCCGGTGCTCGGTCATCTGCATGATCTCCGGCAGCGCGACCCCTTGGCGGCTTGCCTCGGTCACGAACCCCGACCGCAGGCTATGCCCCCCAAAATCCCCCTCAAGCCCCGCCTGACGAGCACGCCTCTGTACGATCTCCCCAACGGCTGCCGGGGAGAGGGCAGGGCCCACACGATCCTTCCACAGTCGCCGAAAGATCGCACCTTCGGTGATCCCAGACGCCTCCAGCCAGTCCTCCAGCGCCAGAGCGGCGCGATCAAGCACAGGCTTGTCAGGCGTCGAGTTGGCCGTCACCCCAGCCTGTTGAGTCTTGCTGTGCTCGAGCCGGTAGATGTAGCCCTGGTCACCGAGTCTTTTCAGATCGCGTAGATCCGCCGCGGCGACCTCGCTCCGCCGGCGTCCGCCGCTGGCAAAGGCGAAGCAGAGTAGGGCACGGTCGCGCAGGCCCACCAGGCTTTCATCGCAGGTCGCCAGCATCCTTTCGAGCTCGGGCAGGGTGATGGCGGTCTTTTTTCGCGGCCGCTCCCCACGTTTAACGGCCGCCCGGGCGGCACGGCTCAGCACGGTTCGAACCGCGGGCTGCTCGCAGGGGTTAGCGACTTGCTTGAGCCGATGAGCCGTGGACAGGACCGCGACCCGATGCCGGACAGTGGCCAGGGTCCAAGGACCGGGTTTGGCTTTGAGGCCGGCCGTCACGAGTGCCTGATCGACGGCTGGCGGCAATTCCCAGGTCAGATCGCCGTCTGCAGATCGCCGCTGGACATGGTCGACCACGAACTGCAGCACGGCGGCTTCCGAAACCGGCAGCACCAGTTCGACGCCGTAGCGCGCCGCATGCCAGCCGGCCCAGTAGCGCAGGGCGGTGGCGTAGCTGCGGGTGGTGTTCTCGGCGGCTGCTTCGGCCAGCAGCTCGCGCATGGCATCGGCGGCCTGTTGGGCGAGCTGGTCAGGGAGGACCATGCCAGACGCCGGTTGCACGAGGGCCGGAAGTGCGTGATTATCATTCATAATATGTAGTATTCACTACGTTGCAGACCGCCTACCTGCGATAATCATCACTTATCGCGAGTACGTCAAGTGCGGGGCAGGGCGCCCGCGTAGGAGACCAAGATGGCACGTGGAATCACCGAGGACGACGTCCACACCGCTGCCGACGCGCTCGTGGCTGCCGGCGAGCGACCGACCGTCGAGCGCATCCGGGGCCACCTGGGCACCGGGTCCCCAAATACCGTGGTCCGTTGGCTGGAGACCTGGTGGCAAGGGCTGGCAGCCCGCTTGGACGACCATCAGGCGCACTTGGAGGTGCCGGGGGCGCCTGAACCGATTGCCGAACTGGCCGGAAAGTGGTGGCAGGTGGCACTCGAGCACGCCAGTGCGCTGGCCAATGAGGCTTTGGCCACCGAGCGGGAAGAGGTCGAAGTCAGCCGCGAGGCGCTGCGCCGGGATCGCGAGGATTTCGAGCAGGAAGCCGCGCTATTGCGGCAGCAGGAGGCGGCTGCCCTGCAAGCCCGGGATTTGGCATCCGCCCGAACTGGTGAACTAGAGCGACCCGTGCGTCAGTTAGAAGGACAAGTCGAGGCGCTGACCGCCCAACGTGAGGCCACCCAGACTCGGGAAGAGGCTTCCGAACGCCGGTGCAAGGAGTTGGAACGGCAGCTTCAGGGCCTTCAGCAACAGGCCGCATCTGAGCGCGACGCGATGGCCCGGCACGTGCAGGCGGCCGAAGATCGCGCCCATGCAGAGGTGGATCGTGCTCGGCAAGAGGCGCGGGACCTGAAACAGCAGCTGATCTCGTTCAGGAAGGAGCGCACCGCCGACGAGAAGGCCGATCGCAAGCGGATGGAAGAAATCCGGCTCGAAGCCAATGAAGCGCTCCGGGAGGCCGCAATCCAGCGGGCAAGAGCGGAAGCTCTCGAAGGGCAACTGGCACAGCTGCGCGACTTGCCCGCCGCCCTGGAATCGGTGCTGCAGCAGGCCAAGACAAGGCCTCGGAAGGTGGCCAAGCGGAGCAGCGCCACTGTCAAACGGAAGAAAGATCAGGCCAAGGCAAGGAAAACCTCCGCTGTCCCTTGACTACGGGCCTGGGTACCCGCCACATAGAGGCCCGCCTTCGCCACCGCCAGATGGCTATCTCGGAATGATCAGTGAGAGTGAACTTGAAGAGCTTTTGGAGCGCGCTCGCGGAAACCCTGAAGTAGACCAGGAGTTCTTCCAGCGCCTGCTTGGGGTGAGGGTGTACGCCCACGTTCCCATCTCCGATGACTCGGGGAAGGTCCGGCTGATCCAGTTCAAGCATCCGGATGGCTTCGACGCGCTGCCGTTCTTCACATCGGAGTCCAAGGCTGCGGCGGCCGCTGGCAGATCAGCACGGATTGTGTCTTTTACGGGCCGTGAACTGCTCGAAGTGACGCGCGGTGCTACGTTGATGCTCAACCCGAACGATGGCGGGGCCGTACTGTACCCGGAAGAAGTCGAGTCCTTGCTGACCACTGGGACGATTGCTCCGTTGAACGAGGACTCAGCAAGCGGCGCGCCAGCTTGGTTTGGCGCACCGGACTGGCAGCCATCCTGGTTGATTCCCGTGCTCAAGCGCGCGTTGGCCCGGCAGAGCTCCGTGAAAGAAGCCTACGTGATCCAAACCGCCCCCGAGGCCGATAAAAACGCGGTCTCGTTGCTGATCGTGCTGGGCGTGGGGCCTGGCAGCGCAGAGCGGGCAGTTCGGGCGTGCCTGACATCGATGCACCCTGAGATCCAACGCTCGCCGCCGGATATCGCGATTGATCTAACTGTGTTTGATCCGGCCCAAGGTGTCCCAGAATTCGTTTCTGGCTGCGGCGTAGAGCCGTTCTACCGGCGAGCAGCCTGATCTCACCAGAGTGCGCCCGATGCAGTTGGGGACAATTGGGCGCCGCTGTTGGACGGTGCTGACAATTGACCGCAGGTGTTTACAGGTGGGGACAAATGGGTGCGCCGCTTGGGTATGGTTCGCGCGTGTACTGGAAAGACATCTTTGCGTGCAAGATGCGGACACATCCGTCCGCCAGACGACAGCGAGAACCGGGCGAATTCTCGGCGGCTGAGGATGCATTCGGGCAATTTCTCGGAGCCTGTACGAATGGCGGGCGATTGTTGATCTACAACTGGGTGATTGTTGGCTGGCGTCAGGGCGATTCCTTGGAGGCGGACAGGACGGGCGCTGGGTATACGTGGACGGAGAGGTGCAATGAGCCTCCTCTCCATTTCTAGAATTGCGCATAATGTACACAGCCGCCAGCGGTTCAGCTTGAGCCTTCACCGTGGCTGCCTGCGCGGGCGAGGGTGCCCATAGTCCGAGCATCAGGAGCGCCCCGGCCACCGTCGAAGTGACCGGGGACAGTCTGTCCCACAGCGCACCCCACAGCCGCTGTTCCTCCTTCGACGCCCCCTGTTCTGCGAGCACCTGGACGGCGAGCGCCGGATCCTGTTGAGCAAGGTTGATCAGCTTGGCGATGTGCCTGGGCTCGATCTTGCCGCCGTGCCGCCAGTTGGATACGGCCTGCCTGGACACGCCGAGCGTGCGGGCGGTTGCGCTGTCGCTGCCAGAAAGGTTCGCGGCGGCGTCGAGGATCTTGTTGAGCGTCGTCATGTCCATCACCAGTTGACAAGGGCTGTCCACCCGTAGTTTACTGCGCCCTGTGTCTACCGATGGTTGACACGCCCCCGGTCCGTCTTGCCATCCCCCCTGACGGGCCGGGGGCTTCCCTGGGGAAAAGGGGAGGGGAGCTTTCACGATGACCGAACAAGAATACGCCCGGCTGCTGCTGCGGATCATGCAGGAAGCGCGGCGAGCTGCGGCCTCGATCCGTCCCGGCGATCACTGGGGCCGTTGAGGTGTGCGGCCTCCTTCCCTGCGAGTTCTGGCGGCTGGTGGTCGTGTTCCCCGGCTACGCCCTCACCTTCGCCTACGCCGCCGGGTTCCTGGCCGGCGTCTTCACCCTCTCCGCAGTCCAGGCATGGAGGGCTCGGCGTGGCTGACGGCGGACCTTTTCACCAGTCGAGCCGGGGAACCGGCACCCGCCGGCAGGCGGTTGGCCCGGGCAGTAACACGGGCCAAAAGTCCACCCTGACCGCGCCAATCATCGACTTCTGCGTCGCTGTCCTGGACTCGGACAAGGCCAAGAAGCTCACGCGCAAAATGCCGATGACCGAAGTGCTCCGCTACGTGTTCGGCACGGGCACTTCAATCGCGGTGGGCCCGTTGCAGGAGAGGGTGTTCAACTTCTACCAGCGCAGCGCAACGATGGTGGACACCCTCGGCAACGTCTGCGGAAAGATCGGCCTCCGCGACGATGGCGCGATCCAGATTTCCATGACCGGCCAAGGCTGCCAGCACGTTCCCTCCTGGCGGCAGGTTGCCGACCGCCTGGACGATTTGCAGGCGCGGCTGTCCCACGTGGACATCGCAATTGATGACCTCGCCGGCGAAACCTTCGATATCCAGACCTTCATCGATCTCTACGACAAGGGCGAATTCATCATGAACGGACGGCCGCCGACAGCGCAGCACGTGAGCGACATGGGAAGCGGCAAGGGCTGTTCGTTTTACGTGGGCCAGCGTGGCCACAAGCAGCTGAACATCTACGAAAAGGGCAAGCAGCTGGGCGACCCGGAGAGCAAGCACACCCGCTGCGAGCTCCGCCTGTACGCGAAGCGGATCGACCTGCCCAACGATGTGCTCCGGGATCCCGGGAAGTACTTCGGCGCGGCCTATCCGATGCTTGAGGCGTTCGTCGTCGGTGAGGTCGAGCGCCTGGGCTTGCGCGAGCAGATCGTCAACGCATCCACCACGGCAGCGGTGCGCTTCCTGCGCACGCAGGCTGGTACGACGCTCAATGCGTTCCTCGATGCCTTGGGCGAAGAGGAGGGCATGGCCTTCATCAAGAAATCGATCCTCCGGACAGATCGCCCCGGGAGGTGGAAAGGCATTACCGGCGATCTAAGCGCGCTCATTCGGGCGCAACTTCAACAATCGATAGAGGCGACGTAGCTATGAAGATCACCATCACCAGCACCCACGTGGACGAGAAGCGTTGGCAGAAGGGCGACCGTTCCGGCGTCATCCGCACGCAGGGCGCCAGCGCTGAAAACGAGTTCTTCCGCAACCGCATCAGGCTCGACCTGGGCAAGAACGATCCGTATCCGGCCGGCGTCTACACGGTCGATCTGGAAGAGGCCGTGAGCGTTGGTGACTTCGGAGACCTGAAGCTCGCTCGGCGTCTGCCGCTCAAGCGCGTGGCAGCGGCCAAGGCGGCCTGACGGTGGGCACGGTCCTGGTCCCGGCGTGTCTTGAATCGGACTTCGACGCCGCGACCGGGACCTGCGCCCAAGAAATCTGGATTCCACAACCGAGTTTCCTTCCGGAGTTATCGGTTGAGGATGCGCAGCAGATCGGCCTAGCAGTGGCAGGACTCCTGGCTGCGGCGTTCGTGCTTCGACAACTCCGGAAATTCCTAGAGCAAGCCTAAGGAGGCTGTGATGTTTGCTTCGATGAAGAGCAAGGGCCTGATGCTGGCCACGGCGTTCATGATCGCCATGTTCGGTGCCATCGGTCCGGCCGCTGCGCAGTCCGCGGTCGACGTGTCGGACGTGGTGACCGAGATCGGGAACGCGATCGGTCCGGTGGGCCAGATCGGCGGCGCCGTGCTGCTGGTCCTGGTCGCCATCAAGGTCTACAAGTGGGTGCGCCGCGCCTTCTGACGACCGCCGCCCGGTTGGGTCCGATCCCCTCCGGGCGGTTTTTTCTCACGGGTAGGAGGTTGCAGGCATGGGTGATCCGTTGACCGTCGCAGAGGCGGTGGAAGCTATCTCGATGGCGCTGTGGGCCATCGCCGCAGTTGGAACGGCCGCCCTGGTAGTGCGCGCCGCGATCTTCGCCTGGAAGTCTGTACTTCGCCGGATGGTCGACTAATGGAAGGCTGGATCTGGCTCGTAGCGTGGCTGCTCGCCCTCGCCATCCTGTTTTGGGACTGATGCGATGAATTGGGGCAACTACATCAAGCGTACGGCGGTGCGCCGCGTCGTGTGGATTCTCGTCGGCCTGGGCGTCTATGCGCTGCTGTCGGCGTTGGGCGTGGGGGTGGGTACGGCTCGGGCTGGCCTGTTTGGTTGTGACCAAGGCGCAGGGTGCGACGAGGGGCAGGCTCTCGCGGCGTGTATTGCGCACGCTGAACATTCGATGCAGGAAGATGGGATTCCGGGAACGCCCAATTGCCGGATGATCACTAACAATTATCGCTGTGGTTACCTTCCGGAGGGCAGCACCAACAATCGCAACTGTACCGGTGCCGCATCCGGTTATGGCTACTACTGGGGCGCAAGCTGCGATGCACGCACGACGCGTGACTTCAACATCAACACAAGCTTATTGACGGTTCCCGGTGCGGCCTGCATGACGGGCTGCGAATATACGCTGGACGATCCGGCCTGCACCTTGGTCACCGAAGGCCCGAATCTTGGCTATTGGTGCAACTTCCAGGCATCGCCCACCGGCGCGACCTGCACCGAGGACAACGAGCCGCCAGAGACGGATGCTCCAGGCGAGTGCAAGCTCGATGAAGTCCAGCTGGCGGATGGCACCTGTGCGCCGAAGGGGCAATGCCCTGTTGGCCAGCATGAAGTCGACGGCGAGTGCCATCCGACCGGCAACTGCCCGCCCTACCATGTGAGAGCTCCGGACGGTAGCTGTACGCCGGTCCCTTGCCCTACGGGGCAGGCTCGCGGCCAGGATGGCACCTGCAAGGCGGCGACCAATGACCTGGACCCGGATACGCCGGACGAAGAAGGGCCGGATGGTGATTCCCCGAACAAGGATGGCATGCAGTTTTCGGGGGGAGAAAGTTGCTCGGTACCGCCCACGTGTTCCGGGGACGCGATCATGTGCGGGCAAGCGCGCATCCAGTGGCGCATTGACTGCAATACCCGGCGCGTGAGCGGTGTTGAAGGCGGTGACGCATGCAGCGATTTCAATATCCCGATCTGCGTCGGGGAAGGCTGCGACCCGATGGAGCACAAGCAGCTGATTACCCAGTGGCGCGCCATGTGCGCGCTGCGCGAGCTCGTCAGCCAAGACGGTGACGGATCAGGCGATGGAGGCGATGACGGCGGCACCGCAGAATTTGACGTTGAAGGCACCTCTACCGGCGCTGTCGATGGTGCATCGGGGACGACTGGCGACGGAGGCGACCCGGGCCAAGCCTTCACCGATGGCAGCGAGAACGCCGGGGAAGTAGGCGACGGCGACCTGGACACGGAAGGGCTCGGCTTCGGCACCAGCTGCCCCGCGTTGCCTTCGATCAACGTCCTGGGCACGACGCTGGACTTCAACACCATCGGGCCGCGCATGTGCGACTGGATGACGCTCGCCGGCTATATCGTCCTGGTCATTTCCTCACTGCTTAGCCTGCGCATCCTTGCGGGCGGGATGAACGTCTAATGCCTTGGAGAGCGATAACCTTGATCGGCGGCGGGAGTGCGCTTGCCCGCCGTGCCACCAGCGGCGCCATCGTTGCCGGTGTGGTGTCCGGCATTACGTACATGTTCAAGACCAAACTCGGGCTGTTCATCATGCTCGCGATGGTCTGGCTGGGCATCAACTTCGGGACGATCAAGATCGTGATCGATCCCGCGATCTCCCTGCTTCGTGGTTATGCAACCTCCGGCATGGGCGGCGGTGAGTATGCCGATGCGGCGATTGCATGGATGGGCGTCCTGCGCTTCGACAAGGCGATCACGATGATCATTTCCGCGATCGTGTCGAAGCACGTGATCACGCAAGGCCGCCTGTTCCTGTTCAAGAAAGGATTCGGAGCCCCCTAATGCCTATCGAGCTCTACACCGGCCTGCCGGGTAACGGCAAAACCGCTTTCATGATGGATCGGCTGTTGCAGGAAGCGGAGAAAGGGGAGCGGCCGCTGTTCGCTGCGGGGATTAATGGCCTGCAACCCGGGGTTGCCACCGTCCTGGAAGACCCGCGCAAATGGAACGAGGTCAAGGAGGGCGTCGAGGGCACCTGCAACTGCACCGCCGGCGAGCCTGGGCATGCGCACGTGGTCCCTGACGGCTCGCTGATCTTCGTCGATGAAGCATGGAAGTGGTTCGGGCATCTGCACGACGCCAGCCGGCAGGCCACGCCGCCGCACGTGCTCCAGCTGGCCGAGCACCGGCATCGGGGCCTGGACTTCGTGTGGACCTCGCAGGGGCCGAATCAAATCTATCCCTTCGCCCGGTCGCTGATCGCCGCGCACACGCATATGGTCCGGCTGTTCGGCACCAAGATGGTGGAGCAGTACCGTTGGGGCGAGCTCCAGGACGATGTAAAGTCGCCGGCACGCCGCGAGCAGGCCGAACGCACCACCAAGGCGCTGCCCGCGCATGTGTTCGAGTCCTACAAGTCGGCCGAGGTTCACACGATCAAGCGGCGCATTCCGTTCAAGGTGATCGCGCTGCCGCTGCTGCTGCTGGGCGCCGGATTCTTTGGATGGCTGGCCTTCAACAGCCTCAAACCCGAGCTCGGCGCCGTGGAGACCGCGGAAGCGGCGAACGCCGGCTTGCCGGCGTCGCCGCCCACGGCCCCCACCAGCCGCACCCGGGATGAGACTGCTGCGCCCCTGACGCCCACGGAGTACGCCGAACGCCACCTGCCCCGGTTCGCGACGATGCCCTGGACGGCGCAGATTTTTGATGACCGTCCGGCCGTGTCCGATCCGCAGCTCTACTGCATGGCAAGCGGCCCAGGGCGCAACGGCTCCGGGGAGTGGCAGGAGGGCGGTTGTCACTGCGTCACGGAGCAGGGCACCCGCTACGACATAGGGGAGGGCGAGTGTCGCCGCGTGGCACGCTGGGGCACGCCGTACAACCCTTACCGGGAGCGGCGGGAGCTCTCGCAGGATCGGAGCCAGCTTGCCAGTGTTCACGACGCCGGGGCCGGCCGCCGTGGAGCTCCGCGCAATGGTGGCGGGATGGTCGGCTCTGCGCCCCAACCGATGGTGTCCGCCGAGTTCGGTAGCCTGACCCGGCCGGCGCCTTAGCAGCGCCCCACGTTCCGCCACTCCTGGCCGAACTGCTCGAATCGGACCCCGTTGATGCATCGGCGGGGTCTTTGCCTTGCGGCTTCCTGCTCGCGCTCAAATGCCCTGGCTTCGGCCTCGATCCGCGCGCGGCGCTCTGCCGCCAGCTGCCGGCGGAGCTCCTCGATCTGCGGATCCGCGATCGCCGCGGCCGGTGGATCCTTCGGGGCGCTCTCGGTGATCACCACGGCCGGCCGGCCGCGGGTCTTGCGCTGGTTCCACTCGTAGATCCCGCCGATGGTCACGATGACGCCGGCGAACCCGAGCGCCAGGCCAACCCACAGGGCGAGTCCTCTTTCCCGCGTCTCCGGCCCTTGCCTGCTGCTGATCCGTTCCATGTCGATCCCCGGTTCCCCAGGGCGAAACGATACCCGAAGCCCGCGCGGGGCGTTGTGGTCCAGATGTAAGGGACGCTTGACACTTAGGCCACGCTGACCCGCTCTTGATCTGGATGCCTGGACGCCTGCGCACCACTGGCGCGGGCCGCGACCGTCCCGCGGCCGCGGATCAACCTGCGCGTCTGCTGACCGCTTTTACACCCGGTACAACTGGGCGTGGCGATACATGATCCGGTCGAGCAGATGGGGAGCGATGCGCTCCCGGTGCGGGTTGATCAGCCAGCGGCCGCTGAATCGCCAGCCTTGCCACGGCTCCGGCAGATATTGGATGTTGTGCACGGTGCGGTTGTAGTAGGCACGGGCGCACCAGTTCGGGCAGGATGATCCTTCACGCCAGCACGGGGGACGCATAGCCAAACCTCGGGCGGCGCGCCATGCTCGCAAGCCGCGAGGCAAGGTGCCGTAGCCAATTGCGCATAATGTACATTATGTAATTTAAGGAGCTGGTCGGGTTCAGCGGCGTAACCCCAAGAACTCCATCAGCTCCCGCGCTGCTGCACCACCCGCGCGGTTTGCTCCGATCGTCGAGGCGGACGGCCCGTAGCCCACCAGATCGATGCGCGGGTCCTTCGCGACCTGTGTGGCCAGCCGCCCGGTCATGACGATGCCTCCGCTGTCTTCGCGCAGTTGCAGAGGCGCAAGATGGTCCAGCGCGCTGCGGAAGCCGGTGCACCACAGGATCACGTCGGCGGCCAGTTCGCTGCCGTCTTCCCAGCGTACCCCGCGTTCGGTGATCTCGCTGAACATCGGTCGCCGGGCCAGCACGCCACGCTGCTGCATGGCCTTGATCCTCGGGGTCACCGGCAGCCCGGTGACCGAGACAACCGAGCCAGGCGGGAGTCCCTTGCGCACCCGTTCCTCGACCAGCTTCACAGCAGCGCGCCCGACCTCGGGGGTGAACGGGCCGGCGCGGAATTCCGGCTTGCGACGGGTGACCCACGTGGTGGACGTCACCTGCGAGATCTCGTCCAGCAGCTCGATCGCTGAAATCCCTGCGCCAACGACGATGACGTGTTTGCCGGCGAAGTCGCCGGCGCGGACGTAGTCCCGGGTGTGCAGCTGCATGCCCTGGAAGCGGTCCCGTCCCGGGTAATCGGGCACATGCGGGGTTTCCCAGGTCCCGGTGGCGTTGATGAGCCCGCGGGCGGAAAAAATGCCGGCGTCAGTCTCCACACGCAGCCTCCCGCTGCGATCGCAGACCACGCGGACCTGCACCGGACGCTGGACGCGCAGGTCGAAAGCGTCTTCGTAGGCCTGGTAATAGCGCGGCACGGCGGTGGCGGCCTGCACCTCGCCGCTCCCGCCATCGCTGATCACCTCGGCCAGCGGCAGCCCCGGGAGGTCGTGGATGTTGTTTGCGGTCGCCAGGGTCAGGGAGGGCCAGCGGAACTGCCAGGCACCCCCGGGACCGGGGATTGGTCGAAGACGATGAAGTCCCTGCCCGGCTCCAGACCAAGGCGCCGCAGGTGATAGGCGGAGGACAGGCCCGCCTGCCCGGCGCCGACCACGGCGATCTCCACCTTGATCGCCCGCCGGACAGTGGCCGTGGAGCTGGTGCCCAATGAAACGCCCTGTGTTGATGGCCCGCCCCGCACTGTACAACGGGCGCCATGGCGAGCCCGTGGATCATCGCCAGGCACCCTTTCGCTCGCAGCTCGCTGGAAGTAGTTGCGCTCTTTGAAATCCGCCACTACAATTTCCGGCTTCCAGCAGTGGGGCCATAGCTCAGCTGGGAGAGCGCCTGCATGGCATGCAGGAGGTCGGCGGTTCGATCCCGCCTGGCTCCACCAACAATTCGGGTTACCTGGCCAAAGGCCGGCCAGGCAACCAGTACCGAACGACGTCCCCATCGTCTAGAGGCCTAGGACACAACCCTTTCACGGTTGCGACCGGGGTTCGAATCCCCGTGGGGACGCCACTTCAAGCAACAACGCCCGCGCAAGCGGGCGTTGTTGTATCCGGTCTCCGCCAACGCGCTACCCTCGGGCGATGGATTCAGCCCGGCGGTCCGCCACCTCCCTCCCCCGCCCCGTACTGCGCCCGCGCGATGCGTTCGCGATCACCGTCGGCATCGTCGTTGGCGCCGGGATCTTCCGCATGCCGTCCCTGGTGGCAGGTGCGTCGGGCAGCGAACTGGTGATGCTCGGCGCCTGGCTGGTGGGCGGGCTGCTTTCGATCGTCGGCGCCCTCTGCTACGCGGAACTGGCCACCACGTACCCGCACGCCGGCGGCGACTACAGCTACCTGCGGCTGGCGTATGGCCCGCGTGTGGCATTCCTGTATGGATGGGCGCGGCTGGCGATCATCCAGACAGGATCCGTGGCCCTGCTTGCGTTCGTCGTTGGCGATTACCTGGCCCAGCTGTTTGGTCTGGGGGCCTGGTCATCGGCGGCGTATGCGGCGCTGGCCGTGGTGGTCCTGACGGCCATCAACTGGGCCGGCATCCGCCAGGGGGCCGCGGCGCAGTTCTGGCTGACGATGCTGGAGATCGGCGGCGTGGTGCTGATCATCGTCGCCGGCCTCTTTTTCGCGCCCGGCGATACCGCGGTTGCCGCGCCTGGCGGCGACAGCGCGATGGGATTGATCCTGGTGTTCGTACTGCTCACCTTCGGCGGCTGGAACGAGGCGGTGTACATCACCGCGGAAGTTCGCGATGCCCACAGGTGGATGCCACGGATCCTCGTGCTGAGCCTGGTGGTGATCTCCCTGCTCTACCTGCTGGTCAACCTGGCGTACCTGCGCGTGCTCGGCCTGGGCGGCATGGCCGGGGCGGACGCGGTGGCGGCCGACCTGATGCAGCATGCGTTCGGCGGCACCGGCGCGGTGCTGATGAGCGCGATCGTGGTGGCGGCGGCGCTGACCTCGGCCAACGCCACGCTGATCACCGGCGCGCGCAGCGTGTATGCGGTCGGGCGCGACTTCCCCGCCCTCGCCTTCATCGGCCGCTGGGACGAGCGCAGCGGCTCCCCGCGCATGGCGATGCTGGTCCAGGGAGGTTTGGCGCTGCTGCTGGTGGCGCTGGGCGGACTGGCCATGGATGGCTTCCAGCTGGCAGTCGAGTACACCGCGCCGGTTTTCTGGCTGTTCTTCCTTCTTGTGGGCATCAGCCTGTTCGTGCTGCGCCGGCGCGAGCCGCACGCGGAGCGCCCGTTCCGGGTCCCGCTGTACCCGGTGCTCCCGCTGCTGTTCTGCCTGACCTGCGCGTACCTGCTGTGGTCGAGCCTGGTCTACACCGGCGCCGGCGCGCTGGTGGGCGTGGGCGTGCTGGCCGCGGGCGGTGCACTATTGCTGTATCTGCGACCATCCACTGCATCCACGCCGGAGGCTTCACCATGAATGCGATGCGTCCCCTCGCCTGTCTGTTGTTGCTGATCCCCCTGCTGAGCGCCTGCTCAGAAGACTCCGCCGGAGCCGCCGAAGTCGCGTACGAGCCCGCCGGCGAGTCGGGCCAGGCGGCCCAGGCCTCGCCGCCGGTTGCGCCCCAGGACATGGGCACCGTCACGGCCCAGGCCGGCCCCGAGTCGCCCTTTGAGGAAGACGCCCCGCCCCCGGCCCGCGAGCCCGACGTGATCTACGTGCCCACGCCGCAGCCGGTGGTGGACGCCATGCTCGAGCTTGCCAACGTGGGCCCCGACGACGTGCTGTATGACCTGGGTTCCGGCGACGGCCGGATCCCGATCACCGCTGCCAAGCGCTTCGGCATCCACGCCGTGGGCATCGACATCAACCCGGCGCGCATCCGCGAAGCCAATGCCAACGCCGAGGAAGCCGGGGTGGCCGACAAGGTCACCTTCATCGAAGGCGACATGTTCGACGCCTGGATCAGCGAGGCTTCCGTGGTCACGCTCTACCTGCTGCAGAGCCTCAACGTGAAGCTGCGCCCCAAGCTGCTGAGCGAGCTCAAGCCCGGTACCCGCATCGTCAGCCACTCGTTCGACATGGCCAACGAATGGGAGCCGGAGGAGACCCGCGAAGTCGAAGGCAGCAAGATCTACCTGTGGACGGTGCCCGAGCGCTGAGCGTCCCGCACCGGGCCGTCATACTGCAGCGTGGCCACGCCGTGGCCGCGCTCGGCCAGGTAGTGCAGCCATTTACCCAGGAAGGTGTTCATCTGCAGGCGATGGCCCACCACGCGCCTGGGCGGCGGGAACATGCCGATCACGTCCTGCCAGCGGCGGCCCACGTAGCAGTGCGTGGCTTCCACCTGCCGCGCGTCGCGGTACACGCGCACATAGGCTGAAGGATCGGGCTGGCCGGTGACCGGGTCGGTGATGCCGTAGCTCAGGCGCAGCTCGCTGGTGTAAGGGTGGACTTCAAGCACATCCACGCGCACGTCCAGGCCGTCGCCGATGCTGGAGACGTAGCTGCCCGGCCCCAGGTCGGCCGGCTCGAACAGCCGCTGCAGCAGGTCATGGTTCTCCGCGTACAGGGCCATCAGCCAGCCAAAGCGGCTCAGGCCGGGGACGCGCTGGATGCGGGTGGCAACGTGGGACATGCATTGATGCTACACGCTCAACCCCCTGCCCGGCAGGCATGGGCGCCGCTGCCGCAGGTGCCCGCGTTCATTTTGTTCAGAACATTTCGCGGCTGATCCCCAGGTGCTCGAGGATCCGGCTGGAGATCTCTTCGATCGACGCGTGGGTGGTGCTGAGCGTGGGAATGTTCTCCATCCTCAGCAGCGTTTCGGCCGCCGCCACCTCGCGCTTGCAGGTCTCCAGCTCCGCATAGCGCGAATTGGGCCGCCGCTCCTGGCGCACCTGGTGCAGGCGCTGCGGATCGATGGTAAGTCCGAACAGCTTGCTGCGGTGCGGCCGCAGCAGCTTCGGCAGCCGGTCCTGCTCCAGGTCCTCGGGAGTGAGCGGATAGTTGGCCGCGCGGATCCCGTAATGCAGGGCCAGATAGATGCAGGTGGGCGTCTTGCCGGCGCGTGACACCGCCACCAGGATCACTTCGGCCTCGTCGTAGTTCACCGACATGCCGTCGTCGTGGGCCAGGGCGAAGTTCATCGCGTTGATGCGGCGGTGGTAAGTATCGAAATCCACCATGCCGTGGGCCTGCCCCACCCGCGATTCGCGCGCCGTGCCCAGTTCGGCCTCCAGCGGCGCGATGAAGGGCGCAAACACGTCCAGCATCAGCGCCCCGCTCTCGGCGAGGATCTCATTGAGCTCGGGGTCCACGCAGGAATTGACCACGATCGGGCGGGTGCCGTGGGCCTTGCCCGCGGCCACGATCTCGGTTGCCGCCTCGCGGGCCTTGTCCGGGGTATCCACGAAGGGGATCCGGTCGGTCAGGAAGCGCACGCCGTCAAACTGGGTCAGCAGGCTGTGGCCCATGGTCTCGGCGGTGATGCCGGTGCCGTCCGACACGTAGAACACGGGGCGGACGGGAAGCTGGCTCTGGTCGGTAGGCATGGGCGGGCCTGAAGGCGGCGGGGTTGCTAAAATAGCCGTTTCGACGGGACGGCGCCCGCGCCTGCCGCCGCCCTGCCCCCAACCAGACAATCCAATACCCCGGAGCATCGCCTTGAGCGCCAACATCCTCTGGCTGCAAGACCTGCGTTTGAATGACCTGGCCCAGGTCGGCGGCAAGAACTCCTCGCTCGGCGAGATGATCGGCAACCTCGCCCAGCTGGGGGTCTCGGTCCCCGGCGGATTCGCCACCACGGCCGACGCGTTCAAGGCCTTCATTGCCCACAACAACCTCGAGCAGCGGATCTTCGACCGGCTCGCCGGCCTGGACGTGGAGGACGTCAGGGCGCTCACCGCAGCAGGCACCGATATCCGCGGCTGGGTGATCGAGGCGCCGCTGCAGCCGGACCTGGACCGGGAAATCCGCGAGGCCTACGCCAAACTGGGCGTCGACAACGGCGGCGGCGACGTGGCGGTGGCGGTCCGTTCCTCGGCCACCGCCGAGGACCTGCCGGACGCCAGCTTCGCCGGCCAGCAGGAGACCTTCCTCAATGTCACCGGCGCCGATGACGTGGTGGTGAAGGTCAAGGAAGTCTTCGCCAGCCTCTACAACGACCGCGCCATCGCCTACCGCGTGCACCACGGCTTCAAGCACGAGGATGTGTTCCTCTCCGCCGGCGTGCAGCTGATGGTGCGCTCGGATACCGGCGCCTCCGGCGTCCTGTTCACGCTGGATACCGAATCCGGCTTCCGCGACGTGGTCTTCATCACTGCCAGCTATGGGCTGGGCGAGATGGTGGTCCAGGGCGCGGTCAATCCGGACGAGTTCTATGTCTACAAGCCCACCCTGCGCGCTGGCAAGCAGGCGATGCTGCGCCGCTCGCTGGGCAGCAAGCAGCTGCGCATGGTGTATTCCGATGTGCCGGGTGAGCGCGTGCGCACCGAGGACACGCCCCAGGAGCTGCGCGCCAAGTTCTCCATCAGCGATGAAGACGTGCACGAACTGGCCCGCCAGGCGCTGGTGATCGAGGAGCATTACGGCCGCCCGATGGACATCGAGTGGGGCAAGGACGGGGTGACCGGCAAGCTCTACATCCTGCAGGCGCGCCCGGAGACGGTGAAGTCCCGCGCCAAGGCCACCACCATGGAACGCTTCCAGCTGGAAAAGCGCGGCAACGTGCTTGCAGAGGGACGGGCCATCGGCCAGAAGATCGGCACCGGCGTGGCGCGCGTGGTGCGCACCCTGGAGGACATGCACAAGGTGCAGCCCGGTGACGTGCTCGTGGCCGACATGACCGACCCGGACTGGGAGCCGGTGATGAAGCGCTCGGCCGCCATCGTCACCAACCGCGGCGGCCGCACCTGCCACGCCGCCATCATCGCCCGCGAGCTCGGCGTGCCGGCGGTCGTGGGGACCGGCAATGCGCTGGAGCTGGTGCAGGACGGCGCCCAGGTGACCGTGAGCTGCGCCGAGGGCGACACCGGCTTCATCTACGAGGGCGAGCTGCCGTTCGAGCGCATCACCACTGACCTCGAGTCGATGCCCGAGGCGCCGCTGAAGATCATGATGAACGTCGCCAACCCGGAGCGCGCGTTCGACTTCGGCCAGCTGCCTAACGCCGGCGTCGGCCTGGCACGGCTGGAAATGATCATCGCCAGCCATATCGGCGTGCATCCCAAGGCGCTGCTGGAGTACGACCAGCAGGACGACGACATCAAGCGCCAGATCGACGCCCGCATTGCCGGCTACGCCGACCCGGTGTCCTTCTACGTCGACCGCCTAGCCGAAGGCATTGCGACGATCTCCGCCTCGGTGGCGCCCAAGCCCGTGATCGTGCGCCTGTCGGACTTCAAGTCCAACGAGTACGCCAACCTCATTGGCGGCCAGCGCTACGAGCCGGAGGAAGAAAACCCGATGATCGGCTTCCGCGGCGCCAGCCGCTACGTCGATCCGTCCTTTGCCGATGCCTTTGCGCTGGAGTGCAAGGCGGTGCTGCGCGTGCGCGAGGAAATGGGCCTGGACAACCTCTGGGTGATGATCCCGTTCGTACGCACGTTGGACGAGGGCCGGCGGGTGGTGGAGGTGCTGGAGCGCAACGGCCTCAAGCAGGGCCAGAACGGCCTGAAGATCATCATGATGTGCGAGCTGCCCTCCAACGCTCTGCTTGCGGACGAGTTCCTCGACATCTTCGATGGCTTCTCCATCGGCTCCAACGACCTCACCCAGCTCACCCTGGGCCTGGACCGGGATTCGTCGATCGTCGCCGGCCTGTTCGACGAGCGCGACCCCGCGGTCAAGAAGCTGCTCTCGATGGCCATCCAGACCGCCCGCGCCCGCGGCAAGTACGTGGGTATCTGCGGCCAGGGCCCCAGCGACCACCCGGACCTGGCCCAGTGGCTGATGGAGGAAGGGATCGAGTCGGTGTCGCTGAACCCGGACACCGTGGTTGATACCTGGCTGCGGCTGGCCCGCCACAAGGCCGGCTGAGGCAGCGGCCGGCCATGCGCTTCGACGGCACGCGGCTGCTGCAGTGGCTGGAGGAGGCAAGCCTCGACCTGCTGGCAGTCGCGGTCATCCTGGTCGTGGGCGTATGGCTGTCGCGCCGCCTGAGCGCGGCGCTCGAGCGCCTGCTCAAGCGGGTGGGCGCGGACAGCACGGTCTCGGGTTTCCTGCGCTACCTCTCCTACGCCACGCTGCTGGTGATCACCGCGATCATCGCGCTGCAGCAGCTGGGCGTGCCGGTGGCCTCCATGATCGCCGTGCTTGGCGCGGCCGGCCTGGCGATCGCGCTGGCGATGAAGGACTCGCTGTCCAACATCGCCGCCGGGATCATGCTGATCGTGCTGCGGCCCTTCCGGGAGGGCGACTTCGTGCAGGTGGCCAACCAGGAGGGCACGATCGAGCAGATCCGGGTGTTCCAGACGCGTTTACGCACCGCCGACAACCGGGTGGTGGTGATGCCCAACAGCAGCATCACCACCGCGGCCATCATCAACTTCACGGCCTATCCCCGCCGGCGCATCGACCTGGCGATCACCATCGACTATGCCGACGATCCGCGGCAGGCGCGCGATGCCATCCTGGAGGTTGCCAACTCCGTCCCCGGCGTGCTGGATGATCCCGCGCCCGTGGTGGCGGTGAACAACCTTGCGGAGACGGGGGTCCAGATGACGCTGCTGGCATGGGCCAAGACCTACGAACTGGGCGATACCCGCACCGCACTGGTGCTAGCCATCCGCGAGCGCCTGGCCGAAATGGGCATGTCGCTCGGCCCGGCCACCCGCGACCTGCGCATCGTCCACCAGGGTCCGGCCCAGCCAGCCGGCGCAGACCCGTAGGCCGCGGCTACGCCCCCGACGCGCCGCCCGCCAGCTTTGCCATGTGCCGCCGGTAGTGCCGTAGTTCGGCAATCGAATCGTGCACGTCGCTCAGCGCGGTGTGCGCGGCCTTCTTCGAAACGTCCGCCAGCACCTCCGGCGCCCAGCGGCGCGCCAGCTCCTTGAGCGTGCTCACGTCCAGGTTCCTGTAATGGAAGTACGCCTCCAGCTCCGGCATCTGGCGGTGCAGGAAGCGCCGGTCTTGGCAGATGGAGTTGCCGCACATCGGCGACACCCCGCCCGGGACCCATTCGCGCAGGAAGGCCAGGGTCCCGCGTTCGGCATCAGCCATCTCCACGCCCTCTTCCAGCACCCGCCGCCACAGGCCGGACTTGCTGTGCTGGTTGCGGTTCCAGTCGTCCATGGCCTCCAGCACGGACTGGTCGTGGCCGATGGCGTACACCGGGCCCTCGGCCAGCACTTCCAGCTGGGAATCCGTCACCACCGTGGCGATCTCCAGGATCGAATCGCGGCGGGTATCAAGGCCGGTCATCTCCAGGTCGATCCAGATCAGGCGGCTTTCGCTGGCGTCGGTGCTTGGGGACATGCGTTCGCGTCTGGTTGCGGGACGGCGCATCATAGCGCAGCCCCTGCCAACGAATGAGCGCGATGCACCCGCTGTCCGCACTGCCCCAGTACGCCGTCCTCACCGCCATGCTCGCGCCGGCGTTTTTCCTTACCGCCACCGCCGCGCTGCTGGCGACGGCCAACGCGCGGCTGTCGCGGGTCATCGACCGGGTGCGTTCGCTGGCCCACGAGCTCGACGACAACGAGGACGTGGATGACCGCAAGCGCATCGGCGCCCTCATCGGGCTGCAGCGCCGCAGGATCCGCTTCATCCTGCGTGCCAGCCAGCTGCTTTACGTGGCCATCAGCTGCTTCGTCGGCACCAGCCTGAGCCTTGCCGGCGACGCCTTCCTCGGAAACCGCCTTCCCCACCTGCCCACCCTGCTGGCAGTGCTGGGCGTGCTGTCGATGCTGACATCCAGCCTGCTCCTGGCCCGCGAAGCTGCGCTGGCCGTGGGCGCGGTGAACGAGGAGATGGACAGCGCCTGGGACCGCGCCCACGGCGCGCCCTGAAGCCGGCGCACCCGGGGCAACGCCGCCGGCGCATGATGCGCTAGATGGCAGGCTTGCCGCGCTTGCGGCGGAAGTAGTTGGTCAGGCGCCGGCCCGCCTCTTCGGCAAGCACGCCGCCCGCGACCTCCACGCGATGGTTGTGGCGCGGATCGGCAAGCAGGTCGAATACGCTCCCGGCTGCGCCCGTCTTCGGGTCTGCCGCCGCGTACACCACGCGGGCGATGCGGGCGTGCACCATCGCCATCGCGCACATCGCGCAGGGTTCTAGGGTCACATAGAGCGTGCAGCCCACCAAACGGTGATTGCCCAGCGCCCTGCCCGCCTGGCGCATGGCCATGATCTCGGCGTGCGCGGACGGGTCGTTATCGGTGATGTTGCGGTTCCAGCCCTCACCCACCACCGCGCCCTCGGCATCCACCACCAGCGCGCCCACCGGGATCTCGTCGAAATCGCGCTCGGCGCGCCCGGCCAGCTCCAGGGCATGGCGCATCAGGTCTTCGTCGTTGGAGGAGGACGCTGCCGTCATCCTCAGGCCTCCGGCCGCCCGCGGTGCATCACCAGCCCAGCAACGCCCACGCCCACCGCCACCAGCACCACGATGATGGTGGCCAGCGCGTTGATCTCCGGCGTCACGCCCATCTTGACCTTCGAGTACACCACCATCGGCAGCGTGCTCGAGCCCGGCCCGGAGGTGAAGCTGGCGATCACCAGGTCATCCAGCGACAGCGTGAAGGCCAGCAGCCAGCCGGCAAGCAGCGCCGGCGCGATCAGCGGCAGGGTGATCACGAAGAACACCCGCCACGGCCGGGCGCCCAGGTCCATCGCCGCCTCCTCCAGGCTCTCGTCCATGCCCGCCATGCGCGAGCGCACCACCACGGTCACGTAGCACGCGGTCAGGGTGATGTGGGCCAGGGTGATGGTGGTCATCCCGCGTTCCGGCCAGCCGAAGGCCTGCTGCAGGGTCACGAACAGCAGCAGCGAGGACAGGCCCATCATCACGTCCGGCACCACCAGCGGCGCCGAGTTCATCAGGCTCAGCAGCCCGCGCCCGGGGAACTTGCCGAAGCGCGACAGCGCCAGCCCGCAGGCCGTGCCCAGCATCACTGCGGCGGTGGCCGTGAGCGCGGCAATGGTGAAGCTGCGCTGCACCGCGTCGAGCAGCTGCTGGTTGGTGAAAAGCTCCACGTACCAGCGGGTGGAAAACCCGCCCCACACCGTTGAGATCCGCGACGCGTTGAACGAGTACACGATCACCGAGAAGATCGGGATGTAGAGGAAGGCGTAACCGAAGGCCATCGCCGTCCACAGGCCGGTGCGGCTGCGCCTCATGCCATCGCCTCCCGCTCGGCGCGCCGGTTCTCCACGTACTCGAACAGCAGCACCGGCAGCACGATCAGCACCAGCATGGCGATGGTCACCGCCGCCGCCAGCGGCCAGTCACGGTTGGTGAAGAACTCGATCCACAGCACCCGCCCGATGGTCAGCGCGTCCGGGCCGCCGAGGATGTCGGGGATCACGAACTCGCCCACCGCCGGGATGAACACCAGCAGTGCCCCGGCGATGATGCCGGGCATCGACAGCGGCAGCGTCACCCGCAGGAATGCCTGCCACGGCTGCGCGCCCAGGTCCTCGGCCGCCTCCAGCAGGGTGAAATCCAGACGCATCAGCGTGGCCGTCAGCGGCAGGATCATGAACGGCAGGTAGTTGTAGACGATGCCGATGTAAACCGCCCAGTCGGTATGCAGCAGCGCGAAACCCGGGTCCACCAGCCCGATCGCCGATAGCGCCTGGGCCAGCAGCCCATTGGCCTTGAGGATTCCGATCAGCGCGTAGGTGCGCAGCAGCGAACTGGTCCAGAACGGCAGGATCACCAGCACCAGCAGCAGCATCCGCGCCGCCGGCCCCGCCCGCGCGATGCCGTAGGCGATCGGATAGCCCAGCAGCAGGCAGAACACCGTGGACACCGAGGCGAACATCAGCGATTTCAGGTACGCCGACACGTACAGCGGGTCCGAGAGCAGCATCGCGTAGTTGGTGGCGTGCAGCCGCAGCGTGGTGGCGCCACTGGCCGCGTGCTCGAGCAGCGGCGTGTACGGCGGCACCTGCCCGAACACCGCCTCCGCGAAGCTGATCTTGAGCACGATCAGAAACGGGACCATGAAGAACAGCCCCAGCCACAGCATCGGCAGCGCCGTCACCAGGAAGCGGCCGCGGCGGGTCTGGAACTCCCGGCCCACGGCGCGGAACCAGCCGAACAGGTTCCGCACCACGTCGAACCAGAAATCCCACAGCCCCGAATCGCGGCCCACCGTCCTCATGCCGTCAGCACCACCGCGCTGGAGGACTCCCAGCTCAGCCACAGGGTGTCGCCCCAGTCGTAGTGCGGCTCGGAGCTGCGTTCGACGTGGGTTTCCTGCACCCGCACGATCGCCCCGGCCGCGGTCTCCACCCGGTACAGCGACACGTCGCCCAGGTAGGCGATGTCCAGCACCGTGCCTTCCACCACGTTTTCAGTGGCCGGCGTGCCGCGCTCGGGCGGCGCCTCGTGCACGTCCACCTTCTCCGGCCGCACCGCCACGCTCACCGCGGTGCCCTCGGGCAGCGGGTCGGCGTGGCGCGCCAGCAGCTCGGCGTCCAGCGCGTCGCAGTGCACCCGCACCAACCCGGACTCCTCGTTCATGGCCGTCACCCGGCCCTCGAAGATGTTGATGCCGCCGATGAACTCGGCCACGAAGCGCGTGGCCGGGTACTCGTACAGCACCGCGGGCGTTGAGACCTGCACGATGCGGCCGGTATCCATCACCGCGATCCGCGACGACATCGTCATCGCCTCTTCCTGATCGTGGGTGACCATGATGAAGGTGGTCCCCACCCGCTCCTGGATGTTCACCAGCTCGAACTGGGTGTGCTCGCGCAGGCGCTTGTCCAGCGCGCCCAGCGGCTCGTCCAGCAGCAGGAGCTTGGGCTCCTTGGCCAGCGCCCGGGCCAGCGCCACGCGCTGGCGCTGGCCGCCGGAGAGCTGGTGCGGCTTGCGCTTGCCCAGCTGCGGCATGCGCACCAGCTTCAGCATCTCCTGCACCCGGTCGCGGATCTCCGATGCCGGCAGCCGGTCCTGGCGCAGGCCGAAGGCGATGTTCTGCTCCACCGTCATGTGCGGGAACAGCGCATAGCTCTGGAACATCATGTTCACCGGCCGCTGGTACGGCGGTAGCCGGGTCACGTCCACACCGTCGATCAGGATCCTGCCGCGGTCGGGCGTTTCCAGCCCGGCCAGGATCCGCAGCAGCGTGCTCTTGCCCGAGCCCGACCCGCCCAGCAGCGCGAAGAACTCGCCGCGGTAGATGTCCAGGCTCACGTCATCGCAGGCGTAGACCTTGCCGAAGGTCTTGGTGAGGCCTTCGATGCGCACGAACGGCTGCGCCGCCGGGTCGCGCCACGGCTCGGCGGGAGCGGGTGCGGCGGGTTTGGCCGGCGGCGCCGCCGGGGCACCGGTGCCCATGGCTCAGCGGCCGCTCTTGATCGCGGTCCAGGCGCGCACGCGCTGGCGCTGCACGTCGTCGGGCAGCGAGACCGGGTCCACGAGGCGTTCGCGCACGTCTTCCGGCGGGTACACGCCGGTGTCGGAGGCGATCTCCGGATCAATCAGTTCCGTGGCGGCCAGGTTGGGATTGGCGTAGGCCACGTGGTCGGTGATGGCCGCGATCACTTCCGGCTCCATCAGGTAGTTGATGAAGGCGTGCGCGTTGCCGGGGTGGCGCGCGTCCTTCGGAATGGCGATCACGTCCATCCAGCGGATCGCGCCCTCCTTCGGGATCACGTAGCGGATGTCCGGCGCCTCGCGCCCGGTGGCTTCCGCCGCTTCGGCGGCCACGTCGCGGGCCTGGCCGATGTCGCCGGAGTAGCCCATCACCAGGCAGGCGTCGCCGTTGGCCAGCGCGTCCTTGTACTCGGCGTTGTTGAAGGTGCGAATGTGCGGGCGGATGGCGGCATAGGCTTCCCGCACCGCGTCGATCTCGTCCGCCGCGCCGGCGTTGGGATCGCGGCCTAGCCAGATCAGCGCCGCGCCAAACGCCTCCTGGTCATCATCCAGCACGTGGATGCCGCACGAGGCCAGGCGCGAGGCGTTGGCCGGATCAAACAGCAGGCCCCAGGTATCCAGCGGCGCGTCCGGCCCCAGCGCCTCGCGCACGCGCTCCACGTTGATGCCCAGCCCGGTGGTGCCCCACATGTACGGCACCACGTGGGCGTTGCCCTCGTCGATGTCGGTGAGGCCTTCCATGATGTCCGGGTCCATGTGCTGCAGGTTGGGCAGCTGCGACTTGTCCAGCGGCGCGTAGAGCCCGGAGCGGATCTGGCGCTGGGCAAACGGGCGCGCCGACGGGAACACCACGTCGTAGCCCGAGCCGCCGGCCACCAGCTTGGTCTCCAGGGTCTCGTTCTCCGAGTACACGTCGTAGTTCACCCGGATCCCGGTGGCCGCCTCGAAGTTGGCGATGGTGTCCGGCGCGACGTAGTCGGACCAGTTGTAGACGTTGAGCGTCCGCCCTTCGCCACCGCCTTCCGAACCGGCGCCGGCATCCGGCTGGCTGCCGCCGCAGGCGGCGAGGATCAGGGCACTGGCAAGGGTGGCAAGGCGCAGGGACACGGCGATTCTCCGGGAGGATTGCAGGCCGCGCATTTTAGCCTGCCGGGGGTGATCGCGGCCCGGATTTACCCCGCACTCGGGCGCGTGTATCTTGCGCGGCATTTCGCCCATCCCGGGCCGGAGATCCCCCTCATGAAGCGCCCCGTTTCCGCTGCCGCGTTGGCCGCCGCCCTTTCCGTCGCCGCCCTCCCCGCCCTGGCCCAGGATGCCGAATCCGCCTGGTCGTTCGGCGGCGAAGTCACCGCCGCCAGCGACTATGTGTGGCGCGGCGTCTCCCAGACCATGGAAGACCCGGCCCTGCAACTGGAGCTCACCGTGGAGCACGCCAGCGGCTTCTACGTGGGCGCCTTCGGCTCCAACGTCGACTTCGGTGACCCGGACGACGGCATCGACTACGAGCTGGAAACCTACGTCGGCTGGGCCGGCGCCCTGGGCGAAGCCACTGAGCTGGACGTCTACGTCTCGCGCGTGGCCTACCCCGGCCACAACGGCGCCGACTACGACATCGACTACACCGAAGCCCAGGCCCGCCTCACCTTCCAGGAGACCTGGTACGTGGGCGCGGCGTATTCACCGGACATCTTCAACCTCGGCGGCAAGGGCTGGTACTGGTACGGCGGCGCCGCCCTGCCCCTGGCCGAAACCGGCTTCACCCTCACTGCCCAGGCCGGCCACTACGACCTCGACGACGCCGCGGGCGACAGCTACAGCGACTGGCTTGTGGGCGTGGATCGCGACTTCGGGCCGGTCAACGCGAGCCTGCAGTACACGGATACGAGCGGGTACAGCGAGCTGGTGGCTGAATCGGTGGGAGATGCGCGGCTGGCGGATGGGCGGCTGGCGCTGGTGCTGACCTGGGGCTTCTGAGCCGCGCGTACTTCCGCCAACTATCCGCGTTTCTCCTGCGTACGCGAGAGCGTGCCGCTGGAATGGGGAACCGGTACAAGAAGTCAAACAGCCTGGACCTCAAAGGTAGGTCCAGGTCTGTCCCTCGCCTCCATGGCTGCGGACGCGCCACAGCGAGCGCGACAGACGCTCGGTGCCGCGACTGCGGGTGACGAGGATCTCCCCGAGCTTCACCGTGGTGGTGCTTTCCACCACCGCGCTGCGGTAGCCGGGCTCGATCTGGATGGAGCGCACGTCGACCCTGACATCGAACGCCAGCATGCCGCGGGAGCGGTTGCTGAGGTTCCGCATGTCGTCGAACATCTCCCGGGTCATCCGGCAGGTGGTCTCGCCCTCATAGACGGCCTTGCCGATATTGCGGCCGCCAACGAACGAAGTGACGCTCGCACTGAAATCATCGGCGATGTCGTCGCACATCGCCTCATGGTCGAAGCTGCGGATCGCGTCCATCTGCCGGTCGTAATACTGGCGGACGTGCGACTCATCGATCGTCCGTCCATGGTCCCACGCGACATAGGCCACCGCCGCGAGCACAACAAGTACAAGCAGTCTCACCACCATCGGCTTTCCCCCTGAAAGCGCCTCTGGAAACGCCGCCTCACGCGCCGGCGCAGCTCACTCCCCTGCCACTACTCCCACTCAATCGTCGCCGGCGGCTTCCCGCTGATGTCATAAACAACGCGAGAAATGCCCCGCAACTCGTTGATTATGCGGTTCGAAACCCGCCCAAGGAAATCATATGGCAAGTGTGCCCAGTGGGCGGTCATGAAATCCACCGTCTCCACGGCCCGCAAGGCGATGACCCATTCGTAGGCGCGCGCATCCCCGACGACGCCCACCGATTTCACCGGCAGGAACACGGCGAAGGCCTGGCTGGTCTTTTCGTACAGGCCGGCGCGCACCAGTTCCTCGATGAAGATGGCGTCCGCGCGGGCGAGCAGCTCGGCGTATTCGCGCTTCACTTCGCCCAGGATCCGCACGCCCAGGCCGGGGCCGGGGAATGGATGGCGGTAGACCATCTTCTCCGGCAGGCCGAGCTCGACGCCCAGGCGCCGCACCTCGTCCTTGAACAGCTCGCGCAGCGGCTCCACCAAACCCAGATTCATGTGTTCGGGCAGGCCGCCCACGTTGTGGTGGCTCTTGATCACGTGGGCCTTGCCGGTGCCGCTGCCGGCGGATTCGATCACGTCCGGGTAGATCGTGCCCTGCGCCAGCCAGCGCGCGTTGGGCAGCTTGTTGGCCTGCTCCTCGAAGATCTCCACGAACAGGTTGCCGATGATCTTGCGCTTGGCTTCCGGGTCGGTGACGCCGGCGAGCGCCGCGAAGTAGCGGTCGGCCGCGTCCACCTTGATCACCTTCACGCCCAGGTGCTCGGCGAAGGTGGCCATCACCTGCTCGGCTTCCTGGTAGCGCAGCAGGCCGGTGTCGACGAACACGCAGGTGAGCTGCTTGCCGATGGCCTGGTGCAGCAGCGCGGCCACCACGGAGGAATCCACGCCGCCGGACAGGCCCAGGATCACCTCGTCGCTGCCCACCTGCTCGCGCACGCGGGCAATCTGGTCCTCGATGATGTTGGCGGCGGTCCACAGGGTCTGGCAGCCGCAGATATCCACCACGAAGCGGCGGAAGATCGCCTGGCCCTGGCGGGTGTGGGTGACTTCCGGGTGGAACTGCACGCCGTACCAGCGCTTTTCGTCGTTGGCGAAGGCGGCCACCGGCACGCGCGCGGTCCTGGCGGTGACGGTGAAGCCCGGCGGTTCCTTCGAAACGTGGTCGCCGTGGCTCATCCACACTTCCAGCCGCGCCGGCGAGCCCGGGAGGTCGGACAGGCCGGCCAGCAGCTGGTCCTGGGCGATGCGCTCGACTTCGGCGTGGCCGTACTCGCGCCCGTTGGCGGAGACGGTTTCACCGCCCAGCTGGCGGGCCATGGTCTGCATGCCGTAGCAGATGCCGAGCACCGGCAGGCCGGAGCCGAACACCTCCTGCGGCGCCTCGGGGCAGCCCTCCAGGGTGGTCGACTCCGGGCCGCCGGAGAGGATGATCCCCTTCGGCGCGAACTTCGCGATTTCCGCCGGATCGTGGTCCCAGGCCCAGACCTCGCAGTACACGCCGATCTCGCGGATGCGGCGGGCGATGAGCTGGGTGTACTGCGCCCCGAAATCGAGGATCAGGATCTTGTCGTGGTGGATGTCGGTCATCAGCCGGCCCGGTAGTTCGGCGGTTCCTTGGTGATCTGCACGTCGTGGACGTGGCTCTCGCGCTGGCCGGCGCCGGTGATCTTCACCAGCTGCGGTTTGGTGCGCATGTCCTCGACGGTGGCGCAGCCCACGTAGCCCATGGTGGCGCGCAGGCCGCCGATGAGCTGGTGGATCACCCCCGCCAGCGGGCCGCGGTACGGCACCCGGCCTTCGATGCCTTCAGGCACCAGCTTGTCCGCGGAGGCGGCTTCCTGGAAGTAGCGGTCCGAGGAGCCCTTCTCCATCGCGCCCAGGCTGCCCATGCCCCGGTAGCTCTTGTAGCTGCGTCCCTGGTAGAGCTCGGTCTCGCCCGGGGTTTCCTCGGTGCCGGCGAACAGGCCGCCGATCATCACCGTGGACGCGCCGGCGGCCAGCGCCTTGCCGATGTCGCCCGAGTAGCGGATGCCGCCGTCGGCGATCAGCGGGATCCGGTCCTGGAGCGCCTCGGCCACCATGTCGATGGCGGTGATCTGCGGCACGCCCACGCCAGCCACCACGCGCGTGGTGCAGATCGAGCCCGGGCCCACGCCCACCTTCACCGCATCGGCGCCCGCGTCCATCAGCGCCAGTGCGGCGTCTCCGGTGACGATGTTGCCGCCCACCACCTGCACCTTGGGGAAATTCTTCTTCACCCAGGCCACGCGGTCGATCACGCCCTGGGCGTGGCCGTGCGCGGTATCGACGATGATCACGTCCACGCCCGCGGCCACCAGGCGCTCGGCGCGCTCCTCGGTGTCGCCGCCCACGCCGAGCGCGGCGCCCACGAGCAGGCTTTCCGACGCATCCTTGGCGGCGTTGGGGTTGTCCTGGGCCTTCTGGATGTCCTTGACGGTGATCAGGCCGCGCAGCTGGAAGTCGTCGTTCACCACCAGCACCTTCTCGATGCGGTGCTTGTGCAGCAGCTCGATCACTTCCTCGTCGCTGGCGCCCTCCTTCACCGTGACCAGCTTGTCCTTGCGGGTCATGATGTTCTTCACCGGGTCATCGAGCTTCTTCTCGAAGCGCATGTCGCGGCCGGTGACGATGCCCACCAGCTGGTCGCCTTCCACCACCGGGACGCCGGAGATGTTGCGAGCGCGGGTGAGGCGCAGGACCTCGCCGATGGAGGTATGCGGGCCGACCGTGAACGGCTCGCGGATCACCCCGGCCTCGAAGTTCTTGACCTGCAGCACCTGCTGGGCCTGCCGCTCCGGGCTCATCGACTTGTGGATGATGCCGATGCCGCCCAGCTGGGCCATGGCGATGGCCAGGCGCGCCTCGGTGACGGTGTCCATGGCGGCGGACACGATCGGCATGTTCAGGCGCAGGTCGCGGGTGAGCCGGGTGGCGAGGGAGACGTCCTTGGGCAGGACCTGGGAATGAGCCGGGACGAGCGAGACGTCGTCGTAGGTGAGCGCTTCGGCCTGGATGCGCAGCATGGGCGGTCCGGGGTCTGGGGAAGCGCTCTATTGTACCGCGCCGCGCGGGCGTGGCGCGCGCTCAGCGGGCCCGGCGCAGCTGCAGTTCACCGGTTTCGGCGGCCTCGGCGGCTTCCAGGGTGTTCTGCATCAGGGTGGCCACGGTCATCGGCCCCACCCCGCCCGGGACGGGGGTGATCCAGCTGGCCCGCTTTGAGGCCTCGGCAAAGCCCACGTCGCCCACCAGGCGGCCGTCGTCCAGCCGGTTGATGCCCACGTCGATCACCACCGCGCCCGGCTTGACCCATTCCCCCGGGACGATGCCCGGCCGACCCACGGCCACCACCAGGATGTCGGCGCCTTCCACGCTCCGCTGCAGCACCTCGCGCGGGGTGAACTTGTGGCAGCTGGTGACGGTGCAGCCGGCGATCAGCAGCTCCAGCGCCATCGGCCTGCCGACGTGGTTGCTCACGCCCACGATGGTGGCGTTCTGGCCGCGCACGGGCCGGTCGGTCCAGGCCAGCAGCGTGGTGATGCCGCGCGGCGTGCACGGGCGCAGGCCGAACTGGCGCAGGGCCAGGTGGCCGACGTTCTCCGGATGGAAGCCGTCGACGTCCTTGCGCGGATCGATGCGGTGGATCAGGCGGGTGGCATCCGGGATGCCGGGCAGCGGCAGCTGCACGAGGATGCCGTGCACGTCCGGATCGGCGTTGAGACGGTCGATGAGTTCGAGCAGCTCGGCTTCGGTGGTGCCCTCGGGCAGGTCGAAATCGAGCGCGCGGATGCCGACCTTCTCCGCGGCCCGGCGCTTGTTGCGCACGTAGGACTGCGAGGCCGGGTCGCTGCCCACCAGCACCACCGCCAGGCCGGGCGCGGGCTTGCCGTCGGCCAGGCGCTGGTCGACCTTGAGGCGGAGCGAATCGAGGAGGCTGTCGGCGATGCTCCGGCCGTCGAGGATGCGTGCTGTCATGCGTGGGCGGGCGTGCTGCGATAGAGTCAACGCCACATTCTCCCCGTTTGCCCCCGCTTTCGGAAGCGGCGGGCGTTGAAGCAATGAAAGACACCCAGCGCGACCCCACCACCACCGAGATCGAAGCCGCCGTCTTCCGCCGCCTGCGCGGGCACCTGATGCAGGAGCGCCCGGACGTTCAGAACATCGACCTGATGATCCTGGCGGGCTTCTGCCGCAACTGCCTGGCCGACTGGTACCGCGAGGCCGCGCAGGACCGCGGGATCGAGATGGACCGCGACGCCGCGCGCGAAGCCGTCTACGGCATGCCTTTCAACGACTGGAAGGCCAGCCACCAGAAGCCGGCCACGCCGGAGCAGCTGCAGGCCTTCGACGAGGCGCAGCGCAGGCACGGCAAGCGCTGAGCGCCCGCGCCGGGATGCCTACGCGGCCGTCCCGGCGCAGAACTTGACGTAATCGATGTAGCCGGGGAATTCGCGGCCCGGCGCGCACAGCGGGCAATCCGGGTCCGGCCCCAGCCGGGTCTCGCGGAAGCGCATGCCCATGGCGTCGAAGTGCAGCAGGCGCCCGCGCAGCGGCTCGCCCAGCCCCAGCAGCAGCTTGATCGCCTCGGTGGCCTCGAGCAGGCCGACCACGCCGGGGAGGATGCCCAGCACGCCCGCTTCCGAGCAGTTCGGCGCGGCCTCGGGCGGCGGCGGCTCGGGGAACAGGCAGCGATAGCACGGATGCGTGCCGCGGTGGCGGCCGGCGTCGAACACGCTCACCTGGCCCTCGAAGCGGTGCACGGCGCCGTAGACCAGCGGCTTGCGCAGCTTCACGCAGGCGTCGTTGAGCAGGTAGCGGATGGCGAAGTTGTCAGCGCCGTCGATCACCACGTCCACGTCCGCCAGCAGCCGTTCCACGTTGTCGCTGGTGACCAGCTCCTGCACCGCGTCGATGCGGGTGCGGGGGTTGAGGGCGGTCAGGCGCTCGCTGGCCGACTGGACCTTGGGCGTGCCGATGGATGCTTCGGTGTGCAGGATCTGCCGGTGCAGGTTGCTTCGGTCCACCACGTCCGGGTCGGCGATGCGCAGGGTGCCAATCCCGGCCGCGGCCAGGTACCAGGCCGCCGGCGAGCCCAGGCCGCCGGCGCCCAGCAGCAGCACCCGCGAGGCCTGCAGGCGCTGCTGGCCCTCAAGGCCGATTTCCGGCAGCAGCATGTGCCGCGAGTAGCGCTCGTGGAAGTCAAGATCGAACCCGGCGTCCGGGGCCGACATGGGCAGGTTTTCCAGCTGCCAGCGCTCGGTGCCGCCGGCCACGGAAGCGACGTTGGCGTACCCCAGCCGGGCCAGCGCCTCGCCGGCCTCGGCGGAGCGGCGGCCAGAGCGGCAGATGAGGATCACCTCTTCGCCAGGCGCCGGGATGTGCTCGCCGGGCGCGGACTCCAGCGCGGCCTTGCGGACGCCCACCGCGCCCTCGGCCATGCCGGCGGCGCGTTCGTGGTCCTCGCGCACATCGATCAGGCGCGCGCCCTGCCCTGCGCGCAGCAGCGCTTCGTGGGGGGAGATTTCCTTGATTGCCATGCGCCTATTATCCCGCGCCGGGCAAGCGGCTGTCCGGCGCGGCGGCCAGGCCGTTCAGTAAGAGATGACCTCGACCGCGGTGCCCGCGGCGTACTCGCGCGGGCCCTCTTCCAGCACCAGCAGCGCGTCTGAATCGGCGGCGGCATGCATGCGGTTGGAGCCGTCGGCGGGGTTGGGTTCCACGGACAATACGCCGTCCTCGCCGTGGACCAGCCGCCCGCGCAGGAATTCCAGCCGTTCGTGGCGCTTGCTCCAGGCGGTGGCCAGGCGGGCGAACAGCTTCGGCCGCGGCGGGCGGGCCTGCAGGGCGTCCACCAGGGGCCGGCCCAGCGCGAGCCACGTGGCCAGTACCGACACCGGGTTGCCCGGCAGACACAGGAACAGGGCTTCGCCCAGCCCCCCGCCTTCGGCGAACAGCACGGGCATGCCCGGCTTGAGCCGGGATTTCCAGAACAACACCCTGCCCTGCGTCTGCATCAGTTCGGGCAGGTAGTCCTTTTCGCCGGCCGACACGCCGCCGCAGGTGATCACCAGATCGAAGGCATTGCCCGCATGGCGCAGCGATGACTCCACGTGCGCGGGGTCGTCGGCCAGGGTGGGCCATGCCACCGGCTCCAGGCCCTCGGCGCGCAGCAGGCCCATCAGCAGTTCGCGGTTGGAGTTGTAGATCTGCCCTGGGCCCAGCGACATTCCGGGTTCCACGAGCTCGTCGCCGGTGGAGAACACGGCGACGGTGGGCGGGCGGCGCACGTCCAGCTCCGCCAGGCCCTGCATCGCGCACAGCGCGATGCGCGAAGGGGTCAGCACATCACCGGCCTGCAGCAACCGTTCACCCGGTGCGGTGTCTTCCCCGGCCAGGCGCACATGGCGGCCGCGGGTGGTGGGGCCGAGCACGTGCACGCGGTTGCCGTCCACGCGGGTGTTTTCCTTCATCACCACGGTGTCGGCGCCGGGTGGCATGGGCGCGCCGGTGGTAATGCGCACGCACTGGCCGGGCCCGATCGCAGGCTGGTCGGCGGTGCCGGCGAACTGCTCGCCGGCCAGGGCCAGCACCGTCTCCCCTTCGGCGGCGAGATCAGCGTGTCGCAGCGCGAATCCATCCATGGCCGAATTGTCGAACGGCGGCTGGGCGATGGTGGCGGTGAGGTCGGTGGCCAGGATCCGTCCGTGGGCGCGCTGGAGCGCGCAGCGTTCAACCGGAAGGCGCCGGGCCGCGGCGGTGGAGGCGATGATCGCCGCCGCCTCGGCGTAGGAGATGCGGGTGGGGAATTCAGTCATCCGGGTGCTTCATGCCCACTTGGGCCAGGTCCTCGCGGGTATTGAGGTTGCCGAAGCGTACCCCTTCCAGGCGCAGCGGCACCATGCCCAGGCGTTGTTGCAGGCGATGCACCGCCAGGTCCCGCGAACCAATCGCGGCAGCCAGCGCCGGGCGGAGCGTCTCGACGTGCCACAGCGCCACCAGCGGCTGCGGGCCATCGGCATCCACCGCATAGGCGCCGTGCCCGCCCCGGGCCACCAGCCGACGCAGCAGGCAGTCGTTGACGTTGAACAGGTCCACCGGGGCCGTGAGCAGCCATTCGCCGCTGCAGGCGCGCGCAAGCGCGTCGAGACCGCCCAGGGGCCCGAGGTCCGGATGGTGGTCGGACACGGTGGCCAGGCCCACCGCGGCATAGCGTTCCAGGTTGCGGTTGGCGCTGACCAGCACTTCGTCGGCGCCGCGCGAGAGCCGGTCCACCAGGCGTTCGACCTGAGACACGCCTTCGCGCCGGAGCCAGGCCTTGTCCACGCCGCCCAGGCGCGTGCCGCGGCCGCCGGCCAGGATGCCGAGCGTCGTGCCCGCCATCAGCCCTTGCGCCGGGCGTGGCGCAGCAGCCGCTTCCTGCGCTCCACCTGGCGGTCGGTGAGGACGTTGCGGCGGCCCTTGAACGGGTTCTCGCCTTCCTTGAACACGAAGCGCACCGGCGTGCCGACGAGCTTGAACCGCTTGCGGAAGAAATTCTCGAGATAGCGGCGGTAACTGTCGGGCAGCGTGCGCAGGCGGTTGCCGTGGACCACGAAGGTGGGCGGATTGGTGCCCGACGGATGGGCGAAGCGCAGCTTGGGCGTGCTGCCGCGCGAGACAGGCGGCGGATTGGCTTCCACCGCGATTTCCAGCGTCCGGTTCACCTCCGCCGTGCCCAGGACGATGGTGGCCGAGTCGTGGGCGCGGTGGATGGCGCGGAACAGCTCGCGCAGCCCGGATCCGTGCAGTGCGCTGATGCGCACGGATTCGGCCCAGGGCACGAACGCAAGCTTGCGCTCCAGCAGCGCCTGGGTCTGGTCGCGCTGGTAGCTGTCCAGCCCGTCCCATTTGTTGACCGCGATCACCAGCGCCCGCCCGGCGTCGAGCACGGCGCCCAGCACGCTGGCGTCCTGGTCGGTGACGCCTTCGCTGGCATCGAGCATGACCACCGCCACCTGGCACTGTTCGATCGCCTGCAGGGTCTTGATGATCGAGAACTTCTCGACCGCTTCTTCCACCCGCGACTTGCGCCGGATGCCGGCCGTATCCACCAGGCGGTACTTGCGGCCTTCGCGCTCCATGTCCACGGCGATGGAATCGCGGGTGGTCCCGGGAACGTCGGAAGCAATCATGCGCTCCTCGCCCAGGAGCCGGTTCACCAGCGTGGACTTGCCCACGTTGGGCCGGCCAATGAAGGCCAGGCGGATGCGCTCGGGGTCGTCATCCAGGTCCTCGCCCTCGCCTGCTTCCGGCAGCTGCGCCAGGATCCGCGCCAGCAGCGCGTCAATGCCCTGGCGATGGGCGGCGGAGACGGCGAAGCTGTCCTTGAAGCCGTAGCGGGAGAAGTCCGCGAGTGACGCGCGCGAATCCAGGCCGTCGGTCTTGTTGACCACCAGCATCACCGGCCGGCCGCTCTTGCGCAGCCACTGCATGAGCTCGTCGTCCAGGCCCGAGGGGCCCTCGCGGCCGTCCACCACGAACAGGACCAGGTCCGCCTCCGCTGCCGCCGCCCGTGCCTGGCGCGCGGTGGCGCCGGCCAGGCCTTCTTCGTCCCCGGCGATGCCGCCGGTGTCGACCAGCATGAAGGGCCGCTCCGGGTCCAGCCGGCAAATGCCGTAGTTGCGGTCGCGGGTCACCCCCGGCTCGTCGTGCACCAGCGCGTCACGGCTGCGAGTGAGCACGTTGAACAGCGTCGATTTGCCGACGTTGGGGCGACCTGTCAGGGCAACGACGGGAAGCATGGGCACACGCCCGCGCGCGTTACTGCTGCAGCCGGAAGGCGCTGATGTCGCCGCCCACCGTCTGCACCACCAGCACGCCGTCGGCCACCACCGGCGTCCCCTTGATCGCGTCGCGACCGGCCGCGCGTGCGCGCGCGGCGATCCCGCCGTCGTCCAGGTCCAGCCAGTGCACCCAGCCTTCGAAGTCGCCCAGTGCGGCGTACTCGCCATGGATCGCCGCCGAGCTCAGGTTGCGCCGCGCCAGCGCGTCCTGTTCCCACAGGATGGAGCCGGTCTGCTTGTGCAACGCCCGCACGGTGCCGGTGCGATCGGCAATGACCAGGCGGTCGCTGGCCACGCCGAGCCGGCCCGGGCCGCCGGCCTCAGATGCCCACAGCGGACGCCCGCTTGGCCCCTCGATCGCCATGGTCTGGCCCCGGTAGCTGCTGGCAAACAGGATGACGTCGTCCAGCACCGGGCTGCCGTCGATGTCGGACATGCGCTCGAGCTCGGTGCGCCCGTCGGGATAGCCGACCTGCTGCTCCCACAGCGGCTGGCCGTCCGCCAGCGACAGCGCCTGCACGGAACCGTCGTCGTTGCCGATGAACACCACGCCGGGCCCGAGGGTGGGCGCATCGCTGCCGCGCACGGTCAGGGTCGGCATCTCCTGCACCCAGAACCAGCGCTGCTCGCCGTTTGCCGCGTCATAGGCGGTCACGCGGCCGTCATTGGCGCGCACCACCACCACGCCCTGGCCGATTGCCGGCGCGGCCAGCACTTCATTGCCCAGCTTGGCCGTCCAGCGTTCGGCGCCGGTGTCGGCGTCAAGGGCAACAAGATCACCCTCCAGGCCGCCGACGACCACCAGGCCCTCGCCCACGCCCGGCGAGCCGGCCAGCTCGAGCTCAGATTCGTACTGCCAGACCAGGCTGCCGGTCTGCAGATCCAGCGCGCGCACGCCGTGGGTGACGCCCGCGGCGTACACGCGGCCGTTGGCCACCGCAGGACCCTGGCGGGCGCCAATGCGGCGCTCGCCCTTGCCGACGCCGGCATTCCAGATGCGGGAGACCTCCACGCTGGGCGTGATCTCCTGCAGCGGCATCGGCTCGCTGCTGTCGGGTTCGTCGTCCCCGCCGCCGAACCAGCCGCGGACGGTGCCGCAACCAGCCAAGGCCACCGCACAGGCAAGCACCAGCGCGCCACGCAGCACGGCGTTCCTGCGCGAGAGGGTCGAAGGCGTTGAGTTGGCAGGCTTCATCAAATGGTCCCGGACTGCGCCGGCTCGCCGCCGGCGTCAATGAGTTTGAGTTCCAGCAGGCGCCGCTGCGGCGCCTCTTCGTCCATGCGCTCGAGCGCCAAACCGTAAGCCTGGGCGGCGGCGTCGCGATCACCCAGCACGGCGTGCGCATCACCCAGGGATTCGAGCGCGAACGGATCCTCGCTGCCCGCAAGCAGCTCGACCGCCTGGCCGGCTTCGCCGGCGTCGATCAGCAGCAGCGCCAGCCGGTGGCGGCGCACGGGCTCCAGCGCCGGATCCGAGGCGGGGGCGCTGCGCAGGGTTTCAATCGCTGCGGCCGGATCCCCGGCCTCCAGCTGGGCCTTGGCGATGGCCAGCGCCGCCAGCACCGGATAGGTATCGCCGGACAGGGCCCGCGCGGCGGCCTGCGCCTGCTCCAGGTCACCCGCGCCGGCCGCGTTGACCACGGCCTGGAAGCGGTTGCCGGCCTCGACCTGCTTGTTGCCCAGGTGTTTCTGCCAGTACTGCCAGCCAAAGATCAGGGCCAGCCCGAGCCCGATGCCGCCGAGCAGTCCCAGCGCGTTCTGGCGCAGCCATGCGCGGACGCGTTCGCCCTGTTCGTGCTCGTCGTAGATGTCGTCGATCGCCATGCTTTCTCCCACCCGCGCGCGGGCGCGGGCAGCTCTTCATCCTGCAGATATGGAAATTGGGCCGTCCCGGAACGGGACCGCCGCGGCTGCCCGTGGGCAGGTTGCGTCAGTCGCCGGCCGGGGCGAGCGAACCGTCGGAGGATACCGTAAACCGGGCAACGTTCGCCCGCTGGAAGCGCCCGATGTCCTGAATGTCGCCGAACCGGCTGACCTGGACCGCGCCGGCGTTGCCAAGCACCACCTGCCCCACCTGCCCGGCCTCGTAGCTGCGTTCCTCGCCTGCCCGGATCAGGGCCTGTTCGAGCAGCGAACCATCGTGGGCGCTGATCTCGACCCAGCTGTCCTGTCTGAATCGGAGCGACAGCGCGGGCTCGTCATCGTCGCTGGCCGCGGCCTGGGGCGCCGCCTGCTGGCGGCGCGACTGCCGCGACTGCAGCGGCGTCATCGAGGCCACGAACGGGCGCTGTTGCTCGCGCGCCTGTGCGTCCGCCGCCTCGCCGGCGCCGGTGGCGATGTCCAGCGATGCGACTTCCGCAGGCGTTCCATCAAGATGGCCGCGGGTGACCATCCAGACCGGGACCGCGAGGGTGGCGGTGATCACCACGTAGACCATCCTGCGCGCAGCCTGCTCGGCGATCAGGCGATAGCGTGGGGTGAACGTGCGCGGCTCGAGCGCCGGCGGCGCCACCGGCGGCAGTTCACCCTCGGTCTGGAACGCATCGGGCGGCAGGCCGACGGCCCGCGCATAGCTGCGCAGGTGGCCGCGGACGAACACCGGGGCGCCCAGCCGGCTCCAGTCTTCGGCCTCCAGCGACTCGACCACGCGCGCGGGCACGCGCATGGCCGCGGCGACTTCGGAAACAGCCAGTCCTGCGGCCTCGCGGGCCTGGCGGAGGCGGAACCCGGTCCCCTGTTCGGGCCCGCCTGCGTTCGCTGCGGATGACATATGTACTGCTATCCCCCGGGATTCTGCTGCAACGCTTGGGGAAACTCCCTTCCCAGCCGTTGACGGTAACGCTCGGCGGCGGCCATGTCGCCCATTTTCTCTTCGATCTGTGATGCAAGCAGTAGAACATCGGCGCTGGGCGGTGCAGCCGCCAACCTGCGCTGAGAGAAAGCGCGCGCCTCAAGGTAGCGGCCGCTACGGTACTGGTATTCGGCCATCGCTGACAACGCCACGCTGTTTTCAGGATCAAGCCGCAGCGCGGCGCGCAGGTAATCTTCGGTCCGGTCGCCGCGGCCGGCGGCCTCGGCGCACGCACCCGCGTTGGCCAGCGCATCGGCGGCTCCGCGGTAACCGGGCGCCGCCAGCGCGCGCTCGAAATACTCCATCGATTCGGCGGCCCGCCCCTCCCGGCACAGCCAGGCCCCGTAGTTGTTCTGCACTGCCCCATCGTTGGGTGCGTGGCGGGCCGCGGCGGCGTAATGGCGGCCGGCCTCGGCGGACTCGCCCCGCACCATCTGCACCAGGGCCAGCATGCCCAGCGCGTCGGCGGCGGTGTCGTCCAGCTTCACGGCGGCCTGCGCTTCGCGCAGGGCCTGTTCCAGCTCGCCCGCGTCCAATGCACGCCCGGACTCCGCCACGTGGGCGCGCACCTGCGCGCGCGTGCGGCTCTCGCGCGTATCGGAATAGGTGTAATCGGGTGCGACCTGGTGGTACCGGCCGCGTTCGGCGCTGGGCTTGACGAAGGAGAGGCGCGAGCACGCGGTGGCCGTGAAGGCCAGGACAACTGCCATCAACAGCGCATCACGCGCGCGCATCCAACTCCTCCAGCCGCTTGCGGAACTCGGCCTGGCGGCGGGTGCGGTCCATGACCTGGCCCTTGAGCTGCCCGCAGGCGGCGTCGATGTCGTCCCCGCGCGGACGCCGTACCGGGGCGATGCGCCCGGCTTCGTTGAGCAGCTTCTGGAAGCGCCGCACCGACGTATCGTCCGGGCGCTGGTAAAGCGTGCCCGGGAACGGGTTGAACGGAATGAGGTTGACCTTGGCGGCGTCCTTCATCTGCAGCCGGTTGTCGAACTGGTGCATCAGCTGGATCAGCTCGCGGGCGTGCTCGGGCTGGTCGTTCACGCCCTTCATCAGGGTATATTCGAAGGTCACCGACTCGCCCTTGCGGCGCTGGGCGTAGCGCACGCAGGCCTCCATGAGCTCGGCGATGGGGTACTTCTTGTTCAGCGGAACCAGCTGCGTGCGCAGCTCGTCGTTGGGCGCGTGCAGCGAGACCGCCAGCGAGACATCGCTCTCCTGCCCCAGGCGGTCGATCATCGGCACGAGGCCGGCCGTGGACAGGGTCACGCGCTTGTTGGCCAGGCCATAGCCGAGGTCGTCGCGCATGATGCTCATCGCGCGCACCACGTTGTCGAAGTTCATGAGCGGCTCGCCCATGCCCATCATCACCACGTTGGTGAGCCTGCGCTGCTTGTGGGGCACGTTGCCCAGGTGTTTGGCCGCCACCCATACCTGGCCGATGATCTCGGCGGTGGACAGGTTGCGGTTGAAGCCCTGGGTGCCGGTGGAGCAGAAGGTGCAGTTGAGGGCGCAGCCCACCTGCGAGGACACGCACAGGGTGCCGCGACCCTTGTCGGGGATGTAGACCGCCTCGACCGCGTTCTTGCCGTCCATCGCCAGCAGCCACTTGTGGGTGCCGTCGGCGGAGGGCTTTTCGAACTGGATCTTCGGCACCACCACCTCGGCGCGCCCGTGCAGCTTGGCGCGCAGAGCCTTGCCCAGGTCCGTCATCTGCTCGAAGTCGGTGACGTGGTGGTGGTGGATCCACTTCATCACCTGGTGCGCGCGGAAGCGCTTTTCCCCAAGCTCTTCCACGAAGAAGCGCTCCAGGGCCTCGCGGTCCAGGTCAAGGAGGTTCTGCTTGGCAGCGGCTTCGGTCACGGGTGCTCGGGGTCGGGACAGGCGGGCCACGGACCTGGGGTCCGTGGCCGGGGGTGCTCAGCGGGCGTAAACGTCGGACTCGCCGAAGAAGTACTTGATCTCCTGGGCGGCCGTTTCCGGCGCGTCCGAGCCGTGCACGGCGTTGGCGTCGATGGAATCGGCGAAGTCGGCGCGGATGGTGCCGGGCGCTGCTTCCTTCGGGTTGGTGGCACCCATCAGCTCGCGGTTCTTTGCGATGGCGTTCTCGCCTTCCAGCACCTGGATCATCACCGGGCCGCTGATCATGAACTCCACCAGCGCGCCGAAGAACGGGCGCTCGCGGTGTACGGCGTAGAAGCCTTCGGCCTCTTCACGGGTGAGGTGCTTCATCTTGGCGGCGGCGATCTTCAGGCCGGCCTTCTCAAAACGCGAGTAGATCTCGCCGATGACGTTCTTGGCGACGGCATCGGGCTTGATGATGGACAGGGTGCGCTCCAGCGCCATGGGGTGGTCTCCGATAGGGGGCGCCATCGGCCTGGCGCCCTGAACTCAATTCAAAAACCCGCGGCGGGACGCGGGTTTAGCCGGCTTGGCTGGGGATAATTCTACAGCAGTCCGGCGCCTGGCGACAGCGCCGTTTGACCGCTGCCGCCGATCCCCCGTAGCATCCAAACGATCGTTTGAACCTCCAGGCGCGCAGGCAGTCCCCGGCTCATGTCCTCCACACGGTTTTCCACCAAGGAACGCATCCTCGGCGCGGCCGAGGAGCTGTTCGCCCTGCAGGGCTTCGGCGGCACTTCGCTGCGCCAGGTGACCTCGCGCGCCGACGTCAACATCGCGGCGGTCAACTACCACTTCGGCAGCAAGGAAAACCTCGTCAACGAGGTGTTTCGGCGTCGCATGGATGAGATGAGCGCGCAGCGGCTGGACATGCTGCGGCAGGCGCGCGCCGACAAGCCCGGGGAGCTGGAGCCGATCCTGGCCGCATTCGTCGAACCGGCCTTGGCGCTGGCAGGGGACCGCAGCGGCGGCGGTGCCTTCATCCGGGTGATTGCCCGGGCCTACGCGGAAAAAAACGACGGGCTGCGCGCGTTCCTTTCCGAGCGCTACGGCCACGTGCAGCGCGAGTTTGCCCGCGCACTCGCCGAATGCCTGCCGCAACTGAGCAAGGAAGAGCTGTACTGGCGGCTGGATTTCCTCGGCGGCGCGCTGACCTATGCCATGGCCGACTTCGGCCTGATCAAGCGGCCCGCGGGCGTGGGCGAATTGGAGCACCGGCGGCGCGCCGCCAGCGAGCTGATCCGCTTCGCCGCGGCGGGTTTCAAGAGCTGAACCTTCTTATTTTCATGGAGTTGCGCAAATGACAGAGAAGCTGCTTGTACGCCGTGCCGCCGTCCTGGGCGCCGGTGTGATGGGTGCGCAGATTGCAGCGCACCTGGTCAATGCCGGCGTGGACACGGTGCTGTTCGACCTGTCCGCGAAGGAAGGCGACCCGAACGGCGTGGTGCGCAAGGCCATCGCCAACCTGGGCAAGCTCAAGCCTGCCCCGCTGGCCGACAAGGCCCTGGCTTCGCGCATCGTTCCTGCCAACTACGACACCGGCCTTGAGTTGCTGGGCGGGTGCGACCTGGTGATCGAGGCGATCGCCGAACGGATGGACTGGAAGCAGGACCTGTACCGCAAGGTGGCGCCGCACATCGCCTCCCACGCGGTATTTGCCTCCAATACTTCTGGCTTGGGAATCAACAAGTTGGCAGACGTTCTTCCGGAGGATTTGAGAATCCGCTTCTGTGGCGTGCACTTTTTCAACCCGCCGCGCTACATGCACCTGGCGGAGCTGATCCCGGCCCAGGGCACCGACACGGCGGTGCTGGAGGGGCTGGAGTCGTTCCTTACCACGCACCTGGGCAAGGGCGTGGTCTATGCACGGGACACCCCCAACTTCATCGGCAACCGGATCGGGGTGTTCTCGATCCTGGCCACGGCGCACCACACGGAGCAGTCGGGCCTGGGCTTCGACGAGGTGGATGCGATCACCGGGCCGCTGATCGGCCGGCCCAAGTCCGCCACCTACCGCACCTCCGACGTGGTCGGGTTAGACACCATGGCTCATGTCATCAGGACCATGGCCGACACGCTGCCCGATGACCCCTGGCACCGCTACTTCAAGTCGCCGGCTTGGCTGGCGGGGCTGATCGACAAGGGCGCGCTGGGCCAGAAGACCGGCGCCGGCGTGTTCCGCAAGGTCGGCAAGGACATCATGGTCCTGGACCTGCAGAAGCAGGACTACCGCCCCGCCGACCGCAAGGCCGCCGACGAGGTGGTGGAGATCCTCAAGACGAAGGACCCGGCGGAGAAGTTTGCGAAGCTGCGCGCCAGCGACCATCCGCAGGCCAGGTTCCTGTGGGCGGTGTTCCGCGACCTGTTCCACTACAGCGCCTACCACCTTGCGGACATCGCCGACACCGCCCGCGACGTGGACCTGGCGATCCGCTGGGGTTACGGCTGGTCGCTGGGGCCGTTCGAAACCTGGCAGGCCGCCGGCTGGCAGCAGGTGGCGCGCTGGATCGACGAGGACATCAAGGCCGGCAAGGCCATGAGCGATGCTCCGCTCCCGCAATGGGTGCTGGATGGGCGCGACGGGGTGCACACCGCCGAGGGCAGTTTCAGCCCGTCGGCCGGCAGGCAGGTGCCCCGCTCCACCCTGCCCGTCTACGAGCGCCAGCGCTTCCCCGATCCGATGCTCGGGGAACGCTTCGACCCCGGACAGACCCTGTTCGAGAACGACGGCGTGCGCCTGTGGACCGATGGCGACGGCGTGGGCGTGATCAGCTTCAAGACCAAGATGCACACGGTCAGCGACCAGGTGCTGGACGGAATCCAGGAGGCCATCGGCATCGCCGAGCGCGACCTGCGCGCGGTGGTGATCTGGCAACCGAAGGAGCCGTTCTCCGCCGGGGCCGACCTGGCCGGCGCGCTGGGCCTGCTGCAGGACGGCAAGGTTGATGCGTTCGAGTCCATGGTGGCCAACTTCCAGCGCACCAGCCAGCGCATCAAGTACGCGCTGGTGCCGGTGGTGGCCGCGGTGCGGGGCATGGCACTGGGCGGCGGCTGCGAGTTCCAGATGCATGCGGCGCGCACCGTGGCCCATCTCGAGAGCTATATCGGCCTGGTGGAGGCCGGCGTGGGCCTGCTGCCGGCCGGTGGCGGGCTCAAGGAACTGGCGGTGCGTGCGGCGCGCGCCGCCGGCCCGGGCGGCGACGTGCTGGCTGGACTCAAGCGCGGCTTCGAGACCGTGGCGATGGCGAAGGTGTCGACTTCGGCCATGGAGGCCAAGTCGCTGGGGCTGTTGCGGCCCGATGACGTGGTGGTCTTCCATGCCCACGAGCTGCTGCACGTGGCGCGCCAGCAGGCGCTGGCGATGGCGGAGGCCGGCTATCGTCCGCCCCTGCCAGAGCGGGCCGTCGAGGTGGCCGGCGACGTCGGCATCGCCACGCTGAAAATGATGCTGGTGAACATGCTGGAGGGCCGCTTCATCAGCCCGCACGACAACGAGATCGCCGAGCGCATCGCCGATGCCTTGTGCGGCGGCGAGGTCGACCGCGGCGCGAAGGTGGACGAGGACTGGCTGCTGCGCCTGGAGCGCGAGCATTTCGTGGCGCTGGCGCAGATGCCGAAGACCCAGGAGCGCATCGCGCACATGCTCAAGACCGGCAAGCCGCTCAGGAACTGATGAGGAACACGACCATGACCAAGCAGATCCAGGACGCCTACATCGTCGCCGCCACCCGCACCCCGGTGGGCAAGGCGCCGCGCGGCATGTTCCGCAACACCCGCCCCGACGACATGCTCGCGCATGTGCTCAAGTCCGTGATCGCCCAGGCGCCGGGCATCGATGTGAACCGCATCGAGGACGCGGTGATCGGCTGCGCGATGCCCGAGGCCGAGCAGGGAATGAACGTGGCGCGCATCGGCGTGCTGTTGGCGGGGCTGCCCGATACGGTTGCCGCGCAGACCATCAACCGCTTCTGTTCGTCGGGCTTGCAGGCGGTGGCGCTGGCCGCCGACCAGATCCGCCTGGGCACGGCCGACCTCGTGCTCGCCGGCGGCACCGAGAGCATGAGCATGGTGCCGATGATGGGCAACAAGATCGCGCTCTCGCCCAGCGTGTTCAAGGATGACAACGTGGCGATCGCCTACGGCATGGGCATCACCGCCGAGAAGGTGGCCGAGGAATGGAAGGTGTCCCGCGACGACCAGGACGCGTTCGCGCTGGCTTCGCACCAGAAGGCGCTGAAGGCGATCGGGGCCGGCGAGTTCAGGGAGGAGATCAGCCCGTACGAGATCGTCTCCCACCAGCCGGACCTGGACGGGAACGTGATCCGGATGCAGAAGCGCATGGTGGATACCGACGAGGGCCCGCGGCCGGATACTTCGGCGGAAGGCCTGGCCAGGCTGCGCCCGGTGTTCCGCAACGGCCAGTTCGGCGGCACGGTGACGGCCGGCAACTCGTCGCAGATGAGCGATGGCGCCGGCGCGGTGCTGCTGGCTTCCGAGCAGGCGATCAAGGACTACGGGCTGACGCCGCTGGCCAGGTTCGTGAGCTTCTCCGTGGCCGGCGTGCGTCCGGAGGTGATGGGCATCGGGCCGATCGCGGCGATTCCCAAGGCGCTCAAGCAGGCCGGGCTTTCAAAGGACCAGCTGGACTGGATCGAGCTCAACGAGGCCTTTGCCGCGCAGGCGCTGGCGGTGATCCGCGACTCGGAGCTGGATCCGGACAAGGTGAATCCGCTGGGCGGCGCAATCGCGCTGGGACACCCGCTGGGCGCCACCGGCGCCGTGCGCACCGCCACCCTCCTCCACGGCCTGCGCCGCAGGCAGCAGAAGTACGGCATGGTGACCATGTGCATCGGCACCGGCATGGGCGCCGCCGGGATCTTCGAAGCCCTGTAACGGGCCCCTGGCCAAGGCCCGCCCCGCCTCGTTGCGGGCGGGCCTGGCCGGTCAGTCGTGCTCGGCCACCGCGAGCTCGTCCAGGGCCTTCTGCATGCTGGCCCGCGCCGGCTCGCTCAACTTCTCATGGTCGAGCGCGAAGCGGATGGTCGCCTCAATCAGGCCGATGTGCGTGCCGCAGTCGAAGCGGGTGCCCTGGAAGCGGTAGGCGTCATGGCGGCTGCCGTCGGCGATCATGGATGCGATGGCATCGGTCAGCTGGATTTCCCCGCCGCTGCCGCGGCCGGTGCTCTCCAGCGCGTCGAAGATGCCAGGCTGGAGCACATACCGGCCCACCACGCCCAGCGTGCTCGGGGCATCCTCGGGATTCGGCTTCTCGACCATGCCGCGGATCGCGCCATGCCGGTCCTGGAAGCCATCGGTGGCGACGATGCCATAGCTTGAGGTCCGCTCGCGCGGCACGTCCTGCACCGCGATCACGCCGGCGCCGGTTTTTTCCGCATGGTCGGCCATCTGCGCCAGCGCGCCCGGGCCCGCGTTCCAGATCAGGTCGTCGGGCAGCATCACCGCGAACGGCTCGTCGCCCACCACCGGCCGCGCACACAGCACCGCGTGGCCCAGGCCCAGCGCTTCCGGCTGGGTGACGAACACGGTGCGCACGTGCGAAGGGAGCGGATTGCGGATCATCTCCAACTGCTCGGCCTTGCCGGCGCGCTCAAGCTTGTCCTCCAGTTCGTAGGCCTTGTCGAAGTAATCGGCCACCGAATGCTTGTAGCGGTTGGTCACGAACACCAGGGTGTCGCAGCCGGCCTCGATCGCCTCGTCCACCGCGTACTGGATCAGCGGCCGGTCCACGATCGGCAGCATCTCCTTGGGAACGGTCTTGGTGGCGGGCAGGAAACGGGTGCCCAGTCCGGCGACTGGGAATACGGCCTTGCGGATGCGTCGGGTCATGTCTTCCTTGCGTGTCTTGCGGGGAATGCCACCACGGTGGCGACCTCAGGCTCGCGCGGCGCGGCCTGTGGGGAAAACTCCGGCACGGAATCGCGCAGGAGCTGGGAAAGCGCCGGGAGATCGTACTCGGCCACCGAGGCGCGCATGCGGTCGACCGCGTGGAACACCCGCTCCTCCTGGATCGCGCGGGCCTCCGCCTGCAGGATCTTGGGATGCGAGGTGGGCCGGTAGCGCTCGTCGGCATGGAACAGGGTTTCATGGAGCTTCTCGCCCTGCCGCAGTCCGGTGTACACGATTGCGATGTCGCGCTCTGGCTGCTTGCCAGCCAGGCGGATCATCTGCTCCGCCAGCAACCGGATCGAGACCGGCTCTCCCATGTCCAGGGTGTAGATCGCATGCCGCGACCCCATCGCCGCAGCCTGCAGGATGAGCTGGCAGGCCTCGGGGATGGTCATGAAGTAGCGCGTGACTTCAGGATCGGTGACCGTGACGGGCCCGCCGCTGCGGATCTGCTCGCGGAACAGGGGAACCACGCTGCCTGCCGAATCCAGCACGTTGCCAAAGCGGACGGTGACAAAGCGGGTGGACGCGGGGCCGGCCATGGCCTGGCACACCATCTCGCCCAGGCGCTTGGTGGCGCCCAGCACGTTGACGGGATCAACCGCCTTGTCGGTCGAGATCAGAACGAAGCTGGCGACGCCGGCGCGTACGGTCTCCGCCACCACGGTCTCGGTCGCCAGCACGTTGTTGCGTACCGCCTCGCGCAGCTGCGATTCCAGCACCGGGACCTGCTTGTAAGCGGCCGCGTGGAAGACCGCCTCGGGCGAGGCCAGCGACAGGGCGTGGCGCATCACCGCCGGGTCGCCGCAGTCGCCCAGCACCGGCACGCACTGGATCTGGGGGAAATCGCGGCGCAGCTGTGCTTCGATCGTGGCCAGGGCCAGCTCGTCGATCTCGACGATGGCGATCTGGCGTGCCCCATGCCGCGCGCACTGGCGGCACAGCTCGGCGCCAATCGATCCACCGCCGCCAGTCACCAGCACGCTGCGTCCACCCAGCCAGTCACGGATCGCCTTCCAGTCAGGCGTGACCGGCTTGCGGCCGAGCAGGTCCTCGATCGCGACTTCCTTGAGTTCGCCGGGCAAGGACCGCCCTTCCAGCAGGTCGTCGATCCTGGGCACGGTGCGGAATGGAAGCCCGGTGCCGTCGCAGGCAGCCACCACCCGACGCATCTGCGCCGCGTCGAGCGAGGGCATGGCGATGATCAGCAGCTTGGCGGCCGTCTCCGGCGCGATCCGGCCCACGTCCTCGATCTTGCCCAGCACCGGCACGCCCTGCAGGTGGCTGCCATGCAGCTTGACCGCGTCGTCGAGGAAGCCGACGGCCTGGTAGGAACCCGTGCGGCGCAGGTCGCGCAGCAGGGCTTCCCCCGCCTGCCCGGCGCCAAGGATGAGTACCCGCACCGCCGACTGGTCGGTGCGGTTGATGCTGTAGTCCTTCCAGCTGCGGTACAGCAGCCGCGGCATGCCCAGCAGCGCCGTGAGCACCACCGGGTACATCACCAGCACCGTGCGCGGCACCGGCTCCAGGCGGTTCGACAGCGCCAGCACGAAGACGATGCCCAACAGGCCGAACAGGCTGGCCTTCAGGATGTTGATGAGGTCGGGAACGCTGGCGAATCGCCAGACCCCGCGGTACAGGCCCACCCGCCACAGCACCAGCGCCTGCACGCCCAGCACCAGCGCGATCTCGGTGGACCACAGCGGCACCTGCGGGGCGAACGGCTGCATCGACAGCCGGAACTGGTGCAGGCCGATCCAGCACAGCCAGACCATGAGCAGGTCATGGGCAACGATTGCCAGGCGCGGCAGCGCGATGACGACCCGGTCCTTCCAAGGATTCATTTGTACTGCGTCCGTCCTTTGCCTTCCTGGGGTGTGCGCTGCAGTGCCAGCCAGCCGGCCCCGGAAACCAGGCACCAACCGAGCGTTACCGCGGACGCAATGATAAACGTCCCGGGCGTTCGATTCATGACAAGCATCAAGGCCATACCCGCCATGGACCAGAATGCATACGCCACGGTCACCGGCGCGTGACGCCCCAGTCTGCGCGACCACACCTGATACGCATGCTGAACGTGCGGCTCCCACCAGGCTTCCCGGCGCAGGATCCGGCGACCCAGGGTCAGGCTGGCATCGACCAGGAACGCGGCCAAGGGCAGCATCAGCAGCGGCCAGCCGGCAGGGGCAACTTGGTCGCCGCCTTCCGCCATCGCGAGCACGAGCAGCAGCGCCAGCCCCTGCCCCAGCGAGCCGCTGCCGACGTCACCCATGAAAATGCGCGCGCGCGGGAAATTGAACGGCAGGAACCCCAGGCACGCGCCGGCCAGGGCAAGGGCGAACAGCCCGGCCGGCGAACCCGCACCTGCCAGCAGCGCATATCCTGCGCCGGCGATGGCCGCCTGGCTGGCCGCGAGGCCGTCGATCCCGTCCATGAAGTTCCAGACGTTCACCAGCACCAGCACCGCCACGAAGGCGATTGCGGCCACCAGCGGCCCGTAGCCCGAAAGCCACGCCGCTCCCGCAAGCAGCACGGCGGCGATGGCATGGACCATCAGCCGCAGCTTCGCCGACAGGGGCCGGTGGTCATCGATCCAGCCCACCGTGGCCACCAGCACCAGGCCGAGCGCACCGGCCTGGAGCACGGGCCGCAATGCCGGATACCACCAGCCCATCGCCAGCAGCACCGCCACCATGACGATCGCGATCGAAAGGCCGCCGCCCCGCGGCGTTGCCACACTGTGGCTGCGGCGCTCTCCAGGCTGGTCAAGCAGGCCGCGCCGCCGTGCATACCGCAGGGCGAGCCAGGTGATTGCCGCGCCCGCGCCCAGCGCGCCGGCGAACAGGAAGGCCGGTGCGACCGGAGGCGGCGCCATGGTCACACCACTGCGAAGTTCAGCAGCGGCTTGATGGTGCCCCACTGCTTGCAGCTCGGGCACTGCCAGTGGTGGCTGCGCGCGCCGAAGCCGCAGTGGCTGCAGCGGTAGCTGGGGTTGCGGACCAGCAGCTGGTCGGTGATGAGCTTGAGATCGTGCAGCGTGGCCAGGGGATCAGACAGGCCGTTGTCGGCCAGGGTGAGCTCGATCAGCGCCGCCTCGCCCCGCACGGACGGGCGGTCCTTGAGCTGCTCGGTGAGGTAGGCCCGGGCCTGGGTGGTGCCCTTCTCCGCCTGCACCAGCTTGGTGAGCGCGAGGACCGGCGCGATGCCGCGGTAATGCTCGGTCATTTCCGCAAGGAAGTTGCGGGCGCCGGTGGCATCGCCGATGCGCTCATAGGCCGAGCGCAGCAGGGGGATGATCTCGGGCAGGAAGTCGGTATCGTGGCGGGCGGCACGCTCAAGCGCGCGGATGGCGGCGACGTCGTTGCCGGCGTCGATTTCGACCCGGCCCTCCAGGATCCCGGCGCGCACCGACTTGGAGTCCGCGGCGTAGGCGCGGCGGACCGCTTCGCGGGCAGCATCGATGTCGCCGGTGGACAGGTGGCGCTCCGCCAGTTCGCATTCGAAGTGCGCGATCAGGCGCCCCATCGGCTCGCCTGTGGCCTCCTCGTAGCGGGTGGCGTTCTCGATGGCCTTGGCCCAGTCGCGCTCGGCCTGGTAGATGCTGATCAGGTGCTTGAGCGCCTGCGGCGCACGCTGGTCGAGCTGGGCAAGCTCCGTGAACACGGTTTCCGCCCGGTCCAGCAGGCCGGACTTCATGTAGTCCTCGCCCAGCGCCAGCAGGGCCTCCACGCGCTGCTGGTCGCTCAGGTCGTTGCGTTGCACCAGCCCCTGGTGCAGGCGAATGGCCCGGTCGACCTCGCCGCGGCGGCGGAACAGGTGGCCCAGCGCGATCTGGGTCTCGAAGGTGTCCTTGTCCAGCTCGGCGATGTGCAGGAACAGCTCGATCGCCTTGTCCGGCTGTTCGCTGAGCAGGTAGTTCAGGCCCCGGAAATAGGTGGTCGACAGGCGGCTGACCTGGGTGTCGCTGTGGCGCTCTCCCCCTCGCCTGCCAATTACCCAGCCCGACAGGGCCGCCGCGGGCAGCAGCAGGAAGAACCAGAACCATTCGGTCATGAAGGCCATGCGGTCTCGCTCCCGGAATCCGGCTGCCGGCCGTCAGTCTTCGTTCGGCAGGGGCATCACGTCGCTGACGCGCTCGCGCAGCTCCTTGCCCGGCTTGAAATGCGGCACGTACTTGCCCGGCAGGGCCACTGCGGCGCCCGTCTTCGGGTTGCGGCCGGTACGCGGCGGCCGGTAATGCAGGGAAAAGCTGCCGAAGCCGCGGATCTCGATCCGCTCGCCCCCGGCGAGGGACGCGGCCATGATCTCGAGCAGGGACTTCACCGCCAGGTCGACGTCATCGGCCTTCAGGTGGGCCTGGCGCCCGGCCAGGATCTCGATCAGTTCCGACTTGGTCATGGACCCGTACATTCCCCCTTCGATCGCGGCCGGCGGCCCGGTTGCCCGGGCCGCCGGTGCGCGGTCTTACTCCGACTTGCCTTCCAGCTGCTCGCGCAGCAGCGCGCCCAGCTTGGTGGTGCCGCTGGAAGCCTCGGCGGCGGCCTTGTTGTACTCGGCCAGGGTGGCGGCGGTCTCGGCTTCGTCCTTGGCCTTGATCGACAGCTGCAGGGTGCGCCCGCGGCGGTCCATGCCAACGAACTTGGCCTCGATGGTGTCCCCCACCTTCAGGTGCTGGCTGGCGTCCTCGACCCGCTCATCGCTGATGTCGCGGGCCATCACGTAGCCTTCCACGCCCTCGGCCAGGTCGATCGTGGCGCCCTTGGCGTCCACTTCACGCACCGTGCCGCTGACCTTGGAACCCTTCGGATGGGCGGCCATGAACTGGCCGAACGGATCCTGCTCCATCTGCTTCACGCCAAGGCTGATGCGCTCGCGCTCCGGGTCCACCGCAAGCACCACGGCCTGCAGGGTGTCGCCCTTCTTGAGCTCGCGGGCGATTTCCTCGCCGTCGGTGTTCCAGCTCATGTCCGACAGGTGGATCAGGCCGTCGATGCCGCCTTCCAGCCCGATGAAGACGCCGAAGTCGGTGATCGACTTGATCTGGCCTTCGACCTTGTCGCCCTTCTTGTGGATGGCGGCGAAGGTCTCCCACGGGTTGGAGGTGACCTGCTTCATGCCCAGCGAGATGCGGCGGCGCTCCTCGTCCACGTCCAGGACCATGACCTCGACCTCGTCACCCACCTGCACGACCTTCTGCGGGTTGACGTTCTTGTTGGTCCAGTCCATCTCCGAGACGTGCACCAGGCCCTCGACGCCCGGCTCGATCTCCACGAACGCACCGTAGTCGGTGACGTTGGAAACCTTGCCGAACACGCGGGTCTGCGGCGGGTAGCGGCGCGAGATGTTGTCCCACGGATCCTCGCCCAGCTGCTTGAGGCCGAGGCTGACGCGGTTGCGCTCGCGGTCGTACTTGAGCACGCGCACTTCCAGCTCCTGCCCGACTTCCACCACCTCGGACGGATGGCGCACGCGCTTCCACGCCATGTCGGTGATGTGCAGCAGGCCGTCGATGCCGCCCAGGTCCACGAATGCGCCGTAGTCGGTGAGGTTCTTCACCACGCCCGGCAGCACCGCGCCCTCGACCAGCTTCTCCATCAGCGCCTCGCGCTCCTCGGAGTGCTCGCTCTCGACCACCGCGCGGCGGGAGACGACGACGTTGTTGCGCTTGCGGTCAAGCTTGATGAGCTTGAACTCCAGCTCCTTGCCTTCCAGGTACGCCGGGTCGCGCACGGGGCGCACGTCGACCAGCGATCCGGGCAGGAACGCGCGCACGTCCTTGATGTCGACGGTGAAGCCGCCCTTGACCTTGCCGCTGATCTTGCCGGTGACGGTCTCGTCCTTCTCCAGGGCTTCTTCCAGCTCGTCCCACACCATGGCGCGCTTGGCCTTCTCGCGCGAGAGCACGGTCTCGCCGAAGCCATTCTCCAGCGCGTCGAGGGCCACCTTGACGGTGTCGCCCTCGGCGACGTCGATCTCGCCGTCGTCGTTACGGAACTGCTCGATGGGCACGATGCCCTCGGACTTCAGGCCGGCGTTGATGACCACCACGTCGGTGCGCACCTCGACCACGGTGCCGGTGACGATGGCGCCCGGCTTGAGCTTGGCCAGGTGGGCCTGGCTGGCTTCGAACAGTTCTGCGAATGATTCGGTCATGTTGATATCCGGTTGATGACACAGACCGCGGCGCGGGCCCCTCGGGAACTTCCGGTTGCGCGTTGCGGTCCACCCGTTGGGTCGGCCGGCGCGGGATTGCGCATTGGCCGCAAGAGTGTTGTGGTTTGTAAGGGTTGATCCGCCGGTCTCCCGGCGGGGCGGATCTGTCAAACGGGCTTCAGGCGTTGTCCCGCGGCGGCAGCAGGGCCAGCACGCGGTCGACGACGGTTTCGATGTCCAGGCCGGTGGTGTCGATGTGGACGGCGCCTTCGGCCGGCCGCAGCGGTGCCACCGCACGATTGGCATCGCGGGCGTCGCGCGCGAGAATCTCGCGTAACAGACCGTCCAATGTAACCGAAACCCCTTTGCTGCTCAACTGTTTATAGCGCCTTTCGGCGCGTTCAGCGGCGCTGGCGGTCAGGAAGACCTTGTAAGGGGCGTCCGGGAAGATCACCGTTCCCATGTCGCGCCCGTCGGCGACCAGGCCGGGCGGGCGCCGGAATGCGCGCTGGCGCTCCTTCAGGGCCTCGCGCACCTCGGGAATCGCAGCAATGGCGGAGGCCGCCGCGCCGGCGGTCTCCGTGCGCAGTTCGGCGGTGGCGTCCACGCCGTTCACGAGCACCCTGGGCTCGCTGCCGGGCTCGTCCCGGAAGCTGACCTTGGTGTCAAAAGTGCAGCGCACCAGCGCCGAGGCGTCGGAGAGGTCCAGGTTGCCCCACCCCGCCGCGACCCCGACCGCCCGATACAGCGCGCCCGAATCCAGGTAGTGCCAGCCGGTCCGTGACGCGATCGCACGGCTGATGGTGCCCTTTCCCGATCCGGAAGGGCCGTCGATGGTGAGCACTGGGATGTCGGTTGCTGGCGAGGTGTCGGTCATGGTTCCTTGGGGGGGCTGGGCGCGAGCCGGCAAGTGTACTGCCCCTTGCCTGCAGGCGCCGGCAGCGGCTATGCTTGGCGGCTTGTTTCCGCCGTCCCAACATTAGAGGCAATCATGAAGGTCCTGTCCTCCCTGAAGTCGGCGAAGACCCGTCACCGTGACTGCAAGGTCGTTCGTCGCCGTGGCAAGGTCTTCGTGATCTGCAAGTCCAACCCGCGTTTCAAGGCGCGCCAGCGCTGAGCAACGCTGCGGCGGCGGCCTGCCGTCCGCACCAGGTTCCAAAGTCCCGGGGTCGCAGAAATGCGACCCCGGGCCGTTTCCGGCCCCCCTTCACCGTCGCGGGTCCGCTTACAATCGCCGGTCCGGACTTTTGGGGAGGAGTCGTCATGAACAATCAACGCATCCGCCGCGTTCGCGGCGCATCCGCTTTCCTGGCCGCAGCGCTGCTTGCCGCCGCAGGCGCCGCATCCGCCGACGTGCTCCTGATCGAGCGCGTTGAGGCGCAATCGCAGGTGGCCCGGCCGGAGCGCGGTCTAAGCATGGCGCAGGTGGAGCAGCGCTTTGGAGCCCCCAGCGAACGGCTGGATGCCCGCGGCGGGCAGAAAAGCCAGTGGCCCACCATCAATCGCTGGGTGTACCCGCAGTTCACGGTCTATTTCGAGCGCGACCGCGTGATCAACGTGGTGCTCAACAAGGCTGCGCCGAACGAAGTCGGCCCCAAGCCGGCCATCCGCTGAGCGATGGGCACCGGCCAGGCGCGCTTCCCCGCGGAGTGGGAGCCCCAGTCCGCGATCCTGCTCGCGTGGCCGCACGCCGGCACCGACTGGGCCGCACGCCTGGGCGACGTCGAGGACAGCTATATCGCGCTGGTGGGAGCCATTACCCGCTTCCAGCCGGCGATCATCTGCGTGGCCGATGCCGACGTGGAGGCTTACGCGCGCGCGCGCCTGGCGTCGGCAAGGATCGACATGGGCCGCGTGCGCTTCGTTGAAGTGGAGTACGACGACACCTGGCTGCGCGACACCGGTCCGGTCACGCTGCAGGACGGCGACGGCTTCCGGATGCTCGATTTCCGCTTCACCGGCTGGGGCGGCAAATTCGGGGCCGAGCAGGACGACCGCCTTGTCTCGCGCCTTGAGGAAGCGGGAATCTTCTCGAAGAATTCGGTGCAAGCAATTGATTTTGCTCTGGAGGGCGGGGCCATCGAGACCGATGGTGCCGGCACCCTGCTCAGCACCCTGCACTGCCTGCGCGAGCGCCATCCCGGTCTGAGCCAGGAAGACCTGGAGGCACGCCTGGGCCAGGCGCTGTGCCAGGACCGCTTCCTCTGGCTCACCCGCGGTTTCCTTGAAGGCGATGATACCGACGCCCACATCGATACCCTCGCCCGCTTTGCCGCCACCGACGCGATCGTCTACCAGTCCTGCGACGATCGCGGCGACAGCCACTACCAGGAGCTGGAGGCAATGGCGGCGGAGCTGGCCGCGATGCGCACGCGCGACGGCTCGCCTTACCGGCTGTTCGCGCTGCCCTGGCCGGAACCCGTGCTCGATGGCGGGCGCCGCCTGCCGGCCTCGTACGCCAACTTCCTCATCATCAACGGCGCGGTACTCATGCCCGCCTACGACGACCCGGCCGACGAGCGCGCGGCCCAGGTGCTTGCCCGGGCTTTTCCCGGGCGTGAAATCGTGCCGGTGCCGTGCCGGCCCTTCGTGTGGCAGAACGGCAGCCTGCACTGCCTGACCATGCAGATGCCCGCCGGCAGCGTCGCCCTGTGATTCAGACCCTGCGGCCTACAATACGCGGATGAAGACCAAGACCCTTCCTGTTGCGCTGGTCCAGGAGCGCAACCACGGCGACGCCGAGGAAAACCTGGCGGTCATTGAAACCCGGGTGGCCGAGGCCGCTGCCGCCGGCGCGCGCCTGGTCATGTTGCAGGAGCTGCACAACGGCCCGTATTTCTGCCAGCACGAATCGGTGGACGAATTCGACCGCGCCGAGCCCATCCCCGGCCCCAGCACGGAGCGGCTGGCGGCGATGGCGAAACAGCACAAGGTGGTCATTATCGGGTCGCTGTTCGAGCGCCGCGCGCCGGGCCTGTATCACAACACGGGCGTGGTGCTGGAAAACGACGGCACCCTGTTGGGCAAGTACCGCAAGATGCACATCCCCGACGATCCGGGGTTCTACGAGAAGTTCTATTTCACGCCGGGCGACATGGGATTCACCCCGATCGACAGCTCGGTGGGCAGGCTCGGCCTGCTGGTGTGCTGGGACCAGTGGTATCCGGAGGCGGCGCGCCTGATGGCCCTGGCCGGCGCCGAGATCCTGCTCTATCCAACCGCCATCGGCTGGGACCCGGACGATGACGACGCCGAGAAACAGCGCCAGCGCGATGCATGGATCATCAGCCACCGCGGCCACGCCGTGGCCAATGGCCTGCCGGTGCTTTCCTGCAACCGTGTCGGCCATGAACCCTCGCCGCTGGGGGCGTCGGGCGTCGACTTCTGGGGCAACACCCATGTGCTCGGGCCCCAGGGTGAGTTCCTTGCCGAAGCCGGGGGCGAGCCGGAGGTGTTGCTGGCCGAGGTGGACATGGCCCGCAGCGAAGACGTGCGCCGGATCTGGCCGTTCCTGCGGGACCGTCGCATCGACGCCTACCAGGACCTCATGCGCCGCTACATCGACTGACCCCGGCGCCCGGAACCCGCGATGACCGATTCTCCAGCGCCCGCGTGGCGAAGCCAGCCGCACGCCATCGTCGAGCGCGACGGGGTGCGCTATACGCTGCTGGGAACGGCGCATGTCTCCCAGTCCAGCGTGGAGGCGGTGGACGACGCCATTGCCAGCGGCGCCTTCGATACCGTGGCGGTCGAACTCGACCAGTCGCGGCTGCAGGCGCTGACGGACCCTGACGCGCTGGCGAAACTTGACCTGGTGCAAGTGATCCGCAAGGGCAAGGTGGCGATGTTCGCCGCCAACCTCGCGCTGGCGTCGTACCAGCGGCGCCTTGCCGAGCAGTTGGGGATCGAACCTGGCGCCGAGCTCAAGCGCGCCGTTTCCGCCGCCAGGGAGCGCGACCTGAGGGTGGAACTGATCGACCGCGAGGTGGGCCTCACTTTCCGTCGCGCTTCGTCAAGCCTCGGGTTCTTCGGCAAGCTCAAGTTGGCTTCGGGCCTTGTCGCCGGCTTGCTCAGCAGCGAGCAGATGGACGAGGAGGAAATCGAGAAGCTGAAGGAAGGCGACATCCTCGAGTCCACCTTCGGCGAGTTCGCTCAGAGCAGCCCTGCCCTGTATGAGAGCGTGATCGCCGAACGCGACCGCTACATGGCCGCACGACTGCGGCAGGTGCCCGCCGGGAGCAAGGAGGTGCTTGCGGTGGTGGGCGCCGGCCACCTGGCCGGGCTGGCCCGGCATTTGGCGGAAGAGACGCAGGCGCCTGTGGAAATCCGGGCCCGCCTGGAGGACGCGCCGCCACCGCGCGGGATGCGTTGGATCGGCACCGTCATCACTCTCCTGATCCTGGCGATGATCGCCTGGGGTTTCTGGCAGGGTGGCGCCGATGTCGGCCGGCAGCTGGTGCTGGAATGGGCGCTCATCACCGCCGGGGGCGCCGCGCTGGGCACCATCCTGGCGGCGGGTCACCCGCTGGGGGTGATCGCGGCGGCCATCTCCGCGCCGCTCAAACCGTTCCGCCCGCCCGGGGTCTCGCCCGGGCTGTTCAGTGCCTTGATCGAGGCGCACTTCCGCAAGCCGGCATACGGCGACTTCCTGGCCCTGCGCGACGACGCCGGCAGCCTGCGCGGCTGGTACCGCAACCGGGTCTCGCGCACGCTGCTCAACTTCATCCTGACCAACCTCGGGTCAAGCGCAGGCGTCTGGGTGGCCGGCCTGCGGATTGCCGGTCAGCTGATGGCCTGAACCTGCTCCAGCCCGCACGCCCGCCGCAGGATCCGGCGGCTCGCGTTGTTGAGATCATCCAGGATGGCGTAGATGGTGGGCAGGAACAGCAGGCTCACCACCGTGGAGAAGGCCAGGCCGCCCGCCACCGCGCGCGCCATGGGCGAATAGGCCAGCCCACCCAGCACCACCGTCTCGCTCAGTGAGATTGGCACCATCGCCAGCACGGCCGTGCCCATGGTCATGAGGATCGGGCGCAGGCGCTCGCGGCTGCCCGCCACCAGCGCGTCGGTGCGGTTCATGCCCGAGCGTCGCAGGTTGTTGATGTGCTCCACCATGATGATGCCGTTGTTCACCACCACCCCCATCAGCACCAGGATGCCGATGAACGCCATGATGGTGAACGCCGTGCCGGTGAGCCAGAACAGCCAGAACACGCCCAGGATCGAGAACACCACGCAGCTCATGATCGCCGACGGGAACAGCAGCGACTCGAACACCGCCGCCATCACGACGTAGATCATCACCAGCGCCAGCAGCAGGTTGAACATCATCTGCTGCACCGCCTGCTGGTCTTCCTCGAAGCCGCTGCCGGCGAAGCTGTAGCCATAGCCGGCCGGGAAGCTCATCGCGCCCAGGGTTTCCTCCATCGCCCGGCGCGCGTCCTGCATGGTCGCCCCGTCCGTGACGTTGGCCTGGATCGCCAGCGTGGTCTGGCGGTCGGTGCGGGTGATGCGGTTGGCCGCCGGCTCGATGGCCACGTCCACCATCGACATCAGCGGCACCGTGCGCCCGTCCGGCGCCCGCACCATGAAGGTGGCGATGTCGCTGGCGTCGAAGGTCTCGGCCCCGGCGAAGCGCACCCACACCGGCACCTCGGTCTCGCCGCGCCGGTACTCGCGCAGCTGGCTGCCGCGCAGGGCCAGGCCGACGAAGCTGGCCACCTGGTCGGCGCTGAAGCCGAACGCCGCCGCGCGCTCGCGGTCCACCCGCACCGCCAGTTCATTGACCCGGTCGCCCACGTCCAGCCGCACGTCGCGCAGCTCCGGGCGCCGCGCAAGGATCGGCAGCACGTCGTTGGCGATCTCGCGCAGCTGCTCCATGCTGTCGCCCACCAGTTGTACCTGCGCGTTCTGGCCCAGTCCGCCGCCGCCCTGATCGCCGCTGCCGCGCAGGCCGATCTCCGCACGCGCGGACGTCGGCAGGCCGGCGCTGATCGCCTCGGCGATCGGCTTGCTGTCGCGCACCGACGGATCCAGGGTGATCATGGTGCCGGCATCGCCCTGCTCGCCGAACCACGAATACACCTGGGTGATGCGGAACTCGTCGCGGTTCTCATCCAGGTAGCGCTCCACCCGGCGCACTTCCTCCGACACCTGGCCCAGGGTGTAGCTGCCCTTCCACTGGTAGAAGATCTGCAGTTCCCCGGCCTCGCCGCCGCCGAACATGTCGAACCTGGTCTGGGTCATCGGCACCAGGCTGACGACGATGACCAGCAGGATCGCGGCGACGCTGCGGCCGCGGTGTTCCAGCGAGGTGCGCAGCAGCCGGGCATAGCCGCGCTGCATCCGCGGGATCAGCCCGTTCTCCCGGCGCACCGCCGGCGGCGTCTTCATCCGCGCCGACAGCATCGGGATCAGGCTCACCGCCACCAGCCAGGACGCCAGCAGCGACACCGAGATGGTGATCGCGATCTGGGCCATGAAGATGCTGATGTTGTTGGTATCGCCCAGCAGGTTGGGCAGGAACACGATGCAGTGGCAGATGGTGCCTGCCGAGAGCGCGATGGCCACGTTGCGCGTGCCCACCACCGACGCGCGCCACGGCTGGTCGGGCACCTTCTCGCGCTCCTGGTAGATGCTTTCCACCACCACCACGGCGTTGTCCACCAGCATGCCCACGGCAAGCAGCAGTCCCATCAGGCTCAGCACGTTCAGGGTGACCCCGAAGAAATGCATGAAGCCCAGGGTCATGACGAAGCAGATCGGGATCGCCAGCGTCACCATCAGCGTCGAGGGCCAGTGGCGCAGGAAGAAAAACAGCACCGCGATCGACAGCAGCAGGCCGATCAGGCCGGCTTCCGCCAGCTCCAGCAGCGATTCGGTGACCTCGGCGCCGGTGTCCTGGATCACCCGGAACTCGATGCCGCGCAGGCCTGGCGCCCCCCTCGCCTCCTCCAGCGTCGCCAGCGCGGCGCGCGACACCTCCACCAGGTTGGCGTTGCGTTCCTTGAAGATCTCCAGGCCCACCGCGGAGCGCCCGTCCAGGCGCCGGCCGTAATCCATGCGCGAAGGACGGAACTGCACGTCCGCCACATCGCCAAGCAGCACCCCGCGCTCGTTGAGCGGCAGGTCGCGCAGTTCCTGCAGATCGCTGATCTCGCCGATCGGCTGCACCCGCAGGCGCTGGCCACCATCCTCGATCAGTCCGGCGGAGACCGAGAAGTTGACCGTTTGCAGCCGCTCGGCCAGGGCGTTGAGCTGCAGGCCGTGCGCGCTCAGGCGGTCGGGGTCGATGGCGATCTCGACCTCGTTCGGCGGCGCCCCGCTGATCTCCACCCGGGCCACGCCCGGCACCCGTTCCAGCCGCCGCTTGAGCTGCCGGTCGATCACGTCGTAGGCGCCGGTCAGGTCCTGCTCGGCGGCCAGGCGCACGCGCAGCACCGGCTGGTCGGCGGTGGAGAACTTGAACACGAAGTAGCGGCGGAAGTCCTCCGGAAGTTCATTGCGGATCGCATCCACGCGCTCGCGCGCCTCGGAGGCCGTGATCGCGATGTCACGTTCCCAGTCCGAGAACTCCATGAACACGCCGGCCCCGTCGGCCGCAGCCTGGCCGCGCATGCGCTTGATGCCGCTCATGGTGGCCAGCGCCTCTTCCGCCGGCTTGAGCACGTTGCGCTCGACCTCCTCGGGGGTGGAACCCGCGTAGGGCAGCTGCACGAACAGGAACGGTGGTGACACGTCCGGCAATGCTTCCAGCGGCAGGCGGAGGGCCGCGATCAGCCCGATGACCACCAGCGACACGAACAGCATCACCGTGGTAACCGGGCGCCTGAGGCTGAGTTCGGAGACGCTCATGCCCGCTGTGGCTCCCCGTCGCCGTCAATGCCGTCTGCCGCGGCCGCGGCGCGCCCGGCGCGGCGGCCGCGTTCGGCATACCACTCATCGCCGCGGCGATCGAGCAGGTCGTACACCACCGGGATCACCAGCAGGGTCAGCAGCGTCGACACCAGCAGGCCGCCGATGACGGTGATGGCCATCGGCGAGCGCACTTCGGCGCCCTCGCCGAACGCCAGCGCCAGCGGCAGGAACCCGAACAGCGTGCTGAGCGTGGTCATCGTGATCGGCCGCAGGCGCGAGCGGGCGCCTTCCACCAGCGCCTCGCGCTTGGCCACCCCGGCCTCGCGCAGCTGGTTGACCTTGTCGATCAGGATGATCGCGTTCTTCACCACCAGACCGACCATCAGGATCAGGCCGATGAATACCACCACGGAGATCGTATTGCCGGTGACCAGCAGCGCCAGCACCGCGCCCACCATGGCCAGCGGGATGGTGAACAGGATCACGAACGGGTGCAGCAGCGATTCGAACTGCGACGCCATCACCAGGTAGACCATGAAGATCGCCAGGGCGAAGGCGAACAGCAGCGAACTGATCGAATCGGCAAGCTCCTCGCCCTGCCCGCCGATGCGCATCTCGATGTCGGCGCCGAGCGGATCAGCGGCCACCATCTGCTGCACTTCGGAGACCGCCGTGCCCAGGTCGATGCCGGCCAGGTTGGCCGAGATGATCGCCACCCGACCCTGGTCGGCGCGATGGATCTCGCTGGGTCCCACGGTGGCCACCACATCGGCCACCGCCGACAGGCGGACCGGGCGGGCGGCGCCGGCGTTGATCACGAGGTTGCGGATCTGCTCCACCGAGTCGCGCTGGTCTTCCTGCGCGCGCACCAACACGTCGATCTTGCGGTCGCGGAAGTTGTAGCGGGTCGCGACTTCACCGCGCACCGAGCGCACCACCGCGTCGGCAATGTCACGCGTGGTCAGGCCGAGCGCCCCCGCCCTCTCCTGGTCGAACCGGATCTGGATCTCGGGCGCGCCCTGCTCCACCGTGCTCTTGACGTCGGTGTAGTTGGGATCGGCGCGCAGCATCGCCGCCATCTTGCGGCCGGCCTCGGACAGCGAATCCAGGTCGTAGCCGTGCAGCTCGATCTCCAGGGGATTGGAAAAGCTGAACAGTGCGGGCCGGCTGAAGTCCACCTGCGCGCGTGGATATGCGCGCATGGTCTCGCGCAGGCAGCCGGCCAGCTGCTCCTCGAGTTCGCGGCTGCCCCCGCCGGCCATCACCACGCTGAGCTTGCCGATGTTCTCGCCGCTCTCGGTGGGGTTGGCGTCCAGCCGGGTGCCGGTGCCGCTGAAGCCGAACAGCACCTCGATGCCCTCGTCCCCGGCGTGCTTTGCCTGCACCTCGCGCACGATCCGGTCGGTCTCGCGCAGCGGCGTGCCGGGCGGGAGCCGGATGGTCATCTCGAAGCGATCCTGGGCCAGCTGCGGGATCAGGTCGGTGCCCAGCGTGGGCACGATGGCCAGCGCCGCGGCAAACACGAGTGCCGCGATCGCGAGCACCAGCCCGGGCCGCTGCAGCGCCCGCGGCAGCACCCGCAGGTAGCCGGCCTCTGCGCTGTCATACACCTTCATCGCAGCGCCGCTGCTGCGCCCGGCAATGGGCGAGACCACCGCCACCAGCAGGCGCCAGGCGCGGACCACGATCCAGGCGATCCCGAACACCACCCAGCGCACCGTATTCGACGCCCAGCGGCCAACGGCTGCGAATGGCTTCTGCCACCAGCGCTGCGGGCGCCACTGCGAGCGCGCCGGCTCCTCCGGGAACGCCAGCGGGGCCCGGCCCTTGAGCGAGCTGAGCATCGGGATCAGCGTGACCGCCACCAGCAGCGAGACGCCGACCGCAATCGCGATGGTGAGCGCCTGGTCGCCGAACAGCTGCCCGGCGATGCCCTCCACGAACACCAGCGGCAGGAACACCGCGATGATGGTGAGGCTGGACGCCACCACCGCCATGCCGACCTCGCGCGTGCCCTCGATCGCCGCCGCGAGGATGCCCAGTCCGCGCTCACGCGCCTTGGCAATGCTCTCCAGCACCACGATCGAGTCGTCCACCACCAGCCCGGCCGCGAGCGCCAGGCCGCTGAGCGACATGACGTTGAGGCTCAGCCCCAGCTGGTCCATGAAGAAGAACGTGGTGATGATCGAGACCGGCAGCGACAGTCCCACGACGAGGGTGCTCCAGCCGCTGCGCAGGAACAGGAAGATGATCAGGATGGCGAGCGAGCCGCCGACCACCGCATCGACCTTGACGTCGCTGATCGCCGCGCGGATGAACTTGGACTGGTCATCCACCACCGTCAGGCTGATGTCCGCCGGCAGGCGCTCGCGCAGCTGGGCGATGCGCGCATGCACCGCGTCGGCGGTGGCCACGGTATTGGCGTCGCCCTCCTTGTAGACCGCCAGCTCCACCGCTTCGCGGCCGGCCAGGCGGATGATCGCCTCGCGCTCCTTGTAGCCCTGGCGCACGGTGGCGATGTCGCCCAGCCGCACCGGCCGGCCGTCAGCGGCCACCCGGTTGTCGGCCGCGGCGGCGCTCTGCGCCTGCATCGCCGCCGCCAGCACCGACGCATCGCCGGAGGCGGCCGCGATCCGCGCCACGTCCTCGGCGCCGCTGCCGCCGCCCGCTCCGGACTGCGTGGTCACCAGCATGTTGCGGATCTCGTCCACGCTGGCGAACTGGTTGACCGTGCGCACCAGGTAGCGCTGGGTGCCCTGCTCCAGGCGCCCGCCGGACAGGTTGATGTTCTCCTGCTGCAGGCGCTGGATCACGTTGCCCGGCGGCAGGCCGATGCGGGCCAGCTGCTGCATGTCCAGGTCCACCTGGATCTCGTCCTCCAGGCCGCCGCCGACCCGGATCGCCGCCACGCCGGGCACGGACTCCAGGCGCCGCTTCAGCTCATCGTCCGCGTAGCGGCGCAGCTCGGTAAGCTGGCGGATTTCATCCCCCTCGCCTGCCGCCGACAGCGCGATGCGCAGCACCGGCTCGGTGGAAGGGTTGAAGCGCAGCAGCACCGGCGGCTCCACTTCGAACGGCAGCTGCAGGGTCTCGAGCTTGTCGCGCACCTCCAGGCTGGCCTGGTCCATGTCGGTGCCCCAGGCGAACTCGAGCACCACGTCGCTTTGGCCGGTGCGGGAGATGGACTTGAGCTTGCGCAGCCCCTTGACCACCCCCACCGCCTCCTCGACCGGCTCGCTGACCAGGGTCTCGATCTCCATAGGCGCGGCGCCGGTGTACTCGGTGCGCACGGTCAGGGTCGGGTAGCTGAGGTCGGGCAGCAGGTTGACCCGCAGGTTGCCCAGCGCGATCAGGCCGAACAGCAGCAGGCTGACCGTGACCATGGCCACCGTCACCCGGCGCCGGGTGGCGAACTCGACGATGCCGCCGCGGGCAGGCGCCGCCGGCACGGGGTCCGGGTGCGGAGCGCCGTGCTTCTCCCGTGGATCCTTGCTCATTGCCGGGTACCGTCGTCGGTTTCGACCGCGTCGTCATCGCTGGCGGCCACGGTGCCGGCGCCGGTGCCGATCACCTGCACCGTCGTGCCGTCGCGCAGCGCGCCCTTGCCGGCCACCACCACCTGGTCGTCGGCCGCCAGTCCGTCGCGGATTTCCACGAACCCGGCATCCACGTGGCCCAGCTGCACCGGCGTGCGCACCGCCACGCCATCGCGCACCAGGTACACCGCGGGCTCGCCTTCGTCGTCCAGCAACGCCAGGCGCGGAATGGTGAGGACGTCCGCACGCTGGTCGTACTCGATCCGGAACCGGCCGAACATGCCAGGCTGCAGCGGCGCTCCGCCCTGGAATGCGCAGATGACCCGGAACGTGCCGCTGCCGGCGTCCACCACCGGCGCCACCCGGTCCACGCGGCCCTGGAAGGTCTGGCCGGGCAACGCGTCCACCTGCATCTGCACCGGCTGGCCCGGCCTGAGCGTGGCCAGCTCGCGCTCGGGCACGTTGAGTGTTGCCTCCAGGCGCGAGTTGTCGACGATGCGCATGATCGGCGTGTTGATCTGGACGAAGTTGCCGGTCTTGATCGAGCGCGAGGCGATCACGCCCGAGATCGGGGCGGTGACGGTGGTATAGGACAGTTCGAGCCGTGCCAGGTTGTACAGGGCGCGCACGTTTTCCAGGTCGTAGCGCATCTGGTCGTATTCGCCCGCGCTGATCAACTGCTGGGCGGCCAGCTCGCGAGCGCGGTTGAAGTTGTTCTCCAGCTTGCGCATCTGGGCTTCGCTCTGGGCGACGTTGAGGCGCGCGCGGTCCGGGTCCAGCCGCACCAGCGCCTGGCCGGCCTTCACCGCCTGGCCTTCTTCCACCAGCACCTCCAGGGCCACGCCCGAGGTCTTGGCCACCACCTGCGATTCGGCGAGCGCGTCAAGGGAGGCGGTGCCCGTGTAGCTCGCGGCGATTGTGCGATGGCTGGCCGCTGCCACTTCCACCGGCACCGTCTGCACCTCTTCCTTTTCGCCGGCCTGGGCGCCATCAGGCGCGCGGCCACAGGCGGCAAGCGCCAGGATGCAGCTGGCGAGCAGGACCATGTGCCAGCGGCGATGGCCGCCCACGGAAGGTACGCGCATGTTCAAGACTCTGTCTGGTGTTGTAGTCAAGTAAATCACCGACAGGCCTGCAGGGTATCCGCCAAAGGTCATGGTGACGGCCGGCGGCAGCGGTTGGAGCGGCGATTGTAGTGCAGGCTATACTCTGCCGATCGTGCGCCGCAGGGGAATTTTTCGGCGCCCTCCCTACGGGCCCGCGACGGCCCAGGACCAGCCCAAACAGGAACGCGGATACCCACATGATGCGACCGCTGCAACTCGCCTGCCTCGCCCTCGCCGCCCTGCCCTTCATGGCAGCTGCCCAGGAACCCGCCGCCGGAGCTTCGCAGGAGGCGCTTGAGGAAGGCCGGATGCTGGCCTACACCTGCATGGGCTGCCACGGGATCCCTGAATACCGGAACGCCTACCCTGCCTATCGCGTGCCCAAGATCGGCGGGCAGTCGCAGGAATACCTGACCAACGCCCTGACCGAGTACAAGCGCGGCACGCGCCAGCATCCCACCATGGAAGCGCAGGCCCGGAGCTTTTCCGACGAAGACATCGCCAACCTGGCGGCCTTCCTGTCCAGCGTGAACGAGTGAGCCGCCCGATGATCAATTCCAAGCATCTGCTGATCCTTTCCCTTTTCACCGCGGCAGCGGCGCTGGCCGCCTGTGCGCCTGCCGACGGAGGTTCCTCCTCGGCGGGGCTGCCCAAGGGCCGCATCGACGCGGGCGAACTGCAGGCCCAGGTCAAGGGCGAGGCCACCGGCCAGTCCTGCATCGACTGCCACGGTCCCGACGGCAACCAGCCGCTGGATCCCACCTATCCCAAGCTTGGCGGCCAGTACGAGGACTACCTGGGCCACGCCCTGCAGCAGTACCGCAGCGGCGCGCGCGACCATTCGCTGATGTCCAACCAGGCCCAGGGCCTGAGTGACCAGCAGATCGCGGACCTCGCGGCATTCTTCGCGTCGCAGCCTTCCGAACTGCGCGACCTCAGCGGCGTTTACTGATCCTCCGACGGTTCGGGACGACGGGGCCGCGGGCCCCGTTGTCGTTTCTGCGCCCGCCGCGGCGCTCAGTCCCAGGCGTCGTCGCTCAGGCCCTCCGGGTCCTCATGCAGATCCGGGCGGAACGGAATGTCGGGCGGAGGCCTGGCCCCGGCGGGGTTGTCCTGGAGGTTGGGATCGACCAGGTCGCAGCCACCGGCGAACGCCAGGGTGGCGACGTTGCAACGGATGGTCTTGTTGGTGCCGGGGATCGGGATCAGCACCGTGCGGATGCTGCGCCGCACCCACTCCTCCAGCAGGTTCTCATGGGGCACCCAGAACCGGTCGAAGCGCGTGGGCTCGTAGTCCGTCGGCGGGCGTTTGAGCCAGGTGCCCATGCGGTCGAGCTTTTCGTAGTCCTCGGTGATCGTGCCCGGCGGCAGGCCGCCACCAACTTCGCCCTGGCCCGGCGGGAGGCGGATGCTGCCATCCGGGTTGAACAGGCTGGCGGTGCCGTCCTGCCCTCCCGGCTGGTCCCGGGTCGATGCGCCTGGGTCCGGACCGCGCTCGGGAGTGCTCCAGGCGCCCTCGCGCGGCTCGCTGGCGGGCCCGCTGCCGGCAATGCCGTCCTCCAGGGACGATTCGGCAGGCACCGCTTCAGTTTCCGACCGGGCAACGGGAGCGGCGTCAGCGGCGTCCCCGGGATCAGGCGCCGGCGGCATCGGGATATCGCGCACGCGCGCCTGGGCCTCCTGCAGCTCGCGGGTGGGTGCGGGTGCCTCGATCACCGGCATCTCCAGCTCGGGCGGTGACACCTGCGGCTGCATTGCGATCTCCCGCTCGGGCACATCGACCTCGGGCTGCGGGGCGCCGCGCAGGGGAACCTCGGGCGCGCGCATTTCCGGCGCCAGGACCTCCACCGGCCGGGCCAGCTCAATCTCACGTTCGCGCGGGGCCACTTCGACATCCGGCAGGCGGGGCGCTGGCGCTTCAACGGCCTGCATCGGCGGAACCTGGAACGGGCCGTCCGGCAGGGGAGTCTCCGTGACTTCCAGCGGCTGGTCGGGGACGACGGCCGGTGGCACCGGCTCAGGTTCCGGCTCGGGCTCTGCGGCTGCAACCGGCTCGGGCATCAGATCGCTCTCAGTTGCAGCAACCGTGGGTGGTGGTGCGGCCGCTTCCGGCTCAGGCTCGGGGAGCGGTGGCAAGGGCTCCGCCTCCGCCGGCGGCTCTGCAGCTGCAACCGGATCCGGTTCGGCCGGCGTGCCACCGCCCTCTTCCTCGGGCGTGCCGCTGCCAATGAACTCCACTTCGATCACGTGTTCGCCGCGCTGGGCATCGGGCGGCGTGGCGAGCAGGAAGCGGGTGTACATCAGCCACGACATGATCACCACGAACGCCAGGTGCAGCAGGATCGACAGCGTACGGGATGCGATCCGCAGGCCCCGCTCGTCGGGGCTGGGCGGATCCCACTGCTGGCGCCACATGGCCCGCAGCGCCTTCCAGCCATGCAGTTCCTCGCCGCGCGGGCGCGGTGCTGGCGGCCGGGCCGCCGCCGCGGCGACAACGCCCGCGGCCCTGTCACCGGCGGGTGGGGAACGTTCGGCCGTGGCCTGCAGCCATGCCTTCCACGAAGGCGGCAGGCCATCGGCCTGCGGCAGCGGCCGGATCGAGAGCCGCAGGCGCCGCCGCAATGCCTCGATCAGTTCGGCCGGGGAAAACACCCGAGTCCGCGCCCGGTCAGCCGGAACTGCGCTTGATGTATGGGGCGGTGCCGGTGGCGTGGTCGGTGGCGTCGCGCACGGCCGTCACGCCCGGGACCTTTTCCAGCAGCGCCTTCTCGATGCCCTGCTTGAGGGTCACGTCGGCCATTCCGCAGCCGTGGCAGCCGCCGCCAAAGCGCAGCACCACCACACCCTCTGAAGTCACTTCTTCCACCGCCACGTGGCCGCCGTGGCTGGCCAGCTGGGGATTGATCTCGTGTTCGATCAGCCAGCGCACCCGTTCCACCAGGGAGGCGGATGCGTCGGGTGCCTTGCCCTTGATGTTGGGCGCGCGGATCTGGAGCTGGCCGCCGGTGGCCTGGGTGGTGTAGTCGATTTCCGCGCCATCCAGGAACTTCACGCTGGAGGCATCGAGCCAGAGGGTGAAGCCCTCGCAATCGACGGCCCATTCGTCGCCCTGGAGGTCTCCGGGTTCCGCGAACTCGAGCTGGACGTCGGCCCGGGCGGTGCCGGGGTGCACCGCCGCAAGGCGCACGCCAAGGCCGGGCAGGCTCTCGCGTTCGATCAGTTTGCGGAAGTGGGTCTGGGCGCTGTCTGATATCTGGATCATGCGGGGTATTCTATCCGGCCCGAGGCGGGGTTTCCGAACGCCAGTCGACCGGGCCCCGCGCCGTTGTGCCAGGAGTGTGCCATGCCAGACCTGATTCCCCTCGCCCAGGCGCATTGCGTCCCGCGCAAGGGCCGCGAGCACCGTTTGTCCGAGGCCGATATCCGTGAACTGTTGCCGCAGGTGCCGGGCTGGGAGCTTGCGGAGGACGGGCAGGCGCTGGTGCGGACCTTCAGGTTCGAGGATTACTTCCGGACGATGGCGTTCGTGAACGCGTTGGCCTTCATGGCGCACCGGGAGGACCACCATCCGGACCTGGGGGTGCATTACGACCGCTGCGTGGTGCGCTATTCCACCCATGACGTGGGCGGCCTGTCCGAGAACGATTTCATCTGTGCGGCGCGGGCGGACGTGCTCGCGGGCTGAAATATCGCGCGTTCGTCCGGCTCGGTGGCAGTGCGACCGGGCCCTCAGCCCGAGAGGCGATCGAGGACTTCCGAAAGCTCCGGCGCCAGCGGGGCGTGGAGCAGGTACGGGGTCCGCCCGTCGTCGAGCGAGAATTCGAGCGAGGCGGCGTGGAGGAACAGGCGCTTGAGTCCGGCCTTGTCGCGAAGGCGGCGGTTGACATCCGGGTCGCCGTATTTGTCGTCGCCCGCGACCGGATGGCCGATGTGCCTGGCATGGACGCGGATCTGATGGGTGCGCCCGGTGGCGATGGCGACTTCGCAGTAGGAATGGCCGCCGCGGCGCTCGAGCAGCTTGATGTGGCTGAGCGAGGGTTTGCCGCCGTCGTTGACCTGGACGTGGCGTTCGCCGCCCTGGCGCAGGCCCACGTGCAACGGGGCGTCGACGCTCATGGTGCCGTCCGGCATGCGGCCGGTGAGGAGGCTGAGGTATCGCTTCCCCACCCCGCTGCGGGCATCGCCGCCGCCTTCGCGCAGCAGAGCCTGCAGCTCCGAGAGCGCCGAGCGCTTTTTTGCGAACAGGAGCAGCCCGGAGGTGTCGCGATCCAGGCGGTGGACGAGCTCCAGTGCCTGGTTCGGGCGCAGGGCGCGGAGCGTCTCGATGGCGCCGAAGCCGATGCCGCTGCCGCCATGGCTGGCAACGCCGGCGGGCTTGTTGAGGGCGAGCAGGCGCTCGTCTTCGAACACGACGGCGGCGGCGATCGCGTCCATCAGGCCCCTGGGGGGCGAGCCCCGCTCCCCGGCCTGGGCGACCCGCACCGGCGGGATCCGGACCTCATCACCGCCCTCAAGCCGCCGCTCGGCCTTGGCGCGGCCGCCGTTGACGCGGACCTGTCCCGATCTCACGAGCTTGTAGACGAGGCTCCGCGGCGCACCCTTGAGCTGGCCAAGGAGGAAATTGTCCAGGCGCTGGCCGTCCCGGTCGTCCGGGACCCGCACGATGCGGGCCCCGCCCGGCTGCTGTTCGGGACGTTGGGGAGGGGTCATTCCAGGTGCCTGATCTGCTACACTCGCGTCGCGATATAAGGGTTTGATTTCGCAGGGAGTTGCCCCGTTGGTGCCTCGGCACCGGTGGAACCGGCAAACAGGGCCGAAAGCCCGGCTCCCGCGATCCCGTTTGCAGTGCGCGGCCACCGCCCCCGGGGCGGACATGTTAGCGGCTCATCGGCAGGCCCGGCCATCGTCCGTTTCCGCGGTGACCCCGCAAGACGGTGCTGAACATGCCCCGCGCGGCGCCTGCGGTCTTCCACAGGCTGCCGCCGGTCCTTGCAACACGAACAATGCAATGCAAGCGCTCCCGCGGCCTGCCGTGGTGTCGTAGCGCTGGAACAACCTGACGGCCGCGCCGCGGCGCGGGGCGGTTCGCCGTCCCGGCAGCGGATCCTTCGCCCCGCTGGCGCAGCCTCCAGCCAACCAGACGAGACGCCCACGGCGTTCCGCGCGGTAGCAGCGCGCGAGGAACGCAACAATGAAACGCATGCTGATCAACGCCACGCAGGCAGAAGAACTGCGCGTGGCGATCGTGGACGGCCAGACCCTGTACGACATCGACATCGAGCAGCCGTCCCAGGAACAGAAGAAGTCCAACATCTACAAGGGCCGGATCACCCGGCTGGAACCATCGCTTGAAGCCGCCTTCGTCGAATACGGGGGCAACCGCCACGGCTTCCTGCCGCTGAAGGAAATCTCCCGCGACTACTACCAGGCCGGCGTCGACCACAAGGCCGGCATCCGCGAGCTCCTGCGCGAGGGCCAGGAAGTGGTGGTGCAGGTGGAGAAGGAAGAGCGCGGAAACAAGGGCGCTGCCCTGACCACCTTCATCTCGCTGGCCGGCCGCTACATGGTGCTGATGCCCAACTCCCCCACCGCCGGCGGCGTCTCGCGCCGGATCGAGGGCGAGGACCGCGCCGAGCTGAAGCGTGCGATGGACGCGCTTGAGATCCCCGACGACATGGGGGTGATCATCCGCACCGCTGGCGTCGGCCGGGATGCCGAGGAGCTGCAGTGGGACCTGGACTATCTGCTGAGCATCTGGAAGGCGATCTGCGACGCCGCGCTGAGCAAGCCGGCGCCGTTCCTGATCTACCAGGAATCGCGCCTGATCACCCGCGCCCTGCGTGACTACATGCGCTCGGACATCGGCGAGATCCTGGTCGATACGCCGGAGATGTACGAGGAGGCCAAGGATTTCGTCGAGCAGGTCATGCCGCACAACCTGCGCAAGCTCAAGCACTACACCGACGATACGCCGCTCTTCAACCGCTTCCAGATCGAATCGCAGATCGAGAGCGCGTACGAGCGCACCATCTCTCTCCCCTCCGGCGGCGCCCTGGTGATCGACCAGACCGAGGCCCTGACCGCGATCGACGTCAACTCGGCGCGCGCCACCCGCGGCGGTGACATCGAGGAAACCGCATTCCACACCAACCTGGAGGCGGCCGACGAAGTGGCGCGCCAGCTGCGCCTGCGCGACCTTGGCGGACTGGTGGTGATCGATTTCATCGACATGTCCTCCAACAAGCACCAGCGGGAGGTGGAAAACCGCCTGCAGGGCGCGCTCAAGTACGACCGCGCGCGGGTGCAGCTGGGCCGGATCTCCAAGTTCGGCCTGCTGGAGATGAGCCGCCAGCGGCTGCGCGCGTCGCTGGGTGAATCCAGCCAGATCGTGTGCCCGCGCTGCGAGGGCCACGGCCGCATGCGCAGCGTGGAATCGCTGAGCCTGTCGATCATCCGCGTGGCAGAAGAGCATGCGATGAAGGACAACACCGGCCAGGTGCTGGTGCAGGCGCCGCTGGAGATCGCCAATTACCTGCTCAACGAGAAGCGCGCCGCGCTGGCGGAGATCGAAAGCCGGCACAAGGCGCCGATCGTCATTGTTGCCGACGAACACCTGCAGACCCCGCACTACGAGGTCACGCGGATCCGCGAAAACGAGCTTGGCGAGGAAACCAGCCGTCCGAGCTACCAGCGCGGCACTCCGCGCAAGGTCAACACCATCGCCTTGAACAAGTCCAACCTCAACGTGCCGCCGCCGGCCGTGCGCAACGTGCGACCGGCCCAGCCTGCGCCCGTGCGCGAGCCGCGCGAGGAAGCGCCTGCCCCGGCACCGGCGCCGGCCCCCGCTCCGGCCCCTGCCGCGCCGGTGGCCGCCGTGGGCTTCATGGGCTGGCTGAAATCGCTCATCGTCGGGGCGCCCGCAGAAGAGGCCCCGAAGGAGCGCCGTCCGTCCGCAGACGGCAAGGAACGCGGTGAGCGCAGCGGCCAGCAGCGACGCGGCCGCCAGGGGCGCAGCGACGAGCGCCGCGATGGCGAGCGGCGCGATCAGAAGCCGCGCCGGGCCCGCGGCCAGGGCCAGGGCAACGGCGAGCGCGACCAGCAGGACAAGCAGGACCGCCCTGCCCGGGCCAAGCAGGCCCGCGGCCAGAAACAGGCGCAGCAGCCCCGGCGTGAGCGCCAGAAGCAATCCCCCGACCAGCCGGATGTGCGCACGGAAGAGGCTGCCCGGCAGCAGAAGGCCGCGACCGAGGCGCCCCGCGGGCAGCGGAACCGGCAGGACGACGCGGATGCGCAACCGCGGGCCGCGGCGCCTGCCACCCCGCAGGACACCGCAACCCGCCCGTCCGCCGACGAGCGCGAGCCGGCGGCTGCGCAGACCCAGCGCGCCGATGGCAGCGAGCAGCCCGATCGTGGCGAAGGCGCACCCGCAGCTGGCGAAGGCACGGGGCGTCGCCGCCGTGGCCGTCGCGGCGGTCGCCGCCGGCGCCGCAGCGGCCAGGGCGGGGAAAACGCTGCGGCCGGCGCCGACGGCGGACCAAATGCGCCTGCCGAGGATGCCGCCGACATCCCGGCTGCCCAGGCGTCGCAGCCCGAGTTCGACTTCGACGACGGCCAGGCCAGCACGGCGGACAATGCGGCCAAGCGCCAGCGCAACCCGCGCGTAGCCGCTTCGGACACCGCTGGCCAGGCTCAGGACGCTGGTGGGGACGCCGGGCGGGCTGAAGCCGGTCAACCGCAGGCGAAGCCGGATGCGGCATCGTCCGCCGGGGATGCCAAGACACCGTCCGCGGATCCGAAGCCGGCTGCAGCCGCGGCCCCGGTCGCTACGGAGAATGCCCCGGGCAATGCCCCCGCCAACCGGGATCCGCTGCCTGAAAAGCAGCAGACTGCGCCTGCCGCACGGCCGGCCCCCCGGGCTTCCGTGCCTGCATCGCCTGCACCTGAGGCGGCGGCGGACGCCGCTCCGGCGCGTGAGCAGGCATCCGCACCGGCGCCCGCAACGCCAGCGGAACCTGCGCCGAAGCCTGCTGCTGAACGCTCGACGGTCGCTGCGCCCGCTGCCCCGTCGGACACCGGCCCGGTCAAGGCTGCGGGCGCGGTGGCGGGCAATCGGGGGGATTCGAACACCGGGCGTGCGGCAACACCCGGCGCCACCCAGGAACTGTTCGAAACCCCTGCCCCCGCGCGTCCGTCCACTGACAGGCCCCATCAGGAAGCCACCGCCAAGGCCGGCGCGGATTCAAAGCCGGAGCAGCCCGCCAGGTCCGGAAGTGATTCCGGCCCGGAGCAGCCTGCCGACGAACCCCGCAGCGCCTGACGCTGCGGCAGGGCCCGCGCGACGCTGTAGTGCTACAGCGTCTGCGCGGGATCCATCATCCCGTACTGGCTCGCCAGGCGGGCCAGCGCGATCATGTCGTTGATCTGCAGCTTCTCGAACAGGCGCGTCTTGTGGGTGTTGATCGTCTTCGCGCTCAGGCACAGGCGGCGGGCGATCTGCTCCTGCCGCAAGCCCTGGATCAGCAGCATGGCGATCTCCATCTCGCGCGCGGTGAGCGCGTCGAACGGGCTGTCCTCGCCAGTCAGGCCTGAAAGCGCCATGTTCTGCGCGATGCTGCTGGACAGGTAGCGCTTGCCGGTGGCGACGGAGCGGACCGCGCGTACCAGCTCGCTGGCATCACCGCCCTTCCCCACGTATCCGGATGCACCGGCTTCGATCAGGCGCTTGGGCATCGGCCCGTCCTCGAGCACCGATACAACGATCACGCGCGTGCCGTAGTCGCCGCGAACGATCCGCTCGGTCACCTCCAGGCCACTGACGCCCGGAAGATGGAGGTCACACAGCACCACGTCCGGCTTCAGCTGCCGGATCCTGGGCAGCGCGTCTTCGCCGCAGTCGGATTCGCCGACGATCTCGATATCGCTTTCGCCGGCAAGGATCATGCGCAGTCCTGTGCGCACGAGTGCATGGTCGTCGACCATGAAGACCCGTATGGTCATTCCCTGTACCCCTTATCAATCCCCCCGAAACTCAGGCTAGCGGCAGGCCGGCGGGCCCGCAAGCCGGAGCGGACGGGCGTCACGGAATGGCGGGCTTGCGCTGCAGGTAGAGGCATCCGGAGGCCTGCTTGGGTTGGCGGATGGGGTGGGATTCGAACCCACGAACGGTTTCCCGTTGCCGGTTTTCAAGACCGGTGCCTTCAACCACTCGGCCACCCATCCGTCGCAATGATTATCCCAGACCTCGCGGTCAGGCGGCATCCTCGAGCCCGGCCGACTTGCAGTTGAGGCTGGACTGCTCGAGCAGGCGCGGCATGTATTCGGCCAGATGGTCGATGAACACCCGCACCGCCGGAAGCAGGCCGCTGCGCGAAGCGAACACGGCATGGCACACGCCCTGCGGCAGGCGCCACTCTGGCATCACCACCTCCAGCTCGCCGCTGTGCACGGCGTCGGCACAAACCGTCTCGGGCAGCATGGTGATGCCCAGGCCCTGCTTGGCCAGGGACATCAGCATCGGGAAATCAAAACCGGAAATGCGCGGCTTGAGGTCGATGCGGCGGGTCTCCCCGTTGCGCTGCAGCTCCCAGCGCTGGCGCACCTCGTCCTCGGCCATCGTCATGGTGACGTGCTCGGCGAGGTCCTCGGGCTCGACCGGCCGGCCGGCACCGTTGAGGTACTTCGGGCTCGCCACCAGCAGCTCCTGGATCTGGCCGAAGCTGCGCATGATCAGGCTGCCATCGTCGTCGAACTTCGAGCGCACCCGGATCGCGACGTCAAAGCCCTCGTTGATCAGGTCCACCCGGCGGTTGCTCACGTGCAGCTGCACGCGCACCTGCGGATAGCGGGCGAGGAAATCGGGCAGCAGCTTGGGCATCAACTGCTGGGCGATGTTGACCGGCACGCTGGCGCGCACCACGCCGCGCGGCTCGGCGCTCAGGCGGTCGACGACCTCGCGGGCGGCCGCGGCCTCGGCCAGCATCGAGCGGGCGTGGCGGTACACGCTCTGGCCCACGTCGGTGACCGCGAAGCGGCGGGTGGATCGCTGCAGCAGGCGCACGCCCAGTTCGTTCTCGAGCTGGCTGATGCGCCGGCTCAGGCGTGACTTGGGGATGCCCTGTGCGCGCTCGGCGGCTGCAAACCCGCCGTGCTCGACCACGAGGGCGAAGTAATACAGGTCGTTGAGGTCCTGCATGGCGGTGCCTTTAAGTGGAACGATCGGAGGATTTTAACCTTTTTCGTCCCATTTTCATAACTCAGGCGATCCGGTCCAGGCCGCCCATGTAGGGCCGCAGCGCTTCCGGCACTTCAATGGAACCGTCGGCCTGCTGGTAATTCTCCATCACCGCCACCAGCGCCCGGCCCACGGCCACGCCCGAACCGTTGAGGGTGTGGACCGGCTCCGGCCGGCCCGTCTGCGGATTGCGCCAGCGCGCCTGCATGCGCCGGGCCTGGAAATCGCCGCAGTTGGAGACCGAGGAGATCTCCCGGTAGCGATCCTGGGAAGGCAGCCAGACTTCAAGGTCCCACGTCTTGCGCGCGGAAAAACCCATGTCACCGCTGCACAGCAGCATCCGGCGATACGGCAGGCCAAGCCTTTCCAGCACCACTTCGGCCGCGCGCAGCATGTGCGCATGTTCGGCCCCGCTCTCGGACGGGGCCGCCACGGCCACCAGTTCCACCTTCTCGAACTGGTGCTGGCGGATCATCCCGCGCACGTCGCGGCCATGGCTGCCGGCCTCGGCACGGAAGCACATGGAATGGGCGGTCATGCGTAGCGGCAGCGCCTCCGCCTCCACGATCTGCTCGCGCACCATGTTGGTCAGCGGCACCTCGGCGGTGGGCACCAGGTAGCGCCGGGCATCGCCGACCATGGTCGAGAACAGGTCCTCCTCGAACTTCGGCAGCTGGCCCGTGCCTTGCATGGCGTCCGCGTTGACGATCACGGGCACATTGGTTTCCTCATACCCGTGTTCGGCGACGTGCAGGTCGAGCATGAACTGCGCGAGCGCACGGTGCAGGCGCGCAAGCTGGCCGCGCAGCACGGTGAAGCGCGCGCCGGACAGCCTGGCGGCCGTGTCTCCGTCCAGCCAGCCGTTGCGCGCCCCCAGTTCGACGTGGTCGCGCACGGCGAAATCGAATGTCCGCGGCGTGCCCCAGCGGTGCTCCTCGACGTTGTCGTCCTCATCCTTGCCGGCGGGCACGTCGTCGGCGGGGAGGTTCGGAATGCCAAGGGCGATGCGTTCGATCGCGTCGCGCTTTTCCTGCAGCGCCTGCTCGTTGGCCTTGAGTTCCTCGCCGAACCCGGCCACTTCCGCCAGCAGCGCCTGCACGTCGCCGCCCTGCGCCTTGACCTTGCCGATCTCCTTGCTGCGGGTATTGCGCAGATTCTGCAGCTCCTGGGTGCGCACCTGCAGCTGCTTGCGCTCCTCCTCGAGCGTCTGCAGCCCCTCCACGTCGAGCGTGAAGCCGCGGGTCTGTTGCAGGCGTTCGGCGAGGGCGGGAAGGTCGTTGCGCAGCAGGTTCGGATCAAGCATGGGGAGGGTCGTCGCGTTGCGTGGACGGACATTATCGCCCGAGTGCGCGTGGAACGCCTGCTGCGGTGGCGTGTGCAAGAATCGGGGCGATCCGCGACCGGTCCCATCCCATGCCCGGAAAAAAATCCCGCGCCGGTGCTGCCCATCCCCGTTGGCGGCACTGGATTTCGAGCTGGCTGCTCGTCCCCATTGCGGTCGCAACCGGCGTCCTGCTTTTCATCATCGTATGGGCGCAGCGCGAGGCGGTGGACGATGCCCCGCCGAGCATGCTTCCCCCGGTGGAAGCGGAGCATGCCGCCGATGGCGGCACATTGCCCGCGCCCCAGCTCCCTGAGGAGCAGGATGCAGCCGGCGGTGACAGCGACGCCGGCGGCGTATTCGCCTTGCCCGACGCACCCGCGGAGCCACCGGCTCCGGTGGCGGGCACTGCTCCCGATCGGACGGTGGAGGCGGATGCTGCGGTTGCGGATGCCGAATCGGAGCCTGCATCAAGCGCGCTCGACCGCGCGCCGCTGCCGGTGCACGCTCCCGCACCCGCCTACCCGCGCCGGGCACAGCGTCGCGGTCACGCCGGTGAAGTGATCGTGCAGGCCCTGGTCGGCCCGGACGGCAGGCCCCGCCAGGTGGAGGTCGTCCGCAGCAGCTCCCATGGCGCGCTTGACCAGGCCGCGCTGCGGGCCGTGCGGCAATGGCGGTTCGAGCCCGCGGTGCGCCGTGGCGAAGTCGTGGCCGAACGGGTGCTCATTCCGATCACCTTCAGCCCCTGAGCGCGCGACCGGCCGTGACGCGGACGAAACAAATGCTGTGGGAGCCTGAACGGCAGTACCCTGCAGAGGAAGTCCATCCGCATGTCCGCACCATCCGATCCGGAGCTCGGGCCTGACGACGATGGCCCGGCTGGCGACACCGAGGCCGGCCGCCGGAGCGCGCGCCCGCTGGTGTGGCTGCTCGTGGCGATCGCGCTGCTGGCGATGCTCTGGTACGTATCGCGGGATCGCGATCAGGAACCGCCGCCAGTTGAGGTGCCGCCCGCGGCTGAAGCCGTGGAAGCCGTCGAACCCGAAGCCGCCGACGGGGAGACACCGCCTCCAGAGGCGTCCTCCGAGCCTCCTCCGCGGCCGGATCCGCCGCCCGAGCCCCGTCCCGCCGATCGCCCCGCCGAACCCCTGAGCCGGGTACAGCCGGAATATCCGGTGGAAGCGCTGCGTACGCGCCAGGAGGGCACGGTCCTGCTGCGGGTGGAAGTGGATGCACAGGGCCGCGCAGCTGCAGTGGAGGTCGAGCGCAGCAGCCGTTCGCGGGAGCTGGATCGTGCCGCGCGCGATGCGGTGAGCCAGTGGACATTCCAGCCGGCGATCCAGGATGGGGTTCCCGTCGCTTCCACCGTGACCGTGCCGGTGGATTTCCAGGTCGAGTAGCGCGGCCGCCTTCAGCCGAGCCGGAAACCCACTTCCTGGGCAAGCCTGGCGAAGCCCGGGAACGAGGTGGCGACGTTCCCGACATCCTCCACCCTCACCGGCCCCTTGGAGACCTGCGCAGCCACTGCGAACGCCATTGCCACGCGATGATCCGCCCGGCTGTGGACACGCCCGCCCCGCAGGCTGCCACCATGGATGACAGCGCCATCGGGAGTCTCTTCCACATGCACGCCGAGCTCGCGCAGGCCTTGCGCCATCACCGTGATGCGGTCTGATTCCTTGACCCGCAGTTCCGCGGCCCCGCGCACCACCGTGGTGCCGGTGGCGCAGGCCGCCGCGACGAACAGCGCCGGGAACTCGTCGATCATGTCGGCCACGATCTCCTGCGGCACGTCCACCCCGACCAGCGGCGCGTGGCGGACCAGCAGGTCGGCAACCGGCTCCCCGCCCTGCTCCCCGGCCGCATGTTCCTCGATCCGTGCACCCATTGCGCGCAGCACCTGCAGCAGCCCGGTGCGGCGGGGATTCATTCCCACCTGCCGCAGCAGCAGTCTCGATCCCGGGACGAGCGTCGCCGCCACCAGGAAGAAAGCTGCGGAAGAGAAGTCGGCGGGAACCACCACGTCGGTGGCTTGCAGGCGGTGGCCGCCAGCCAGGGCGGCACGCCCGGGGGAAAATTCCACCGGCCAGCCAAAGGCGGCGAGCATCCGCTCGGTGTAGTCACGCGTGGGCTCCGGCTCCGTGACCCGCGTGGTGCCCTCGGCATACAGGCCGGCGAGCAGGATCGCGGACTTCACCTGGGCGCTGGAGACTTCTCCTGCGTAATCAATTGATTGCAGCGCATTGTTGCCGTGGATTTCAAGCGGTGGGCAGCCGTTTGCAGTTTCAATCCGCGCGCCCATCCGCGCCAGCGGCGCGGTCACCCGCTGCATCGGCCGGCGGGACAGCGAGGCGTCCCCGATGAGTCGAGAGTGGAAACGTTGACCCGCCAGGAGCCCCGCCAGCAGGCGCATGGCCGTTCCCGAGTTGCCGCAATCAAGCGGGCCGGAAGGCGGGCGCAGCCCATGCAGGCCGACGCCGTGGACGATCCGCGCTCCAGGCGCCGGGGCCTCGATGTGCACGCCCATCTGGCGGAACATCGCCTCGGTGGCCCGCGCGTCGGCGCTTTCCAGGAAGCCATCGATGCGGCAGACGCCGTCAGCCAGGGCCGCCAGCATGATTGCGCGATGCGAGATCGACTTGTCGCCCGGGACGGTCACCTCGCCATGGAGTGGCCCGCCCGCTCCGCACACCCACGCCTGATCACTCATGACGCGCGCGGCAGGAAGTGATGTGTGGACATGCTCCACCTATCCGTTGCGCTGCTGGAAGTCGCGCATGAAGTCGGCCAGCGCCTGCACGCCTTCTTCGGGCATGGCGTTGTAGATCGATGCGCGCATGCCGCCCAGTACGCGATGCCCCTTGAGTGAGATCAACCCGGCTTCGCGGGCCTCATCGAGGAAGCGGCTGTCCAGCGCTTCATCGTGCAGGAAGAACGGCACGTTCATGCGCGAGCGCACCGCCGGGTCGACTGCGTTGCGGTAGAAGCCGCCGGATCCGTCCACTGCATCGTAGAGCAGCCTGGCCTTGCGCTCGCTGCGGCGGGCGAACTCCTCCACCCCGCCCTCGTCGAGCATCCATTTCACCGTCAGCCCGAGCAGGTACCAGTTCCAGGTGGGGGGCGTGTTGAGCATGGAGTCCGCGGCCAGCTGCGAGCGGTAATCGAAGATGTCGGCGCGCGGCTGGCCGGAGCGTTCGAGCAACTCCCGGCGCACGATCACCACGCCGATGCCAGCCGGGCCGAGGTTCTTCTGTGCCCCGGCGTAGATCATCCCGTAGCGTGCAACATCCACCGGCCGGGAGGCGATGGAGGAGCTGAAGTCGGCAAACAGGGGCACATCGCCCACGTCCGGCACGTCCTGGAACTCCACCCCGTGGATGGTCTCGTTGTCGGTGATGTGCACGTAGGCGGCGTCCGGGGAAAGGCGCCAGGATTCGCGCGCGGGGATCGACCGGAAGCCATCCTCCTCGCTGCTGGCGACAATCCTCAGGTCCACGTACGGCCTGGCCTGCTTGAGCGCAACCTGGCCCCAGTGGCCGGTGACGACATGGTCGGCCGGCTGGCCCGGCGCGGCAAAATTCAGCGCCATCAGTGCCTGCTGCGTGGTCGCGCCGCCGGCGGTGAACAGGACCGCGTAATCATCGGGAATGCCGACCAGGGCGCGCAGGTCGCGCTCAGCCTCCGCCGCAACCTCCATGAACTCCGGCCCGCGGTGGCTGAGCTCGACGATCGAAGCGCCGGCGCCGCGGAAATCAAGCATCTCGCGCTGGGCCTGCTCCAGCACCGGCGCGGGGAGTGCCGCGGGACCGGCACTGAAATTGAAGGCTCGGGACATTGGAACTCCTTGCTGGTCATGCATCGCCCTGAGTATGGCGCAGTGCAGCAGTGATGTCGCAACTTACACATGCGCCTGTGGTCGAATGACGTGTAGCCACTGCAGCCGATACGCCATGAACCTGCGCGACGCCCTCAGGGTCCCCAGCGCCGAAGTCACCGACGAATCCGTCTGGCAGGCCCGCCGCCAGCTTGTGGCCGGCCTGGCCTGCCTGCCCGCCGTGGGCCTGGCCGGCTGCGCCGGGGCCGAGCCGCCCCCGCCCCCGCGCGGGCCTGCGCCATCGCCCGACCAGGTACGCGCCGGGTTCTCCACCGACGAGGAATTGACCCGGTGGGAAGACGTCACCACGTACAACAATTTCTACGAGTTCGGCAGCGGCAAGTCGGATCCCTCCCGCGCCCCGCGCACCCTGCGCACCTCGCCCTGGCAGGTCGAGGTTGGCGGCGAGTGTGCACGGCCGGGCGTGGTGGACTTCGACGAACTGCTGCGCGGCCTGCTGCCGGAGGAGCGCATCTACCGCCTGCGCTGCGTGGAGGGCTGGTCGATGGTGATCCCGTGGCTGGGCGTGCCGCTGGCAAGCGTGTTGAAGCGCTTCGAGCCGACGTCAAAAGCAAAGTTCGTCTCCTTCACCACCCTGGCCGACCGGGAGCAGATGCCAGGCGTGCGCCAGCGCACCATCCGCTGGCCCTATCGCGAAGGCCTGCGCATCGATGAGGCGATGCATCCGCTCACGTTCCTGGCCACCGGCCTCTACGGTCGTCCGCTGCCGCAGCAGAACGGCGCGCCGCTGCGGCTGGTGGTGCCGTGGAAATACGGCTTCAAGAGCATCAAGTCGATCGTGGAGATCCGCTTCAGCGAGCAGATGCCCTCCACCGCATGGAACGACCTGCAGCCGCGGGAATACGGCTTTTTCGCCAACGTCAACCCGCAGGTGGACCATCCGCGCTGGAGCCAGGCGACCGAACGCCGGATTGCCGGGACCACGTCGAGGCTGGTGGCCAACCGGATCCAGACGCAGCTGTTCAATGGGTACGCAGATCAGGTCGGTGCGATGTACGCGGGCATGGACCTGGCCAGGTGGTACTGAGCCAGGCGCAGCGGCCGCGCCGCAAATCGCCGCCGCGGATGCGCGCGGCGAAAGCGGTGATCCACGCGCTGGCGCTCGCACCGCTTGCCGTGCTGGTGTTTCAGGCCTGGCAGGTTGCGGCGGGTACCAACATCGACGCCCTTGGAGCGGACCCGGTGGCGGAGATCGAGCATCGCACCGGCATCTGGGCACTGCGGATGCTGCTGGTCACGCTGGCGATCACGCCGCTGCGCCAGCTCATCAACCAGCCACGCCTGGTGGCCTTCAGGCGGATGCTGGGCCTGTACGCATTCCTCTACGCCAGCCTGCACCTGGCTGCGTTCCTCGCCCTTGATCTGGGCGGCTGGTGGAGCACCATCTTCCAGGAAATCGTGCAGCGCCCCTACATCACAGTCGGCTTCCTGGCCTGGCTTGGGCTCGTTCCACTCGCCATCACCTCGACCCGCGGCTGGATGCGACGGCTCGGCCGGCGCTGGGGCCAGCTGCACCGCCTCGTTTACCCGGTGGCGATCCTGGCCGTCACGCACTTCTGGTGGATCGTGAAGTCCGACCTGCGCGAGCCGCTTCTCTACGCCGCCATCCTCGCGGCGCTGCTGGGCTGGCGGATCGTCCGCGGCGTCGCCGGGCGCCGGCGCCGGGCGGCAATTCAGCCCGCGCCGTAGAGCAGCAGCAGGCCGAGCAGCAGGGCAATCAGCAGCGCGGCCACGAGCACCGCCGGCAGCTTCCACCAGGAGTTCGAGCCTGGCCGGCCGGGCGCGTTGGACTCCGCTGCATCCTCGAGGGTGCCCACGGGCAGCGGTTGCTGGGGCGCACCGCGCAGCGGTGCCTCGACCACGAAGCGGTCGTTGGCGTCGAACACCACCTGGTCGCCGGGCTGCAGCAGCGCGTCGCGCACGCGCTCGCCGTTGACGATGCTGCCATCCTCCGACCCGAGATCGCGCAGCCACACCTCGCCGGCCACCAGCTCCATGCGAGCGTGACGCCCGGCGAACGCGGGATTGTCGATGCGGATGTCGGCATCGTCCGCGCTTCCCACCAGCCGCGGCGCGTCCAGCGTGAAGCTGCGCCCGTGGTGGCGGCCGCCCAGCCCCCGCAACACCACCCGGGGATCGGCGGAACGCGATGGCTCCGCCGGTACCCCATCCGGCAGGCCTGGCTGCGGCGCGGCACCCACCAGCCGGACCTCGTGCCCGTCCAGGTACACCGAGTCGCCCGCGCGCAGCATCGCCAGCCGGCGCACTTCCCGGCCGTTGACGTGGACGCTGCGCGCGCCGCTTCCAACGGTGAGCCACACCCCGCGGCGATCCACGCAGAAGCAGGCCAGCGACGCCGGGCCATCCTCCACCAGCCCCAGTCCATCGCCCGCGAGACCGACGTGGTGCATCCCGACCTCGAGCAGGAGATCGGGACGGTCGGCATCGGCGGCAAAGCGGAGTCTGGGCGGCTGCATGCGGCAGGAATCTATCACGCCGCCTCCGCGCCCGGTCGCTAGAATGATCGGCAACCCAGAATGCAGACGACTTCATGGCCGATATCGACATCCGCCACCCCCATGCCCTTCCCCTCGCCCAGGCTCGCGAGGCCATCGAACGGGCCGCGCAGGGGCTGTCGGAGAAGTTCGGCATCAACTACGCGTGGAATGGCGACGCGGTGGACTTCCAGCGATCGGGCCTGGACGGGCGGATCCAGCTGGAGCCCGACGAGCTCCGGGTCACGGCCAAGCTCGGGTTCCTGCTCTCCGCGATGAAGGGGCCGATCGAATCCGAGATCCGCCGCGTGCTGGCGGAGCGTCTGGGCAGCTGACTCACCACACCCGTACCGGGCAGGAGGGCACATGGCAAGCAGCGAAACAAACGAACACCCCGGCAAGCCGGAAGAAAAGAAGGCCAGGCGCGCCGCCTCCGCGGTAGAGCATCAGGCCGAGCGGCTGGCACGCGGGCTTGGCGAATCCGCGCAGAACGTCTGGCTCGCCGGGCTTGGCGCGCTGGGCCGGGCGCAGTCCGAAGGCAGCAAGCTGTTTTCCGCCCTCGTTGAAGAGGGTGCACGGCTGGATCGCCAGGCCCGCAAGGCCGCTGGCGACCGCGCCACGGAAACCATGGAAACGGTCAACAGCGGCGTGGACGAAGTCCGCGGCAAGGCTGGAGATACCTGGGACCGGCTTGAGAGCGCATTTGACGAACGCATGCAGCGCGCACTTGCGCGGCTGGGCGTGCCCAGCCGGCAGGACGTGCAGTCGCTGGAGCGGCAGGTGGAAGCGCTGCGCACCGAACTGCGCCGCGAACGCGCCGCCAACGCCACCCGGGAAACGGCGCACAAGGCCGCCGCGGTGCGCCAGTCCGCAAGCCAGGATCCGTCAGGCACCGCCGGCGAGGGCGAGCCGCCCCGCCCCGCGGCCAGCCCGGACAGCTGAGCCGCGGATCCCTGACGCCCCGAGGCGCTGCAGATGGCAGGGAGGCCGGATGGGAGGCGGCGGCGCCTCTGCTTGGGTTAACCTGATCCAGCCTTTTCAGGGGGAGGCGTCGGGTGATGGGACAGGGACACTGGCTGCTGGGCGCCATCGTGATGGTGCTGCTGGGCGGCCTGGGCACCGCAGTGATGTGGAAGGTGTTTCGCCCGCGCGATGAAGCGGCCGCGGGGATCCGTTTGCTGGCAGCCGCCTCATGGCGGGAATTCATCAACCTGGTGCTGGCCGCATTCGCCCGGCAGGGCTACCAACGGGTGGTAGATCGGGAGACCGCCACCGGCGACGGCGACTTCACGCTGGGCCGCGAAGGCGAGCACTGGCTGCTGTCCTGCAAGCATGCAAGCTCCTATGTGCTGGGCAAGCCCGCGGTGGAGCAGCTGGCCCGGGAGATTCGCCTGGCCAATGCCAAAGGCGGTTTCCTGGTGACCCCGGGGCAGGTCCTCGACGACGCGCGGGCGCCAGCGGAACGCCACCGCATCGAGCTCCTGGATGGCCAGGCGCTCTGGCAGCAGTTGCAGGAGGTCGTCAGGCCCGACCAGCTCGCGGGGATCCGAAGCGCCACCGCGGCCGTGGCCCGCCGGCGCACGCTGCTGTCCTGGCTGCTGGCGCTGGTGGCGGGCATTGCCACCTGGTACGCGTTGCCGGGGCCCGATTCCCGGGCCGCTGCACCGGCCGTTCCGGCCGCCATGCCCCCAGGACCTGCGGCGCCTGCAGAAACGGACACGACCGAGTCAGAGACCACGTCGCCCCTTGATCCCTCCCGCCAGCGCGAAGCGCTGGCCAGAGCCGTCGCCGCCCTGCCCCAGGTGACCCACGCCCTGTGGGCCACCCGGTCGACGCTGGAAGTGCACCTGGCCGAGAGCGGCGCGGACGCGGTCCCCGAGATCTGCCGGCTTGTCGAGCTCTATCCCGAGCTCTCTGCATCCCGCATCCAGCTCACCCCGCCCGCGGGAAGCGGTGAACAGGTCCGCTTCCGGCAGTGCCGCGTCTTCTGATCACGCCGCGGGTCAGAAGAAGTTGCGGCGGACCGTGAGGTACCAGTTGCGCGGCGGCGCATAGTACGCGGTCTGGATGTTGGCCACGGAAGAGAACTCCTGGCCTTCCACCTTGTACAGCTCGTCGGTGAGGTTGCGCACCCCGGCGCGGATCTGCCACGCGTACTGGGGCGAGTCCCAGGCGGTGAACAGCCCTGCCGTGGTGTATGCGTCCTGCATCAGGCCCGGGCGGTTGTCCACCGACAGCCACGTGTCGCCGCGGTAGGCGACGTCACCGCCCACGGTCAGGGTGCCGTTGCCACCCAGGTCAAAGCCGTGCTGCAGGGCGATCCGGGCACTCCAGTCCGGGGAGAACGGCACGTGCTCGTGCAGGGTCGGGTCGTAGGCCGGGTTGTTGGGATCGGTGGTGCGCAGGTCCTCGAAGGATTCGTAGCTGGCGTCCATCCAGCTGACCTGGCCGCTGAGGCGGGTGGATTCGCCCAGCAGGGCCACGCCCTCGAACTCGAAGCCGTTGATCTCCATCTCCGCCGCGTTGAGCACCGGGAACGAGAACGTGGGGACCGGCGCATCGGGGTTCAGCACCTCGGATACGCGGGCCTGGAAATCCTTGTAGCTGCTGTGGAAGGCGGCCACGTTCGCGCTCAGCCGGCCATCGGCCGAGCTCATCTTCAGCCCCGCCTCGTAGGTCCAGACGAATTCTGGGTCAAACACCGCGGAAGTGGTTTCCAGCACGGTGTTGGCGCGGCCATTGAACCCGCCCGACTTGAAGCCGCGGTTGGCCGAGACGTAGCCCATCAGGTTGTCGCTGAAGGCCTTCTGCAGGCTCAGCGAGGGCGTCCATGCATCCCAGCTCTGCTTGCCGCTGAAAGCGACCGTTTCATTGAGCGCCGCCATCACCGGCGCCCAGAACGTGCTGGTGGTGCGCCAGTAATCCTTCTCGTCGCGCGAGTAGCGCAGCCCGGCCGCAAGCGTCCAGGTTGGGACGAATTCCCAGGTGACGTGGGCGAACGCAGCGACGCTGGTCGTCTCCAGATCGTCATCGATCGTGCGCAGGAAGGCGATCGGCTCGCCTGCAAGGCCAAAGAAGTCGCTGGCGTAGGCCTCCTGGTAGGACGGTAGCACCTCCTGCATGTAGTAGGCGCCGAAGATCGCCTGCAGGTTGCCCCCGTTGTCGTACTGCAGCTGCAGTTCCTGGCTGAACTGTTCCTGGTCCACTTCCACCAGCACGTCGCCCAGCTCCCATTCCGAGGCGTCGATGTCGATGAAGGAGCTGGTGTCGAGCTTGCGCCAGGCGGTAATGCTCTTGAGCCCCCACTGGCTGTTGAAATCCCACTCCAGGTTGGCGCTCACGCCCTTGTGGGTCATCTCCTGGCCCTGGTCGGGACGGAACGAGGTACGGGTGCGGAAGTCGTAGTCCGGGTCCGGATCGAGGAGCACGACCGGACCGAATGCCAGTTCGGTGCGGATCAGGGGCGCGGTCGGATGACCGAGCGTCAATGCGTTGTCCTGGCGGGTGAAGTCGGCCGAGAGCGTGGCACGGAAGCTGTCGCTGGGCTCCAGCGCCAGCTTGCCCCGCAGAGCGATGGTGTCCTCCCCGTTGTACTCCTCGCCGGTCGCCGGATCCTCCACATAGCCGTCGTTCTTGAGCCATGCGCCGGCAAGGCTGAATGCCACGGCGTCACTGAGCTGTTCGCCAAGGTATGCGCGCATGTCGGTGCGGCCGAAGCTGCCCACGCCAGACTCCACCGCCGCGCCCTGGTCGTCGAAGGGGTTCTTGGTGCTGACCTTGATCGCGCCACCCGTGGAGTTCTTGCCGTAGAGCGTCCCCTGCGGGCCGCGCAGCACTTCGATCTGCTGGACGTCGAAGAGCGAGAACAGCGCGCCGTTGATGCGCGAGTAGTACACGTCGTCCACGTACATGCCCACGCCCGGGTCGAAGGTCTGCAGCGAATCGGGCTGGCCGATGCCGCGGATGAACACGTTGACGGTGTTCGAGGAGCCGCGGCCCGGGACGATGTTGAGGTTGGGCACCGCGCCCTGCAGGCCGCTGACGTCCTGGGCCTGGAGATCGCGCAGCTGCTCCTCGCCGAACGCGCTGACCGCCACCGGTACGTCCTGGATGGACTCGGTGCGCCGGCGCGCAGTGACGGTGACGCCGTCGAGCGTGGTGGCCTGCACCTGCTGCCCGGCGGGCGCGGACGTTTCCTGTTCCTGTGCATGCGCGCCCAGCGACGCCATGCCCAGTACCACCGCCACGCTCAGAATGTTGCGCTTCATCGAATCTCTCCCCACGGGTCTGCGGATGTTGCGCCCGGCAGGGCGCGCCACGGCCATTGCGGCCACGCTGCAAGCCTAGGCGGGCGGTGCGGAAGGCAGCACTTGTACCTTCGGACAATGTGAGCGCCCCGGGTGCGCAGGGACACTGGCGGCCGCCTTTCGCTGGACCGGATGACATGTCCCTGCTGATCGTGCTCGGCGCGCTGAGCTTCCTGATGTACGTGGCCTACCGGGGCCACAGCGTGATCCTGTTCGCGCCGGTGGCGGCGATGGGAGCAGTGCTGCTGACCGACCCGGACCTGGTGGCGCCCATGTTCACCGGCCTGTTCATGGATCGCATGGTCGGATTCCTCAAGCTCTACTTCCCGGTGTTCCTGCTGGGCGCGGTCTTCGGCAAGCTGATCGAGATCTCGGGGTTCTCCAAGGCGATCGTGGCGGCGACCATCCGCCTGTTCGGGCCGCAGCGGGCGATGCTCTCGATCGTCACCGTGTGCGCCCTGCTGACCTACGGCGGCGTGTCGCTGTTCGTGGTGGTATTCGCCGTGTATCCGTTTGCGGCTGAACTGTTCCGCCAGGCGGCCATCCCCAAACGGTTGATCCCGGGGACCATCGCACTGGGCGCCTTCACCTTCACGATGATGGCTCTCCCGGGCACGCCGCAGATCCAGAACATCATCCCCACCGCCTTCTTCGGCACCGACTCCTGGGCCGCGCCGGTACTGGGCACGGTGGGCTCGGTACTGATCTTTGCCGGCGGCATGGCCTGGCTGGAGTGGCGGCGTCGCAAGGCCGTGCAGGCGGGCGAAGGCTATGGCGAGAACCTGCTCAACGAGCCGGAGCCTTTTGCCGGGGAGCACCTCGCCCATCCACTGGTGGCGCTGCTCCCGCTGGTGCTCGTGGGGGTGTCGAACATGGTGTTCACCCGGATCATCCCGGGCCTGTACGGCAACACCGTCGCGTTCAACCCCTCCTCGATGGGCGAAGCGGAGCTGATCGTGCAGGAGGTATCACGCGTGGCCGCGATCTGGGCCGTCCAGGGCGCCCTGCTGGTCGGCATCCTGGCGGTGCTCCTGCTGGCCTGGAAGCCGGTGACCGCCAGGTTCGCCGAGGGCACGCGGGCGGCAATCGGCGGCGCCCTGCTGGCTTCGATGAACACCGCATCGGAGTACGGCTTCGGGGCTGTGATCGCCGCCCTGCCCGGCTTCATGCTGGTGGCCAACACCCTCAACGCCATTCCCGACCCGCTGGTCAACGAGGCGGTGACCGTGACGGCGCTGGCCGGCATCACCGGATCCGCCTCCGGCGGCATGAGCATTGCGCTGGCAGCCATGGCCGACAGCTTCATCGCCAACGCCGAGGCCGCCGGCATCCCGATGGACGTGCTCCATCGCATCGCCGCGATGGCATCAGGCGGCATGGATACGCTTCCGCACAACGGCGCCGTCATCACGCTGCTCGCGGTCACGGGCCTCAGCCACCGCCAGTCCTACGGCGACATCTTCGCCATCACCGTCATCAGCACCTCGGTGGTGTTCGTGATGATCGGGCTCCACTACCTCACCGGCTGGGTCTGACCGCCGGCGCGGCGTCACCGGCGGATCAATTTTCCGGCAGCACCCGCACGGCCAGCACGCGGCGGAACTGGATCTCGAGCAGGTCGCCGACCTCCAGCGACGGCAGCGCCTGCTGGTGCCGCGGTTCGCGGACCTCCAGCACGTGGATCTCGCCGTTGGGCGCCCGCACCGAGAGGGTGTGCGCGGACGTGTCGATGGCCACCAGGGGCGCCAGCACCACCACCAGTTCGCGGTCGATCACGCCCGGCCGCTCAGGGTCCGGATGCTGGGCGTCTTCCCAGATATAGGCGCCGGGCTCGGCGCTGCCGGCCGGCTGCATGTCAAATACAAGCGCCCGCTGGAAGTACACCTGCACGCGATCGCCGACCTCCATGGTGTCGAGGCGCTGCACCTGCTCCTCGATGCGGAAGGTGCGCTCTTCGCCCTGCCCGTCGCGGAGCGTGACCAGGCGCTCTCCCACGTCCACCGCGGTCACCTGCCCCTCCCAGGCGATCTCCGCTTCCACCACCTCTTCGCTGGTGCTGGCAGGCTGCGCGGAGGCGGCTTCAATCGCCGGGGATGCGCTGGGCTGGGACGCATTGCCCGCACATCCGCCCAGGGGCACGAGGAGGCACAGCACCAACGACGAGGCGACGACAGTGGTCTTCATTGCAGCTCCTGGCACGGCGCGGAAGAGGTCGCGGGAGTATAGCCGGGCCGGCGGCGCCATTGACTGGATAATGGCCGGCAACCTCTGCGAGCGGGCCACGCCCGCAGGTTGAACAAATCCCCCTATTCAGGTACAATTAAACCTGTCAATTCAACCACTTGCAAAGGAGGCTCAATATAGAGATGCAACTGTCGCCCGCCGTCCACGCTTCCGCCGCCCCTGCCAATCATCGTCCGGAATCCGCCATTGAGGCCCGCCCGGGCCGTCGCCAGCGCGCACGCAGCTACCTGAGCCAGGGATACGCTGCCCGCAGGCGCCCGATGCGCTTCCGCATCCGCTGACCAGGCACCACGCTGCTGCAGCACGAACGCACTCATAAAAAAGGCGGGCCCATGGCCCGCCTTTTTCTTTTTCCGGCTGGGGGAAGGCTCAGCCTTCCGCGCCCTCGCCCTCTTCCACGGCCTTCATCGACAGGCGGATCCGGCCCTGCTTGTCGACTTCCAGCACCTTGACCATGACCACGTCACCTTCGGTGAGCTTGTCGGACACCTTCTCCACGCGCTCGGAGGAGATCTGCGAGACGTGTACCAGGCCATCCTTGCCCGGCAGGATCGTCACGAACGCACCAAAGTCCATGATCTTGACCACCTTGCCCTCGTAGACCCGGCCCGGCTCCACGTCCGAGGTGATCTGCTCGATGCGGTCCTTGGCGGCCTGCGCGGCAGCCGCGTTGACCGAGGCGATGACGATGGTGCCGTCGTCCTGGATGTCGATCTGGGTGCCGGTCTCCTTGGTGATGCCCTGGATGGTGGCACCGCCCTTGCCGATCACCTCGCGGATCTTGTCCGGATGGATCTTGATGGTCAGCAGGCGCGGGGCGTACTCGCTCAGTTCCTGGCGCGGCGCGGTCAGCGCACTGGCCATCTCGCCCAGGATGTGAAGCCGGCCACGCTTGGCCTGGTCAAGCGCCACCTTCATGATGTCCTCGGTGATGCCCTCGATCTTGATGTCCATCTGCAGGGCGGTCACGCCGTTCTCGGTACCGGCCACCTTGAAGTCCATGTCGCCCAGGTGGTCCTCGTCGCCGAGGATGTCGGAGAGCACGACGTAGTCGTCGCCTTCCTTCACCAGGCCCATGGCGATACCCGCCACTGGCGCCTTGATCGGCACGCCCGCATCCATCAGCGCCAGCGAGGCGCCGCAGACCGAAGCCATCGACGAGGAGCCGTTGGATTCGGTGATCTCCGACACCACGCGGATGGTGTACGGGAAGTCTTCCATGGTCGGCATCACGGCCAGCACGCCGCGCTTGGCCAGGCGGCCGTGGCCGATTTCACGGCGCTTGGGGCCCATCATGCGGCCGGCCTCGCCCACCGAGTAAGGCGGGAAGTTGTAGTGGAACAGGAAGTGTTCCTTGTACTCGCCGCCAACGGCGTCGATGATCTGGCCGTCGCGGGCGGTGCCCAGGGTGGTGACCACGATCGCCTGGGTCTCGCCGCGGGTGAACAGGGCCGATCCGTGCACGCGCGGCAGGATGCCCACCTTGGAGGTGATCGGGCGCACTTCGTCCGGCGCGCGGCCGTCGATGCGCACCTTGGTCTCCAGCACCGAGCGGCGCATGGTCTGGTACTCGTGCTCGCCAAACTGCTTGGCCAGCTCGCCCTCGGTCCAGGACTTTTCCTCGGCCTCCGGGGCCAGGGTCTCGAGGATCTGCTTGCGCAGGTTCGAGATGGTGTCGCGGCGGACCAGCTTGTCACTGATCTTGAAGGCCTCGTTCAGGCCCTGGCCGATGGCGTTGCGCAGGGTGTCCACCAGGCCTTCGCTCGGCGCCGGGGCTTCCCACTCCCACTTCGGCTTGCCCGCTTCGGCAACCAGCTCGTTGATGGTATCGATGGCCACCTGCATCTGCTGGTGGCCGAACATCACCGCGCCCAGCATCACTTCCTCGGACAGCTCATTGGCCTCCGATTCCACCATCAGCACGGCGTCCTTCGTGCCCGCCACGACCAGTTCAAGGTCCGAATCCTCGAGCTCGGTAGTGGTCGGGTTGAGCAGGTACTGGCCGTCCTTGTAGCCAACCTTGGCCGCGCCGATCGGGCCGGCGAAGGGCGCGCCCGTGAGGGCGACGGCGGCAGAAGCGCCGATCAGCGCCGGGATGTCACCGTCCACTTCCGGGTTCAGCGACATCACCGTGGCGATGACCTGCACCTCGTTGCGGAAACCGTCGGGGAACAGCGGACGGATCGGGCGGTCGATCAGGCGGGAAATCAGGGTTTCCTTCTCGGTGGCGCGGCCTTCGCGCTTGAAGAAACCGCCGGGGATGCGCCCGCCTGCGTAGAACTTCTCCTGGTAATCGACGGTCAGCGGGAAGAAATCCTGCCCTTCACGCGCAGTCTTGTTGGCCACGGCGGTCACGAGCAGCACGGTGCCCTCGCACTTGACCACGACCGCGCCGCCTGCCTGGCGGGCGATCTCGCCGGTCTCCAGGGTGACCGTACGATTGCCATACTGGAAGCTCTTGGTAACTTTCGACACGTTGGATATTCCTTGAAGCTCTTGCGATGAACCGGACCTGGCCCCTGCCTGGCTCGGGTGGCCGCGACTTCAGCGGCGCGGAAATGTGATGCGTGGAAAATGCTGCTTTGAAAAACAAACCGCGGCGCATTTCTGCGCCGCGGCGTGGGTCCGGTTTACCGGCGCAGGCCGAGCTTCTCGATCAGCTCGCGATAGCGCGCGGCGTCCTTGCGGTGGAGGTAGTCGAGCAGCCGCCGGCGGCGGTTGACCATCTGCAGCAGGCCGCGCCGGCTGTGGTGGTCCTTCTTGTGGGTCTTGAAGTGCTCGGTCAGGTGCGCGATGCGCGCGCTGAGCAGGGCGATCTGGACTTCCGGGGAGCCGGTGTCGTTGTCACCGCGCTTGTGTTCTTCGATGATCTTGCTGTTGTCGATGGACATGATGTGCCTCTTGATGCGCGGCCTGCAGGAACGCACCGGTTGCTGCCGGAAACGCACCACATGGCCCGCCGCGTACGGTAATGGCCACCAGCTCCCTGACAGGAGCGGTGGAACTGCTTGAAACAAGCCCGTGAATTGTATCCGCTGCCCGGACCCGTCACAAGGCTGGGGGATCGGCCGCGGGCTGGGTGCAGGCCCATGAGAACAGCCGGCGCGGACGCAGGCACCCTTCCCCATCCACCATGCCCAGCCCGAGCGCCCGCCCCTGCCCGTTGAACACCGCCACCTCGCCCCTGGGCGCGAAGGCGCCATCCACCGCCTGGCCGAACGACAGGCTCCGCGCCTGCGCCGGATCCAGCGTCACCGTGGGCCAGGCCACCATTCCCGCTTCCACCGGGAGCAGGCACGCATCCAGGCTGTCACGACCCCGCGCAGCCAAGGCTTCCAATTCGTCGAAGGTCCACATCTTCGGCGAGCGGAACGGGTCGACCCACAGCCGGCGCAGCTCCGCGACATGGGCGCCGCAGCCCAGCAATTCCCCCAGGTCGCGCACCAGGCTGCGCACGTAGGTGCCGGAACCACACTCCACGTGCAGCCGGAGCAGTGGCTCGCCGCCATCCAGCAGGTCATTGGCCGACAGCAGGTTGAATTCGTGGACGTCCACCTCCCGCGGTTCCACTTCCACCGCTTCACCGCGGCGCGCCTTGGCATACAGCGGCTCGCCGCCGCGCTTGAGCGCGGAGTAGATGGGCGGCCGCTGCATCAGCCGGCCGGTCAGCTTTTGCAGGGCGGCGTCGATCGTGGCCAGGTCCAGCGCCGGCACCGGGCGCTCGCGCAGCACTTCGCCCTGCGCATCATCGGTGTCGGTGACGGCGCCCAGCCGGGCCACCGTGTCGTAGGCCTTGCGCGCGCCCAGGAGCCCGCCCGCGATCTTGGTCGCCTCACCGAAGCACAGTGGCAACAGGCCGGTGGCGAGCGGGTCCAGGCTGCCCGTGTGGCCGCCCTTCTCCGCGCCGAACAGGCGGCGGGCGCGCTGCAGCGCCTGGCTGGAACTTGGGCCCTGCGGTTTGTCGAGCAGCAGGATTCCGTCGAGTTTGCGGAAACGGCTGGAATTGCGTCGGGACATGCGGCAATTGTAGGTGCTGCCGCCTGACCTGGATCAGGGACCTCGGGACGGGCCCCGCCATACTGGGCCGGTCACCATCGGGAGGACGCAGCCATGAAGTACGCCACAACAGCCCTTGCCCTGGTCCTGGCCGCGGCGTTGCCCGCCGCCTTTGCAGCCGGGCCGGAGAACGCGATGCAAGCCGGCTCCGCGGAGGATTATGTTCCAAGCCTGGTCACCGACACGCCGCTGGAAGGTCGCCAGCTGGCCATCACCCTGGTACGGAAGACGATTGGCGAGATCCAGCGCGATCCCGCCGCCAAGCAGCGCGTGCGCGAAAAGTACGAAGAGGATCCGCAGATGCTGATGCAGGCGGCGGCGATGGTCACCGCCGAATTCCGGATCATTGCCGAGGCCAACGACTACTGGCGCGACCGGAAGGGCGAAGACGACTGATGCCCGGGGCCGCGCGGGCGGGATCAGCCCTCGCGGTCGTCCCGGGCGGGCGCGGAATCGCGCAGGAGCGCATCGATGCGCTCGCCGCGGTCCATTGAATCGTCGTAGTGGAAGTGGAGCTCCGGCACGTGCCGGAGTTTGACCTGGCGGGCCAGCCGGTAGCGGATCTCCCCGGCCAGCGCCTTGAGGCCGGACAGGGCTTCCTTGGAGCGGTCCGCCTGCAGCGCGGTCACGAACACCTTGGCATGCGCGAGGTCGCGCGTGACCTCCACGTCCGAGACGCTGACCGAAGGCAGCCGGTGCTCGTCCACCGCCGCGCGCACCAGCGTGCCCAGCTCGCGGCGGAGCTGGGCCGAGATCCTGTCGGTGCGTGCGAACGGCTTCATCGCTTACAGCGTCCGCTGGACCTCGATGCGCTCGTAGCACTCGATGCGGTCACCCGGCTGGACGTCGTTGTACGCCTTCACGCCGATGCCGCACTCGGTGTTCTCACGCACCTCGTCGACGTTCTCCTTGAACCGGCGCAGCGACTCCAGTTCGCCCTCGAAGATGACCGTGTTGTCACGCAGCACGCGGATGCCGCGGTCGCGGCGGACCACACCTTCCACGACCATGCAGCCCGCGACCGCGCCGAACTTGGAGCTGCGGAACACCTCGCGCACCTCGGCCACGCCGATGATCTCCTCGCGGATCTCCACGCCCAGGATGCCCGAAGCCACCTGCTTCACCTGGTCGATCACGTCGTAGATGATCGAGAAGTAGCGCAGGTCCAGGTTGTGGGTCTCGATGACCTTGCGCGCCGACGCATCGGCACGGACGTTGAAGCCGATGATGGTGGCGTTCGCCGTCGCCGCCGCGTTGGCGTCGGATTCGGTGATGCCGCCCACGCCGGAAACGATGATGTTGATCCGGATCTGGTCGTTGGACAGTGCGGTGAGGGCCTGCTTGAGCGCCTCCACCGAACCCTGCACGTCGGCCTTGATGACCAGGTTGAGCTGCAGCTGCTCGGCCTGGCCCATCTGCGCCATGATGTCTTCCATGCGGTTGCCGGCGGCCTGCACCAGGCGCGTCTCGCGCCGCTTGGCCTCGCGCTGCTCGGCCACTTCCTTGGCCAGGCGCTCGTCCTCGACCACCACGAAGTCGTCGCCCGCGTCGGGCACGCCCGACAGGCCCAGGACCTGGACCGGGATCGACGGCCCGGCGCTGTCGACGTTCTTGCCGCTTTCGTCGAACAGGGCGCGGACGCGGCCGAAGTGCACGCCGCAGACCATGAAGTCGCCCTTGTTGAGCTGGCCCTGCTGGACCAGCACGGTGGCCACCGGGCCACGGCCCTTGTCCAGCGAAGATTCGATGACGGTCCCGGTGGCGCGGCCTTCGGCCACCGCCTTGAGTTCCAGCAGTTCGGCCTGCAGCAGGATCGCGTCCAGCAGGTCGTCGATGCCCAGCCCGGTCTTGGCCGAGATCTCGACCATCTGGATGTCGCCACCAAACTCCTCGGCCACGACGTCGTGTTCGAGCAGCTCGTTCTTGATCCGCGACGGATCGGCGGTGGACTTGTCAATCTTGTTGATGGCGATGATCAGCGGCACCTCGGCCCCGCGCGCATGCTGGATCGCCTCGACCGTCTGCGGCATGACGCCGTCGTCGGCGGCCACCACGATGACCACGATGTCGGTCAGCTTGGCGCCGCGCGCACGCATCGACGAGAACGCCGCGTGGCCCGGGGTGTCCAGGAAGCTCACCACGCCCTTGTCGGTCTCCACGTGGTAGGCACCGATGTGCTGGGTGATGCCGCCGGCTTCGCCGGTGGCCACCCGGGTGCTGCGGATGTGGTCCAGCAGCGAAGTCTTGCCGTGGTCGACGTGGCCCATGATGGTCACGACCGGCGGGCGCGGAACCGCTTCGCCGGTGGTCTCCGACACCTGCGCGATCAGCTCGCTCTCGGCGTCATCGCTCTCGGCGCGCACCGCCTTGTGCCCCAGTTCCTCGGTCACCAGCACCGCGGTGTCGTGGTCGATCGACTGGTTGATGGTCGCCATCACGCCCATCTTGAACAGGGCCTTGACCACGTCGCCGCCCTTCATGGCCAGCTTCTGGGCGAGGTCGGCCACCGTGATGGCGTCACCGATCTCGACCTCGCGCACCACCGGCGCGGTGGGCCGCTCGAAACCATGCGGCCCGGCCCCGGAGCGGGACTGCTCGACCTGGCGGCGCGGCCGGGACTTGCGGGCGCTCGAGCGGCGCGCGCGATCGGCCGCGCTCAGGTGCAGCTGGCCGGCGAAACGCGCAGCGCCTTCGTCGTCCTCCACGCCGCGGACCATCGCATGCGAGCCGCGATGCTGCTTCTGCCTGTGGCCCCCGCGCTCCTCGCGCGCCGGCGCAGGCTTGCCGTGGCCGGTCTTGCGACCACCGCTCTCCTCCGCCGCGGCCGCGGCAGCGGCTTGCTCGGCTTCCAGGCGCAGGCGCTCGGCTTCGGCCTCTTCTTCCTTGCGCTTGCGCTCGGCTTCCTCGGCGCGCCTGCGGTCTTCTTCTTCCAGCCGCTGCTGCTCCTCGCGGTTGCGCTGGCGCGACTCCTCGAGCTTGCGCAGGATCTCGGCGCGCTCGTCGTCGCCGTTGGCGGCGGCCGCGGCAGCGTCCTGCTCGCCCGGCTTGTCGAGCACGACCTTCTTGCGCACCAGCACGTCGACCGTCTGGCGGTTCTTGCCACCGCCAACGGTAAGCTCATGCTTGCGGTTGCGGCTGAGGGTGATCTTCCGGGGCGCCACCGGATCGGCGCCGGACTTGCCGGCCTTGCCATGGGTGCGCCGAAGGAAGCCCAGCAGTTTCACCTTCTCGGTGCTGGTCACGACCTGGTCGGGATCACTGAACTCCATGCCGGCCTCGGCCAGCTGTTCGAGCAGTTTCTCGACCGGTGTGTTCACCAGGGCGGCCAGCTTGCGGATGGTGGTTTGTTGCGACATTCGGATTCCGTGTCCTGGGCGACGGCGTGCTGCCGCCGCGGATGAAACGATTCTAACGGGTGCCGGGCAGATCTTCCGGGCCTCACCGCGCGGATGGCCCCGGCCGGGCCCGCGCGGCGCAGGGCCGGACGGTCAGCCTTCCGCCTCCAGCCTGGCGATCTCACCGGCGCGTGCGGCCAGGATCAGCGCCGCGGCGCGCTCCTCGTCCAGCCCCTCGATGTTGAACTCGAGCAGCTCGTCCGTGCCCAGGTCCGACAGGTCTTCGCTGGTGCGCACGCCATGCGAGGCGAGCGAATAGGCGAGGACCTCGTCCATGCCCTCCAGCGCCAGCAGGTCCTCGGCGGGAGCGTTCTCGTTCAGCTCCTCCTCGAACGCCAGCGCATCGTTCAGCAGCACGTCGCGGGCGCGGGCGCGCAGTTCCTCGACGATGTCCTCGTCGAAGCCCTCGATCGCCAGCAGCTCGCCAACCGGGACATAGGCGATTTCCTCAACCGAGCTGAATCCTTCGGCCACCAGGATGCTCGCGATCTCCTCGTCGACCTCCAGCTTCTCCTGGAACAGTTCGCGTGCCACGGCCTGCTCGGCCTCGGTCTTCTCGATCACCTGGTCCTGGGTCATCACGTTGAGCTGCCAGCCGGTCAGGCGGCTGGCCAGGCGCACGTTCTGCCCGCCCTTGCCGATCGCCTTGGCCAGCAGCTCCTCGGCCACCGCCAGGTCCATCGAGTGCTTTTCCTCGTCGACCACGATCGACTGGACTTCCGCCGGCGCCATCGCGTTGATGACGAACTGCGCCGGGTTGTCCGACCACAGCACGATGTCGACGCGCTCGCCGTTGAGCTCGTTGGACACCGCCTGCACGCGCGATCCGCGCATGCCGATGCAGGCGCCGATCGGATCGGTGCGGTTGTCGTAGGCCACCACCGCGATCTTGGCGCGGTCACCCGGGTCGCGGGCGCAGGCCTTGATCTCGACCAGGCCCTGGCCGACTTCGGGCACCTCGAGCTTGAACAGCTCCATCATGAATTCGGGCGCGGCGCGGCTGATGAACAGCTGCGGCCCGCGGGGCTCGCTGCGCACGTCGTAGAGGTAGCCGCGGATGCGGTCGCCGGCGCGCACGATGTCGCGCGGGATCGCCTTGTCCTTGGGGATCAGCGCCTCGGCGTTGCCGCCCAGGTCCACGTAGACGTTGCCGCGCTCCACGCGCTTGACCACGCCGGTCACGAGCTCGCCGACGCGATCCTTCCAGGCATCGACCACCTGGGCGCGCTCCGCCTCGCGCACGCGCTGCACGATCACCTGCTTGGCGGCCTGCGCGGCAATGCGCCCGAACTCGGCGTTCTCGATCTGCTCCTCGATGTAGTCGCCGACCTCCACGCCCTCGGCCTCCTCGGCCGCGTCCATCAGGCGGATCTGGTGGTCAGGCGACTCCATCACCTCGTCATCGGCCACCACTTCCCAGCGGCGGAAGGTCTCGTAGCTGCCGTCCTTCGGGTCGATCGCCACCCGGATCAGCACATCCTGCTCGGGGTAACGCTTCTTCGCCGCGGTCGCCAGGGCCGCTTCGATCGCGTCAAGGATCACCGACTCCGGCACGCCCTTTTCGTTGGCGACCGCGTCGACGACCATCAGAAGTTCCTTGCTCATTTCCGTTACGCCTCTGGCTGTCTCTGGTTTCAGTGCTTGCGCTTCCCCGGGCGCGACCGCCCGGGCCTGTCTTTCCTGCCGCCCGGGAGCCCGAGCGCGCCCCAGTCGGGGACCAGGCGCGCCTTGTCGACGTTGCCGAACGCCACCTCGAACTCCTGGCCATCCACGTCGAGGCGGATCACCTCGCCTTCAACCCCGGCAATGCGGCCCTGCAGCCGGCGCCGGCCATCCTGGGGCAATTTCAGCCCGATCTTTGCAGACTCGCCCACGAAGCGCTCGAAGTGGGCCGGCGTGAAAAGCGGCCGGTCGAGGCCGGGCGAGGACACTTCCAGCGTGTAGTTCCCGCTGATCGGATCCTCGACGTCCAGCTGCGCCGAAACCTCGCGGCTGACCGCCTCGCAGTCGTCCACGCTCACCCCCTCGCCTTCCACCTCCGACCCGTGAGCGGTGCCCGGGCGGTCGATGTACAGGCGCAACAGGGAACCGCCGGGCATCGGCAGGTACTCGACGCCAAGCAATTCCAGCCCCATCGCTTCCACGGTGGGAGCCAGCAGGTCGGTGATCGTGGTCGCCTTGTCGGCCAAAAGCTTCCCTCTGCCTGTTTGCGGATGCCGGAAAAGACAAGGGGCCCGGCGGGCCCCTTGTCCGATTCACTGGATTTCGGCGTCACCGCGCGAGCAGCTGCGCGACGACTCAAACCCGATCCGCGGCCGGATCATGCATGGGAGCCCGGGGGCTACCGGAAGACCGCGGAAAGCTGGTAGCGGGGGCGGGCTTCGTCCCTTATCTGACATCGCCCATCCGGGTGGTGCTGTCCCGCTCAGGCCGGCAATTCTAGCCGCAGCCCCCTGCCGGTGCAATGGCCGCGGGGCGGCGGCTGTTCAGGGTAGCGCGCCGGCGGCCCGGGGATCCCTCCCCGGGCCCGCACGTTCGGATGACCTTGGCCACCCAGGGGATGGAAGCGACCGCGGCACGTGCGTTTGCCGGCAGGGTCAGGATGCCGCCGGCGACTTCCCCGGTCAGTAGGAAAAGCCTGAGATTCAGCCCGGGATATGCCGTGGGTCGCGCCCGTAGGTGCGTTCGTCCTGGATGCGGCCGTTGCGGCCCTTGATGAAGAGCTGCGCGGGCTGGCCAGCAGCCCAGGCGGCGCGGCCGCGGGCGGCGGCGTAGTCGACCGCCTCCGCCTTGCGCTCGAAGTCGCCCACCACCACGCGATCGCGCGTCACCTTCCACAACCCATCCTTGCCCGGCAGCACCTCCAGGCGCGTGCGGCGCTTGTTCATCGTGGATCCTCCCCGGGTTCCGCCAGCCACCCGCCGGCGATCAGGTTACGCACGTAGCGCACCAGGCCGCCCTGGCGGCGCTGGCAGTCGATATGGGCGTCTCGGTTGGCCGTGTCGGCGCGCAGGGCGCCGCCTACGCTGCCGTCGTCGGGGCGTAGGGCCTCGCACGGCTCGAGCAGCTCAGCGGCCGGAGCCCGCGGCTTCGGCAGCCCGTCGGGACTCGGTGAGCTGCGCGTCGCGCAACCGGCGGAGAGCGTCAGGCAGGCGAAGAGCGTCAAGGTGGGGAGCGTCGGAAATGGCACGGTCTGCCTCCTGGGCACGGGCGTGGGCGCGTTCGGTGTGGGCGGCCAGCTCCGGAAGCACCTCGAGCTCGAGCTGGCGCGTGGTTTCGTCGGTGGCCGCAACGGCTGTGCGCGTGCGCTCGAGCACCTTGGCGCTGCGCGCCTCCCACCGGGCGAGCTCAGCGTCGCCGCCGTGGGCGCGGCCCAGCCAGTAGGCGGCCAGCAGCGCGACCAGCAGCAGGGCCAGGCCGGCCAGGGTGCGCTCGATCATGCGCAGGCCTCCAGCAGCGCTAGGCGGGCTTCATCGTCCCGCCGTCGGCACAGGCCCGGCCCGTTGGGGGTCCCTTCCCAGATCCGGCACATGGCGCGGATCTCCCGGGCGATGCAGTCGACGTCACCGGCAGGCACGCACACGTCGCGCAGGGCCCGCATCTCGCGGCGGCTGTCGCCGGCCATGCCCGCGCCGCGGTTGTAGACCAGGCTCACCAGAGATCCGGCTGCCGGCGGGGGCAGCTGGTCGAATGGATCCCCGAACGCCCGGCGCGCGCGGCCGTGGTAGACCGGCAGGCTCGCCGTCTCGAAGACCTCGTACGCATAGCCATAGGGCGTGCGCACGTCCTGCAGGGTGCGCACCAGGGCCCGGGCCGCTGCCCCGGTGATACCCGCGGTGCTCGAGAGCTGCTCGCGGGCCTCGTGACGGTCCCAGTCGCGCCGGATCACGCCGCGGGTCTGGTGGCCACCGTCGTACCCCACGCCCCAGGTTGCACCGCTGGCGCCGCCGGGCCAGATCACGCCCTCGAGGCGCCGCGCGTAGTGCGCAGGGCTGGTGACCTCGTAATGCACGATCAGGTCGACAGCGCACGGCGCCACCAGCGGCCGCACAGGCGCAGGCTGCGCCGGCGCGGGGGCTACCTGCTCCACCGCCTCCTGGACCGCCACCACGGCCGGTACGGCGGCTTCCGCGATGGCCTCTTGCACCCGCTCGAGCGGATCAGGGGAGCGCTGAGCGCCGGCGGCCGGCGGCGGCTGGCACCCGGCAAGCAGCGCGGCGATTGCGATGATGGCCAGGACGCGCATATCACCGCACCACGTAGAAGAACGCGAGCCAGGCCACCAGCGTGGCCAGCCAGACCACCGCGTTGATCGCGTACACCAGCATCGGCCCGCGATCGCCGCGCATCACGCCGTCCCACAGCTGCAGCTGTTGCTCTGGATCCAGCTGCTGCCGCCACCGCCGCCAGCTCAGGTAGGTGAGCCCGACCGCCGCCATGGCGTAGGCGCTCACGATCGCGAGCTCGAGCAGCAGCCCCAGCCGGTCACCGTCCAGGCGCGGGTACAAGGCGCCCAGCAGCACGTAGCCCGCCAGCACCAGCAGCACCAGCAGCGGCGTCCAACCGGTGAACTCCTGCCAGCGCCGGAGCGTGTCGAAGATCCTGCGGATGATGGTCATGGGGTCACCTCAAAGGAGAATTGATGGGCCAAGGCCTGCCAGCTCGCATGGCCGTCGCGTACGGCTTCCACTTCCACGCGGACGGTGCCGGAGCCCGCAGGGGTAAATGTGTCGCTGGTGCCGGTGACGCCGGCCTCCGTGCGCACAAGAGCGCCGCCCAGGTACCAGCGGAAGGTGAGCGTGGTGCCCGGCTCCGGGCCGATGCTGGCGGCGTCCTGGTCGACCAGGTTGGCGCCCTGCGCCAGACGGTCCCGGTGCGCCACCTGGGCCGTGATGCTGGCGCCGGCGAGCACACCCGGGTACGCCTGGCCGTTGATGCGCAGGCGGCCCGGCGGATACGGCCGCACCTGGCGGCTGGCGAAGGTAAGCGAGTCCGTCGGTGCGCCGGACAGCGGCAGCTTGCCCTTGGGCGACTCGGTGAGCACCCGCACCTGCACCGTCTGTCCCGCCGCGCGGGCGTCATCGATGTAGGTGGTGGTGTCGGCCAGGGAGAACAGCTTGGCCCCGGCGGCGATCGGCGCCGGCGTGGTGTCCACCATGCCGCGCTTCACGGTGATCGCGCTGGCGGTCACTATCTCCACCAGCACCAGCTCGATGCGGCCGCCGTCGACCACCGCGGCCAAGCGCCCGGGGATGAACTTGTCCCGGCCGATGGCGCCCACGATCGGCAGCAGCGTGGTGGCCGGGCCGACGCCGGCGCCCAGTTCCGCGAAGCCTGCGAACTGACCGAACGGAACCGCCTGCGCGAAGGCCCCGCTGGCCCCCACCCGCGTCCAGACTTCATGCTGGCTCACGCCGCCGCCGGGCGCCGCGGCCGCCACCAGGCAAACGCCCATGTCATCGTCGAGCTCGCCGGCGGCTTCCGGCCCCAGCTGGTCGGCCAGCAGCACCTGGTACGGCGATTCCATCACCAGGCGCTGGGGGCTCGGGACCGGCGCCTGGATGGGATCCACCCACCCCGAAGGCGGCGGCGGTGCGTACGTGCTCGCCTCGCCCTCAGGCAGCGCCTGCAGGGCGCGGATACGGCGGCCGCGCTGGTCGATGTTGCCCAGGTCCGCGCGCAGCACCCGCATCACGACGTCATAGCCGAGCTTCGACGGCCGCCAGCGGAACACCCGGCCCGGGATCAGGTCATCCGCGGCCGGCCCGAACGCGTCGATCTCGCACTCGATCAGCTGCCTGGTCTGCTGGGCCCGCTCACGTGCGCACACGCGCGTGGCGAGCTCAGCGGTGGCGATGCCCGGATAGCGGTCGACCACGGCCACCTCGCCGCCCAGCAGCTGCACCGCGGCCAGGTCGGTGTCCGGCGCGGTGTAACGCTCGCGGCGCAGGTCGCGATCCTCGTACGCCACCACCACCGTGGTGACCTCGGGCACGCGCACCGAGCAGCTGCGCACGGCGCTGTTGCTGTCGTCGATCAGCGGGATGTCATCGGGATCGTAATCGTCCCGGTTGAGCGTGAAGGTCCACAGGCCGGTGGCCGGATCCTCGAACACGTTGCCGTCGACGTGGCGGCAGATCTCCGCAATGAACTGCCGGGCGGTCATCTGGTCATTGCCGAACTCGATCGACAGGCCGAAGCCCTCCGCATGCAAGGTGTCGGCAGCGGCCCGGAACGATGCGTCGTCGATCTCGGAGGGCGAGTAGCCCAGGCGCGCCCAGGTCCGGCTGGTGAGCGTCTCGTAGATGATGTGCGCGGCGTTCATGTCGCCGTCGGGGCCCACAGCGGCACGCGACTGGTACCAGCCCGATTCGGTGCTGGTGCACTCGCCCAGCGCCATCCAGGCCTCGATCCAGCGCTGCGTCCCCACGTAGACGTGTTCCAGCACCAGGCCGAACTCATCCCGGTAGGCGATGCCCTCCCCGCCCGTCTGCGCGTCCAGGTAAGCGTTGGCGGCCTGGTCGGGCCGGCCGAACATCACCGCCACTTGCCCCACCACGCCGCCGCCCTTTTTCTCGCCGCCGAAGAGCTCCGGCTCATCGATCTCGAGCAGGGTGTTGGCGCTGACGTTGCCCGCCCACATCGGATCGTCGACCTCGCCGGCACGCAGCTCGAGCAACCGGTCCAGGCGATAGCAAAAGGTCAGGTGTGCGCCGGTGCTCCACTTTTCCCCGATCGGGATCTTTTCCCGGGGCCCGAAGAACGCGTATTTGCGTCCGCCGTTTTGCGTGATCACCTCGATCGAGACGTCGCCGTACCAGTTCCAGTTGGGCGCGCGCAGCCAGCGCCGGCCGAACAGCACCGGGATCCCCCGGTTTTCGCTGATTGTCGGCGCGCTGAACTCCGACAGGTCGACGTCGCGCCCCGGCGCCTTGCCCCAGTTGAGCCGCGCGGTGATGACCGTCGCGGCCAAGTACACGATGAGCTGGACCACCCATGCCGGCCAGGCCATTACAGCCCCCCCGTGTTCGGGTTGCGCTCAGGCACGAACTTCTTCCCGCCGAAGTTGAGCAGGTTGCCGAACTTCGCACAGCCGCCTGGGCCGGTGCTGTGGTCGCAGCCGGGATAGGCATCGAAGGTGCCGCCGGTGGCCAGCCCCGTGGGCGGGCCGGTGAGCGTGACGGCGTTGCCCACGTGCGAAAGGATCATGCGGCCCGGGACGTTGTTGATCTCGATCCAGCCGCCGTTGAAGTAGCCGTCCGGCTTGTCGGCAAAGGCTTGGGATTGCACCACCGCGCCTTGCACGTCCGTCGCGGTGCCGGTCACGCGGAAGGCGTTGCGGTCCGCCCGGCACAGCACGCCGAAGAGCTCCTTGTAGCAGGCCGGCATCAGCCGCACGCCCAGCAGGCCGCGGGCGAGCTCCGCGAACACCGGGATGCCATGGAGCACTGCCTGCAGGCCGTCGCCCTCGCGCTCCCACGTGGGCCCCACCAGGCGGCCGCGCCAGATGAAGCGCGTGCCCGGGTTGTCCCGGTCGGCCTCGAGGATGGTGAGCCCCACCCGGCCGATCTGCGCGCCGGCGGCGAACAGCTTCACCACCGGGTGGTCGCGCTTCACGGTGACCTTCACTTCCTGTCGCGACTCTTCGGTGGTGTAGCTGATCTCCGACCGGCGCAGGAACTCCGGGCGGTATGTCTGCCCCTGCAGCTCGAAGGGCTGCGGGCTGTTGGTCTGGTACCAGGTGGTCAGCCCCAGGCTGAACCGGTAGAGCTCGACGGGCCGGCTCATGCGCGCACCGTCCGCACGCCGACGGTGGCCTGCGCCACCTCAGCCGTCTGGTGGTGGATCTCCGCCGCGTCACCGGCGAGCCGCACCCGCTCGAGCCAGCACACGCGCTTCCAGTCGCCGACGGCAACTTCCACGCCCAGGGGATCGTCGATCATCACGTGCTCGACGCCCGGCTCAGCGCCCACGCCGATCGAGACCACCTCGCGCAGCCATTGCGTGCCATCGCGGTGCTCGAGCAGCAGGTGGCGCCGGCCCACCTGGTTACCGAAGTAGCTGGCCGCGCCGATCGCGGCGATCGCCAGGACCGTGCCGCCGGCGGGGATGTTGGCCACCGGCCGGAGCTCCGTCTGCCAGGTGGGGGTCCACTGGCTGACCTGCTGGCCGCGGCGCCGCCGCAGCCAATCCTTCCACTCGCGCTGGTCCGCGCGCGTGCGCAGGCGGTAATCGTGCTGGCGAAGGACCTGCGGCAGGCCGCTCAGATCATCCACCACCACCGGCCCGAACCCGCCGTCCAGGCGGCCCACGCGGCGGCTGTAGGAGGCATCGACGGACCGGTTGCGCAGCGGGCGGCGCAGGTCGACTTCCGCGCCCTGGTAGGTCACCAGCGGCGCCGGCGGGGTGATCTCCGGCTCATCTTCGGTTGCGAAGGTGACCGAGAGCTCACCGGCGCCCGCCGTGATGCGCCCAACGCTCTGGCGATCGGGCAGCCTGGCCAGCACGCCCGGACACACGGCCGAACCGGCCGGCCAGTCATGCTGGAGCGGCCGCACCAGCACCAGCTCGCCGGGCAGCACCTCTTCGATCTCGCCTGCCTCGCTCAGCGGCGTGCCGTGGCGCTGGTCGCCGGTGGTCAGGATCACCAGGCCGCCCGGGTGGAACTCGCGGTCCGCCGTGTCACACGCGAGCGTGAGCGCGCCCACGGCCGCCGGCGTCACCAGCCGCGAGACGTCCCACCACACCGGCAGTCCGTACACCTGCGATTGCCAGCCCCAGAGCAGCGCATCCGCGGCCGCGAACTGGTCGCCGCTCAGCGTGGCACTGAACTCGATATGCCGGCGCCAGGTGTCGCCGCTCAGCGAGCTGCGCAGCTCGGTGTCATCGTCCGCCACCTGCACATCGGTGGTGAAGCTGATGCGCTCGAGCACACCATGCCGCCAGTTCGGCCGGAAGGGCCACACCACCACCCGGGCGCCGGTGACGGTGACGGTGATCGTTTCGCCCGAGCTCCAGTTCCAAGTGTAGCTGGCATCGATCACGGAGGGGCCGCTGGTGGCGGCGTTCAGCAGGTAGATCCGATCTTCCAGCGGACGTAGCGTGGTCGGTGGATCCTGCGGCGGGCTGCCGGGAGCCGTGAGCGTGAGGGCTTCCGTTTCGTGCTCTTCGATCTCCAGCAGGGTCTGCGGCACAGTCCAGGCATTCCACACCTCGATTTCCACCGCTTGCTCGCTGAGCACGTTGCCCAGGGCGACGTGCCGCGGGGTAATGTAGATCCGGTTGTAAAAGTCCTCGAAGAACGTCGGCAGCACTGCACCGGCGACCGCCCAATTGGTACTGGCCGCCATCCGCCACCATGCATAGCTCGCGCCGCTCAGATCATAGTCACGACTGTCGAACACGCCCCAGGGATACTCTGGCGGCTCAAGCGCGCCCAGATCCGCGCTGAGGAACGGGTTCTCGGCTCCCCACAGGAAGCCCAACAGCATCTGGCCGTTGATGCCTGCCATATCAGGGCCCGTGATACCGCACAGCGAACCCGTAGGTACCAGTGTGCAACAGCCGCTCACCGCCGCCTGAGGACCCCGGCGTGCGGTTCGCCAGATCTTTCCGCCCGATCGGGTAGACCTTCCAGCGATCCGGCCCGAACTCGACGACATCGCCGATGTTGTAGTTGTCAATCCTGCAGTGGCGCAAATGGTGGAGCTGGAGCGCTGGGATCGACCGGTTGTCCGAAGCACACTCGAAGAGGTACGCCGGCACTAGCACCATGCCTTGGTTGGCTTGGCTCGGAAGAGATCGCAGCAAGCTGAGTGCGTAGGTTCCGCCCGAGACCCCGCCGTCTTGGAGGCCGGCCGCATTATTGTCAGGTTTCCAACCGTCGCGGTGATAGCGATAGGACCGCTGGTTGTCGCCACTGTTGAGGTACGCCGCCAGCACGCCTGCCGCAACGTCCTGGTTTCCGCTAGACGGCGCGACGCTCTGCAGCGCGTTAAAGTTCTGACCGTTCCACTGATAACCGGTGTTGGCGTGGGAGAAGTTGGTCCCTGGGCCGCCACTGCCGTTGATCCAGTAACCCGTGCCGTTGCCCGGTGCGGGCGATCGCCCGAACGCCAGCGTCTGCACCCGGTCGACGTTGTAATTGACAATCAGATAAACCTCATCAGGCGCTTCACTTACGTGGAGCTCGTAAGTCACTGGCCAGGCGATGGGATCCGCGACCATGAAAGAGTGGATCCTTACAGGAAACGTTGCCGCGCCATTGAGCGTGCTACCGGACTGCCCGGTGCCTGCATTTAGATCGAGCCCGTTGCCTCCTGGCGCAACATCGAGCCGGACAAACATTCCGCCTTTGCTGAAAATGCCGCTGGAATCCGACCACCCGTTGAGGACAAGGGCACTCTCCAGCACGGCCTTCAGCTCAGCGAAGCCGTTGGCAACGCCCTCGTAATATCCGGCCATCACGACATCTCCAAAGCAATGAAGTCACGCCACGCCGTGCGGTAGACGTCCTGCAGGCACACGAATGCCCGGCCGCCGGCGGCTAAGATCGCGCTCACCGCCTCCTTCACAGAAAGCCCCGTCTGGTCGACTGGTGTCCCGCCAACCTGGAGTACGTTTTCCACCCCGTTGTCCCAACCTGAGACCTGAAACACGCCGTCCAGCTCGCCAAAGACGTTTGCGTTAGGCTCGAAGAGCACCACCCGCAGTGGCGTGTACTGCCCATTCAGAGGCGCGACGCAACGCTGATATCGATCCGTAGCGGGCCCCGCAAGCACCCGAGCCGGGTCGATGCGGTCCATCCAAGGCCACGTGCGAGGCATCAGCCACATGCCCATCTGGCTTCGCACGTGCAGAAAGTTGGGAGCTGCGCCTGCACCCTTGTACGGGAACGAATGGGTCAGATCGCTGAAACGCACCGGCGCTGCCCCGTTGAGCATTCCAGCCGCCATGAGCGGCGCCGGATACTCGCCGCGCCGAGCGTGTGGAAAGAACTTGCCGAAGTAGAAATGCTCATAAACCGGGATCCCAACCTTGAAGCAGCCAGCGATGCGCTGCGGGTTGCAGGCGATGTAGTAGGTCACCGCGTTGTTGTGGCACGGGATCCCGCTAATGCTGATGCCTGGCTGACCCTCGAACGGATTGCCCGCCACATAACCCACCATCGTGGCGCCAGCGAGGTTGTAGTAGTCGCCGCTGACAGAGTGGTAGCACTTGAATCCGACGAAGATCTCCTCCGTACCGCTCAACCCCTCACCGCGCATGATCAGCTCACGATCGTCTCCGGTATCGACATACCTCAACGTGGTCCAGCCGTTGGCTTCGGCCAGCGCTTTGATGTCCGCCAGGACCTTGTGGTAGGCCAGCGTGCCGCCGGAGTTGTCGACGGTCTCGATTGCCCAAGCCATCAGTTGCGTGCTCCAAATCCAAGCCGGTCCAGGTACTGGACGATGACGCGCTCGTTTTGAGCGCTGAACAGGTAGCCAGCCAGCTCCGCGGGGTCGAGCACGGTGATCTGGCGGATGTTGACCTCCGGCGCCCGGCCGCCGGCACTGGCGTCGACGCCCAGGCGGCCGCCGGGGCCGCGGCGCAGGGGCATGATGGCTTCCGGGCCGGCCTCGCCCATCAGGCCGAACTGGCCGTTGGCCATGGGGAAGGTGATCGGACCCTTGACGATGCCGCCGTTGGCGAAGGGCACCATGGCGCCGGCGCTGAATACGTTGCCCTTGGCGCTGCCGCCGCCGAAGCTGCCCAGGAAGCCCCGCACCATGGACCACCAGCCGCCTTCCTTGCCGTCGGCGGCGCCTGCCGCCCCGCCAAACAGCGACTTGAGCAGCTGCGCGGCCAAGGCTTCGCTGACCATGCGGCGCACCACGTCGGTGAAGCCACGCAGCATGCCGCTCAGGCCGTCTTCGAAAGGGTCGAACAGAAAGTCGGCGAAGGCGGTCTGCAGGTTGCGGGCCGCCTGCAGGCCGAACTCTTCGAACTGGTCGCCGGCCTTGCCGGTCTCTTCAGCCAGCCGCTGTGCCGCCGCTTCCAGCGCCTTGAAGCGCTCTTCATCGGTGAGCAGGCGTGCGGCGTGCAGCTCGTTGATCCGGTCGACCAGCTTCCCGTAGCGCTCTTCGGCGGTGTAGAGCGATTCCTTGAGCGCCAGCGCTTCGGCCTCCATTTCCTTGCGCTCGGCCGCTTCCCTGGCAATCTCGTCGATGCGGTCTTTCGCCAGGTCGAGTTCCTGCGCCAGGTCCACAAGGCGGATCTTCTGCGCAGGCTCAAGGCCCACCAGGGAGCCATGCTGTACCTCGTACAGCACCTTGGCGGCTTCGCTGTTGGCGCCCAGGAGGGCGAGCTGGCGCTTGAGGGCTTCCTCCTGCGGGCCGAACAGGTCGCGGGTGCCGGCGCTGCCAGTCCCCTTGCCCTTGCCCTTGCCTTTGTCGTCCTCGTCCTCGTCTTCGTCCTCGCTGCCCCCAGCACTTGGGCGGGGCACCGGCCCGACACCGCCGGTTACATTGGCGAACCGTCCAGCATTGCGACGCCGCGCCAGCTCCCGGTCGATCTCATCGATGCGGGCCTGCGCAGCCTCAGCGTCAAACCCGCTCAGGTCCGGCAGCCCCAGCATCTGGCCAACACGCCTGGCACCGGTCGGATTCTGGTGCTGGTGCAGGCGCTCGGCAATGCGCATGCGCTCATCGATCAGCCCGCGATCGGTCCGCTCGTTGCCGTCGCTGAAGTAGTCGTCGACGTACCGCCGCAGGTCCACGAGCATGGCGATCAGTTCGGCGACCTTTTGCGCGGCGCGCACCGCGCCGGACACCATCGCCGCGAACCCGGTTTTCACCGCCGGATCATTGAGAGTCTCGGTCAGCGATTCGACCGCGGTTTTAGCTCCCCGGATTCCGTCGCCGCCGCTGTCGCCCTCGAGCAGATCCCCGAACGCATTCTTCAGCGCCTCGAGCGCACCGCCAAAGGTGTCGCGCGCGGCCCGGGCGGCGCCGCCGAACTTGGTTTCCAGCTCGCCCAGGATGATGCCCTGCGCCTCGGCGTGCCGGCCGGTCTCCACCAGGCGCCGCACCAGGGTTTCCTGTTCTTTGCTCAGCGTCACGCCCACCCGGCTGAGCTGGGTCAGGCCGCGGACGGGATCGTGCAGCGCACGGCCCACCAGGCGCACCGCGCTGGTCAGGTCGGTGCCCATGCCGGTGGACAGGTTGAGCGCGGCTTCCAGCGCCTGGGGGAACACCTCGCGGCCGATGTTGGTGAAGGTCAGCATCAACGCCTGGCCTTCGATCACGGCCTCGTCGCCGAACGTGGTGACTTGCTGGAAGCCCGCCGCCATGTCGACCAGCTCCTTGTGGGTCAGGCCAGCGGCATGGCCAGTCGACTGCAGGCGCGCCTCGAGCTGGCGCATGGCGTTTTCCTGGCGGATGGTGTTCTGGATCATCTGCCGGAACAACATCGCCCCGCCCAGGCTGGCCAGCAGCCCGCGCAGGGAGCCGAGCCGATTGCTCACGCTGGCAAACCCGCGATCGATGTCGCGCGCGGATTTCTGGCCGTCGCGCCCCACCTTCGACAACGCGGCCGAGAGCCGCCGGGCCGCGTCGGGGTTGGCGGTGAGGTCGATATTGAAGCGGACGGACTTGCTCGACATTCAGTTACGTTCCTGTGCCCTGCTCTCGATCGCGATGCGCTCCCGCTCCCTGCATCGCTGGATGCCGCCCAAGTGCCACCACAGACGCTGGACGGTGTAATCGGCTATTGCGTCTGGCGGGTGCCCGTTGTCGACAAGGAGCTGGATGAGCCCTGCCCAGCCAAGAGGCGGGCCATCCAGCTCGCCACGGTCTTGGCCATCGTCGGCAACAGGCGCCGGGCGAAAAAATCCGCGTTCACCTCCAGGACGCGGGACACCAGCTCGAGCTGGTCGGTGCCGCCCAGCTCGGCCACCCACTCGAGCGGCTTGTCGACGCCGATCGCGGCAGCCGCCAGCAGCCCCTGGGCGGCTGCCTCGTCGGTGAGCGCCGAGATCAGCCCATCACTGATGTCAGCGCCCTCAGGCGCTGACTCCAGGAGCTCCATGGCCGGCTTCACGTGCTGATACATGCGCGCCAGCTCAACCAGCCCACGCGCCCGGAAGGTCAGACGCTCGCCAGCGATCGTGGCCACCATCTCCCTGGGGACCAGCCCGCCGATGCCCAGGTCCTGGCTGGGATCCGGTGGCGGCGGCGGCATGTTGGCGCGGTCTGCCACCACGTCAGGTGGCCTGCGGGCGGCCGTCGATGTACAGCGCGGAGCCACCGGCCGGCGGCGACTGCACGCTCACCTCCCAGCCCATCTGCTGCACGCTGTCGCGGCTCTTGAAGGGCAGCTCACCGGTGGGCTTGAGCTGCACGAACGGGGCGTAGACGTCCTTCGGCTCGCCGAAGGTGGCGTCTTCCACGTAGCGCAGGCGGCCATACTTGGCGCCCAGGTTGTCAGTGGTGACCTGGCCGCGGGTGTTGGCCGGCGTGGTGTAGGAGACCAGCAGCGTGGTGCCCTGGGTGATGGCGCCGCCCTCGACGATGCGGATACGGCCGGTGGCGGCATCGAGCTCGTAATCGTCGTTGAGGTCGAACGTCACCGGGCTCACGTCGTCGTCGGTCACCACCACGCTGGTCACGCCGCGCACGCCGGTCGGGTTTCCGGAGGTGGCGCCCAGCTGGTAGAAGCGGCCAGGGGTGACGCTGGCGATCTCTTCATCCGTCACCGAGCCGGCAGCCTGTTGCACCTGCGCCGCGGTGCCGATCACGAACAGCCCGAGATTCTCGAAGCTGATGTTCTTGGTGGTCAGGTTGAAGCTGCGGTTGACGCGGATGGCCACGTCGACGTCCTTTTCAGCGATCGGGCCGTCGCTGGTCCAGTCTTCCAGGCTCTCGCTCTCCACGGTGAGCGCGAAGCCCGGGGAGTCGCCCAGGTACACCTCGCCGCCGCCGTCGATCGGCACGCCCAGGGCGTTGGTGATCTCGAAGTAGAGGCGCCCGGCGCCGATGGTCTTCTTGGATTTCGCGTGGTTGAGCATGGTGGGTTCTCCCTCAGGGTTCGACCGGGGCGAACGCCCGGGTGACGGTGAAATCAATGGAGCACTCGCAGACGCCCTGCTCCGTCGGCGCCGGCGGCTGGCGGCCCGTGTAGACCAGCGTGCGGTAACCGGGTGCGCGCAGGCCCTGAAGCGCGCTGTAGGCGCGCCCGAGCAGCTCGCCGGCCTCCTGGAAGTTGGCGGTGAGGTCCTTGCGATCGCGCACGAATTCCACCAGCGCGGTGACGGTCCAGGTTTCGTCCTCGACGGTGACGGTGTCGCCCTCTTCCGGGTCATCGTCGGCGCCGCCCACCATCGATTCGGCGGGGGTCACCAGCACCGCCGGGCACAGGCCGGCCAGGTTCTGCCGGCCCACCAGGTTGGCGCCGCTGCCCACCTGCACGTTGGCAGGCAGCGCGGCGCGCAGGGCGTCCAGCAGCACCGATTCCAGGGCAAAGAGGTTGGGCGTGTCCGCCATTACTGGTCACCCCCCGGCAGCAGCGCAGGCGGACAGCGCCCGTAAGGGCAGTAGATGTCGTTGTAGATCTTGTCCACCTGCGCCTTGGTGGAGTTGATGTCCACGCGCATGTGGTTCAGGCGCTCGGTCAGCACGCGCTGGTTGGCGTAGCTGGTGACCGTTGCCGTGAGAATGGCGATCAGCGCGGCCTCGATCAGCCGCATGATCACCGGGTGGCGTACCTCGGGTACCTGCGCGTTCATGCGCCCCCCTGCTGTTTCAGCATTTCGTACTTGAGCTCCTGCTCCAGCGCCTTCGAGAGCTGCTCCGGGATCTGGCGCTCCACCGGCCGCAGGGCGTCGGGCGCCTTTTCCAGGTGCAGCATGGTTTCCACGATCGGCAGCCGCGAGCGCCCCATCCGCTCGAAGATCCCGGTGTGGCCGTTGGGCATGGTGGCGACAAAGCCGCCCTCCCAGCTGTGCTTGCCTGCGCGCGTGCCACCGCGGCGGAGCTGCCGGGGCTTGCCTGCGTAGGACGCCGGCATGGGCTTGAGCCCGAACCACGCCTTGCCCACCAGGGATCCGTTCGGCTGTTTCTGCACCTGGCCGCGCATGCGCTTGCGGATGCGCCCGACCGGGATCTGTTCGGCCTGCGCGATCGCGCGCGAGCCATGCGTGCGTGCCCACTGCGTGGTGCGGCGCACGGCGCGGTTGCCGGCCACTACCCAGGCGCGCGCAACGACGCGCGGCGCACGCTCGAGCTGGCGGGCGTCGACGTTCATGGTGAGCATGCCGGAGCTCACGCGCGCAGCTCCGCTGCCAGGATGCGGGTCATGCCGCCGTCATCGGCGCTGATCTCGGTGATGCGCAGGGCAGCCATGCGCACCAGCACCGTGCCGCCTTCCACCACGCCAGCCGGCAGCCTCGCGGTGGGGATGTCCAGGGTGTGCTGCTGCGACTCCACCGGGAACCCGCTGGCGTCGTGGCCCTCCCAGGGCGCGCGGTAGTGGGCCTGCGCGGGGACTTCCGCGGCGCCCACGACAAACACAACCGGCTCGCCCATCACCTGGGCGAGCCGGTTGCTCATGCGCTGGTACAGGCCGGGCAGCATGTCCAGCCGCGATCAGGCGGTGATCGCATCGGTCATCGCGGCGAAGCTCTCCGCGTGCCGGGCCGCCACGTCCACGTCCTGGAACGCCCGGACGATCACCGCGCCGCTGTCGCCGGCGCTGTACGGATCGACCTGCAGGTCCAGGCCGCCCCACATGCCGATGATCAGGTCGGCGAAGTTGCCGAAGATGATCGCCGAGAGGTTCGTGCCCGTGCCCTTGGTGCCGTTGCCCGGAACCGCGTTGGTGACCGCCGCGCGGTAGCCGTTGAGCGGCGTTTCGCCCGGCTGCCAGACGCGCTCGCCGGTGCCGGGGCCGTCGACGAAGGTCTTCTTCAGCTTGCCGCGCACCTTCGCGTTGGTCAGGTACGCCAGGCTGCCGACATCGGCGTTGGCCACCGAGACCTCGGTCTCCAGGTCGACGATGTCTTCCCAGTCCGGGGCGGCGCCGTTGGTCCCGCCCACCACCGAGCCGATGCCCGAGGTGTTGAGGATGCCGCGCGGCTGTCCGGAGGCGCCGGAGCCGTTGATCGCCGCCTGCTGGATGCCCAGGCCGACCACGGTCGCAAGGTCCTGCCGCACGAAGTTCTCGATGTCGATCGAGCTCTGCAGCAGCAGCTTGCGGCTGATCTGCGTACGGGCCGCCGCGGTCTTCGGGCTCATGGCCACCTGGGCGAACGCCTGGTCGCTGGCCGACGGCGCGTTGCCCTCGGTCACCCAAGCCATGGTACCGCCACCGGTCTGCTTCGGGACCGCGATGTTGCCCACCAGCCCGGTCAGGAACCGGGTGCCCAGGCCATTGATGACCATCGCGTTGCGCAGCAGCTCGATGAACGAACCGCTGAGCAGGTCGGTGGCCACCAGGTGGCCGCCGGCGGTCGGGGTGCCCACTACCAGCTCACGCTGCTCGGTCGCCGTGCGCAGCACGTCGAACGGCACGATCAGGCCACGGGCCTCCTTGTGGCTCTTCTCCGCAGCGGCGCGACCCACCTCGAACTCGAATGCGGCTGCTTCGCGGGCGCGCATGTCGGTCGGGTTGGCCAGCGCATGCAGCGCCCGCACGAAGCTGTACTGGCGCACCTCCTTGTCCGACATGCCCACGTCGGCGGAGGGCTTGGGCTCCTTGGCCAGGTGCTCGAGCACCTTCGCGCGGAACGCGTCGACGCTCATCTTGCTGCGGATCGCCTCGGGGATCAGCTTGTCGGCACCGTGCGAGGCGTAGGCCTCGCCGATCGCGATGATCTCCGATGCACGCTGGTGCTCCGCGTCGGCACCGTGGCGGCGCTCGGCGGCGTTGTCACCGCCCGAGGCGGCGGCGTCCGGCTTCGCGGCCGGGGTGTCTTTCTGGTCTGCCATGGTGGCACTCCTTGGATGGTCGGAAGGCGGATCGCCACGGCCGCGGCCGACGCCCACGGTGGGGTCGAACGGCACCGAGACGATGCTGATTTCAAGCGGCTCCCAGTCGGTGATCCGGTAGATCTCACTACCGCCCTCGACCTTTTCGAGCACGGCTTCATGGATCTGGTAGCGGACCGACACATTGGGCCGGATGCCGTCGATCACGTCCTGGAAGATCTCGCTGGCGCGGGCGCTCCTCCCGAAGCGCAACGTGGCGCGACCTACCCGGTCCGCGTCCGTCCTTGCCGACACCACCACTCCCACGTGATCGCGGGAGTCGTGATCCACCAGCACCGCGCCGCCGGCCAGCAGCCGTTCGGTGCGCATGCTGCCGGGACTGTGATCGAGGATTTCGACGCCCCAGAAGCGCTCGCCGGGGAACTCCGACGAAAAGGCGACCTCGACGGTGCGCGCCTCTTCATCGATATTGCGCGCGCCGGCGATCTGGAACGATCGCTCGATCGTGGCGCCTGGCTGCAGCTCTTTGGGGATCTGATGATTGGTCATAACGACATGCTCCCGCTGAAAACGAAACTCGATAAGGCAAACCACTTTCCTTACCGGTCGGGCGTAATCTCCGCCCCGTCCGGCGCCAACTGCAGCCCGCCCAACGTGATGCCGCGATCCCGGCACATCTGCTGGAACCGCTCGATGTCATCCAGCACGTCTTCCACGTCGCGCCCGGCGCGCGCAGCGATTGCCTGCGGGCTGTCCAGGCCGGCGTTGATGGCGGCGATCGCGGCGTTCATGTCCTTCAGCGGATCCACCCACTGCCAGCGGCGGGGCTGCCATTCGTGCGCCTGGAACTTTTCCAGCTTGGCCAGCGGCAGCGGATAGCCGCTGGGGAACAGGATCTTTCCGTGGGCCAGGCCATGGCGGATGACGCGTTCGGCGATGGGGTCCAGCGCCACGTTGACCAGCCAGTCCTGCAGCACCATCCAGTAATCGCGATCTTCCAGGGCGCCGGCGCGTATGCTGGTGAAGTTGATGCTGCTCAGGTCGCTGCCCAGCGAGTGGTAGCTCACGTTCACGCCTGAGGCGATGCCGCGGATGGCCTCTTTGCAGAAGCTGTCGAACTGATCGTGCGGATAGGTCGGGTCCCAGGCCTCGAGCTTGTAGCCGTCGGGCGCGTAGTCGAAGTGGCCCGGCTCGGCATCCGTCACGCTGGTGTTGCCCTCGCGCGCGCTGCCAGGGGGCATGCCACCATCGGGAGTGGTCCACACGCCCATCTTGGCCGCGCCCACCCGGGCTGCGATCACGGCCGCCTCGCGGTAGCCGTTGAGGTCGTGCATGCGGCGCATCACGGCATGCAGCCAGGGCACGCCGCGTACCTGGTCAGGCTCGGTCTGGATGAAGGCGTGGATCACGTCGCGGGCGGGGATCCGCTCCACCAATGGATCATGCCGGCGGCGGAAGTGGTAGAACAGGCGCCGGCCGGAGCCGTCCATCTCCACACCCATGACGATCCGCGTGCCCGACGGGGTCCGGTCCACGTTGATCGTGTGGTCCAGCGTGGCCGGGTCCATCATCTGCAGCCGCACACCGTCGGCCGTTTCATGGATCACCCAGATCAGCTCGCCATCGCGGGCGAGCGTGCGCACCTGCACCCGGAGCTGGTCGACGAAGCGCAGCCGCTCGGCGACGTCGCATCGCTTCATCCAGTTCCAGACGTACCACTCCAGCGCGTCATTGGCCGCCTTGTCCGGCTTGCCGTTGGGGTCCATCGCCTTCGCCTGGTAGACGAAGCCGCTGGGGCCCACGACGTTGTTCACGATCAGGTTGAAGAACCGGGCGCCCAGCTCGTTGTTCTTCGCCATGTCGCGCGAACGGGCGCGCACGCGGTCGAGCTGGCCGCGCAGATCATCGTTGAGCGACTGCAGGGAGCCGAGCCAGCCCTCGGTCAGGCGGCCGACGGCAGCGGCATCGAACGACCGGCGCCCCTGGCGCGGCATGGCCGCCTGCGCGCCCTGCGCGCGCGCGTGATCGATGGCGGCGGCCAGGGCGGCTGTGCGGGCTTGCGTGCCTGCCGCCGTGTCGCGCCCCATCAGCCGAGCCTCGTGTACACGCGGCCGCCCACGCCCTGCCCGCTCTCGCGCGCCACCTCAGCGCGGTAGCGGTCGCGCATGGCCAGCAGGTCAGGGATTGGGATCATGGCGATGCGCCGGTCGGCAATCTGCACCTGGCCAGCCACCTGGTCTCCGGTTTCCAGGAAGGCCTCGATCGCGTCCAGCACGCGGCGCGCGTGGCTGCGCGGATCCGTCGGCGCCGCCTGGGCCGGGTCCGGGTGCACCACCAGCTCGCTGCGGTGGAACGTGGTGCGGTCATCGCCGCGCGAGGCATGGCCCAGCACCTGGTACCGGCCTGGAGCCCATCCGCCGGTATCCTCGGAGCTCAGCGCCACCACGTGGCGGTCGCCGTCGGCCGTCGCGGATACCGAGTGCACGGCTTCCGCGCCGATCAGCGTGTAGGTCACACTCCAGGCAGGCGGCGGGGTCTGGGGAAGGTCGGGCGACCAGGAGGCGCTGTCGCCGGCGGTCAGTTCACAAGGCGGGGTCGTGGGCAGCATGGGAAGGACGCTACCGACGAAAACGAAAGCAGATAAGGCAAACCACTTTCGCAAAAGCGTCAGCGGACGATACGCCTGATCCACTGCTCGGTCAGTCCCCATCGGCGTGCCAGCAGCGGGATCGGCTCGCCGCGTCCGAACTGATCGCGGATCGCCTGGTCACGCCGCGACAGGCGAGCCTGGTGGGCCTCACCTCGCTTGGTCACATAGGGGCGGGACCCGCCCCAGTCCTCACGCACCGCGACCTCGATACCCCGCAGGTCGTCCAGATGGACGCTCGGCACCAGTTCGCTCACCCGCTTCAGGATGTCCCTGACGATGTCGAGCTCCGCCTGGGCGGCCTCACCAGCGGGTTGCGAACCCGCCGCGAGGGCGAGCTGGGCGGGCCGGCGCGGCGGCTGGCTCTGGGGCTGGCGCGGGCTGCTTCGCCGGCGCGGCTTCGGTGCGTTGTTCATCGGTGGTGGTCTCCCCGTCATCATCGTCGGCGGCCGCGAACAGGTCGCGGTTGGCCGGCTCGAGCTTGGCTTCCAGCGCGGCCCAGTCGGCCTCGCGGAGCACGTGCACCCGCACCAGCGGGTGGCAGGCGGCGGTGTAGGCGTACACCCAGCAGTCCCAGGCCTCGTTGCGGCGGCTGTTCTGCACCACCCAACGCTTCCGCTTGAGGTCGAACACCTCCGCCGTGAGCTGGTCGAAAAAGTCGGCCGGCATGTCGGAGGGGAAGTGGCAGCGCCGCTGGTCGACCTCGAGGCCGTCATCACCCCCCAGGCGCGCGAACAGCGTGTTCTTCGTGGTGTTGACGCCGGCGGGCCACAGCTGGATGCCGCCGCGGATGGTGCGGCCGCGCCAGTTGACGTCCTGCGCGCTCGGGCGGCCGATCACCGGCTTGTTTGTCTCGCGCATACCCTTGAGCGCGATCACGCCGCGGGCCTGGTGCTTACGCACCCAGCCGTAGACCTCGTGCGTCCAGTTGCCGGAGTCGATCGCGATGCAGCTGGCGCGCACCTGGACGCCGTAGCGGTTGGCCAGCGGCGCGAATACCACCTCTTCCAGCGCGGCCCAGTCTTCCTCTCGCGTCGGGTCGCCCGGGATCTCGACGTAATCCACGAACCAGCAGGCCTCGCCCCGCCCCCAGCCCGCGATCAGCACCGCCCAGCGGTTGGCTTGCACGTCGATGCCCACGGTGAGCAGCAGGCAGCCGGGCGGCAGCTCGCGGCGCTTCCAGGTGGGCTCCCTGCGCTCGAGCAGCTCGTTGGCTTCCACCCGCTGCGTGGCGCCCTCGAACGGTAAGCCGAGGATCGTGTTGCTGAACGTGACACGCTCTTCCGCGTTGCGCTTGGCTTCCGCCCGCATCTCCACGATCTCGCCCCAGCTATAGCCATCACCCAGGGGCGTGTAGAGCGCGTTGATGTGATAGCTGTGGCGCTGGCCGATCATCTCCGGCCGACCGGCTTGCCACTTGGCCCCGTTCTCCTCAGCCATCATCCCGGGCTTGGCCACTTCATCGATCAAGGTGCCGCAGAGCACACACAGGTACCGGGCGTCATCCGTGAGCTGTTCGATCTCGAGCAGCTGCAGGCCGTTGCAGTGCGGGCATGGCACGCGATAGCGATACTGCGTGCCCAGCAGGAAGCGCTTTTCGATCGCGCTCGCCCCTTTTAGCGTGGGGGTGCTGATGCACAGGATCTTTCGGCGAAAGAAGCTCGACGTGCGCCGTTCGGCGAGCTCGAGGGCACTGCCCTGATCGTTCAGGTCACCCTCGTATTCGTCGATTTCATCCATGCCCAGGTACTTCACCGGCATGGACCGCAGGCCGCTGGAGCTGTTGGCGCCAGTGATCACCAGGAACCCGGCCGGGAACTCCTTCATCAGCGTGGTGTTGCCGCTGTCGCGCGACCGCGCGGGCGGGATCTTGTCCGCCAGGCACGGCATATCCACCAGCATCGGCGCCAGGCGCTGCTTCGACCAGCGCTCCGCCATCTCCACTGTGGGCTGCACCACCATCATCGGGCCGGGCGCGTGGTCGATCACATAGCCGCACCAGTTGTTCAGCACCTCAGTGCCGCCCACCTGCGTGCATTTCATCAGGTCGACGTGTCGTACCGTCGACTCAACCGACAGGTCATCCATGATCTGCCGCAGATACGGCACGCGGGCCGTTTCCCAGTCGCCGGCGCGGTCACTTGCCGCGCGGTTGACCTTGCGGAACTCATCGGCCCACGCCGACAGGGTTTGCGGATCGGGCAGCGTCCAGCCGCGGCGCCAGGCATCGGCGACGGTGCGCACCCCGTCAGCCAGCGGCACGCCTTCCAGGAACGTGGTGGGCGGCAGCGGCAGCGTCACGGCGCGACCTCGCCGGCAAGGGCCTCGCCGGAGGCGATGATCTTCGCGACGCGCCGCAGCTCGACATCCAGCATGGCTTCGATCTTGTGCACGTCGGATTCCACCGCCAGGCGAGCACTCAGCCGATCCTTGATCGACATCAGGGCTTCGACGCCGTGCCGGCCACGCCGAAACATCTCGGCATCGACCTGCTCGCGCGGCACCAGAGCGCCAGCCTTTTCCGCGATCTCAAGCTGCAGCAGGCGGGTGCGCTCGATCTTTTCCTGTCGCGCAGCGTCGGTGTAGGAGAGCTCGCCGTCGCCGGCAGGCTGCCCGTTCGTCGCCGGGGCGGCCGCCGGCGCAGCCGGGGCCTCGCGCCGCCGACGCTTGCCGGTCCGGTCGCCGCCTCGCGTCGGATCGCGCAGCGCAGCGATCACGGCGTCGGTCTGGGCCACCAACACCAGGCCGTCTTCGTCCAGCACCAGGCGCTGCTGGTTTTTCAGCTTGGTCACGTAGGACTTCGCGTAACCGCGCAACTGCGCGTAGCCGGTCTGCGTCACCCGCTCCGGCACCTGGTCGGCGGTCATCCTGCCCCCCCAAAGTTCACCAAGTTCACCAACTCCCCACCACAAAACCTAGCGAGGTTTCGCGAGTCAGCCGTCGCATGGGCGGGGGTCCAGGAAGGACCCGCGGCCCGGCGGACCACCCGCCCTTCATCGCCCCCCGGTCCACACCGCCAGCCGATTGGACCGGGCATCGGACCGCTCGAACCCCGCGCCGCTGTTGGGCTGGTCCAATGGTCCAATTGGTCCATTGTGTTTTTGATCGCACAGGTGATGAAGGGCTGCCGCTCTCTTACGCGGGCGAAATCCCTAAAAGTGATTGGACCATTGGACCAACCCCGCAACTGCGCGGTTGTTCGATTGGACCACCCGTATGGACCACATCGGACCGCGCTACCCATCGGACCCCCCTTGACCATCGGCCGGAAGGAAATAGACCCGCACGCGGTTAGAGCGCGACCGTGGCCGGTAATGCTTGCAGCCCAGGCGCGCGAGGATCGACCCCACGCGGATCGCGGCGGCGCGGTCCTGGCGGCCAGGATCAACGTGCAGTGCAAAGGTCAGGACGTCGCCGGTAGAGAACTCGAGCGGCTCGCCGTTCTTGCCGCGCTCGCTGGCGCCCAGGTGATCGTATTGCTTGTCGCTTGCCTTGCCGGTGATCCATCGCAGCACGCGCTCGGTCCAGACGTCTTCGCTGAATCGATCGTCCTGCTCGCGCTGCGCGCCCTCGGGTAGATCCCACCAGTGGAAGCCCTGGTTGAAGAGGTGCACCGCTTCCGCCCAGAGCTGGTCCCGCTCTTCCACCAGGCGCGGGATGTTGATGCGCCCAACCTTGGCAGGCAGGAATCGCCGCGCGCCGGTCTCGTCGCGCAGGTAGTCATCCTTGTTCACGGTGCCGACGAACACGCACTCGCGGCGGAAGCTTCGCGCCGTGCGCCCGTAGCTGGGGCGATAAACGTCAAAGCGCGTGGTGATCGCCTGCTTCACCTTGGCCACGTCGGCCTTGTTGAAGCTGTCCATCTCGCCGATCTCCACGCCCCAGCGGCCGCGCAGGGTCTGATAGAAATCCTTGTGCGCGGGTGACTCGGTCGCTTCCGCGTACCACTCGGCACCGAACAGCTCGAGCACGGCCGTGGTCTTGCCTGCGCCCTGCCCGCCTTCCAGCACCACCATGAAGTCGACCTTCGATCCTTTCGACGGCTGGCGCGGATCCGCCCACAGCACACGTGAGACGGCCGACACCATGAAGCACGGCCCCACGCCCAGGTGGTACGGGGTTTCCTCAGCGCCGAACAGGTCGACGAACATGCGGCCCACGCGCGGCTTGCCGTCCCATTCGAGCGACTGCAAGTACTCGCGAACCGTATGCCTCCGGCGACGGCGGGCGATTGCTTCCACCGCTTCCAGCACCAGGCCGGTCTTCACCACCATGCCGTAGCGGCTGGGGTGCCCCAGCCAGGCGGCCAGCTCGATGGCATCCACCTCGGTGAACTCATCACGGCTGCCGCCGTGCCACGGCGGATCGCGCGACACCACCACGCGGTTGCCGAACTCATCGAGCCAGAACAGGCCGTGCAGATCCTCATCGTGCTCGAGGATCAGCAGCAAGTTGTGTGGCGATGCCACCACTGCGCCCTCGCGGTTGAGCACCAGCGCTTGCTTCCACGCTGCATCGCCCAGCTCGCCGCCGCCCTGCCCGCCGCCGGCCGTGCTGCCGCCATCGGATGCCACCACCTGGAGCCGGCGCCGTTGAGTACTCATGCCGGCACCAGCTCCACGTCCTGCACGCGCTGGGCCGCCCAGGTGGCAATCTGCCGCGGCGTCCAGCCTTCGGCCACGGCGTCGGCGATGTCCCAGCCTTTCGGCATGCCGTGCGGATCCACCAGGCGCATGGAGCGCACGCCGGCCTTGTGCAGCAGGTGCACGATGCCTTCCTTGGCCAGCATCCCGCGCACGTCCACGCTGCCCACCATGGTGGCCATGCCGGGCGGGTCCGCATCCGGCCACAGCACCACGTCGCGGCCGGCCAGCGGCGACCAATCCACGTGGCGGATGGCGTTGCCGCCCCCGGGCCAGCTGGCCACCGCGTACATCGCCAACGCGCCAGCGCCAGCCGCGCGGCATTTTTCGCCCTCGGGCAGCAGCACGGGCGCGTCGGGCTTGGCAGCCAGGGCATCCAGCCCGTACAGCGGGCGCAGCCGCGGGAAGTGCTGCACCACCCACTGCATCGCGCCGTCCGGCCCGATGCACCAGGTGATGGTGGGCGTGAACTTGCCGCCATCCTTGAACAGGCAGCGCAGCACGTAGCCCAGCAGCGCGCCGTCGTGGTCGCGGTAGTCGAACACCGTCTCCGGCTTCATGCGGGTGAAGCGCTCACGCTTCGGGTTCCACAGCGGCACCGTCCAGCCGCTGTCCTGCATCAGCTCCGGCGCATGGTCCGGCACCGGCAGCACCGGCACCCACACCGCATCCGGCGGCGGCAGCGCCACCCGCGTGGGTACAGCCTCCGGCGAAGGCGCAAAGCGGTCCGCGCCAAGGCGCCCGCAGGCCTCCAGGAATTCGATGCCCTCATACCGCTGCACAAAGCCGATGGCATCGTGGTGGGCACCGCAACCGAAGCAATGCGCGAACCCCTTGGCCGGCGACACGTAGAACGATGGCGTGCGCTCATCATGAAACGGGCAGCACGCCTTGTACTCGCGCCCGTCTTTCTTGAGCTGCACATAGGCGCCAACCACCTCGACGATATCGAGCCTGGCCCTCAACGCCTGGACGTCGACCCTTCCCCTTTTCAGTTGATCCCTTTTCATCCTCAGCCCCCCGGCGGTCCCTCCCGGAGTTGCACGAACAAGATGCCGGCCTGCCGGTGGTAGGCTGCGCTTGACAAGGAGCACAACCACCACCGGAGGCCGACATGAGCAAGAAAAAAGCAGAGACCATGCACCAGGTGCGCCAGCGCTATCACGAGGCCAATGGCCAGCTGAACGCACAGCTGGAGCTGTTTGGCGATGAACTCGCCGAGAAGCACAAATGGTCGGGCCTGAGCGGGCACGAAGCGGTGCGGTTCTACCTGCTCAAGAAGCATCACTGGCTTCCCTCCCAAGTAAACGCGATGTCTTTTGACGATCTGCGATTTGCTTTAACTGAAGAGCTTTCAGGCTGGCGCGCGCCGAAAGGCTCTGGCTGACCAGCGGGCAGCCCACAGCCTTCGCTTTCGCGCGCAGGAGATCGGCCTCGGCAGCCGTCAGCTTGGCGAGGGCGTTTAGGTAACTCATTGGCGTAACTCCAGGCAGCCTTGCGCGGCGCGGCGGGCCTCATCCTCGCGGCGCCATTGCTCGCGCTGGGCCAGGCAGTGCTCCGGTGTCACCGGCTCTAGGGCCGGCTCACGCAGCGCCGCCAGCGCGGCCTGCATGCCGGCTTGGCTGGCGGCGGTGACCACCACCGGCCGCAGGCGTTCCCAGGGGCGCCGGTAGCGGGCCATCAACGCGCCCGCCCCCGCGCAACAGCCGCCGCGCGCGGATCCAGCCCGGCCGCGGCCATCAGCCCCGGCAGCAGGTCAGCCAGGGAGGCCAGCTTCGACAGCGCCTCCTGCTGCGTCACGGCCGGGTCGCGCAGGTACTTGGCGGCCAGGTAGAGGATGGGCGTGGTGTCGTTGAACTCGCGGATGTAGGCCTCGAGGTCGTCGACGTCGAACTTGCGGCGGTCGCCGCCGCTGAGCGCCTCGCTCAGGTGCGAGGGCTGGCGATCGATGCGGCCGGCCACGTTCACCACGCCGCGCTGGAAGATCCCCGCAGCCACGCAATCCTTGAGCGTGCGATGCCGCACAGCGAGGCCCGGCTCAAGGCTCAAGGTGAGCTGGTGCACGCCGTCCGTCATGCCTGCGCCCCGCCCTTGGGGAACCAGGGGGACGGAATGATCCCCCTGATTCCCCACGTGGGGCCAAAGAATGGGCAGCTATGGCCAACATCAACGCTAACGCCGTTCGACTTTCGCCCATGCGGGACCTGCAGGGCCGCCTGGTGGCGGTGCTGTTCCATGCGCCGCATCTCAGCTCGCCTCCGCTTGCTTGCCAGGCACCGGGCCAAAGACGTCCGGCCGTAATTCATGGCGCGACACGCCGAACATCTCTTCGATCGCCAGCGCCGCACGCGGAGGGACCGGTCTTTTCCCGGTCACCCACTGGCTCACGAACTGGGGAGTGACATGCAGGGTTCTAGCGAGCGCCGCTTGGCCCCCTTCGATCCCCTCCACAACTCTCGAAATTGCATTCATTCCCGAATCCTAAAGCATCGCTTTAGGTTAGGTCAAGCGTTGCTTTCTACCACCCCCGCCGCAAATGCGGAACTATCAAGCAATGCTTGATAATGAAGCCATGCGCAAGGCGATCCGGGCCGCGATCGAACAAAGCGGCCACACACACGCCTACATCGCGGCCGAGCTCGACGTGACTGAGCAGGCAATCACCGGCTGGCTACGCACAGGCCGGATCGACAAGCGTCGGCTTCCGGCGCTGGCACGGATCACCGGCGTCCCCTTGTCGACGTTCATGCCAGATGCGGGTAATGGCGAGAGCTTTCGAGTCGAATCCGAGGCGCCGCCACCGTACGGCGACCTGCCCCCAGCGCGTCGACGAAGCGTGGCGGCCGAGACACTATGGGCGGCCTACAGCCAGGCGAGTCCTGAGATCCAACACGCGGTGGATCTACTCCTGCTGGATCCGACCACAAGAAACCAAGCCGTCGAAGGGAACCCGGCACTGGTGGCCGGGATCGAGCTACTCGAGCTGCACGCGGCCCAGGCACTCGCCCACGCCGCTCAAAAAACCGCGTAGAACCCCACCGCTCCGGCTGGTCTGGGTCCGATCCGAGCGCGAGGTTTGATGGCCCTGCTTGGAACTAGTCGCCCCTGCAGAGGCCGGATTCCCGATCGCGGGTGCAATCTACGAATTGCTCTCCGCCGTCCGGGCCTTTCACAAAGGCATAGCGCCAAGCCGAAAGGCCCGCAGTTTCGTACAGCACGTCGTTTGCGGCGAAGAAGCTTCCCGCGCGGGTGATGCCATCGCGCGGGATGCTGGTGCGGTGGTCGAAATAGTACGCGCCGGTCACCTGCCCACTGGTGTAAGGCCTGCGACGTGCGTCAGCCAGTGCCTGGGACTCGCTGAAGCCCGGCGGCATCTCCAGGGTGAAAATACGGTTGCCCTGCGAGTCCTTGAAGTAGCCAGCCTGTGCCAGGCGTGGCGGGTCCGGCTTCCGCGAGTCTGGGCTGCCAGCGCGATCAGCGTCGCGCCCGCCCAAGAAGATGAGCAATGCCAAGACGGCGACCGCCGCCACAATCAAGCCGAAACAGCCGCTATTGCGCTCCGCCAACGGTGAACTCCCCTTGTAAGCCGACGCCGATCATCGGCATTAAACCGCCGCAACCCTGCCCACCCGGGTCGCGTGAACATTACCAACGAACATCGGCTGCCATCTAAAGCACTGCTTGACACTTAGGAAAGCAATGCTTTACTCTCCGCTCACGTGCCGACTACCCGGCACGTTCGCTGAAACGGGGAGAGCGCCATGCACAACCGTGGATCTGCAGACGATCACCGCCAGGCCCTGCCGCCGGCGGCCACCAACTGCCTGAGGCGCTGCAGCAGCGCCGATCACACCCGGGGTGAAACCCTGCGCGCCCGCAGCCAGGGCGAGCACAGCCGCAACCAGAAGCGCCGCACCCGCCGGCTGCGCGTGCTCAGCGCTCGCGTCACAGCCCGCGCCCGCGACCTCGCATGGGAGGCCCGCTGACATGGCCGCCCGCCGCCAGGTCCCGCACGATCGCGCGGAACTGCGATCGCCGCTGCCGCCGCCCAGTGCCGCGGCCCGCCGGTTCATGCCGCCCGAGCCGGACCCGTATCCGGCAGAGGGCTACATCCAGCCCAGCGAGGCGCTGGCCAAGTCCGCCGCGCTGTCCGCGGCGCAGCGCGAGGCGGAACTGCTCGCCGGCGACGACATGCCGGGCGAGCTCAACACCGACATCGCGCCGCCCAAAGCGCCGGGAGGTGGCCATGAAGGCTGAGCTCATCCTCGACACCACCCGCATCGGCCTGCTGCGCCTGGCGGTGATTGCCCTGAAGGCCGAGCGCGAACGCAGCGCCAAATGGGCTGCGGAAAATGTGACCGGCCAGGAGAAAATCGACCTGCTGCTGCGCACCGGCGACGACATCCGCGACCTCGCGGAAATCGAAGACGCCCTGGCGGCCATGCACTGCGCCGTCGCCAGCACCGGCCGCCCCGCCACCGCCCGCATCACGGTAGGAGGCTGAGATGGCCACCACGCCCAACGTCATCCGCCTGCCCGCCCGCCCGGCCGTGCTGCAGAGCGTGCGCCGCGCCATCAACGCCCGCGCCACCAGCATCCACGCAAGCGAGGCCATCCGCACCCGCGCGGTGAACACCGCCATGGCCCAGCTGCATGACGGTGCCAGCACCGGCTGGGCCATCCAGAGCGGCCTGCGCGTGCTGCGCGGCCTGCCCCAGGTGCCGCGCTGATGGCCGGCGCGCTGTGGTTTCTCGCCGGCGCCACCACCGTGGTGGCGCTGTTTTCCGCCTTCGCCGCCGTTGAGCGCGGCCCAGGGAGTGCCCGCATGGATGAACTGAACACCCGGGCGCTTGCCCGGGCCGTGTGCGACAACGTGAGCCGCACCACGCCCAACTTCGCCCCGCCCCCTAGCCGCGCCATCAAGTGCCTGCTGTGCGCGATCGCGGTGGCCATCGTGGTGCTGCCGATCGTGGTGGCGATGGTGGCCAGCCCATGACGGCCGCGGTCTCCATACACCTGAACACCGTGCGCGCCATGGATCGCGCGCGCGGCCGGCTCGCCGCCGACCTCGAGCGATTCCTGTCGGCAGGCGGCCAGGTGCAGCAACTGCAGCCGGCCGACCTCTCGCGGCCCGTATCCCAAGCCATCCCGGCATGGCGCGGCGATCCGCGCATCCCGCACATCGACGACATCGACTGACGCCGCCACCGGCGGCACCTGGAGAACCCATGTCCCAACCCAAGGCAATCCCCGCCGAAGACGCGGCCGTGTCGATCACCGCCCGCGCGGTGGCCACCGTCCTGCCGTTCGCCGCGGTCAAGGATATCCGCTGGTACCTGCGCGGCGTGGCCGTGATCCCGGTGGATGAAGGCGTGGTGGCCGTGGCCACCGATGGCACCGCCCTGCTGGCCGCGCGCGATCGCGAGGGCCACGCCGACCACCCGGTGATCCTGCCGATCAACAAGCGCGAGCACGCCCGCCACCTGGCCGGCGGCGACTTTGTGCGCGTGACCCCGGAGGGCCGCACCTTCATCGTCGACGCCGGCGGCGCGCCCAGCTACATCAGCCCGGCGCCGCTCATTGAGGGCAAGTTCCCCGATGTGCACGATCTACTTGGCAGCCTGGAAGGCTGGCACGCGGGCTGCCCCGACGCCGCGCTGGCACTTGGCCAGCTGCAGCGCGTGCAGGCGACGGCCGCGAAGACCGCACCGGTGCGCATGTACCACCGCGGCGACAGCGCCGGCGCGGTGCTGTTCACGATCGGCCAGGATCTCTACGGCCTGGTCATGCCGCTGCGCGACATCGACAGCCGCGCCGCGCTCGAGGCCACCATCCCCACGCCAGCCACCCAGGAACCGCCGCCCCCAGAGCCGCCCTGCGGCACGACAGAGCAGGCTGACGCCCAGGCGGTGCCAGCTTGAACGCCCATTCCGTTCACGACCAGGAGCACACGCCCATGACCCAACTGTCGATCAAAGTCGGCGACACCCACATCACCATCGATGCGGCCGCCCGCCTGACGATCAACCCCAAGCACCACGAGCCCGTCTCGCTCGAAGCGCACCGCGCTGCCGTGGCCGAGTCCATGCTCGCCGCCGGCCACCGCTTCACCCGGGTGCTGGGCGATGGCACCTACCTCCAGGCCGACAGCCCGCGCACCGACCACGTGGCGGTGATCGACAACACCACCGGCCTGATGTGGTCCGTCGAGTCCCTGGGCGACCCCGCCGACGAAGACGACGGCATCACCCAGGAGCACTGCATCGAGCGGTGCCGCCAGCTGCGCCTGCTCGGTCATGACGATTGGCGCCTGCCCACCCGCGCCGAACTCGCCGGCCTGGTCGACGACACCCGGCACGAGCCGGCCATCGACACCACCGCCTTCCCTCGCGTGAAGGCCCGTTGGCACTGGACCAGCACCCCGGCTGCCTGGTGTTCGTCGGCCGCGTGGGGCGTCGTCTTCAACGGCGGCGGCGTCCTCGGCTACCGCCGCAGCAGCGACGGGTTCGCCCTCGCGGTGCGCCGTTCCGGTCAGTAGTTGGTCCCTTTGCCCTTCCGCTTCCCAGGAGAACCCACCATGTCCCAACCCAAGTACATCAAGATCGGCGCCGACGGCGCCCATCTGCCCGACGACGCCACCGAGTGGGTGGCCGTCCACCTGCCCGAGCACGGCCTCACCTTCAGCGCCACCAGTGTGGTGGACGAAGACGTGCCGCACGCCGACTGCGAGGCCGCCTGCAAGGCGCTCACGCTCACCGGTCACAGCGATTGGGACCTGCCCACCATCGACGAGCTGCAGCTGCTCATCGACCGCAGCCGCTACAACCCGGCCATCGACACGGATTTCTTCCGGGACATCCAGAGCGACTGGTACTGGAGCAAGACCCCGGCTGCCTGGTCTTCGTCGGCCGCGTGGCTCGTCGGCTTCTACATCGGCAGCGTCAGCTACTACCGCCGCCACGGCGGCGGGTTCGCCCTCGCGGTGCGCCGTTCCGGTCAGTAGTTTGACCTTGGCCTGAGTCGATCATGGCGTCCCGCTACCAGCCCCCGCCCATCATCAAGGCCTGCGAGCGCCTGCTCGTTGACATCGAGCAGGCCGTGCGCCGCTTTCCGCGCTATCACCGCTACCAGGTGGGCGCGGATTTGCGGCAGCAGGCCCGGCGTACTTACAACGCGGCCAACCGCGCGTGGCGCGAGCGCGACCGCACGCGGTATTGGGTGGCCCGGCTGGTGTGGCAGGTCGACGAGCTCAAGCAGGAAATCCAGACGGCGAAGCTGCTGCGCGCCTTCGGCAGCTTCCGTCAGTTCGAGCACCTTGCACGCCAGGCTGATGCGCTTGGCGCGCAGGCAGGCGGTTGGCACCGCCAGCAACAGCACCCCAAGGCCCAGAGTGCACAAGCCCGCAGCGGCGTCGTGCAGCGCGGCCAGAAACTGAGTACCCGGGCCGCCCCCGAGGGGGCCAAATCATGACGAAGCTCTCCTACCCCTTCGGCTGGGGAGCCGGGTCGCAAGTGTCCGGGGAGGCGGCTGCCTGGTCTTCGTCGGCCGCGTGGAACGTCAACTTCAACAACGGCAACGTCAACAACAACCACCGCAACAACGACGGGTTCGCCCTCGCGGTGCGCCGTTCCGGTGAGTTTCAGGGTGCGGGGGCGCCGACCTTCCGGGCGCTTCACCAGGCCTGGCGGCGGGCGCGCCGCAGCAAGGTGCCCAGCCACAACCAGCTGCGCTTCGAGCGCGACTGGATCGGCCAGCTGCTGCAGCTCGAGCGCGAGCTCACCGATGGCACCTGGGCGCCGCGCCGCTCCACCTGCTTCATCGCCACCCGGCCCAAGGCGCGGGAGATCCACGCGCCGGACTTTGCCGACCGCGTGGTGCACCACTGGCTGGTCCCGCAGCTGGAGGCCCTGTTCGAGCCGGCCTTCATCCACGACAGCTACGCCAACCGCACCGGCAAGGGCAGCCATGCCGCCGTGCGCCGCGCCCAGAGCTTCGTGCGCCAGGTGCACAGCGGCCAGGGCGGCGGCTGGTACCTGCAGCTGGACATCCACAACTTCTTCAACAGCATCGACCGCCGCATCCTGTGGCGCCTGCTGCGCACCCGCATGGAGCGCGCCGGCTCCCCGGACGCAGTCCAGCAGGCCACCCACGCCCTGCTCCGGCGCTCCCCGCTGCATGCCGGCGTCGACTACCGCGCCACCGCCGCCGAGCGCGTCCAGGTGCCGCCCCACAAGCGCCTTGAGAACGCACCGCCCGGGCGTGGCCTGCCGATCGGCAACCTCAGCAGCCAGTTCTTCGCCAACGTCTACCTCAACGAACTCGACCAGTTCGCCAAGCACACGCTCAAGGCGCGCCGCTACATCCGCTACGTGGACGACTTCGTCCTGTTCCACCATGACCGCGCCCAGCTGCAGGCGTGGCAGGCGCAGATCGAAGGCTTCATCGCCGACCGCCTGAACCTCAGGCTCAAGCCCGAGCCGCACCTGCGGCAGCTCACCGACGGCCTGGACTTCCTCGGCTACGTCATCCGCCCCACGCACACGCTGGTGCGGCGGCGCGTCGTGGGCCACGCCATGCAGGCCCTGGCCGAATGGGAAGGCGCCCACGTGCGCGCCGGCCGCATCCGCGCCACCCCGGCCCAGCTGCGGGAACTGCAGGCCCGGGTGGCCAGCTACGGCGGGCACATGCGGCACGCCAGCAGCCATCGCCTGCGGCGGCGCCTGGGGCAGCGGTTCCCATGGCTGGCCGCCGCCCTGAAGCCGCGGCGCTTCCAGCACCACCAGGAGCGCCGCGCCGTCTCCATCAAGATTCCGGAGGCGCGCGATGCATGACGCTCCGCCGCGTGGCACCTGGATGTTCGACCACATGCCCCCAATCGGCACGTTCCTGTGGCCTGTTGGCCGCCGGTACTGCGCGGAAGTGCTGGCCGTGCATCCGCAAGCGATGGGCAACGGCTGGCCTGGCTTGCCGTTGGTCCGGTACCGCCGATGGGGCTGGAAGGACGGCAGGCCATTTGACGACGGCTACCGATGCGACGGCAACGCTGGCTTGCGCCTGCGGCCGCGCGGGCCAGGCGTGTGGTCGGAGTCCGGCCGGGATTTCCACGACCGGCGTTGGGGCTTCCAGCTTTTCAAGGCCGTGAGGGCGCGCCCCTCAGGACAAGGAGACCTTTTCGGATGACTGACCCCCTCACCACGCTGATCAACGTTTTGGCCGAGCTTGCCGTGGAGGATTATCTGCGCGAGCTGGCCAGCAATGACGCCGATTCCGGCGCCCAGGGTGAAAATCACCCGCTTCCACACGACCGCAAGGCGGCCTAGAGTCCGCGCATGCGCGTTGCCGCCTACGCCCGCTACAGCTCCGACGCCCAGCGCGAGGCGTCGCTGGAAGACCAGCTGCGCAACTGCCGGGCCTACGCCACACGCGAGGGCTGGCGCGCGCCGGAGGTCTTCACCGATGCCGCGATCTCCGGAGCTCGCCAGGACCGACCCGGCTACCGTGCCCTGCTCGAGGCCGCCCACCGCTTCGACGTCATCCTGGTGGATGACCTCTCGCGCCTGTCGCGGGACTCCGTCGAGTGCCAGCAGGCAGTGCGCCGGCTCACGTTCGCCGGCGTCCGCCTGATTGGCGTCAGCGACGGCGTGGACACCGGCCGCAAGTCGCACAAGGCCGACGTCGGTCTGCGCGGGCTGATGTCGGAGCTCTACCTGGATGACCTGGCCGAAAAGACCCACCGCGGCCAGGCCGGCCGCGCCCTCGCGGGCGCCAGCGCCGGCGGGCTGCCCTACGGCTACCAGGTGGCCGGCGTGGGCGAGCGCGCGATCGATGAAGCCGAGGCGGCGGTGGTGCGCAGGATCTACGCCGATTTCATCGCCGGCCGCTCCCCACGCGAGATCGCCAAGGCCTTGAACGCTGAGGGCGTGCCCTCCCCGCGCGGTGGCACCTGGGCGCTCACCGCCATCCGTGGGGATCCGCGCCGCGGCATCGGCATCTTGGCCAATCCCATCTACGTCGGCCGCCAGATCTGGAACCGCTCGCGGTGGGTGAAGCACCCGGAAACCGGGCGCCGGATCCGCCAGGAGCGCCCGGAGTCGGAATGGGTGGTGACGGAGTGCCCCGAGCTCGCGATCGTGACGCCGGAGCAGTGGGAAGCCGCCCAGCAGCTGATCAACGGCAGGAAGCGCCCCGGTACGGCCAACTCCGGCCGGCCGCCGCGGCACCTGCTCTCCGGCCTGCTCCGCTGTGGCTGCTGCGGCGGCCCGCTGGTGGTGGTCGACCGCTACCGCTACGGCTGCGCCAGGGCCAAGGATCGCGGCACCTGCAGGGAGCCGGTGCACGTCCCGATCCGGGACGCTGAGGCGGCCATGCTCGCCGGGATCCGCGAGCAGCTGCTCTCCGACGACGCGTTCCAGCGGTTCCAGCGGGCCGTCAAGGCCGCGCTGCAGCGCCAGGCACCCGACACAGCCGCCGCGCGCCGGCGGCTGCAGGGCGCCCAGCGGGAGCGCGACAACATCATGGCCGCCATCCGCCAAGGCATCATCACGCCCAGCACCAAGGCGGCCCTGCAGGCAGCCGAGGCGGCCGTGGCCGACGCCGAACGCGAGATCGCTGCTGCCGCGGCGGTCGAACCCGCGCGGATCCTGCCGCGCGCCCGCGAGCGCTACCAGGCGCTGGTGGCGGACCTGGGCAACCGCGCCCGGGGCAACACGCGCGCCCGCGAGGCGGTGGCCACCCTGATCGGCACCGCCACCGTGACAAAAGAAAACGGCGACCTCGTTGCCGAGATCGCCGCTTCGCGGTCGCAGATAACTGTGGTAGCGGGGGCAGGATTTGAACCTGCGACCTTCGGGTTATGAGCCCGACGAGCTGCCAGACTGCTCCACCCCGCAACAGACTGAGAATTATGGCGAAACCGGCCGTTGATTGCAAGCCCCCGGAGGGGCCGGATCAAGCGCGCCGGCCCGCCAGGCTCAACCGATGCCGAACGCCTGCTGGCACAGCTCCATCAGCGGGCTCCAGAACAGGCCCAGCACCAGCAGCGACAGCGCGTTGACGGCAAACACGGTGCGCAGGCCCTTGCCCTCGCGCTGGCCAACCACGTCCCCGGACGGCTCGTCGAAGTACATCACCTTGACCACCCGCAGGTAGTAGAAGGCGCCGATGACCGCGAACACGATGCCCACGATCGCCAGCCACATCAGGTCGCCGGCGATGGCCGCCTGGAGGACGGCGAGCTTGGCCCAGAAGCCCAGCAGCGGCGGCACGCCGGCCAGCGACACCATGATCACGAGCACCAGTGCCGCCATCCACGGGCTGCGGGCGTTGAGGCCCTTGAAATCCTCGATCCGGTCGGCCTCGAAGCCCTTGCGCGAGAGCATGATGATGGCGCCGAAGGCCGCCGCCGACATGATCGCGTAGACGATCGCGTAGAACAGCGCGGCGGCGAAACCTTCCGCCCCGCCGCCGGCGACGCCCAGGAACAGGAAGCCCACGTGGGAGACGGTGGAATACGCCAGCATCCGCTTCAGGTTGGTCTGCGCGATTGCCACCACGTTGCCGATCGCCAGCGAGAGCGCGGCCAGCAGCGCCAGCAGCAGCTGCCAGTTGTCGGCCAGCGGCCCCATGCCCTGCTGGAACAGGCGCCAGGCCAGGCCGAACGCGGCCAGCTTGGGTGCAGAGCCGATGAACAGGGTGATCGGCGTCGGAGCGCCGTGGTACGTATCCGGCAGCCACATGTGGAACGGCGCAGCGCCGAACTTGAAGGCCACGCCCGCCACGGCGAACACCAGGCCGCCCAGCAGGAGCACGCGGTCCTCGCCCGCCAGCACGCCCGCGGCCGCATTGATCTCATCCAGGTACAGGCTGCCGGTGGCGCCGTAGATCAGGGACAGGCCATACAGCAGCAGGCCGGAGGACAGCGAGCCGAGCACGAAGTACTTCATGCCCGCTTCGGAGGCCAGCTTGCTGTCACGGTCCACCGCCACCAGGGCGTAGGAGCACAGCGCCATCAGCTCCAGGCCCAGGTAGATCATGGTGAGGTTGCCCGCCGAGACCAGCAGCATCATGCCGATCACCGCGAACAGCACGAGGATGGAGACCTCGCCGCGGTACAGGCCCCGTTCGCGCATGAACGGCCACAGGTACACCAGGGCCGCGGCCGAGACCAGCAGCATCACCAGCTTGATGAGGTCGGAGGCGGTGTCGCGGAAGAACAGGCCTTCCATCACCTCGCCGTGCCCGCCCACCCCGAACAGGATGAACGCGGCGGCCACCAGCAGCGTGGCGATCGAGAGCGCATGGGTCACGACCCGGCGCCGCTCGTCGATGAACAGGTCCAGCATCAGCAGGCCGAACGCACCGAACACCACGGCCAGTTCGGGCAGCAGCGGCGCGAACTCGGCAAGGGTCCGGACGGGGGGCGTCATTGCGGTTGGGATCACGTCACGTATTCCTCAAAATTTCCTACGGGGCGTGGTTCGCCGCACCCCAGCAATCTTGCTTGCCATCAAAGCTTGGTGGCGGCCAACAGCTCGGCCAGTTGCGCGATGGACGGCTCCATCAGGTCGGTCAGCGGCCGCGGCCAGACGCCGATCAGCAGCACGCCCGCGGCAAACACGCCCAGCACCAGGGCTTCGCGGCCGACGATGTCCTTCAGGCCGGCGACATGGGCATTGCCCACCTCGCCGTAGAAGATCCGCTTGACCAGCCACAGCGAGTACGAGGCGCCGATGATCAGGGTCAGGGCCGCGGTGAACGCGATCAGCGGATGGGCCTGGAACGAGGCCACCACCACCATGAACTCGCCCACGAAGCCCGAGGTGCCCGGCAGGCCGGAGTTGGCCATGCTGAACAGCACGAAGAACGCCGCGAACCACGGCATCACGTTTGCCACCCCGCCGTAGTCGCGGATCATCCGGGTGTGCATGCGGTCGTAGAGCACGCCCACGCAGCTGAACATCGCGCCGGAGATGAAGCCGTGGCTGATCATCTGCACCATCGCGCCCTGCAGGCCCAGGCGCGCGGCGTCCACGTCGCCCTGGTCGCGCACCAGCGCGAAGGCGATGAAGATGCCCAGCGTCACGAAACCCATGTGCGAGACCGACGAATAGGCGATCAGCTTCTTCATGTCGTCCTGCACCAGGGCCACCATGCCCACGTACACCACCGCGATCAGCGACAGCGCGATCATCAGCCAGGCGAACTCGTGGCCGGCATCCGGGACGATCGGCAGCGAGAAGCGGAGGAATCCGTAGCCGCCGATCTTCAGCATGATCGCGGCCAGGATCACCGAGCCGCCGGTGGGCGCCTCCACGTGGGCGTCCGGAAGCCAGGTGTGGACCGGGAACATCGGGATCTTGATCGCGAAGCCGGCCATGAAAGCGAAGAACAGCCACATCTGCTCGGTCGCCGTCAGCGGCAGCGCGTACAGGTCCGGAAGCTGCCAGCTCCCGCCCTTCAGGTACAGGTAGATCAGGCCGATCAGCATGAAGATCGAGCCCAGGAACGTGTACAGGAAGAACTTGATCGTCGCGTACACCCTGCGCGGCCCGCCCCACACGCCGATGATGATGAACATCGGGATCAGCATGGCCTCGAAGAACACGTAGAACAGCATCGCGTCCACGGCAGCGAACACGCCGATCATGAGCCCCTCGAGCACGAGCATCGAGGCGAAATACTGGCTGACCCGGGTGTTGATGGACGCCCATGAGCCGATCAGCACCAGCACCGAGGTGAGCGTGGTCAGCACGATCAGCGCCACCGAGATGCCGTCCGCACCCAGGTGGTACTGGATGTCGAACGCGGGGATCCACTCGCGCCGCTCGAGGAATTGAAGCCCCGCGTTGGCGAAGTCGAACCCGGTCAGCAGCAGCAGGCTGATCGCGAGCACCAGCACGCCGGTGCCGAGCGCGACCCAGCGGGCCATCGTCGGGCGGGCGTTGCCGCAGGCAAGGGTCAGGAGGCCACCGAGGATCGGCAGCCAGATCAGGAGACTGAGTAAAGGCCAGTTGGACACGTATCTTTTTCCGTCAGCGCCAGTGGCGGATGAGGATGGCCAGCAGCACAACCAGGCCGATGATCATCACGAAAGCGTAGTGGTAGAGCATGCCGGTCTGGGCCCGGCGCGAAACGGCGGCCACCAGGCCCACCACCCGCACCGCCCCGTTGACGATCAGACCGTCGATGATCTTTTCGTCGAACCAGCGGGAAACCTTGCCGAGCTGCACGCTGCCGCCGGCGAAGCCGTTGATCCAGAGCTCATCGGCCCAGTACTTGTTCTCCAGCACCTTGACCGGGACCCGGAACATCTGGCGGGCGCGACCTGCAAGATCCGGCTTCCACAGGTACATCAGGGTTGCCAGCAAAAAGCCCGCGACCGTGAGCCAGAACACCGGGGTCACGAAGCCATGCAGCGCGTAGCCCACCGGGCCGCCGGTCCAGAGCGTTTCGGCCAGCTGCGCCACCGTATCGCGGGCCGCAGCCAGGTCGATCGCGCCAAGGAAGAACAGCGCCTGCTCCACCTGGCCGCTCCAGTCGGTGCCGAACAGCATCGGCCCGGCGGTGAAGAAGCCGATCAGGATGGAGGGGATCGCCAGCAGCACCAGCGGTACCGTCACCACCCAGGGCGACTCGCGGGGCTCGCCACCATGGTGGTCATGCGCGTGATCGTCGGTGGCGGCGTGCGCGTCGGACGGGGGCGCATCACGGAAGCGCTCGGGCCCGAAGAAGGTCAGGTACAGCAGGCGGAAGCTGTAGAAGCTGGTGACGAACGCGCCCAGGAGCACCGCCCAGTAGCCGTATGCCCCGACCCAGCCCATCCGCTCGGCCGCATGGCCAGCCGCCTCGATGATGGTGTCCTTGGAATAGAACCCCGACAGGAACGGCGTGCCGATCAGGGCCAGGGTGCCGATCACCATGGTCCAGAACGTGACCGGCATGTACTTGCGCAGCCCGCCCATGCGCCGCATGTCCTGCTCGTGGTGCATGGCGATGATCACCGAACCCGCGCCAAGGAACAGCAGCGCCTTGAAGAAAGCATGCGTCATCAGGTGGAACACCGCGGCGGAGTATGCCGACACGCCCAGGGCCACGGTCATGTAGCCCAACTGGGACAGCGTCGAGTACGCCACCACCCGCTTGATGTCGTTCTGCACGATGCCGATCAGGCCGGTGAAGAAGGCCGTGGTGGCACCAATGAACAGCACGAATGCCAGTGCGGCGTCGCTGAACTCGAACAGCGGCGACATGCGGGCGACCATGAAGATGCCGGCGGTGACCATGGTGGCGGCATGGATCAGCGCCGAGATCGGGGTCGGGCCTTCCATCGAGTCGGGCAACCAGACGTGCAGCGGGACCTGCGCCGACTTGCCCATGGCTCCGATGAACAGCAGCACGCAGATCAGCGTGGCCACCGACCACTCCTGGCCGGGGATGATCTGCACTACCTGCCCGCCGCCGATGGTGGCGCCGGCATTGGCGAACACTGTCGCGTAGTCGATCGTGCCGAACCAGTACGCCACCGCCGCGATGCCGAGCAGGAAGCCGAAGTCACCCACGCGGTTGACCAGGAACGCCTTGAGGTTGGCGAACACCGCCGACGGCTTCTTGAACCAGAACCCGATCAGCAGGTACGACACCAGGCCCACCGCCTCCCAGCCGAAGAACAGCTGCAGGAAGTTGTTGCTCATCACCAGCATGAGCATGGAGAAGGTGAACAGCGAGATGTAGCTGAAGAAGCGCTGGTAGCCGGGGTCGTCCTTCATGTAGCCGATGGTGTACAGGTGCACCAGCAGCGACACGAAGGTCACCACGACCATCATCATCGCGGTCAGCCGGTCGACCATGAAGCCGACGTGCGCGGAATAGCTGCCGACCTCGAAGAACGTATAGACGTTCTGGTTGTAGGGCGCCGCGCCCTGGACCAGCTGCCACAGCACCCAGGCCGAGAACGCGCAGCTCACCGCCACGCCGAGGATGGTCACCGTATGCGCGCCGGCACGCCCGACCTGGCGTCCGAACAGGCCGGCGACGATGGCGCCCAGCAGCGGCGCCAGCACGATGACCAGCAGGTGGGTTGTCGAAAGTTCCATTGACCGCCTACCCCTTGAGCAGATCGATGTCAGCGACGTTGATCGAGCGCCGGTTGCGGAACAGCGATACCAGGATCGCCAGTCCGATCGCCGCCTCTGCGGCCGCAACGGTGAGGATGAAGAACACGAAAACCTGCCCCGACGCCTCGCCGAACTCGCGCGAGAAGGCGATGAAGTTGACGTTGACCGAGAGCAGCATCAGCTCGATCGACATCAGCAGGACGATGACGTTCTTGCGGTTCAGGAAGATGCCGGCCACGGCGATGCAGAACAGCACCGCGCCAAGCGCCAGGAAATGCCCGAGGGCCAGCCCCTCGCCCATGAAACTCATGCCTTGCCCTCCCCTGCCGGAGCCTGGCCATCGGCCGGTACGTCGCGCGTGCTGCGCGTCGCTTCCGCCTCCATGCCAACCATGCGCAGCCGGTCGGCCGCGAGCGTGCGCGACTGGTCGCCCGGGTTCTGGCGCTTCACGCCCTGGCGGTGGCGGAGCGTCAGCACCACCGCGGCAATGACCGCGACCGTCAGGATCAACGCCGCGATCTCGAACGGCAGCAGGTAGTCGGTGAACAGCGTGTACGCCACCCACGCGGTGTTCATTTCCTCCGCCATCGCGGTCTGGGCCTCGAACGGGACGCTGCGCGCGCGCACGCCGATGACGGTCAGGATCTGCGCAAGCATCACCACCGCCACCAGCACGCCTACAGGCAGATACCGCACGTAGCCCTCCCGGACCACCGCGATGTCGATCTCCAGCATCATCACCACGAACAGGAACAACACCATGATCGCGCCGACGTAGACCAGGATCAGGGCCAGGCCCAGGAACTCGGCGCCGGCGATGATCCAGGTGCACGCCACCGAGAAGAACGTGAGCACCAGGAACAGCACCGAGTGCACGGGGTTGCGCACGCTGATCACGGCCACGGCGGACATGACCGCGATGGCAGCGAACGCGAAGAATGCGAGCAATACGAAGTCCATGGCTTACCTGTATGCGGAGTCGGCGGCGCGGCGCTCGGCGATTTCCGGCTCGAGCCGGTCACCGATGGCCAGCAGCTGCGGCTTGGAAACGATGTTCTCGCCGCGGTTCTCGAAGTGGTACTCATGCACGTGGGTCAGCACGATCGAATCCACCGGGCAGGACTCCTCGCAAAACCCGCAGTAGATGCACTTGAACAGGTCGATGTCATAGCGCGTGGTGCGGCGGGTGTTGTCCTCGCGCTGCTCCGAGTCGATCGTGATCGCCAGCGCCGGGCACACCGCCTCGCACAGCTTGCATGCGATGCAGCGCTCTTCCCCGTTCGGATAGCGGCGCAGCGCGTGCAACCCGCGGAAGCGCGGCGACTGCGGCACCTTCTCCATCGGGTACATCAACGTGTATTTGGGCCGGACCATGTACTTCAGGGTCAGGCCGAGGCCCCGGAGCAGTTCCAGCAGGAACAGGCTCCGGAACCAGCTTGTGAAGCGGCTCATCGCTGAACTCCTTCGAGGATGCCGAAGTACGCCATCAGCGCGGTGACCACGATCCAGGCGATGCTCACCGGGATGAACACCCTCCAGCCCAGGCGCATGATCTGGTCATAGCGGTAGCGCGGGAACGAGGCGCGGAACCAGACAAAGCAGCTGGCGAAGAAGAACACCTTCAGGAACAGCCACCACCAGCCCGGGCCCAGGATCACCGAGAGCACCGGCACCTCGGGCACCCAGCTTGCCGGGATGGGGGACAGCCAGCCGCCCATGAAGAACAGCGCGGTGAGGAAGCTGATCAGGATCATGTTCGCGTATTCGGTGAGGAAGAACAGCGCGAACGCCGACCCCGAGTACTCGACCATGTGCCCGGCCACGATCTCCGATTCGCCTTCGACCACGTCGAACGGCAGGCGGTTGGTCTCGGCCAGGCCGGACACGAAATAGATCACGAACAGGGGCAGCAGCGGCAACCAGAACCAGCCGAAGAAGCCGCCGCCACGGTCCTGCGCCATCACGATCTCGCTCAGGTTCAGGCTGCCGGCGGCGATCAGCACGCCGATCAGCGAGAAGCCCATGGGGATCTCGTAGCTGACCATCTGCGCGGCCGAGCGCATTGCGCCAAGCAGGGCGAACTTCGAGTTGGAGGCCCAGCCGGCGAGGATCACGCCGTACACGCCCAGCGCAGTCATGGCGAGCAGGTACAGCAGGCCGGCGTTGGCGTCCGACAGGACCAGCTGCGCGTCGAACGGCACCACGGCCCAGGCCGCGAACGCGGGCGCAAGCGCCAGCATCGGTGCCAGGAAGAACAGCACCGGGTTGGCGTTGGTCGGCCGGATGATCTCCTTGAGCAGGAGCTTGATGACGTCGGCAATGGTCTGGAACAGGCCCTTGCCCACATACATCGGCCCGTGGCGGATGTGCATCCAGCCGATCAGCTTGCGTTCCCAGACCACATAGAACGCCACGGCCAGGATCACCGGCACCGCGATCACGAGGATCTTCAGGACCGTCCAGACGACCACGCCGATGGCGCCCAGGCCCACCAGGGCCTCGTACAGCGGGGCGGTCCATTGCGAGAGGAGCTGCGCAGTATTCATGCCGCCTGCACCTCCACGCGGCCGGCCACGAGGGCGGCGGTGGCTCCATAGCCACGCTCGATCCATGCGGCGCCCGGCGCCACGCTCGCACTGACCGACACCTTGATGGTGGCGGTGCCTGCGTGGTTGGAGACCCTGGCCATCGCCTGGTCGGCCACGCCAATGCGCTGGGCGTCATCGGGGTGCAGGGTGATCTGCGGCCCGAGGGTCAGCGGATGCGCCTGCAGCGCGGCGGCGCGGCGCACCACCGCATCGCTGCGGTAGATCGCGGGCGCGCTCGCCAGCTCAAGGCCCTCGCCCTGGCCGCCATTGGTGGCACTGCCCTGCCCTTCGGCCAGCGGCCGGGGCACAGGCTGGATGCCGGCACGCAGGCCGGCGATGTCCACGAAGCCGAAGCCTTCCAGCCCCAATCCGGCGCCGAGGCTGCGCAGGACGCGCCAGCCGGGCCGGGCCTCGCCCGGCAGCCGGGCACCGGCGACCGCCTGCTGCTCGCGACCGTCGAGGTTGGTCAGCGTCGCGTCGATCTCCGGCAGCGCGCCGATCGGCAGGATCACGTCGGCCACCGCGCGGGTGGACTCGCAAGCAAACTGGCTGAACGCCACAACCTGTGCCCCCTTCAATGCATTCAGGGCCTGCGCCTGGTCGGCAAAGTCCAGCCCCGGCTCGATCCCGTACAGCACGTATGCCGCACGCGCCTGCTCCAGCATGCTCCGCGCATCGTGCGAAGCGGGCAGCACGCCGGCATTGGCCAGCCCAAGGGCGTTGGCGCCCTGCGGGATCCGGCACAGCGCGGCCCCGGTGGACTGGGCGAGCGAGGCGGCCGCGGCGCGGATGGCACCTGCATGCGGACCCGACTCGGCCAGCGCACCCACGATCACCGCGGCCCGGTCACCCGCGCGCAGCGCGCCGGCCAGCTCACCGGAACCGAGCGCATCGGCGATGCGCGACGGCGCCACGATGTGCTTGCCTTCGATATCAAAGGTGAAGTCGAAATCGACCGGGTTCACCACGTGGACCCTGGCGCCCTTGCGCCAGGCCTGGCGGACCCGCTGGTGAAGCAGCGGGACCTCGTGACGCAGGTTGCTGCCCACGATCACGATCACGTCGGCGCGGGAGATGTCCGCGACCGGCATGGCGAACGGCTCCGCGGCGCCGGCCCCGGCCGGATCGACCTGGCCGATGCGGTGGTCGATGTTGCCCGTGCCCAGGCCCTGCGCCAGCCGCGCAAGCAGCGCGCCCTCCTCGTTGGAGGTGGCCGGGTGCGCCAGGATGCCCAGGTCGTCGGCAGCGTTGTCGCGCAGGATCTGCGTCGCCTTCGCCAGCGCCTCGTCCCAGCTGGCCTCACGCCAGGCGTCGCCCTCGCGCAGCATCGGCACGGCGGCGCGGTCTTCGGCATACAGGCCCTGGTGCGAATAGCGGTCGCGGTCCGACAGCCAGCACTCGTTCACTTCTTCGTTGTCGCGTGGCACGGTCCGCATCAGCTCGCCGCGGCGCAGGTGCACGAAGAGGTTGCTGCCCAGCGGGTCGTGGTAGCCGAGCGATTCCTTGGCGATCAGTTCCCACGGACGTGCGCGGAACCGGAACACCTTGTTGGTCAGCGCGCCCACCGGGCACACGTCGATCACGTTGCCCGAGAGCTCGGTGGTCAGCGGCTTGCCGTCGTAGGTGCCGATCTGGCGGTTCTCACCGCGGTACATGGTGCCCAGCTCGTGGGTGCCGGCGATCTCCGCGGTCACCCGCACGCAGCGCGTGCAGTGGATGCAGCGGGTCATCTCGGTGGCCACCAGCGGCCCGAGGTCCTCGTCGGGCACGCTGCGCTTGCGCTCGACGTAGCGGCTCACCGAGCGGCCATAGCCGAGCGACAGGTCCTGCAGCTCGCACTCGCCGCCCTGGTCACACACCGGGCAGTCCAGCGGATGGTTGATCAGCAGGAACTCCATCACGTTGCGCTGCGCCTTGAGGGCTTTCGCGCTGCGGGTGGAGACCTTCATTCCGTCCATCACCGGCGTGGCGCACGCAGGCGCCGGCTTGCCCATCTTCTCCACCTCGACCAGGCACATGCGGCAGTTGGCCGCGATCGCCAGCTTGTCGTGGTAGCAGAAGCGGGGAATCTCGATCCCGGCGCGGTCAGCGGCCTGGATGATCATCGAGCCCTTGGGCGCGGCCAGTTCAACGCCGTCGATGAAGACGGTGACGTGGTCGGGCGGCAGGTTCGGGTTGACAGGCTGCGCGCTCATGCCACCTCCGCCTTCGGCACCACCGTGCCGTTGCGCTCGTCGTCCACCAGGAAACGCCCGTTGACGATCTTGTATTCGAACTCATCCCAGAAGTGGCGCAGGAAGCCCTGCACCGGCCATGCCGCGGCTTCGCCGAAGGCGCAGATGGTGTGGCCCTCGATCTGGCCTGCGGCTTCCCGCAGTACGTGCAGGTCGTCCACCGTGGCCAGGCCGTCCACCACGCGGGTGATCATGCGCCACATCCAGCCGGTGCCTTCGCGGCAAGGCGTGCACTGGCCACAGCTTTCCTGCATGTAGAAGCGCGCGATGCGCTGGCACGCGCGCACCATGCAGGTGGTGTCGTCCATCACGATCACGGCGCCGGAACCCAGGCCCGAGCCCGCCTTCTGCAGGGCGTCGTAGTCCATGGTCAGTTCCATCATGGTGTCGCCCGGCAGCACCGGCATCGATGAACCGCCCGGGATCACGCCCTTGAGCTTGCGCCCCGGGCGCAGGCCGCCGGCGATTTCCAGCAGCTCGGAGAACGGGGTGCCCAGACGGATCTCGTAGTTGCCCGGCTTCTGGATATGGCCCGAGACCGAGAAGATCTTGCAGCCGCCGTTGTTCGGCTTGCCCAGGTTGAGGAACCACTCCGCGCCGTTGCGGACGATCGCAGGCACCGAGGCGAAGGTCTCGGTGTTGTTGATCGTTGTCGGCCGGCCGTAGAGTCCGAAGTTGGCCGGGAACGGCGGCTTGTACCGCGGAAGGCCCTTCTTGCCTTCCAGCGACTCCATCAGGGCGGTTTCCTCGCCGCAGATGTAGGCGCCCGCGCCCAGCGCGTTGTAGATGTCGATGTCGACGCCCGAGCCCCGCACGTTCTTGCCCAGCCAGCCGTGGGCGTAGGCCTCGGCCAGCGCCTCCTCGATGTGCTCGAAGGGCTCGTGGTGGAACTCGCCGCGCATGTAGTTGTAGGCCACGGTGGCGCCGGTGGCATAGCACGCGATGGCCAGCCCCTCGATCACCGAATGCGGGTTGTAGCGCAGGATGTCGCGGTCCTTGCAGGTCCCGGGCTCGGATTCGTCGGAGTTGCAGAGGATGTACTTCTGCATGCCGGAATCCTTGGGCATGAAGCTCCACTTCAGCCCGGTCGGGAAGCCTGCGCCGCCGCGGCCGCGCAGGCCCGACTGCTTGACCATCTCGATCACGTCGGCCGGCGGGATCTTCTCCTCCAGCACCTTGCGCAGCGCGCTGTAGCCGCCGGTCTTCAGGTAGTTCTCATAGGACCACGGCTTGTCGAAGTGCAGGGTCGTGTAGACGGCCTGGTGCTCCTGGGGAGCAGGACCGACCGGCCCGTAGCCTTCGGAAACCTTGGGGGTGTGATGCGCCATTTCGCTTCGACTCACTTCAATCCGTCGAGCAGCTCGTCCACCTTCTCGGTGGTGAGCTTCTCGTGGTAATGGCCGTTGATCAGGACCACCGGCGCGCCGCAGCAGGCGGCCACGCACTCTTCCTCGCGCTTGAGGAACACGCGGCCGTCGGCCGTGGATTCGCCCAGCTTGACGCCCAGCTTCTGCTCGGCGTGCGCGACCAGCTTGTCGGCCCCGTTCAACCAGCAACTGATGTTGGTGCAGAAGGCGACGTTGTGGCGGCCCACTTCCTCGAGTACGAACATCGAGTAGAAGCTGGCCACCTCGTACGCCCACACAGGTGGCAGGTCCAGGTATTTGGCGACCGCGGCGATGATCTCGTCGTTGAGCCAGCCGCCGTTCTGCTCCTGGGCCGCGAACAGCCCCTGGATCACCGCCGACCGCTTGCGGTCGGGCGGGAACTTGGTGACCCAGTGGTCGATCGTGGAACGGGTCTCGTCGCTCAGCACGGCCATCGGGTCGACGTTGCGCGCGTTCTCGAAATTGCCGGTTGCTTTCATTGCCTTACCTGTCGATCTCGCCGAACACGACGTCGTAGGTGCCGATCATGGCCACCACGTCCGACAGCATGTGTCCCTTGACCACCGTGTCCATCGACGACAGGTGGGCGAACCCGGGTGCGCGCAGGTGCACGCGGAACGGCTTGTTGGCGCCGTCGGAGACCAGGTAGCAGCCGAACTCGCCCTTGGGCGCCTCGACGGCCTGGTAGGTCTGTCCCGCCGGCACGCAGTAGCCCTCGCTGAACAGCTTGAAGTGGTGGATCAGCGCTTCCATGTCGTCCTTCATCTCCTCGCGGGAAGGAGGCGCGACCTTGTAGTTGTCCACCATCACGGGACCCGGGTTGGCCTTCAGCCAGGCCACGCACTGCTCGATGATGCGCGCGGACTGGCGCATTTCCGCCACCCGCACCAGGTACCTGTCGTAGCAGTCGCCGCCGGTGCCCACCGCCACGTCGAAATCGACCTCGGCGTACTTGGCATACGGCTGCTTCTTGCGCAGGTCCCATTCCACGCCCGAGCCGCGCAGCATCGGGCCGGTCATGCCCCACGCGAGCGCCTGCTCCGGCGGGATCACGCCGATGCCCACGGTGCGCTGCTTCCAGATGCGGTTGTCGGTGAGCAGGGTCTCGTACTCGTCCACCCGGCTCGGGAAGTCCTTGGCGAAGGCTTCCAGGTAATCGAGCATCGAGCCCTCGCGCCACTCGTTGAAGCGCTTGAGCTTCTTGCCCTTGCGCCACGGCGATTCCTTGTACTGGGGCATGCGGTCGGGAAGGTCCCGGTAGACGCCGCCGGGGCGGTAATAGGCCGCGTGCATACGCGCGCCGCTGACCGCCTCGTACACGTCCATCAGCTCTTCGCGCTCGCGGAAGGCGTAGAGCATCACCGCCATCGCGCCCAGGTCCAGGCCGTTGGCGCCCAGCCACATGAGGTGGTTCAGGATCCGCGTGATCTCGTCGAACATCGTGCGGATCCACTGCGCACGCTCCGGCGCCTCGATCCCCATCAGGGTCTCGATGGCCCGCACGTACGCGTGCTCGTTGCACATCATCGACACGTAGTCGAGGCGGTCCATGTAGCCGATCGAATGGTTGAACGGCTTGGACTCGGCGAGCTTTTCCGTCGCGCGGTGCAGCAGGCCGATGTGCGGATCGGCGCGCAGGACGGTCTCGCCCTCCATCTCCAGGATCATGCGAAGCACGCCGTGCGCCGCCGGATGCTGGGGGCCGAAGTTGATGGTGTAGCTGCGGATCTCCTGCTGGGGCGAATCCATGTCGCCGCCCGGGCCCGCGCCGATGGAATCTGGTACCGCGCTCATTTCGAAGCTCCTGCATCAGCCGGGCCGATGCCGTGCGCCGGCCTGAAGTCCACGCCCTCGCCCAGCGAGGTCGCATAGCGGGCGTCATCGCGGATCACCCGCGGCACCGTCACCCGCGGCTCCACCGAGGTGACCGGCTCGTACACCACGCGCTTGCGCTCGGGGTCGTAGCGGACCTCCACGTTGCCGATCAGGGGGAAATCCTTGCGGAACGGATGGCCGACGAAACCGTAGTCGGTGAGGATCCTCCGCAGGTCCGGATGCCCCTGGAAGATGATGCCGAACAGGTCGAACGCCTCGCGCTCGAACCAGTTGGCGACCGGCCAGATGCCGGTGAGCGTATCGAGCATCGGCGCGGCCGAATCCGGCGCGAAGGCAATCACCCGCATCCGCAGGTTGTGCTGCACCGAAAGCAGCTGCACCACGGCGGCGAAACGGTGCTCCGGCTCGGGCACGGCGCCCTCGCCCGCCGGCTGCGGCATCTGCTGGCTGGGCTGCTGGCCAAAGCGGAAGCGCCCCGGCCCGCGCCCGACGACGCCGCGGCTGTAGCCCTGGGAGGACACGCCGGTGTCCCACTCATCGGTGCCATAGCCCAGGCTGTCGATGCCGCACAGGTCAATCAGCTGTTCGAAACCGAACTCGTCGCGCAGCACGCGACAGCCTTCCTGCCATTCGCCGGCCTTGAACTCGATGCCCACTTCCGCGCGCGAACCGTCCACGGTCACCGTGGCATCGCCGAAGCGCGCGCGCAGGCGCTCGGCCAGGGCCTTGTGCCTCTCAGCCATTGCGCAGCCCCGTCTTGTTCTCGCCGAAGTTGGACGCGCGGCGGATCTTGCGCTGCAGCTGCAGGATCCCGTACACCAGCGCTTCCGCGGTGGGCGGGCAGCCCGGCACGTACACGTCCACCGGGATCACCCGGTCACAGCCGCGCACCGTCGAATACGAGTAGTGGTAGTAGCCACCGCCGTTGGCGCAGCTGCCCATCGAGATGACCCACTTCGGATCGCTCATCTGGTCGTACACCTTGCGCAGCGCCGGGGCCATCTTGTTGACCAGGGTGCCAGCCACGATCATCACGTCGGCCTGGCGCGGCGACGGACGGAAGATCACGCCGTAGCGGTCCATGTCCATGCGCGCGGCGCCGGCGTGCATCATCTCCACCGCGCAGCAGGCCAGGCCGAATGTCACCGGCCACATCGAACCGGTGCGGGCCCAGTTGAGCAGGGTGTCGGTGTTGGTGGTGAGGAAGCCGCGCTCAAGCAGCGGGTTCTCCCCCTCCGGACGCAGGATGTCGTCCATCCGGCCTTCGGGCAGCGGGTTGCTGGCGAAGTCCGAAACCTTCTGGATCGCGCGGGTCACTCCCATTCCAGGGCTCCCTTCTTCCACACATAGATGAAGCCGAGCAACAGCAGGCCGGCAAAGATTCCCATCTCCACGAGACCGACCATGCCCAGGTCGCGGAACACCGTCGCCCACGGGAGGATGAAGATGATTTCCAGGTCGAAGACGATGAACTGGATCGCGATCAGGTAGTAGCGCACGTCGAACAGCATGCGCGCGTCGTCGAACGCGTCGAAGCCGGACTCATAGGCCGACAGCTTGGCCTCGCTGGGGCGCTTGGGACCCAGGATCCAGCCGATGACCAGCAGGGCCACGCCGATGCCGACGGCGACGATCAGGAACAGCAGGGTAGGCAGATATTCGGCCAGCACGTGTTGCTCTCTTGGCTAGCGGCCGCGTTGCGGCCAGCTGGCGGCGCCTTGGCGCCGGGCGCCTCCGGCCGATACCGGCCGGGGCGAAAAAACGGACCTCGAACACCGGTCCAATGACGTCAATTGTAACTAATCATGAACTGGCGAGTAAACGATCGATCACCTTGCAAACCCTGAAACACACTTCAAAAAAAGCCCCGCGCGAGGCGGGGCCGCGTCACCGGCGCATACCGCGCGCCAGAGCGTGATGTTGGTGCCCAAGAGGGGACTCGAACCCCTACGACTCTCGTCGCTACCACCTCAAGGTAGTGCGTCTACCAATTCCGCCACCTGGGCAAATCTGCGTGCTTCGGCACGCCAGACGGATTGTAAACCCGTCAGCTGCCTCCTTCACCCGGTTCCGGCCCGGCGGCCGGCTCGGCCGGCGCCTGCGGAACGCTGGAATCCCCGGCCGCCGGCGCCGCCTCGGGCGCCTGGGGCACGGCCTGGTCGGCCGGTGCCGGGGCCGCCGGAACGTCCTCCGCCGGCACCACCGGGATCGAACCCATCAGGCCCATGTCCTGCTGCGCCTGCACCTGCTCCGCATTGCGCGTGGCATACCACGCCATGGCAAGCGTGATCACGAAGAACGCGATCGCCAGCCACTTGGTGGCCTTGCTGAGGAAGCTGGCCGACCCGCGCGCACCGAACACCGTGGCCGAAGCGCCGCCGCCGAAGCCGGACCCGGCCGCGGCCCCGGAGCCGCGCTGCATGAGGATCAGCACGACCATCGAGATCGAGACCAGGACGAACAGTACGTTGAGGATGTACAGCAGCATCGGATCGGGTCCGTTGGGTTCAGCGCGCCGCGGCCTGGATGATGGCGAGGAAATCCGCGGCCGCCAGCGAGGCGCCGCCGATCAATCCGCCGTCAACGTCGGCCTGCGAGAAAAGCGCGGGAGCGTTGTCGGGCTTGCAACTGCCGCCATAAAGGATCGGCAGCGAGCCGGCGATTGTAGCATCGCGGCGGGCCGCCTCGCCACGCATGAATGCATGCACTTCCTGCGCCTCCTCGGGGCTCGCCGTGAGACCGGTCCCGATCGCCCACACCGGCTCGTAGGCCACTACCGCGCCTTCAAGCGCCTGCGGCCCGCAGGCATCGAACACCGGGTCGAGCTGGGCTGCGATCACCGCCTGCATCTTCCCGCCCTCGCGCTCCTCCCGGGTCTCCCCGACGCACAGCACGGGCACCAGGCCCGCGGCCCTGGCGGCTGCGAACTTACGCGCCACCAGCGCGCTGTCCTCGCCATGGTACTGGCGCCGCTCCGAATGCCCCACCAGCACGTGGGTGGCACCAATGTCCTTGAGCATCCGGGCGGAGACTTCACCCGTATAGGCGCCCTTTTCGTGCTCACTCACATCCTGCGCGCCGAACGCAATCCCCTTCCCCGCCCACTCGGACGCGAGCGCGGCGATGTACGGGAAGGGCGGCATCACGATGGCCTCCACCCCCTCAGGCACCGTCGCCCCGGCCAGCTCGCCCATCAGCGCGGCAGCAAACGCGCGGTCGCCATTCATTTTCCAGTTCCCGGCCACGATCCGAGGACGCATGTCGTCTCCAATTCAGCAAAGAGCCCGCAATTCTAGTCGGCCACGGCGGGGCGCTTCAGACCGCCGCGCCGCCGATCCATGCCCCAGCCCTACTTCAGCTTGATTTCCTTCAGCCGCTCCTCAAGGAAGCCCTGCGCCGTGATCGGCTCCCGGTACCGGTTCGGGTTCTCCGGCGTGATGCACGAAGGCAGCACCTCGATCAGGAAATCCGGGTTCGGATGCAGGAAGAACGGTACCGAATAGCGCGGCTTGCGCGCCTCGTCGCCCGGCGGATTCACCACCCGGTGGATCGTTGACGGGTACACGTGGTTGGTCAGCCGCTGCAGCATGTCGCCGATGTTCACCACGATCGTATCCGCGTCGGAGGTGAACGGCACCCACTCGCCGTCGTGCGACTGCACCTCCAGCCCGGCCGCGCTCGCGCCCACCAGCAGCGTGATCAGGTTGATGTCCCCGTGCGCACCCGCGCGCACGTTGGGGATGTTGTCGGCCGTGATCGGCGGATAGTGGATCGGCCGCAGGATCGAATTGCCGTAGTCGGTCTTGTCCGCGAACCAGTCCGCCGGCAGTCCGATATGCAGCGCCAGCGCCGACAGCACCCGCGAACCCAGCGCATCGAGCGCCTGGTACAGCCCGTACCCGTGCTCGCGGAAGCCAGGCACCTCCTCCGGCCACAGGTTCGGCGGCATCACGTCGCGGTGCGGGAAGTCATCGGGCACCTCGCGGCCGATGTGCCAGAACTCCTTGAGGTCGAAATGCTTCGAGCCCTTTGCCGTCTCCACCCCGAACGGCGTGTACCCGCGCGCGCCGCCGCTGCCGGGCACGTGGTACTTCATCTTGGTCTCCTCGGGCAGCGCGAAGAAGGCCTTGAACACCTCATACGCCGCGTCAATTGAGGACTGCGGGATGCCGTGACCGTTGATGCCGGCGAAACCCCATTCGCGGTAGGCCGCGCCCAGCTCGGCCACGAAGGCCTCGCGGTCGCTGTCGAAACGGCGGATGTCGAGGGTGGGAATGCGGGGGGACATGGTGTTCTCCGGAAAAATCAGGCCGCCGCCGCGCGCACCGCGGCCGACAGCTCATCAAGGGTCTTCTGCATCAGCGCGGCGTCGTCGGCTTCCACCGTCACCCGCACCACCGGTTCGGTGCCGGACGGGCGCAGGAACGCGCGCCCCCTGCCCTGCACCGCCGCCTGCGCAACGGTCAGCGCCTGTTGCACCGCCGGCGCCTCGACCGGCCGAGCGCCGTTGCCGTAGCGGACGTTGACGGTCTTTTGCGGAACCTTCTCCAGGCCCCGCAGCGCCTCCTCGAGCCCGATGCCCCGGCGCTGCAGCACCTCAAGCACCTGCAGGGCGCTGACGATGCCGTCGCCGGTGCTGGCCCGGTCCAGGCACAGCAGGTGGCCGGACGCCTCGCCGCCCAGCACGCCGTCGTGTTCCAGCAGCGCCTGGTGCACGTGGCGGTCGCCCACCCTGGCGCGCACGAAGCCGATGCCGCGCTCCTCGAGCGCCCGCTCGAAGCCGTAGTTGGTCATCAACGTGCCCACTACCGGGCCCTTCAGGCGCCCGCTCTCCTGCCAGTCGCAGGCGAGGATGTAGAGCAGGTCGTCACCGTCCACGATGCGCCCGTCGCGGGCCACGAACATGACCCGGTCGCCGTCGCCGTCGAAGGCAATGCCCAGCGCGGCGTCCGTGGACGTCACGCGGGCCACGAGGGCCTGCGGATGGGTCGAACCCACGCCGTCGTTGATGTTCAGCCCGTTCGGCTCCACCCCGATGGCGTCCACCTGGGCACCCAGCTCGCGCAGCACCAGCGGCCCGATCTGGTAGGTCGCGCCATGCGCGCAATCCAGCGCAATGCGCATGCCCTCCAGGTCGAAACCGCGCGGCAGCGAGTTCTTGCAGGCTTCCAGATACCGCCCCACCGCGTCGCGGGTGCGCACGGTCTTGCCCAGCTGCGCCGAATCCACGGTGCGGAACGGCTCGTCCAGCGCCGCCTCGATCGCCAGTTCAGTGGCGTCGTCGAGCTTCTCGCCCTCGTCGGAAAAGAATTTGATGCCGTTGTCGTAGTGGGGGTTGTGCGAGGCCGAGATCACGATGCCGCCGTCGGCCCGCAGCGAGCGGGTCAGGTGCGCCACCGCCGGGGTGGGCATGGGCCCCATCAGCTGCACGTCCACGCCGGCGGCCACTAGGCCCGCCTCCAGCGCGGCTTCGAACATGTAGTTGGAAATGCGCGTGTCCTTGCCGATCACCACCAGCGGTTTGCGCCAGGCGTCATCACCGCCGCGCAGCACGTGGCCGTAGGCGTTGCCCAGGCGCAGCATGAAGTCCGCCGAGATGGGCGACTCGCCCACCCGGCCGCGGATGCCGTCGGTCCCGAAATACCTGCGGCTCATGCGGTGGCCTCGGCGGCTGCCTTCGGCATCGGCTGTTTCATCATCATCGCCAGCAGGCGCGCGATGCGATCGCGCAGCTCGCGGCGGTCGCAGATCTGGTCGATCGCGCCATGCTCGAGCAGGAACTCGCTGCGCTGGAATCCCTCGGGCAGCGTCTCGCGCACGGTCTGCTCGATGACCCGCGGGCCGGCGAACCCGATCAGCGCCTCCGGCTCGGCGATGTTGATGTCGCCAAGCATCGCAAAGGAAGCCGACACGCCACCCGTGGTCGGATGGGTCATCACCGAGATGTACGGCAGGCCCGCGGCACGCAGGCGGCCCAGCGCGGCCGAGGTCTTGGCCATCTGCATCAGCGAGAACAGGCTTTCCTGCATGCGCGCGCCGCCGCTGGCGGCAAAGCACACGAAGGGACACTCCAGTTCCAGCGCCCGCTCGGCGGCCAGCGCGAAGCGCTCGCCCACCACCGATCCCATCGAACCGCCCATGAAGGCGAAGTCGAAGGCGCAGGCCACGATCGGCCGCTGCTTGAGCTTGCCTTCCAGCGCCACCAGCGCGTCGCGCTCCCCGGTCGCCTTCTGGGCGATCTTGATGCGGTCGGAATATTTCTTCTGGTCGCGGAAGCGCAGCACGTCCGTCGGCCCGAGGCCGGCGCCGATCTCCGGCCCCGGATCCGGATCGAGGAATCCGCGCAGCCGCGCCCGGGCACGGATCGGCCGGTGGGCATTGCACTTGGGGCAGACCTCCAGGTTCTGTTCCAGCTCCGGCCGGTAGAGGATCGCCCCGCAGCGGTCGCACTTCTCCCACAGGCCCTCGGGCACGCTGCGCTTGCGCGGCGCGCCGGTCTCGGTGCGGATCGCCCCGGGCATCAGTTTCTTGATCCAGCTCAATTGCTTCCCATCCCTACTGTCATCGGGTGGCGACGCCCGCGGCGCCGCGATCGCGCAAGTCTAGCAGGCGGTCCGGACCCATCGCGGGTGGGAACCGGCGCGAACGTGCGCTTCCATCCTGCTGTTTTTTCAGCGATCGAGCGCTTCGCGGAGCGGTCGCAGGAAACTGGCGGCCGCAGCCGCGGCCGCCTCCGGATCACCGTCCCGCTCCATCGCGGTGACCAGCGCGCTCCCCACGACGACACCGTCGGCGTCCGTGGACATGGCGCGGGCGCTGGCAGCGTCACCAATGCCGAACCCGGCCACCACCGGCACGCCGGCCGCCGCGCGCACCGCGCGCAGGCGCTCGCCGGCCGCCGCCGGATCCAGGCGCTCGGAGGCCCCGGTCACCCCGGCGAAGTTGACGTAGTACAGGTAGCCCGCCGCGTGCTCGCACAGGCGCTGCAGGCGCGCTTCCCCGGTGGTTGGCGAAACCAGCAGGATCAGGTCCAGGCCGGCGGCCTCGAAGGCCCCGGCCACCTCGCCCGCCTCCTCGGGCGGCAGATCCACCAGCAGCGCGCCGTCGACCCCGGCGGCGGCCAGGTCGCGGGCATAGTTGGCGGGGCCCCGGATCTCAACCGGGTTCAGGTAGCCCATCAGCACGACGGGCGTGAGGGCGTCACCCTCGCGAAAGGCGCGCACCGATTCAAGGATCCACCGCAGGCTGGCACCGCGCTCAAGCGCCCGTTCCGAGCTGCGCTGGATGGTGGGACCGTCCGCCATCGGATCGGAAAACGGCACGCCGAGCTCGATCACGTCCGCCCCCGCCTGCACCAGCGCGTGCATCACCGGCACCAGCGCTTCCAGCGACGGATCGCCCGCGGTGATGAAGGGGATCAGCGCCTTGCGTCCCCGCTCGCGCAACGTCGCGAACCTGCGATCCAGCCGGCTCATACCTCCACCCCTTCCCGGGCGGCGATGGTGTGCACGTCCTTGTCGCCGCGCCCGGACAGGTTGCACAGCACGAGGCCGTCGCCGGGCAGCTCCCGCGCCAACTTGATGGCCTGCGCCACCGCGTGGCTGGATTCCAGCGCCGGCAGGATGCCCTCCGTCCGGGCCAGGGTATGGAACGCCGCCAGGGCCTCGTCGTCGGTGACGCCGAGGTATTCCGCCCGGCCGGTGTCCTGGAGGAAGGCGTGCTCAGGGCCCACGCCAGGGTAGTCGAGCCCGGCGGAGACGGAATGGGTCTGGGTGATCTGGCCGTCGTCGTCGCAAAGCAGATAGGTGCGGTTGCCGTGCAGCACGCCGGGCCGCCCGGCGCTCAGCGACGCGGCGTGGCGCCCGCTGTCCAGGCCCTCCCCCGCGGCCTCCGCGCCCACGATGCGCACATCGCGGTCGTTCAGGAACGCATGGAAGATGCCGATTGCATTGCTGCCGCCGCCCACGCACGCAGTGACCGCGTCAGGCAGGCGCCCGTACTCCGCCAGCACCTGCGCGCGCGCCTCGCGGCCCACCACGGCGTTGAAGTCCCGGACCATGCGCGGATACGGATCGGGACCGGCCACCGTGCCGATGATGTAGAAGGTGTCGGCCACATTGGTGACCCAGTCGCGCATGGCTTCGTTGAGCGCGTCCTTGAGGGTTGCCGATCCCGAGGTCACCGGCACCACCCGGGCGCCCAGCAGCTTCATCCGGTAGACATTGATCTTCTGGCGCTCGATGTCGGTGGCGCCCATGTAGACCACGCACTCCAGGCCCAGCCGCGCGGCAACGGTGGCGCTGGCGACGCCATGCTGGCCCGCGCCGGTTTCGGCGATGATGCGCGGCTTGCCCATGCGCGCGGCCAGCAGCGCCTGGCCGATCGTGTTGTTGATCTTGTGCGCGCCGGTGTGGTTGAGGTCCTCGCGCTTGAGCAGGATCCGCGCCCCGCCCACCTCCTCGCTCAGCCGCCGGGCGTGGTACACCGGGCTGGGCCGGCCCACATAATGCTTGAGGTCGCGGTCAAATGCCGCGAGGAAGTCCGGATCCACGCGCGCCGCGTCGTAGGCGGCGGCCAGCTCCTCGAGGGGCCCCATCAGGGTTTCTGCAACGAAGCGGCCGCCAAAACGGCCGAATCGTCCATGCCCGTCAGGCCAGGCGTTGTAATCGATGTTTTCAGTCATGGCTACCGTGCAGTGTCGCCGATTTCCTTGCAATCGGCACGGCGCACCTCTTCCACGAAGCGCCGCATCAGCTCGCCATCCTTGATGCCCGGGGCGCTTTCGATGCCGCTGGAGACATCAACGCCCCACGGCAGGGTGGCCAGCGCCGCCTCGAAAACATTGCCCGGATGCAGCCCGCCGGCCACCAGGCACGGCATTTCGCCGCCCACCGGCAGCCGCGACCAGTCAAACCGGTGGCCAGTCCCGGGCGCAACCTCGCCGCCATGGGCATCGAACAGGAAGCCGGAGGCAGAGGGCCAGCGCAGGCGCAGCCGATCCATGTCCACCCGCGCAGAGCTCCCGCCCATCGGGATCGCCTTGATGTACGGCACCCCGAAAGACCGGCAGAACGCGTCGTCCTCGTTCCCATGGAACTGCAGCAGCGAGGGTCGCACCTGGCGCACCACCTCGCGCACCTGGGCCTGGTCGTTGTCGCTGAACACCGCCACCGGCGTGACCATGGGCGCAAGTGCCACCCGCATGGTGCGCGCCTCCTCAGGTTCCAGGCGGCGCGGGCTTTCCGGTGCAAAGACGAACCCCACCGCGTCCACGCCCAGCTCTCCCGCCAGGCGCACGTCGCCCGGGCGGGTCATGCCGCAGAACTTGATCCGGGTGCGGAACAGCACGCGTGTCATCGGGTGACTTCTCCTGGCAGGCCCCATCGTGATTCGTACAGCGGGCCGATGAACAGCAGACCCGCGGCCCGCGCCGTCGGCCCGGCGAGGGTCCGGTCGCGCGCATCGAGCAGCTCGCCGACCCAGGCCTCCGGCCGCTCGCCGGCGCCCACTTCAAGCAGCGAGCCTACGATGTTGCGCACCATATGATGCAGGAAAGCGTTGGCCTGCACATCGACGACCACCTCGTCCCCGTCCCGGGCCACGGAGATCTCCTGCAGGTTGCGGCGGGCATGGGGCGCCTGGCAGTGGACCGTGCGGAAACTCGAGAAATCGCGCTCCCCCACCAGCGCCTGGGCGGCGCGATGCATTGCGGCCGCATCCAGGGGGCGGCGCTCCCATGACAGGTACTGGCGGTGCAGCGCCGGCCGCACCGAGCGGTTGAGGATGCGGTAGCGGTAGCGGCGCGCGTGGGCCGAAAACCGGGCGCTGAAATCGTCGGCCACCGGCTGGCACCAGCGCACCGCGATGTCCGGCGGCAAATGGCCCATCGATCCCAATACCCAGGCGCGTGGGGAACGCTCCGCGTCGCTGTCGAAATGCACAACCTGGCATCGGGCGTGCACGCCGGCGTCGGTGCGGCCGGCACACACCGTGTCCACGGGCCGGTCGGCGACGCGTGAAAGCGCAGTCTCCAGCGCCGACTGCAGCGTGGGCGGCCCCGGCTCACCCGGCTGGCTCAGGCGTTGCCACCCCTTGAAAGCCGTGCCGTCGTACTCGACGCCGATCGCATAGCGCATGGCCGGCCGGCTGGCCTAGGCCAGTTCGGACAGGAGCCGCGCGGCTTCGCTGCTCTCGGGCGTGTCGCGCTCGCGCGCCACTTCCTCAAGCAGGGCCCGCGCAGTATCCACATCGCCCAGTTCGGCATAGGCCTTGGCCAGCTCAAGGCGTTCGCCGGCATCGGACAGCAGGTCGCCGACCGCCGCGGGTTCCTCCTCCTGCACGGCGTCCAGCTCCACCGGCGGGACCGTGGCCGCACTGGGCTGGTCTTCCACGCTGGATGAGGGAGGCGTTTCCACCGGCTCCGGCGGGAACGCCGGCGCTGCCGGCCGCGGGCCTTCGCCAATGGGCGCAGTCGCAGGCTCATCCGCCGCCGCGTCGCTGGCCGGTTGTGGAGCCTGGCGGTCCTGCGGCGCCACTTGCGGTTCCACGCGCTCCAGACCCCCACCCGCGTGCCAGGTGGGGGAGCGCTGTGCGCTGGCGGCCGCCGAAGCGCCCGCGGCAGCCGGCGCCGCGCCGCGGGCCGCCGGCACCACGGCCCGGTCGCGTCGCGTACGGGCCCAGGCCAGAGCCGCGGCGATCACCAGCACCAGCGCCAGGCCGATCCACAGCCACGGCATGCCGGCGTCCTGGGGCACCTGCCCGCCTGCGGGATCCTGGTTGGCCTGCGCCAGCGTGGGCGCCTCCTGCTGATTGGACTCGGCCAGCCGCTGTTGGACCGCGGCCAGCTCGCTGTCCTTGAGTTCAATCAGCTGCTGTTGCTGTTGCTGAAGCTGCTCCAGCTCGGCCAGCCGCGACCTCAGCTCCTCGACCTCGGCGTCGCGCGCGGCCAGCGATTCCCGGGTTTCCTGCAGTTCCTGTCGCAACATCTCACCCTCGCCACCGGCGGTGATGCCGGATCGTGTTCCCGCCTGACGCTCGCCGTCTGCCGAGGCCGGCGCAATTTCCAGCCGCGCATCGGCCAATGCCGACCCGGGCGATTCCGCGGCTTCGGCGGCTGCGGACGGCTCCTCCTCCACCGCGGTGGCAGCGAGCGCGGCAGTGTCCTGCGGCTGCGGCCGGGGCGCGGACATCTCGCGCCAGCGCGCCACGTGGCTGCGGACCTCCGCCGTCGCCTCGGCCGCCGTCAGTTGTCCGGCCTCTGCGCCGTCCGGTGCGCGCAGCACCGCGCCCTCGCGCAGGAGGTTGATGTTGCCACCGATGAACGCCTCCGGATTGGTCCGCAACAGCGCGATCATCATCTGGTTGACGGAGACTCCCTGCTCCCGGGCCATGCCCTGGGCGATCGCGCTCAGCGTGTCTCCCGCCTGCACGGGCCCGTATTCGGCGGGCACCGCCGGAGCCTGCCGGGGCGCGGGCGGGGCAGCCGGAGCGGCCGGTTCCGCAGCGTCCTCCCCGGGGGCGTCCGCCACCGGCTGCGCGTCCGGCTGCTCCGCGGGCTCAGCCGCCTCGGGCCCGGACGGGGGCGACGCGGGCTCCTGCGCCACCGGCGCAGGCGCCGGCCGGATGATCCGGTCGCCCGCGTCGACCTCGGGCGCCTGGATCGGCGGCTGCGCGGGGGCGGCGATGGTGTCGGGCGCATCCACCAGCGCCGAGTATTCGCGCACCAGCCGTCCCTGCCCCCAGTCGGCCTCGATCAGGAAGGTAAGCAGCGGCTGTTCCACCGGTTCGGTACTGGTCACCCGGATCACGGGGCGGCCGGTGGCATCCAGGGCCACGTTGAACTGCAGGTCCTGCACGAGGCCCTGGGGAGGCTGCAGGCCGATGCGCGCGAAGGTCTCCGGTGAGGCCAGCCGCGCCTGAAGCTGGCGCAGTTCGGCCGGGTCGCTGGAAACGATCTGGATCTCCGCCAGCAGCGGCTCGCCATATTGCGAGCGCACCTGGATCTGGCCCAATCCGAGGGCAAACGCCGGACCGGCGAGCAGCGCCAGCGCCAGGATCCAGGCGAATCTCCATTTCAACAGCATGCCAATCCCCCTTTTCGCGCCACGACTCTAGCCGCCTGCGGCGCAAATCCGCAATGTTTCATGCCGACCGGGCGACCAGTTCCGCGACCTGTACCGCGTTGAGCGCGGCGCCCTTGCGGATGTTGTCGGAGACGATCCACAGGTCCAGCCCGCGCGGATGCGACAGGTCCTCGCGGATGCGGCCAACGAACACGGCATCGGACCCGGAGGCATGGGTGACCGGGGTCGGATAGCCCCCGGCCTTGCGCTCGTCGACGACCGTCACGCCGGGCGCGGCTTCGAGCAGGCGCCGCGCGGTGGCCGCGTCGATCTTCTCGCGGGTTTCGATATGCACCGCTTCCGAGTGGCCATAGAACACCGGCACGCGCACCGCGGTGGGGTTCACCTGGATCGAATCGTCGCCCAGGATGCGCCGGGTTTCCCACACCAGCTTCATCTCCTCGCGGGTGTAGCCGTTGTCCTGGAAGTCGTCGATATGGGGGATCAGGTTGAACGCGATCTGCACCGGGAAGCGCTCGGGCGCCGCGCCCTGGAAGTTGAGCAGCGCCCCGGTCTGCCGCCCCAGCTCCTCCAGCGCCGAGCGTCCGGCGCCCGAGACCGACTGGTAGGTGGCCACGTTGATCCGCTCGATCCCCACCGCACGATGGATGGGCGCCAGGGCCACCACCATCTGCATGGTCGAACAGTTCGGGTTGGCGATGATGCCGCGCGGTCGCTGCGCCGCCGCGTCCGGGTTGACCTCCGCCACCACCAGCGGCACGTCCTGGTCCTGGCGGAACGCCGAGGAGTTGTCGATCACCACTGCCCCTGCGGCAGCGAACCTGGGCGCATGCTCCTTCGAGACATCGCCTCCCGCAGCGAACAGCGCGATGTCCACCCCGGCGGGGTCGAACGCCGACAGCTCGTGAACCAGAAGTTCGTCGTCGCCGAAGTCGACGCTCCCGCCAGCCGAGCGGCCGCTGGCCAGGGCAATCACCTCCGAGGCCGGGAACCGGCGCGCCGCAAGGATCGACAGCATCGCCTCGCCGACCGCCCCCGTGGCACCCACCACGGCGACCTTGAAGCGCCGCTCAGCCATCGGCCGCGCCCTCTCCGGCCGGGATGCGCGGCGCCACTTCGCCCACATCGCCGCACTGCGCGCGGTGGCGCAGCGCCTGGTCCATCAACTCCAATGCCATCATCGCCTCGCAGATGGGGGTCGCGCGGATGCCCACGCAGGGATCGTGGCGGCCGGTGGTCACGACCTCCACGGCGTTGCCATCAAGGTCCACCCCCTCCACCGGCAGGCGCAGGCTCGAGGTGGGCTTGAACGCGACCGAGCATTCGATCCGCTGGCCGGTGCTGATGCCGCCGAGCACCCCGCCGGCGTGGTTGGACCGGAAGCCATCGGGCGTCATCGCGTCCCGGTGTTCGCTGCCCTTCTGCGCCACGCTGGCGAAGCCGTCGCCGATCTCCACGCCCTTGACCGCGTTGATGGACATCATCGCCGCGGCCAGGCCGGCATCCAGCTTGCCGTAGACCGGTTCGCCCCAGCCCGGGGGCACGCCATCGGCCACCACCCGCACCCGCGCGCCCACCGAATCACCGGACTTCCGCAGCGCATCCATGTACGCCTCGAGCTCCGGCACCTGGCCGGCGTCCGGCCAGAAGAAGGGGTTCTGTTCCACCGCATCCCAGTCGTGGCTGCGCGGCAGGACGTCGCCGATCTGGGCCAGATGGCCGCGGATCCGCACGCCGTGGCGCTGTGCGAGCCACTTCTTCGCCAGCACCGCGGCTGCCACCCGCATCGTGGTCTCGCGCGCGGAGGAGCGGCCGCCGCCGCGGGGATCGCGGGTGCCGTACTTCTGCCACCAGGTGTAATCGGCATGTCCGGGGCGGAACTGCCGGGCGATGCGGTCGTAGTCCCTGCTGCGCGCATCCGTGTTGCGGATCAGCAGCGCCACCGGTGCGCCCGTGGTCGCGCCCTCGTAGACGCCGGAGAGGATCTCCACCGCATCGTCCTCGCGCCGCGCGGAGGTATGGCGGCTGCGGCCCGTGGCCCGGCGCGCCAGATCGGCGGTGAAATCCCCTTCCGCCAGCGCAATGCCCGGCGGGCATCCGTCGATCACGCAGCCGATCGCCGGCCCGTGCGATTCGCCGAACGTGGTGACGCGGAACAGCTGGCCGAAAGTGTTCGACACGCGCTCAGAACAACCCGCCCGGTGCAGCTTCGGAGCCCGCAGCTGGGGCCGGCCCGGCACCGCCGCCCTCACGTTCCGCAGCCAGTGCGCTGATGCGCGCGTTGTGCGCCACCAGGTCCTGGCATTCGGCCACGAACACGCCCATCTGGCCTACTTTGAACTCCACCCACGCCAATGGGAGCTCCGGCAGCAGCGCCACCAGCGCGCGCTCGGATTCGCCGACTTCGCACACCAGCAAACCGTCCTCGCGCAGGTGCAGCGGCGCGTCGCGCATGATCCGCAGGACCAGGTCCAGCCCGTCATCCCCGGCGCGCAGGCCCAGTTCCGGCTCATGTGCGTACTCGGCGGGCAGCGCATCGGTCTCGTCGTTCGTCACGTAGGGCGGGTTGGTGACGATGAGGTCGTAGTGCTCGCCCTGCAGCCCGGCGAACAGGTCCGACTGCAGGAAGCGCACGTTCTCCACCCCCAGGCGCGCGGCGTTCTCGTTGGCCAGGTCCAGGGCATCGGTGCTCAGGTCCGCACCGTCGACGTGCCAGTCGGGGTTGTAGTGGGCCATGGCGATGGCGATGCAGCCCGAGCCGGTGCACAGGTCCAGTGCCCGGCGCACATCGCGCCCGCCCAGCCATGGCTCGAAGCCCTCCAGGATCAGCTCGGCGATCGGCGAACGCGGGACCAGCGCCCGCGGATCGGACTTGAATGACAATCCGGCGAACCAGGCCTCCCCGGTCAGGTAGGCGGCCGGCACCCGCTCCTCGATCCGGCGCAGGAACAGCGCCAGCACGTCTTCCTTCTCCGCCAGCGTCACCCGCGCCTGGCCGTATACCGGCGACAGGTCGTGCGGCAGGTGCAGGGCGTGCAGGGTGAGCTGGGTGGCCTCGTCCAGGGCGTTGTCATAGCTGTGGCCGAAGGTCAGTCCGGCCGCGTTGAAGCGGCTGGCGCCATAGCGGATCAGGTCGATGATCGTGCGCAGTTCGTCGGTCATTGGGCGCCGCCGGGCGGGGCAAAAGGGGGCCGGGAAGTATATCGGCGGCGCGGTTATCATGCGCGCAGCCAAACCGGATCAAGAAATGTTCAACCGCACCACGCTGGTCATCCTCGCCGTCGCGCTTGCCGCCGCCCTGGGGCTGATCGCCGCGCAGAAGATCCTGGCGCCGCCGGCGCCGGAAAACGCGCCGGAGACCCGCGCGATCACCCTGTTCCCGCAGCCGCGGGAGCTGCCTGATTTCAACCTGCGCCAGTCCGACGGCACCCCGCTGGTGCCGGGCGAGCTGCACGGCCACTGGACGGTGGTTTTCATCGGCTTCACCTTCTGCCCGGATGTCTGCCCGATGACCCTGGCGGAACTGGCCCGGGCCCAGCGCCAGCTCGAGGACATCCCGGAGGCGGTCCGGCCCCGGGTGCTCTTCATCTCGGTTGATCCCGAGCGCGACAGCCCCGAGCGCATCGGCGAATACCTCACCGCCTTCCACCCGGACACGCTCGGCGCCACCGCGGACCTGCCGCACCTGGAGGAAGTCACCCGCTCGATGTCGCTGGTGTTCATGAAAGTGCCGCCGCCGGAAGGCGTGCGCGAAGACCAGTACAGCATCGACCACTCCTCGGCGATGGCGATCCTTGATCCCCGCGCCCGCATGGCCGGGGTGCTGCAGGGCCCGCTGGACCCGGACGCGATCGCCGCCGACCTGCGCATGCTCACCGACGCCTGGCGCGACTGAGCTCGCCCGCGTGGATCCGCTGACCGCCCTCACCCGGGTGCTGCCGCATCGGCTGCTGTCATCGCTGGCGCGGCGGCTCGCCTACTCGCGCAACCCGCGCGTGCGCCGCTGGCTCATCGACACCGTGGTCCGGCGCTTCGACGTCGACCTGTCGGAAGCCGCCGAGCCGGATCCACGCGCCTACGAGAGCTTCAATGCATTCTTCACCCGCTCGCTGCGGGAAGGCGTGCGGGTGGCTGATCCGGATCCGCGCGCCCTGCTGATCCCCGCCGATGGCAGGATCAGCCAGTGCGGGGGCATCGGCCATCCGGATGAGCGCGGGCGCATCTTCCAGGCCAAGGGCCGCTCGTTCACCGCCGCCGAACTGCTGGGCAGCGAAGCGGACGCCGCGGCATTCGATGAAGGCCTGTTTGCCACGGTGTACCTCTCCCCACGCGATTACCACCGCGTGCACATGCCCTGGACCGGGACCCTGCGCGAGACCGTGCATATCCCTGGCCGCCTCTTCAGCGTGGGCCCGGCCGCCGTGCGCCACGTTCCCCGGCTGTTCGCCCGCAACGAGCGCCTGGTGTGCCATTTCGACACCAATTTCGGCCCGATGGCGGTGGTGATGGTTGGCGCCCTGCTGGTGTCGGGCGTGGAAACCGTCTGGGGCGGCGAGGAAATCCCCGCCTACGGCAAACGGATCAACCGCAAGGACTACCGCGGACGCGGCATCGTGCTGGAACGCTTCGCCGAGATGGCGCGGTTCAATTACGGCTCCACGGTGATCGTGCTCCTGCCCGCGGGCGTGGCCGAACTCGCGCCCGGCCTGGCCCCGGAAGCTCCCGTCCGCCTCGGCCAGCGCCTGGCCACGCGGATCCCTCAGGTCCCGCAGGGCTCCAGCGACAGCCTCTGACCGGCGCGGACCGCGTACGCGGGCGCCCGCAGGTTGTTGGCGCGCGCCAGTTCGCGGACGCTGCAGCCATAGCGCTGGGCGATACGGCCCAGCGTTTCCCCGCGCGTGACCCGGTGGGTACGCGGGACCGATGGTTGCTGCGGGCTGGCGGGCACGGGCGCCGCCCCGCTGCGCACAATGGCGGTGGCGGGATTGCTGTTGACCAGCTCGCGGGCAATGTCTGCGCGGACGCTGTCGGTGCACCACCGGCCATACAGCCGGGCGACGTCACGGGTGGCATTGATGGCGGTACCGGCCGGGATCACCTCGTCGGCTTGGTAGCGCGGGTTGAGGTTGCGCAGCATGCGCATGTAGCCGTAACGCGTGCCGCCATTGCCCAGACAGATGGTGAGCTCGTAGATCGAGGCCGGCCGCTCCAGGGTCAGCAGTTCCGGCCGCGCCCGGACCTTCTCGAACTCCAGGCCATAGCGGCGCGGATGCAGGAACAGCCACGCGGCGGCGATCACCATCGGCACGTAGTCGCGCGTCTCCGGCGGGAACTGGCTGTACACCGATTCGTCCCAGAAGGTGCGCCCGCCGTTCTCGCGGTGGATCCTGCGGGCCCGGCCTTCCCCGCCGTTGTAGCCGGCCAGGGCCAGCTCGATGTTGTTGCCCAGCTCGCGCATGCGTTCGTTGAGGTAGGCCGCGGCCGCTTCGGCCGAGGCGTACGGGTCGTAACGGGTGTCGAAGCCGGAACTGTCGGGGCCCAGGCCGAAGCGCAGGCCGGTGGCCGGCATGAACTGCAGCGGCCCGGCTGCTCCGGCGCGGGAGGTGGAGTGCACCCGGCCGGTGGACTCGGTCGCCAGGATGCCGAACAGCAGCGCCTCGGGCAGCCCTTGGCGCTCGAACTGCGGCCACATCAGGTGGCGCATGTACTGGTAGTTCTCGTGGCTGACGATCAGCGAGTGCCGGCGGTCGGTGAGCCAGCGCCGGATCCCCTCCTGCACCGCCGGGTTGAACTGCACCATCTCCACGAAGCGCCGGCCATCGCTGAGCAGCGCCGCCGCCCGCGCGGCCTCGGGCACGTCGGCGCCAACGCTGCCGGCCATCATGCCGTCGGGGTCAGGATCAAACGGATCGATATCGTCATCCGGACCCGCCGCGGCCTCGTCGGCCTCCGCCTTGAGCAGGCGCTTGAACGTGGTGACGAATGCAGCCGGCTCGCAGCCGTGCTGCTTGCCGCATTCCACCATCACGTCTTCCATGTCCTCCAGGGCGGCGTCGCTTTCGGCCACGGCCTCGGGCTCGTTGTTGCGCACCCGCACCAGCGCTTCGCGGTAACGCTGCTCAGCCGCTTCCATGCGCTGCTGCAGGGCGGCGACGGCTTCGCGGTCGCGGCGCGACTGGGCATCGGCCTGGACCGGCGTGAGGAAAAGCGCACAGGAAATCGCTGCGGCAAACAGGCGGGAAAGCTGGGGTACGGGCACTGGCATCGGGGAGGTGCGGCGGACGGGACGCCGAGGTTAGCCGTGCCCGCCTCGCCCGGGCAAATGGCGTTCCTGCCCCATTGGCGCAATGGCATAGAATCCGCCCGATTCCATTGCGCGTGAACGCCATGCAGCCCCATCCGATCCTCGTTGGCCGTTCGGTCACCACGCCCGACAGCGGCAACGTCCACCTCCTGCCACGCTACGGCAACCGCCATGGCCTGGTGGCCGGCGCCACCGGCACCGGCAAGACGGTGACCCTGATGATGCTGGCAGAGGCATTCTCGCGCGCCGGCGTCCCGGTGTTCATGGCCGACATGAAGGGCGACGTGGCCGGGCTCGCCGTGCCGGGCACCATGAACGATGGCCTCCAGAAGCGCATCGACCTGATGGGCATCGACGGCTTCACCGTGGAAGGCAGCCCCACGATCTTCTGGGACCTGTACGGCAAGCTGGGCCACCCGGTGCGCACGACCGTCACCGAAATGGGCCCCACCCTGCTTGCCCGCATCCTCGAGCTCAACGACACCCAGTCGGGCGTGCTCGACATCGTGTTCAAGCTCGCCGACGACCGCGGCCTGCTGCTGCTCGATCTGGACGACCTGCGCGCCCTGCTGGCGCTGGTGCTGGAGGAGCGCAAGGCGGTCTCGGCCGAGTACGGCCTGGTCGCCCCGCAATCGGTCGGTGCGATCCAGCGCGCCCTGCTGCGGCTGGAGCAGGACGGCGGCGAGCAGTTCTTCGGCGAGCCGGCCCTGGACCTGGCGGACCTGATGCGCACCACGACGGACGGGCGCGGGGTGATCGGCATCCTCGCCGCCGACCAGCTGCTGCTGCGCCCGCGCCTGTACTCGAGCTTCCTGCTGTGGCTGCTGTCGGAGCTGTTCGAGACACTCCCCGAGGTCGGCGACCTGGACAAACCACGGCTCGTCTTCGTGTTTGACGAGGCGCACCTGCTGTTCAAGGACGCGCCGGCAGCGCTGCGCGAACGGATCGAGCAGGTGGTGCGCCTGATCCGCTCCAAGGGCGTGGGGGTGTACTTCTGCTCGCAGTTCCCCGACGACGTCCCCGACGAAATCCTCGGCCAGCTCGGCAACCGGGTGCAGCATGCGCTGCGCGCCTTCACTCCCCGCGACCAGAAGGCCGTGCGTACTGCGGCCCAGACCTTCGTGCCCAACCCGGAGCTGGACGTGGTCGACACCATCTCCCTCCTGGGAACCGGCGAGGCGCTGGTCTCGACGTTGCAGGACAAGGGCATCCCGATGCCGGTCGAACACACCGTGATCGCGCCGCCGCGCTGCCGGATGGGGGCGATCAGCGCCGAGGAGCGCAGCCGGATCCGCGCGGGCAGCCCGGTCGGTGCCAAGTATGACGTGGCGATCAACCGCGAATCGGCGGCCGAGGTGCTGGCCCGGCGCGCGGAGGAGATCGCCGCCGAGGCAGACGCTCCCCGGGCGAAGAAGGACGACGCCGACGGCCGCCGCAGCCTGGGCCAGGTGGCCCGCGATGCGCTGTTCGGCACCGGCCGGCGCCAAGGGATGATCGAGGCGATGGGCAAGACCGCCGCCCGCAACGTTGGCAACCAGATCAGCCGCCAGGTAGTGCGCGGGATCATGGGCGTGTTTGGCGGCAGGCGGTGAAGAAGGGAGTCGGACGCTGGCGCCCGCCAGCGGAGAACAGCACTGCGCTGATCACGCCCGAAGGCCATGCCCGCCTGAAGGCCGAGCTGGATGACCTGTGGCGCGTGCAGCGGCCCGAGGTGGTCAAGGCCCTGGCCGCGGCCGCTGCCGAGGGGGACCGCTCCGAGAACGCGGAATACACCTATCGGAAGAAGCAGCTTGGCGGCATCGACCGCCGCGTGCGTTACCTGAGCAAGCGGCTGGAATCGCTGCGGGTGGTGGATGCCGCGCCCGCGGACCCCGGGGCCGTGTACTTCGGCGCGACCGTGGAGCTCGAAGACCAGGACCGCGGAGACATCGTGCGCTACCGCATCGTCGGGCCGGATGAGACCGACGCGGGCCGCGGCTGGATCAGCATCGACTCGCCGCTGGCCCGGGCGATGCTCAAGAAGCGCGTGGACGAGGAGTTCGAAGCCCGGCTTCCAGACGGCGTCGTCGGCTTCGCCATCCTTGAAGTGGATTACGGCGATCGCTAGCAGCGGTCACCTCATCTGACTGGCCATCCTGGCCAGCGCGCCGTCCACCGCACTGGTGCACGGATGGCCGAAGTTGATCCGGACGAAGTTCCTGAACGCGCCGGATACGGTGAACATCGGGCCGGGTGCCAGGCTGATGCCCTCCTCCATTACCTTCCGCCTCAACTCCAGACTGTCGGCGTCGGCCGGCAGTTCCACCCACAGGAAGTGGCCGCCCCCGGGGCGGCTGACCCGCGTGCCTTGCGGAAAGTGCTCCGCGATCCGCTCGATGTATTCGTCCCGTCTGGATTGCAGGGTCAGCCGCAGTCCGCGCAGGTGGCGCTCGTAACTCCCGCGCTCCAGATAGCGGGCGATGGCGAGCTGTACCGGAATGGAGGTGGCGATCGAAGCCGCGATCTTGTGGCGCACCAGCTTCCCGGTGAAGCGGCCCGCCGAGACCCAGCCGATGCGATAGCCCGGTGCCAGCGACTTGGAGAACGAGCCACAGTGCATGACCCACCCTTCTTCGTCGAAGGATTTCGACAGGACCGGGCGTTGCTGGCCGAAGTACAGCTCGTTGTACACATCGTCCTCGATCAGCGGGAGCCTGTATCTCGCCGCGAGTGAGACCAGGGCACGCTTCCTGTCCCCCGGCATGGCGCTCCCCAGCGGGTTCTGGAAGTTGGTCATCACCCAGCACGCCGCAGGACGGTGGCGCTTGATCACCGTTTCCAGCGCATCAAGATCGATACCCTCTCGTGGGTCGGTGGCTACCTCCACCGCCCGCAGTCCCAGGCGCTCCAGCGCCTGCAGGCAGCCGTAGAAACAGGGGGATTCGACCGCGACGGCATCACCGGGTTTGCAGACCGCCGACAGGCACAGGTTGAGCGCCTCCATCGCACCGTTGGTGACCACGATCTCGTCCGGGCTCGCCTGCACCCCGTCCAGCAGGTATCGCAGCGCGATCTGTCTCCGGAGCTCCAGGCTGCCGGGCGTCAGGTCATCGACCGTGCTCCACGGGTCGAGATGCGTCGCAACGGCTGCCAGCGTCCTCCCCAGCCGGGGAAGCGGGTACAGGAGCGGGCTGGGAAACGCGGATCCGAGTGGCACCGCCTGCCTCGAGGCCGCCGACTGCAGGATCTCGAGCACCATCTTGCTGACCACCACGGGATGGGCCTCCCCGTCCGGTGCGGACGGCCGGTCGGGTTCGAGCGGCATCATCCTGACGCCCTCGGTCACGTAGTAGCCCGAGCGCGGCTTTGAGCGGATCAGGCCCTGCCCCTCCAGCAGGTAGTAGGCCTGGAAGACGGTTGCCGGACTGACGTGGCGACTCGCGCTTGCCTGGCGCACCGACGGCAGCCGGTCGCCGGGCTTGAGCAGGCCATTGCGGATCGAGACGGCGATATCGTCCGCCAATGCTTCGTATCGCTTCATTTCGGGACCCGGACGATCAACTGATATGGTTTTTGACAGAAAAACTGATTCTTATTTATCTGATCCTGTTTCGCTAGGCTAGCAACCGTTCCCGGGCGTTGCCAGGCGCAGATGAATCCAATCGTTGAATACAACCTCACCCTGATCCTGTTCCTGCCATGGTTCCTGGTCCTGGGCGCGGTGTACTGGTGGCTTCCGCGGCAGCCGCGCCCGCTGGCGCGCGTGACGTACGACATCGTGGCGCTGGCAGTGTCCCTGGCCGCCTTCCTCTGGAGCGTGTACTGGTCGATGGACAACGCGGATACGGGCTACGGCACGCTCTGGCCGCAGATCCTCGCCACTGCGCTTGGCTATGGCGTCTTCCTCGCAGTACTGACACTGGCCTTCCTTGTCCGCGCCCTTTGGCTGGCCCGGCTGCGCGCCCGCGCTTGGCTGACACGCGACACCTCCACAACGGACACACCACCATGAAAACCCTGCTCATCGTGGGCTTCCTCGCGCTCATCCTCTACAACCTGGGCGCTGGCCTGTACTACATGCTGGTCGACAAGGGGACGACGAAGCGCACCGTGAATGCGCTGACCAGACGCGTTGCCCTGTCCGTCGCGCTGATTGGTCGTCGGCATCGGCATAATGACCGGAGTCATCGAACCCCACGGCATTGACGGATAGCCAACCGGGTGTGTGAAACCATGAGTGCCCACGAGAACACGGTTTCGTTCTTTGGAGCCAGGCATGTTTGAAAACTTCGACGCCGTTTTCCTGGCGCGGCTGCAGTTCGCGTTCACGATCAGCTTCCACTTCATCTTCCCGGCCTTCACCATCGGGCTGGCGAGCTACCTGGCGGTGCTGGAGTGGCGCTGGCTGCGGACGAAGGAGCAGGTGTACCTGGACCTGTTCCGCTTCTGGGTGAAGATCTTCGCCGTCGCGTTCGCGATGGGCGTGGTCTCGGGCATCGTGATGACCTACCAGTTCGGCACCAACTGGGCGGTGTTCTCCGACCGCGCCGGGCCGGTGATCGGGCCGTTGATGGCCTACGAGGTCATGGCCGCGTTCTTCCTGGAGGCCGGGTTCCTGGGGGTGATGCTGTTCGGGTTGAACCGGGTCGGCCCGCGCCTTCACTTCGCCGCCACCCTGATGGTGGCCTTCGGGACCTTCCTGTCCGCGTTCTGGATCCTCAGCGCCAACAGCTGGATGCATACGCCGACCGGCTTCGGGATCAACGAGGTGGGCCAGTTCGTACCGGAAGACTGGCTCCAGATCATCTTCAACCCCAGCTTCCCCTACCGCCTGGCGCATACGCTTTCGGCCACCTACCTGACCACGGCGCTGGCGGTGGGCGGCGTGGGCGCGTGGCACCTGTTGCGGCACCGCTACAAGGGCGGCACGCCGGGCGCCACGGATCCGGCTGCGGGCGAAGACGAAGCCGCCGAAGCGGCCCGGGCCACTTCACTTGCCGGCGCGCGCACCATGTTTTCCATGGCGATGTGGATGGTGGCCATCGTCGCCCCGCTGCAGGTCATCATCGGCGACCTGCACGGGCTGAACACGCTGGAGCACCAGCCGGCCAAGATCATGGCCATGGAAGGCCACTACCAAAGCCACCCGGACGGTGCGCCCCTGATCCTGTTCGGCATCCCCAATTCGCAGACCCGCAGCGTCGACTATGCGATCCAGATCCCCAAGGCCGGCTCGCTGATCCTCAAGCACGATCCCAATGCCCCCATGGACGGCCTGGATACGATCCCCGCGGAATCGCAGCCGCCGGTGGGCATGGTGTTCTGGTCGTTCCGGATCATGGTGGGGATCGGGCTGCTCATGCTCGCGCTGGGCGCCTGGAGCCTGTACGCGCGCTACCGGCGGCGGCTGTACGAGTGGCCGCTGCTGCACCGCGTGGCGCTGGCGATGGCACCGTCCGGGTTCGTGGCTGTCATCGCTGGCTGGATCACCACCGAGGTCGGCCGCCAGCCCTATACCGTCTACAACCTCATGACCACGCGGGAGAGCGCTTCCGCGCTGGATGCCTCGGCCGTGGGCGCGTCGCTGGTGGCCTTCATCATCGTGTATTTCATCGTGTTCGGCCTGGGCACGCTGTACATCCTGCGGCTGATGGCCAAGGGCGTGCAGCCCGCCGAACGGCCGATGGACGAGGACGAGGCGCCGATCCGCTCCTCCGGCATCACCCCCGGTCCGGCGATGAAGATGTCCGACGACGGGAAGGAGTGAGCCATGGAATTCGATCTCACCATCGCCTGGGCCATGATCCTGCTGTTCGCCGTGTTCGCCTACGTGGTGATGGACGGCTTCGACCTGGGCATCGGGATCCTGTTCCCCGGCCTGGACCCGGGCGGGCAGCGCGACAAGGCCATCAACACCGTGGCGCCGGTATGGGACGGCAACGAGACCTGGCTGGTGCTGGGGGGCGGCGGGCTGATGGCGGCGTTCCCGCTGGCGTTCGGCATCATCATGACCGCGGTGTATCCGCTGGTGATCGCGATGGTGCTGGCGCTGGTGTTCCGCGGCGTGGCGTTCGAGGCGCGCTGGCGCGATCCATCCCACCGGCGCTGGTGGGACGCGGCTTTCCAGGGCGGCTCCACCGTGGCGGCGCTGGCCCAGGGCATCATCCTGGGCGCGCTGGTGCAGGGCATCGAGGTGGACGGACGCGAGTACGCCGGCGGCTGGTGGGACTGGCTGACGCCGTTCAGCCTGCTCACCGGCGTCAGCGTGGCCGTGGGATACGCCCTGCTGGGCGCGACCTGGCTGGTACTCAAGACCGAGGGCGAGCTGCAGGCGCGGGCGCGCCGCTACGCTTCGCGCCTGGGCGTGGCGATGCTGGCAGGCATTACGCTGGTGAGCCTGGCCACCGTGGGCCTGGACTACGACTACCACCACCGCTGGACCACCATGCCGGCGGTGCTGGTGACCGCCCAGGTACCGCTGCTGACTGCGGTGATGGCCTATGCGTTCTGGCGCTCGCTGCGCCGCGGCCGGGAGCTGGCGCCCTTCCTGCTCACCCTGGCGCTGTTCGCGCTGACCTTCGTGGGTCTGGGCGTGAGCGTCTTCCCTTACGTGGTACCGCAATCGGTGACCATCCAGGAAGCCGCCTCGCCGGATTCGAGCCTGGTGTTCATGCTGGTGGGCGCGGTGGTGCTGATCCCGATCATCCTCGCCTACACCGGCTGGTCCTACTGGGTGTTCCGGGGCAAGGTCGGCGACGAGGGCTACCACTGATGGCTCCCGCGGCGCCAGGACCGCTGTGGAAGCGGCTGGCCTGGTTCGTGGGGCTGTGGATCGCTGGCCTCGCCGCGGTGGGCACCGTGGCGTGGCTGCTGCGGCTGTGGATCGTTTGAAGACGGCTTGTCATCGTCCTGTAACAAAAACATCATTTCATAGCTGCATCCAGCCGGCAGCGCCGGCCCAACGTCGTGGAGCCCCCATGAAACTGCAGCCCGTTCGCCTCGCCCTCCTTGCCCTGCCGCTGGCTTTCGGGCTTTCCGCATGTTCGCCTTCCGACGACGGCGCGACCGCCGGCGACGGTTCCGCCCGCGCGGAGATCTCCGGCGCCGGCGCGTCGTTCGTGTTCCCGCTGATGTCGCGCTGGTCGGCCGATTACAACTCCGCTACCGGCCACCGGGTCAACTACCAGTCGATCGGCTCGGGCGGCGGCATCGCCCAGATCAAGGCGGCCACGGTCGATTTCGGCTCCTCCGACGCGCCGCTGTCGAGCGAAGAACTCGCCGAGGCCGGCCTGGGCCAGTTCCCGTCCACCATCGGCGGGGTGGTCCCGGTGTTCAACCTGCCCGGTTTCGAGCCGGGCGAACTGCGCCTGACGGGTCCGGTGCTCGCGGACATCTTCATGGGCAACGTCACCGCCTGGAACGACCCGGCGATCTCCGGCATCAATCCCGGCACCGAACTGCCTGACACCGAGATCAGCATCGTCCACCGTTCCGACGGCTCGGGCACCACGTTCAACTTCAGCAACTACCTCTCCAAGGTCAGCCCCCAGTGGCAGGAGCAGATCGGCGAAGGCACCCAGCTGCAGTGGCCGTCGGGCGTGGGCGGCAAGGGCAATGAAGGCGTGGCCTCGTACGTGAAGCAGATCAACGGTGCGATCGGCTACGTCGAGCTGGCGTACGCGCTCCAGAACGACATGCCCTATGCCTCGCTCCAGAACGCCGCGGGCAACTGGGTGGAGCCGAGCGAGGACAGCTTCTCGGCCGCCGCCGCGACCGCCGACTGGGCCTCGACCACCGACTTCCACCTGGTGATCACCGACGCCCCGGGTGAGGACGCCTGGCCGATCACCGCCACCAACTTCATCCTCATGCAGAAACAGCCGGCCGACCCGGCGCGCAACCAGGCCGCCCTGGCGTTCTTCGACTGGGCACTCAACAACGGCATGGACCAGGCGAGCGCGCTGCACTACGTGCCCCTGCCCGCCGACCTGGTTGAGCAGGTGGAAGCCTACTGGGCCAGCGAACTCGGATACGGCACCGCCGACTGACCCCGGCGAACGCTCCTGCGATGAACGCGACATCCCTGCCCGCGGCGCGCGGCGCCAGCCGCGACCTGCGTGACGCCCGCGCCGACCGCCTGTTCCGCATGGCGCTGGGGGCCACCGTGGTCCTGGTCATGCTGGCCCTGGCCGCGGCCGCCCTGTCCATGCTGTGGGGCGGCCGCGACGCGCTGTTCACGCAGGGCTGGCGCTTCTTCCTCACCTCCGACTGGAACCCGGTCCAGAACCGCTACGGTGCCCTGGCACCGATCTACGGCACGATCGTCACCGCGGTGATCGCCATGATCATCGCGGTGCCGGTGAGCTTCGGGATCGCGTTCTTCCTCACCGAGGTCGCACCGCGCTGGATCCGGCAGCCGATCAGCACCGCCATCGAACTGCTGGCGGCGATTCCGTCGATCATCTACGGCATGTGGGGGCTGTTCGTGCTGGTGCCGGTGATGACGACCCACGTCACGCCCTGGCTCAACGACAACCTTGGCGCAATCCCGGGCCTGGGGATGCTGTTCCGCGGTCCGCCGCTGGGCATCGGCCTGCTGACCGCGGGCTTCGTGCTGGCGATCATGGTGATCCCCTTCATCACCGCCACCATGCGCGAGGTGTTCCTCACCGTCCCCACCCGGCTCAAGGAATCGGCGTATGCGCTGGGCTCCACCCGCTGGGAGGTCAGCTGGGACATCGTGCTGCCCTACACCCGCTCGGCGGTCATCGGCGGCATCTTCCTGGGCCTGGGGCGGGCCCTGGGCGAGACAATGGCGGTGGCCTTCGTGGTCGGCAACAGCGTGCGCCTGACGCCCTCGCTGCTCGAGCCGGGCACCACCATCGCCGCGCTCATCGCCAACGACTTCGGCGAGGCCACCGAGACCTACCGGTCCGCGCTGCTCCTGCTGGGCTTCGTGCTGTTCCTGGTGACCTTCGTGGTGCTGGCCATCGCCCGCCTGATGCTGATGCGCCTGGCGCGAAGGGAGGGCAACTGATGTCCGCTGTGGCAGATCGACTCTATCGCCGGCGCCGGATCGGCAATGCCGTGGCCATCGGCGTGTCATGCCTGGCCGCAGCGTTCGGGCTGTTCTTCCTGGGCTGGATCCTGTGGACCCTGGTGGCCAAGGCCATTGGCGGCATCAACATCGAGCTCTTCACCCAGATGACCCCGCCGCCCATGCAGGAGGGTGGCCTGGCCAACGCATTCTTCGGCAGCGCGGTCATGTGCGCCCTGGCAATCGCGATCGGCACGCCGCTGGGCGTTGCCGCGGGCACCTGGCTCTCGGAGTACGGTTACGCGCGCAAGGCCGGCACCGTGGTCCGCTTCATCAACGACATCCTGCTGTCGGCGCCCTCGATCGTGCTGGGCCTGTTTGTCTACACCTTGATCATCATGCAGACCGGCGGCAACTTCTCCGCCCTGGCAGGCGCCATCGCCCTGGCCTTCATCGTGCTGCCGGTGGTGGTGCGCACCACCGACGAGATGCTGCGGCTGGTGCCGGTGCAGATGCGCGAAGCCGCGCTGTCGCTGGGCGTGCCGCAGTGGAAGGTGATCGTGCAGGTGCTGTACCGCAGCGCGTCGGCCGGCATCATCACCGGCATCCTGCTGGCGCTGGCGCGGATCTCGGGCGAAACCGCGCCGCTGCTGTTCACCGCCTTCGGCAACCAGTACTGGAACACCGATATCATGCGGCCGATGGCCAGCGTCCCGCTGGTGATGTACCAGTACGCGGGCAGCCCGTACGAGTCCTGGCAGCAGCTTGCCTGGGCGGGCGCCCTGGTGCTGACCGTGTTCGTCCTGCTCGTGAGCATCGGCGCCCGTGCGCTGCTGCTGCGCAACAAGATTTCCCATGACTGATCCGTTTCCGGAACCGGCGATGACCGACACCCCCGACTCCCCCGCGCTGCGACGGATGGCAACCACCGCGCGCGAGACGCGGCCGCAGGCGCCGGTCAAGATCTCCACGCGCAACCTGGATTTCCATTACGACCGGTTCCACGCCCTCAAGGGCATCAACCTCGACATCCCTGAGAAGCGCGTCACCGCGCTGATCGGTCCTTCCGGCTGTGGCAAATCGACCCTGCTGCGCGTGTACAACCGCATCTACGCCCTGTACCCCAAGCAGGAGGCCAGCGGCGAGGTGCTGCTGGACGGCGAGAACATCCTCGGCCCCAAGTACCCCATGAACCGCCTGCGCAGCAAGGTGGGCATGGTGTTCCAGAAGCCGGTGCCGTTCCCGATGACGATCTACGAGAACATCGCCTACGCGATCCGCCACCATGAGAAGCTGTCGAAGAAGCAGCTCGACGAGCGCGTGGAACTCGCCCTGGGCCAGGCGGCGCTGTGGGACGAGGTGAAGGACAAGCTCGGCCAGAGCGCGCTGGGCCTGTCCGGCGGCCAGCAGCAGCGCCTGTGCATTGCCCGCGCCGTCGCCCTGCGGCCCGACGTGCTGCTGCTGGACGAGCCCACCTCGGCGCTGGACCCGATCTCGACCAGCCGCATCGAGCAGCTGATCGACGAGCTCAAGCACGATTACACGATCGTGATCGTCACCCACAACATGCAGCAGGCCGCGCGGGTCTCGGACTTCACCGCGTTCATGTACTTGGGTGACCTGATCGAGCACGACGAGACCCACACCATTTTCTCGAATCCCTCGCAGCAGCAGACCGAGGATTACATCACCGGCCGCTTCGGCTGAGGACCCGCACCGGGAGAGCAACATGCCCCACCAGCAACATGACCACATCGTGCGCAGTTTCGACGAGGAACGGGCCCGCCTGCGGGAGGAGCTCCTGCGCATGGGCCAGATGGCCGCATCGCAGCTGGAAGCGGCCCTGGACGTGGTGGAGCGCCGCGACGACGCCGCGGCGCGCCGGGTCATCGACAACGACGAGGCCATCGACGCGCTGGAGAAGGAAATCAACGAGGACGTGGTGAAGCTGGCCCTGCGCGGTCCGCTGGCCCGCGACCTGCGCGAGATCCTGGCCGCGCTGCGCGTGGCCTCGGACATCGAGCGCATCGGCGACTATGCCGCCAACGTGGCCAAGCGCTCGCTGGCGCTCAACCAGTCCCCTGCCCTGCCGATCACCCGCGGCCTGAAGGGCCTGGTGCGCATCGCCACCCGCCAGCTCCGGGAAGTGCTGGTGGCCTATCGCGAAGGCGACGCCGGGGCCGCCCAGCAGATCCGAGAGAACGACGCAGAGCTCGACCAGATGTACACCGGCCTGTTCCGCGAACTGCTCACCTACATGATGGAGGACGCGCGGGCGATCACGCCCTGCACCCACCTGCTGTTCATGGCCAAGAACATCGAGCGCATCGGCGACCACGTGACCAACATCGCCGAGAACATCTGGTTCCTCGAGCACGGCGAGGAAGAGCTGCCCCCGCGCGAGAAGCGCGACGGGACCAACGTCCTGGGCTGAAGCTAGCAGCGGGCGGCCACGGCAGGTGCTGTCGCCTCCCGCCCCAGCCACTTGCGCGCCATCCGGCGCAGGGATCCATCCATCACCGGGTCATCGGCGAGGCTGGCGATGTCGCGCCAGGCCAGGTCGTGGGATTCCGGGCTGACGATGAAGCGCTCATCCGCCCCTGCCCGCACGATGTAGCGCATGTCGTAGTGCCAGTGCTCGGGCACCCCCTTGTGTTCCGGGATCCGGTGCCGGTCCAGGTCGAAGATCCCGGGCTCCAGCGCCAGCCCGGGCAAGCCGGTTTCCTCCCCGGCCTCGCGCAGCGCCACCCGGGCCAGGTCGCGGTCGCCATCGGCGTGGCCGCCCGGCTGCAGCCACAATCCGAGCTTGCGGTGGTGGGTCAGCAGCGTGCGCGCGCCGTCGGCGCTGACCACCAGAGACGATGCGGTGAGGTGGCCTTCCAGGCGCTCGCGCACGTAGGGATTCCCGGGCGCCTGGACCAGCTCGAGGAACAGCTCAACGCAGCCTGCCTCGGCGGGCCACCGGGCACGATAGGCATGCAGCGCGGCCACGAGCGCGCGGGTGGGGTCGGCGGAATCCTGCATGCCCTGGGCAAACTCCGGAAGGCGGGGGAAGGTCCATTATCCCCCCGGGGTCAAGTGCCGGTCGCCGCTTGTGGTCAGGCAGGGGCTTTGGCAAGGTACCTGCGCTCCACTGCAAGGGGAACGGGCATGCACATCGGGTCTGGACGGGCCAGCTTCGGCGGGCGGACGCGGCGCACGTGAGCCGGGCAAACCACCGCGACCCAAGCCTGCTGCAGGCGCTCACCCCGCTGCTCTTCCTCGTGCTGGCGCTGGCGTGCGCGGTGTACCTGTACGCCGACGATGCCTCCTTCGGCGCCAACCAGGTGGGGCTGATGCTCGCCACTGGCGTGGCCGCCATCGTGGGCCTGCGCAACCGCATGCCCTGGCAGCACATCCAGGACAGCCTGGTCCACGGCGTGTCGCTGGCAGTGGTGCCGATCTTCATCCTGCTCTCCGTGGGCGCGCTGATCGGCACCTGGATCCTCAGCGGTACGGTCCCCATGCTCATCGTGTATGGCATGGAGCTGATGCACCCGGCGTACTTCTACCCGGCCACCAGCGTGGTGTGCGCCATCGTCGCGCTGTCCATCGGCAGCTCCTGGACCGTGGCCGGCACCCTGGGCGTGGCATTGATCGGCGTAGCCCAGGGCATGGACATGTCGCTGCCCATGACCGCCGGCGCGGTCATCTCGGGCGCCTACTTCGGCGACAAGATGTCGCCCATGTCCGATACCACGATCATCGCCCCGGCCGCCGCCGGCGCGGAGCTGTTCTCGCATATCCGGCACCTGACCTGGACCACTTTCCCGAGTTTCGCGATCGCCCTGGTTCTGTTCACCATCGTGGGCCTGAGCCAGGGCAGCGGCGGCAACCCGGAGTTCGGCAACCTCTCCGGACAGCTGCGGGAGCATTACAACCTCGGCTGGTACCTGCTGATCCCGATGCTGGTGGTGTTCACTCTGGCGATGCTGCGCTTCCCGGCCTACCCCACGATCCTCCTGGGCGCGCTGCTCGGCGGGGTGTTCGCCGTCATCTTCCAGCCCGAACTGGTGCTGGCCCTGGCCGATGATCCCGACCTCCCGCGTCCAATGGCCCTGCTGTCCGGCGCGTGGAAAGCCCTGTTCGAGGGCTACCAGTCCCAGACCGGCATCGCCGCGGTGGACGACCTGCTCAGCCGGGGCGGCATGATCAGCATGCTCAACACGGTGTGGCTGATCGTCTGCGCGCTGGGCTTTGGCGCGGTGATGGAGCGCACCGGCCTGCTGGAGCGGATGGTCCGCAGCGTGCTGAAGAAGGTGAAGTCCACCGGATCGCTGATCGCCGCGGCCATCGGCACCGCGTTCGGCACCAACGTGGTCGCCGCCGACCAGTACATGGCCCTGGTGTTGCCGGGCCGGCTGTACCAGCCGGAGTTCCGCAAGCGCGGGCTCGATCCGCTCAACCTGTCGCGTGCGCTGGAAGACGGCGGCACCATCACCTCCCCGCTGGTCCCCTGGAATACCTGCGGCGCCTACATGGCGGCGACCCTGGGGGTGGCGACCCTTGATTACGCCCCATACGCATTCTTCAACCTCGTCGGCCCGGTGGTGGCACTGGTCATGGCGTACACCGGTTTCCGGGTGCTGCGCCTGAAGCCGGACGACGCGGACTGAACCACCCCGGCGTTAGACTGGGTGGCATGACTGAACCTGCATACGATGCCGCGCGTTTCGGCGAGCTTGCCCGTGAGCTGTCCACCCACGTCCGCGAGCTCGCGGCGCTGGGCTGGACCCCTGCCACCAGCAGCAATTTCTCCCTTCGCCTGGATGGTCGGCACGCCGCCATCACGATTTCCGGCCGCAACAAGGCCGCGCTGTCGGAAGACGACGTCATGGTGGTCGACATGGATTGCAATGCCGTTGGCAGCGGCCACCGCCCCTCCGCGGAAACGCTCCTGCACACCCAGCTCTACCGTCGCCTGCCGGATGTGGGCTGCGTGCTCCATACCCATTCCCGCACCCAGACGGTCGCCTCGCGGCTGTTCTCGGGTGCGGGGAGCATCCGCCTGGCCGGCTACGAGCTGCTCAAGGCATTCAGCGGCAACACCACCCATGAGTCCGAGCTGATCGTGCCGGTCCTGCCCAACAGCCAGGACATGCCGACCCTGGCGGCCCAGGTGGACGTGCTGGTGGACGGCGGCCCGATGTGGGGCTACCTGATCGACGGCCACGGGCTGTACGCCTGGGGCCGCGACATGGCCGAGGCGCGGCGCCACCTGGAGGCGTTCGATTTCCTGCTTGGCTGCGAGCTGGACCTGTGCCGGCTTACCGCGCCCCGCTGAGGTGCGCCCGCCGCATGCCCGGTCAACCGCATCCAGGCCGGCCGGGCCGGGATGCCTGATAATGTGGCCGTTCCCCACGCAGTACGAGGCCAGGCCATGAGCCGACTCCGCATTTTCCCCGCCGATGCGCCCCACGCGCCGGAGCTGGTGACCGAAGACGGCGACGAGATCGCGCGCGAGCTCGGCCGCATCGGCGTCACGTTCGAGCGCTGGCAGGCCAACGCGCCGATCCAGCCCGGTGCCAGCCAGGAAGAGGTGCTTGCCGCCTACCGCGAGGACGTGGACAGGCTGGTGGCCGAGCGCGGCTTCACCACGGTGGACGTGATCAGCGTGGCGCCGGACAACCCGCAGCGCGAGGAGATGCGGCGCAAGTTCCTGGACGAGCACTACCACAAGGAAGACGAGGTGCGCTTCTTCGTGGCCGGGTCCGGTCTGTTCACCCTGCACGTCGACGGCAAGGTCTATGAGGTCGAATGCGTGAAGGACGACCTGATCGCCGTGCCGGACGGTACCACGCACTGGTTCGACATGGGCCCCGCGCCCGACTTCGTGGCCATCCGGTTCTTCCAGCAGCCGGATGGCTGGGTGGGCCACTTCACCGGCTCGGACATCGCCCAGCGCTTCCCGCGCTACGGCGAATCCTGAGGCAGGAGCAGACCATGGCGCGGACGATCCTCACCGACATCGAGGGAACCACCAGCCCGATCTCCTTCGTGAAGGAGGTGCTGTTCCCCTATGCCCGCCGCGAGATGCCGCGCTTCGTGCGCGTGCGCGGGCACGACCCCGAAGTGCGCCGCTGGCTGGACGAAGTCGCCACCGAGCTGGGCGGCGTGTGCCAGGACGGGATGATCGCCGAGACCCTGCAGGGCTGGATCGACCAGGACCTCAAGCACACCGCGCTCAAGGCGCTGCAGGGGATGCTGTGGGCGGAGGGCTACCGCAACGGCGACTTCCGGGCGCCGGTGTACCCCGACGTGGTGCGGAAACTGCAGGCCTGGCACGCACAGGGCCATCCGTTGGCGGTGTACTCCTCGGGCTCGGTGCCTTCGCAGGTGCTGTTCTTCACCCATTCCGACGCGGGCGACCTGAGCCCGCTGTTCTCGGCCTGGTTCGATACCGAGACCGGTGGCAAGCGCGAGGCGGAAAGCTATGCGCGCATTGCGCGGCGACTGGATGTTCCGCCCGCGGAGATCCTGTTCCTGTCCGACGTGGTGGCCGAACTGGACGCCGCCCGCGACGCAGGCATGGACACTGTCCTGCTGGACCGGCCGCAGGATTACCCGCAGTCGCGGACCGGCGAAGCCGCCGGCGGGCACCGGCGGGTCGAGTCGTTCGATGAGATCACTCCCTGAGGCGCTTCGCGCCTGGGGCGTGGCTGCCATTGCAGGCCTGGCGCTGCTGGGGGCCGGCACCGTGCCGGCTGCGGAGCCCGCGCACGACGAAACCATCGCGGAGCGCGACCAGCGGCTGATCTCCGAGGCGCTTGCGGCCATGCCGCCCCAGCGCCCCGGCCGGCCTGACCTCTTCGTGCTGGGGTTCGCGGGCGACGGCAACGAGGATGTGTTCCGCAACGAGGTGCTCTACCTGGAACAGCTCATGGACGGCCGGTTCCAGGCCGGGGGCCGGGTTCTCACGCTGGTCAACCATTTCGACAGCCTGGACGAAGACGCGCCCCGGCCCCTGGCCACGCTCGGGAACCTCACCTGGGCCCTGGCCGGGATCGGCGAAGCGATGGATCCCGCCGAGGACCTGCTGCTGCTCTTCATCACCACCCATGGCACGGAAGACCATGAGCTGGTCGCGGAGCTGGCGCCGCTGGTGGACGAGCTGATCACCCCGGACCAGCTGGCTGGCGCGATCGCCCAGTCAGGGGTCGGCAACCGGGCGGTGGTGGTGTCGGCATGCTATTCCGGCGGCTTCCTGCCGGCGCTGCGCAGCGATGACGCCCTGGTGATCACGGCGGCGCGCAAGGACCGGACCTCTTTCGGCTGCGGGGCGGCGTCACATGTCACCTGGTTCGGCCAGGCATGGCTGGTGGATGGGCTGAACCGCCACGATGATTTCATGGCCGCGTTCAACGACGCCCGCGCCGCGGTTGCCCGGCGCGAGAAGGAGGAGGACTTCACCGCCTCCCATCCGCAGATCCACGTGGGCACGCGGATCCGTCCGGTGCTCGACGCCTGGCGCGCATCGTTCGAGGCCGGCCCGCCCGTCGCCTACCCCTGGGAACCCGCGCCGCAGCCGGCATCGGAAGCGGCCGGCGACCCTTGACCCTGCCCGCCCGCGCTCAGCGTGGACGCGGGGCTTCGATCAACCGGTAGCTGGTCCGCGCGCGCTGTTCGCCCTGCCAGCGGTCGAACGCGCGCACCTCGACCTGGTGTTCGCCGGCGTCCAGGTCGGTGGGCAGCGCGCCACGCCACAGATGGCTCGAGGGCACCGCCTCAGGTGAGCGGTCGAAGCCGCGCAGCTCGGTCGCCAGGTCGTCGCGGACATTCTCCACGACCAGCCGCGGATCGGGCGCGGCGACCTTGCGCATTGGCTGCCATTCGCCGTCATCCACCCGGAACTCGACCCGTGTGTCATCCAGCCCCATGTACACGTTCGCGTACACGCCCCAGGCCGGATAGGCTCCGCGCCGGAGCACGCGCGGCGCGTGCAGGGCCATCGCGTCGGTAAAGGCTGCATCGTCCCTGGCATGGTGGCCGGCGCGATGCCAGGACAGCCGGTAATCACCCTCCCGGTCAATGACGAGGCGCGCATGGCCGTTGGGCGTGCCATCGGACATCGTTGCATCCGGCAGGCCGTCAGCACCGGCCACGCCCGACCAGAACGCCCCGCTGGCCGCGCCGACGTTGAATTCGTGCAGCGGCGCCTGCCCGTGCCAGCCGGACTCCGGCCCGTGGAACGCGTGCTGCAGCTGGTGCCGGTGCCCGCTCAGCACAAGCACCCGCGGGAACGGCTCGAGCAGGCGGAACAGGCGTTCGCGGTCCGCGCTGCGGAAGGTTTCCCGGCCAGCCGGCGCGTTGAACAGCGGCACGTGCACCATCACCACCAGCAGGCGATCGCGCGGAAGCGCCGGCAGCAGCGCCTCCAGGAATTCAAACTGGCCTTCGCGCAGCCCGCCGGTGTATCCCGCCCCGCCCTCCGGCCGGTAGATCACGTTGTCCAGGCCGATGAAGACCGCGTGGGGTTCCTCCCACGCGAAGGTGTCGGGGCCGAATGCCCGGTGGAAACTCTCCAGCGAGTCGCGGTCGTGCGCGGCATCGAAGTCCAGGTCGTGGTTGCCGGGCACGTGCAGCCAGGGCACGCCCAGCGAGGTGGTCGCCTGGTTGAGGGCGCCGTACAGCGACGGATCGTCATTGGTCACGTCACCCAGGGTGACGCCCAGCCCGGCGGTGTGGCGACCGGCCAGCGGCTCGACGATGGCCTTGCGGAAGTACTCCACCTCGCGCATGTCTGCCGTCTGGGGATCGCTGAAGACCAGCACCTCCAGCGTCCCGCCGCCCGCACCGGCAGGTTCAAGGACGAAGTCACAGCCACGGCCCTCGCCCGCGTGGCGCCAGAAGTCGGGCAGACCATCGGTCCGGGCCGGCACCTGGTGGCTGGCCGGCTTGATCACGAACACCGGACCGGCCAGCGGCCCCGGCAGCGACCAGCGGCCGTCCTCATTGCTGCGAACCACCTGGCGTCCGTCCGAAACCGCCACGTCCGGCAGCGGCCGAACGTCCCCGCCGCCCGATGCCAGCACCCGGCCTTCCAGGCACTGGGCGGCCGCGATGGACGGGATCGCCAGGAGCAGGGACAGGCAGGCAGGCCAGATACGCATGTGCGGGCTTTCCGGGATGAGTGGCCGGCCATTATGCCGCCGGTCGATGCAGCCCCCGTTTCAGTGGTTTAATGCAGGGTTCCGGGGTGCCGGGCACCCCGGCCGGGGAATTCAATGGACTGGAAAGCAGCCGCGCGCGCGCCCGCATGCCTTGCCTGGCTCGGCTTGGCCCTGCTCCTGTGCGCGGGCGTGCTCCAGGCGCGCCCGGTGGAGTTGCCCGCCGGGACCAACCAGCTCAGCCTCACCCCACACCTGCAGTATCGCCACGACATCGGCGCCGCCGATGGCATCGCCGATGCCATCGGCCATCTGCGCGCCGGCCGGTTCCAGCCGGTTCCGGGGGGCAACGCCACCTTCGGCTTCCAGCCCGGGGCGTTCTGGTTCCATGCCGCCATCATCAACCGCAACCCGGACGAACAGCGCTGGCTGCTGGTGCAGGAGTACCCGCTCAGCGACCGCCTCGACGTATGGATGCGGTATCCCGATGGCCGGATGCAGCACCAGGCCGGCGGCGACCACCTGCCCTTCGGCGCCCGCAGCGTGCGCTACCGTCATCCCAACTTCCGCCTCGACCTGCCGCCCGGCGAGCAGGTCGAGCTGCTGGTGAGGGTGGAAAGCGAAAGCTCGATGCAGGTGCCGCTCGAGCTCTATACGCCCGCATCGTTCACCGAGGTCTCGCGCGATGCCCAGTTCGCCATCGGGCTGTACTACGGGATCCTGCTGGCGCTGTTCTTCTACAACCTGGTGCTGTGGATCTCGCTGCGCGATTCCAGCTATTTCTGGTACCTGTTCCACATCACCGCCTTCGGGCTGGTGCTGTTCACCCTCAACGGCCTGGGCTTCGAATACCTGTGGCCCGACTGGCCGTGGTTCGCTGACAAATCGGTGCCGCTGTCGATCTGCCTGGCATTGGTGGGGATGAACCAGTTCACCCGCAATTTCCTTGAGCTTCCGCAGCGCTGGCCTGCCGGGAACCTCGCCAGCCTGACGGTGATCGGATTCTTCGTGCTGTTCGGCCTGGCGTCGTTCTGGCTGCCCTACCGCATCGCGACCCCGGTGGCCGCCCTGGCGGTGCTGGTGGGCATCGCGTGGATCGTGGGCGCCACCATCCGGGTGGTCCGGCTCGGGTACGAGCCCGCCAAGCTGCTCCTGCTGGCCTGGGGTGCCTTCCTGGTGGGCACGGCGGTGTTCACGCTGCTGGCATTCGGCGCGCTGCCCAAGAATTTCTTCACCGAATACGGCGTGCAGATCGGCTCGGCGCTGGAGATGCTGCTGCTCTCGATCGCGCTGGGCTATCGCTATGCCTCCCTGCGCAACGAGAACGAGCGCATTGCCGCCGAGGCCAACCTGATGCTGGAGCGCAAGGTCGCCCAGCGCACGAACGAAGTGCGCAGCGCGCTCCTGCAGCTGGAGGAAGCCCATGCCCGGCTGCACGAATCCAGCCGCCGCGACGGGCTCACCGGCCTCTACAACCGCACCTGGTTCCAGGAGGCCTTCGACCGGATGCTTGGCGAGGGCCGCGCACGCGGCCAGCCGGTCTCCCTGCTGATGGTGGACCTGGACCATTTCAAGGCCATCAACGACCGCCATGGCCACCTCACCGGCGACCAGTGCCTGCGCTGGGCGGCGGGGCGGATCGCCGGCGCGGCCAGCGGGGATGCACTGGTGGCGCGGTTCGGCGGCGAGGAGTTCGTGGTGGCCCTGCCGCGCACCGGGCGGAAGGATGCGCTTGTGCTGGCCGAAGGCATCCGCCGGGCGCTGGCCGCGGCACCCTGCGAGGCCAACGGCCACAGCCTGCGGATCAGCGCAAGCATCGGCGTGCACACCATCCATGCGGACGCCGACTGCGATGTCGATGCCGCGTTCGAGGTCGCCGATCGCGCCATGTACGAGGCCAAGGCGGGCGGCCGCAACTGCGTCCGGAGTCCCGGCGGCGCGGCGCTCGCCAGGCCTCAGTGACGCCGTTCGGCCAGGATCCGCTCGACGTCCGCCAGCCCCAGGCCCCGCGCGCGCAGCAGCACCAGCAGGTGGTAGGCCAGGTCCGCCGCCTCGCCCAGCAGCTGCGCATCGTCGCCGGCCACCGCGGCCAGCGCGGTTTCCACGCCCTCCTCTCCCACCTTCTGGGCGATGCGCTGCACCCCGGCCTCGAACAGGCGCGAGGTATAGCTGCCCTCCGGGCGCTCGGCCTCGCGCCCGGCCACCACCCGGTCGAGCAACGCCAGCGTGCTGCCCGGTGCCTCCGCTCCAAAGCAACTCTGGCTGCCGAGGTGGCAGGTTGGCCCGCGTGGCCGCGCCAGCACCAGCAGCGCATCGGCGTCGCAGTCGGCGCGGACCGCCACCAGCTCCAGGGTATTCCCGGACGTTTCACCCTTGGTCCAGGCGCGCTGGCGGCTGCGGCTGAAAAAGGTGACGCGGCCGGTGGCCAGCGTGGCTGCCAGGGCCGCGCGGTCCATGTAGCCGAGCATCAGCACCTGCAGCGTGCTGGCGTCCTGGACGATTGCCGGCAGCAGCCCCGCGGTTTTGTCCCAGCCCAGGGAGTCCGGATCCAGTTCCGGGATGTCGTTGTGCTCATTCATCACGCACCTCGATGCCCTGCCCTCGCAGGACCTGTTTGAGCCCACGGACGGTCAGCGCCCCGGTGTGGAAGACGCTCGCGGCCAGCGCGCCGTCCACGTCGGCCTGTTCGAACACGTCGACGAAATGCGCCGCTGCGCCCGCGCCGCCGGAGGCAACCAGCGGCACGCGGCAGGCGCCACGCACGGCCTGGAGCTGCGGGATGTCGAAGCCGGAACGCACCCCGTCGGAGGCGATGCAATTGAGGACGATCTCGCCGGCGCCCAGCGCCTGCGCCTGCTCCACCCAGTCCAGGGTGCGCAGCGCAAGCGCGCGGGTGGCCGCCGGGTCCCCGGTATGGCTGCGCACCCGCCACTGGCCATCGGCCTCGCGGATGGAATCGATGCCCACCACCACGCACTGGGATCCAAAGGCGTCGGCCAGCTCCGAGATCAGCGCAGGCCGCTCCAGGGCCGGGGTGTTGACCGACACCTTGTCGGCGCCGGCATGCAGGACGGCGCGCGCGGTGGCGACATCGCGGATCCCGCCGGCAACGCAGAACGGAATGTCGAGCAGCGCCGATACGCGCTCGACCCAATCGCAGTCGACGGCCCGCCCACCCGGGCTCGCCCCGATGTCGTAGAACACCAGCTCGTCGGCGCCCTGGTCCCGGTACTGCTGGGCCAGCGCGGTGATGTCGCCCATGTCGACGTGGTCGCGGAAGCGCACGCCCTTCACCACCCGGCCGCCGCGCACGTCCAGGCACGGGATGATCCGCTTGCTCAACATGCCGCGGCCTCCAGTGCCTGGCCCAGGGTGAAGCGGCTTTCCAGCAGCGCCCGGCCCAGCACGATGCCGTCACAGCCGGCGGCGCGCGCGTTGCAAATGTCATCCGTGGCTGCCACGCCGCCGGAAGCCTGCACCCGCAGCGAGGGCGCGAGCCGCCGCAAATGCGCGTAAAGGGCCAGGTTGGGGCCGGCCAGCATTCCGTCCCGGTCGATGTCGGTGCTCAGCAGGTGGCGCAGGCCGGCACCGGCGTATTCGCCCACCAGGTCGTCCAGCCGCTGGTTGCCCGTCCGGGTCCATCCGTGCACCGGCAGCCGCCACACGCCCTGTGCATCAAGCCTGGCGTCCAGCGCCACGGTGATCCGGTCCGGGCCGAAGTGATCCAGCCAGCCGCGGACAAGGGCCGGCTCGCGCACCGCCAGCGAGCCCACCACCACCCGCGCCGCCCCGGCCTCGAGCAGGCGCGCCACGTCCACCGTTGCACGCACGCCGCCCCCGGTCTGCACTTGCAGGCGCCCGTCCCGGCGCAGTGCCTGCAGCAGGGGTTCGAGGGTGTAACCACCCGTGCGCGCCGCATCCAGGTCCACCAGGTGCAGCCACCCTGCGCCGGCGTCCGCATAGGCGCGGGCCAGCGCCAGCGGGTCCCCCGGATAGCGTGTTGCGCGGGCGTAATCGCCCTGGGCCAGCCGGACCACACGGCCGCCGCGGACGTCGATCGCCGGGTAAACGGTGAATGCGCTCACGCGCCCTCCTCGATGAAATTGCGCAGCAGCCGTGCGCCGGCCGCCGCGGAGCGTTCCGGGTGGAACTGCGCCCCCGCGACCCTGCCCCGCCGGACGACCGCAGCGAACCGCCCTCCGTGCGTGCATGCCAGCTCGCAGTCGCCGGTGACCGGCGTCGCATAGCCATGGACGAAATAGGCCCAGGCGCCGTCATCGATGCCACGGGTGAGCGGGGATCGGCGGACCGGTTGGAGCCGGTTCCAGCCCATGTGCGGGACCCGCACACCGGGCCCCGCTTCCAGGGGCGCGACACGGCCGGGCAACAGCCCCAGGCACGGCACGTCGCCTTCCTCGGAATGCTCGAACAGCACCTGCATGCCCACGCACACGCCAAGCAGGGGCGCCTTCAGCGAGCGCAGCACCTCGACCAGTTCGAGCTCGCGCAGCCGGCGCATGACGTTGGCGGCGGTGCTCACCCCCGGGAGGATCACCCGGTCCGCGGCCCGGATCACCGCCGCATCGCCGCTGAGCACAGGCTCCACGCCCAGCCGCAGCAGCGCCTGCCGCAACGAGCCCAGGTTGGCGCCACCGGCATCCACCAGCACCACCTGCATCACAGCGCTCCCTTGGTGCTGGGCAGCTCCGAGCCCTCGCGCCGGATCGCCTGCCGCAGCGCGCGCGCCAGCGCCTTGAACGCCGCTTCCACCTTGTGGTGGTCGTTGTCGCCGCGCACCTGCAGGTGCAGGTTGAGCCCGGCGGTGTCGCACAGCGAGCGGAAGAAGTGCGGCACCATCTCCGTCGGCAGGTCGCCCACCTTCTCCCGGCGGAACGACCCCTCGAACTCCAGCCACGCCCGTCCGCTGAAATCCAGCGCGGCGCTGGCCAGCGCATCGTCCATCGGCAGCGTGAAGCCATAGCGCCCGATGCCACGCTTGTCGCCAAGTGCTTCGCGCAGGGCCTGGCCCAGCGCCAGCGCGGTGTCCTCGATGGTGTGGTGCTCATCCACGTGCAGGTCGCCGCGGGTCTGCACCGCCAGGGCGAAGCCGCCGTGCTTGCCCACCTGCTCAAGCATGTGGTCGAAGAACGCCAGGCCGGTCGAGATGCGCGGCTCAGCCACCTGGTCAAGGTCGACCTCGATCCGGACCTGCGTTTCGCGCGTGGTGCGCTCAACCCGCGCGCGGCGCGGCGCATCCGCAAGCGCGTGGGCGATGCCCGCCCAGTCCCATTCCCCGCCGAACTGCGGGGTGCGCAGCTGGAAGCCGCGGATGCCCATGCTGGCGGCGAATTCCATGTCCGTCGGCCGGTCCCCGACCATCGCCGAGCGCTCCAGGTCGATCCCACGGTCACGCAGGTAATGCAGCACCAGCCCGATGCCGGGCTTTCGCGTCGGCAGGTTGTCTTCAGGCAGGCTGCGATCGATCAGTACTTCGCGGAAGGAAATGCCCTGGCTTTCGAACACCTGCATCATCAGCGCATGGGGCCCGTCGAACGCGCCCTGCGGATAGGCCGCGCTGCCCAGGCCGTCCTGGTTGCTCACCATGACGAACTCGTAACCCGCGTCGCGCAGCTTCAGCAGCGCCGGGATCACGCCTTCGAACAGGCGCAGCTTTTCGTATGCGTCGATCTGGAAGTCGGACGGCTCCTCGATCAGGGTGCCGTCGCGGTCAACAAACAGGATCGGGGTACTCATGGAGCCTCCGTTGCCGGCGCGCCGAGCGCCTGCAGCACCCGATCGTTCTGTTCCGGGGTGCCGATGGTGATGCGCAGCGCGTCGCCCAGCGACGGCGCGGCGCGCTGGTCGCGGACCACGATCCCGGCCTGCAGGAGGCGCTCGAACGCCGCGCCGGCATCGGAGAAGCGCACCAGCAGGAAGTTGCCCTCGGAGGGGTACACCCGGGTCACGCAGCCCAGCGCAGCAATCCTCGTGGCCATGCGCGCGCGCTCGGCGCGCACCGTGGCGATCTGCCGGGCGGTGCGCGCCAGTACATCCGGCTGCAGCGCCGCGACCGCCAGCTCCGCGCAGGGCGCCGGCACCGGGTACGGCGCCTGGCACCGGCGGAGCACCCGGGCCAGGCCCGGGTCGGCGATCACCGTGCCGATGCGCGCCCCGGCCAGCGCATGGGCCTTGGAGAGCGTGCGCAGAACCGCGATGTTCGCGTGGGCATCAAGCAGCGCCGTTGCCGAAGGAGCGCGGGAAAACTCCGCATACGCCTCGTCCACCACCACCAGGGCCCGGCCTTGCAGCGCATCGGCCAGCATCGCCACCCGCTCCAGCGCCAGCGCGTTGCCCGTGGGATTGCCGGGCGAGCACAGGAACACCAGCCTCGCCCCACCTTCGAGCGCAACCTGCGCCAGGCGATCGAACTCAACCTCGAAGCCGCCTGCGATCTCCACCAGCGGCACTTCCAGCAGCCGGGCCGCATGCAGGCGCACCGCCACTGCGTACATGCCGAATACCGGCGGCGTGATGGCCACGGCGTCGCGCCCCGGCCGGCACAGCGCGCGGACCAGCAGGTCGATCGCCTCGTCGCTTCCGCGCCCGACCACCAGCCGTTCCGGCCCGCACCCGTACAGCGCAGCCAGGGCCTGGACCAGCGCGTCCGGCTGCGGATCCGGATAGCGGACGCAGCTGCCGGCGGGATCGGCGGCCGAGCTCCACGCCGATTCGTTGGCGTCCAGCCGCAGCGGGCCGGCTGCCGTCACGCTGCGCGCAGAGGCGTAGCCGGCGAAATCACGCAGGTCTTCGCGCACCAGTTCCAGTACCCCGCTCATGCGCTGCGCTCCAGCCGCAGCCGCACCGCGTTGGCGTGGCCCTCAAGGCCTTCCGCCTCCGCCAGCGTCACCGCACACGGACCGATGCGCCCGATCCCTTCCGCCGTGGCTTCCTGCACGCTGATGAAGTTGCGGAAACTGTCCACCCCAACCCCGCTCCACGCCCGGGCCGCGCCGTTGGTGGGCAGCACATGGTTGGTTCCGCTGCAGTAATCCCCCAGCGCCTCGGGCGCGTGGTCACCGAGGAACACGGACCCCGCCGCCGCGACCTGCGGCAGCCAGGCGCGGGCATCGCGCAGCGCGAGGATCAGGTGCTCAGGCGCGTAGGCGTTGCTGACGGCAAAGGCTTCTTCCAGTCGCTCCACCCGGACCAGCCGGCAGTGCGCCAGCGAGCGCGCCGCGATCGCCTCGCGCGGGAGCCGGGAGAGCTGGGATCCAAGTTCCGCCTCAACCGCGTCCAGCAGGGCGACGCTGTCCGACAGCAACACGACCTGCGAGTCCGGACCGTGTTCGGCCTGGGACAGCAGGTCGGCAGCCACGAACGCCGGGGTGGCGCCTGCGTCGGCGATCACCAGGACCTCCGACGGCCCGGCAGGCATGTCGATTGCGACCGCGCCGGTCTGGGCAAGCTGCTGCTTGGCTTCCGTGACCCACGCGTTGCCCGGGCCGAAGAGCTTGTCGCACGCCGGAACGCCGCCGCGGCCCAGGGCCATCGCGGCGATGGCCTGCGCCCCACCAAGCTTGAACACGCGCTGCACGCCCGCGAGCCGGGCCGCGACCAGCACCGCGGGGTCCGCGCTGCCGTCGGCGCGCGGCGGCGTGCACATCACCACCTGCGCGCAGCCCGCCAGGCGCGCCGGAATGCCCAGCATGAGCGCGGTGGACGGCAGCGGCGCGGTGCCCGCAGGCACGTACAGGCCAACCCGGGCGATCGGGCGTACGACCCGCTCGCACCTCACCCCGAGCGCCGTTTCCACGGCGTAGGGCTGCGCCATGCCGGCGGCGTGGAACGCCTCGATCCGGGCGGCGGCGTCCTCCATGGCGGCCTGCAACGCCGGCGGCACGCCCGCCTGGGCACGGGCGAATTCCGCCGCGCCGACTTCGAGGTCTTCGAGCACCACCCCGTCCAGGCGCCGGGTGATCGCGCGCAGCGCCTCGGGACCGCCGTTGCGGACCTCCTCGATCAGGCCTGCGACCGTCGCGCGGACGGCGTCCTCGACGGCCTGGACCGGCCGGGCCAGCGCACGCCGGCGCTGCGCCTCATCCAGCGCGGACCATTCCAGCCGCTCCAACAGCTGGCCCACAATCGTCTCTCCGACGCTCACGCCAGGCTCCGCTCAACGGGCAGCACCATCAGGCCCCGGGCGCCGGCCTGGCGCAGATCCTCCAGCCGCTGCCAGGTCATGGTGCCGCGGCAGAGCGTCTGCAGCGCCAGCGTGTCCTGGCCGTCGAGCTGCATCATCGTGGGAGGATCCGCATCGGGAAGCAGCTTGAGCACGTCCGGTACCCGGCTGCGCTCGGCCTGGAACATCAGCAGGCGGCTGTCCTTGAGCCGCAGCACGCCCTGCATGCGGCGCAGCAGCTGCTCCTGCAGCCGGCCGCGCGCCCCGGCGGGCGCATGCGCGGCGCCAGCCAGCACCGACTCGCTCTCCAGCAGGGTCAGCACCGGACGCAGCTGGTTCGCGGCGAGCGTCGCGCCGCTGGAAACCAGGTCGCAGACTGCGTCCGCCTGCCCCAGCCTGGGGGCGATTTCCACCGAGCCCGAGAGCACCACCACCTCGGCATCGATCCCCTGCCGTTCCAGCCATCGCCGGAGCAGCCAGGGATAGCTGGTCGCGATCCGCTTGCCCTGCAGTTGCGCGGGGCCCTCCCACTCCCAGGCATCGGGGATGGCGATGTCGAGCCGGCAGCCGCCGAAATCGAGCGCAAACAGCTCGCGGGCGGCCTCCGGAAGGCCCCTGGCCTCGCGCTCGGCGGCCTGCTCGGCCAGGACGTTGCGGCCGACGATGCCCAGGTCGCAGACGCCCTCGGCGAGCATGCCGGGGATGTCGTCGTCGCGCACCAGCAGCAGGTCTACAGGCAGCGACTCGCCATAGCAGAACAGGCGATCGCGGCTCTCCCGCCAGTCGAGGCCGCAGGAGGCGAGCAAGGCACGGGACGGCTCGCCGAGGCGGCCGCTTTTCTGGATGGCAATGCGCAGACGGTCGCGCACCGCCGCGGGGGCGGGTGGGCTCATGGGAGACAGGGTCAATGGGAGGGGACGAGGTGGGGCTGGCGGCGCACGGCGGCCGCATAGCCGCCATCGCCATATTCGATCGTGCGGGCAACGCGCCCGACGGTGGTGACGCTCACACCGGTGCGCTCGTGGATCTCACGGTAGGGAATGCCCTGCATCAGCAGCGGCACCACGCGCCAGCGGTCGGCCAGGGCTTCCAGCTCCGCGGGCGTGCACAGGTCGCGGAGGAAGGCCTTCATCTCGGCGGGGTCGTCGATCTTTGCAAACGCCTCGGCGAGCGCCTCCAGGGACGCGTTTGCATCCTGGCGGGGCGTGGGGTCGGGGCGCTGCTTCATTGTGCCAATGTAATAGCGCGTTATTACATTGTCAATCAGCGAAGCCGCCTGACCTGTCTCCGGTCAGCGACGGTTCGGAAATATCCCCGGCCCGGACGGCGGGGGCGGCCTCAGCCGCCCTCGCCCGCCTCCGCCTTCCGCGCGGCTTCCAGCAGCACGCCCTCGGCGACGAGCCTGACCGCTGTGGCCACGTCGCCGTCCATGGCCCGGTCACGATCCAGGAACGCGATGTGCTCGCGCAGGACCGCGTGCGCCGCGGATACCGCGATGCCGGGATGGAATGCTTCGGAGTCGGCGAGCTCGGCGCGCAGCGCCTCCACCTCCTCGAGGAAGCGTTCGCGGTCCGGATGTCCGTCCGCGGGCGCGCCCTGCACTTTCGCGGCGAAGCCGGCGGCATCGCTGCGCCTGGCCAGGTCGCGGGCGGCGTTGATCATGTCCCGCCGCAGGTCCAGCGCCTGGGCGGCGGTGTAGATCTCCAGCGCCAGGACCTTGCCCAGGTCCGCGGCCATCGACAGCACGTGACGGGCCTCGTTGGCCCCCATGGACACGTGGTCCTCGGCGTTGGCGCTGGTGGGCACCGAGTAGACGCTGGCCGGGTGGGCGCGGGTGGCGAGGTCGTTGACGATGGCCGCCGCGGTGTACTGGACGATCATGTGCCCCGACTCGGTACCGTCCTCGTTGCCGATGAGGAACGGTGGCAGCCCATCGCTGATGGCCGGATCCACCAGCTTGTTGAGCCGGCGCTCGGAGATCGAGGCCAGCACGGGGATCGCTGCCTTCACGTAGCTCAGCGCGAGCGCCAGCGGCATGCCGTGGAAATGGCCGGCGGAAATCACCTGCTCTTCGACGTGCTCAGCCTCGCGATCCGGGAACACCAGCGGGTTGTCGGTGACCGCGTTGAGCTCGATGTCCAGCACACGGCGGGCCTGGGCCACCGCGTCGCGAACAGCGCCGTGCACCTGGGGGATGCAGCGCAGCGAGTAGCTGTCCTGCGGCTGGTGCTTCTTGCCGCCGCGGAACGGTTTGAAGCGCTGGTAGAACTTCTCGCGGCCGTGGCGCTGGCTCGCCGGCACCCACTGCCAGCCGATGTCGAAGTTCAGCGCCTGGGCCTCGGGCGTGTCCCAGCTGTCGGGCAGCCAGGGCAGGAAGCGCGGCACCAGGTGGTAGGGAATGTCGGCCAGGGTCGAACCCTCGAGCAGCGACCGCACGCGTCCGGCCACGTGGACCTGGCCCGGGTGCGGGCGCAGCGCGTGCACCTGCCCGTCGAAGGCACCCATGCGCCCGGCGAAGGCGTCGATGGTCATCGCGGCAGCCAGGTCGGCGGTGTCGAGCAGCCGCTCCAGCCTGTCCAGGGCGAGGATCCCCATCGCCAGCATCTGCGCGGTGCCGTTGTTGAGCGCCAGGCCCTCCTTGTAGGAAAGCTCGACCGGCTGGAGGCCCGCGCGCCGGAGCGCCTCGGCGCCTGGCACGCGCTCGCCGTCCACGAACGCCTCGCCCCCGCCCAGCAGGACGATGGCCAGGTGGGACAGCGGCGACAGGTCGCCGGAGGCTCCGACCGAACCAAGGTCCGGCACCACCGGCACCACTCCGGCGTTGAGCAGCGCGGTCAGCGCCTCAAGCGTCTGCACCCGGATCCCCGAGTGGCCCCTGAGCAAAGTGTTGATGCGGATGCAGAGCATGGCCCGCACCACCTCCGGCGCCATCGGCTCGCCGACGTTGACCGCGTGGGTGAGGATCAGGTTCTGCTGCAGCTCGGCGTGCAGCGAACGGCCGGACGGTGTCGCCCCCGGCAGTTCGTCGCGCAGCGGATGGGCGCCCAGGAGCTTGTCGGCGTTGCTGCCGAACCCGGTGGACACGCCGTAGATCGGCTCCTCGCGGCGCACCTGCTCGGCAAGGAAGTCGGAGGCGCGCGCCACCAGCTCCAGCGCCGCGGGGTCGAGTTCGAGCGAGGCGCCGTTGGCGATCATCACGAGCTGCTCGCCGGTGAGCGAAACGCCGTCGAGGCGGATGTGCTTCATGCCCTGGTCCCGTCCGGGGAAGTGGAATCGAGCCGCCCGGTCCCCTGTGCCCGGAGTTGCTCGAGTTCGACCTGGAGGGTGTTGGCCAGCTCGTCCTCGGCGACGTCGAACTGCTCGCCGCGGCGCAGGTCCTTGACCGCGACCACGCCGCGCGCCGCCTCGTCGCTGCCACGCACCACCACGAAACGGATGCCTGCGCGGTCGGCGTACTGGAACTGGCGACCGAGTTTGCGCGGCTCAAGCTGGGTCTCGACGTTCAGTCCGGCCGCGCGCAGCGCCTGCGACAGGGCCAGCGCATGGTCCAGGCCCTCGTCATCGATCAGGGTCACCAGAACGTCCACCGTGCTGTCGGCCATCTCCACCAGTCCGGCCTCGCGCAGCTGCCAGAACAGGCGCGTGAGGCCGATGGAGATGCCCACGCCGGGAAGCTTCGACTTGGTGTAGTGGCTGGCCAGGTCGTCGTAGCGGCCGCCCGAGCAGATGGATCCGATGCCCGGGTGGTCGTCGAGGGTGGTCTCGTAGACCATGCCGGTGTAGTAATCCAGGCCGCGGGCGATCGAGAGGTTGATGGCGTAGTCGCCCTCCGGGACCCCCATCGCCTTGAGCCGCTCCAGCGCGGCGCGCAGCTCGGCGCGGCCTTCCTCGAACAGCGGCGTGCCCTCCCCCAGCGCCTCCAGGCGCGCCAGCGCGTCGTCATGGCCGGTGGACTTCACCTGCGAGAAGGCCATGAGCTTTTCGACGGTATCGGCCGGAAGTGCGAAGCCGTCGCCGAGCAGGGTATCGCGCACGGCATCGGCGCCGCGCTTGTCGAGCTTGTCGAGTTCACGCAGCACCAGCAGCTGCTGTTCGCCCTGGATGCCCAGGCCTTCGAAGTAACCTCGCAGCAGCTTGCGGTGGTTCATCCAGATGGTGAAGCCGCCCAGGCCCAGCGCCTTGAACACGGCGTGGATGACGGCGGGGATTTCGGCGTCATAGCGCGGCGAGAGGGTGTCCTTGCCGATGACGTCGATGTCGCATTGGTAGAACTCGCGGAAGCGGCCGCGCTGGGCGCGTTCGCCGCGGTAGACGCGCTGCATCTGGTAGCGGCGGAAGGGGAACGCGAGGTGGTGTTCGTGTTCGGCGACGTAGCGGGCCAGGGGGACGGTGAGGTCGAAGCGCAGGGCCAGGTCGGGGCGTGCGCCGTCGGCTTTTTCGAGGGCGCCGGTGGATTGGACGAAATAGACCTGGCGTTCGGTGTCGCCGCCGGATTTGGTGAGCAGGACGTCGGAGAGTTCGAAGACGGGGGTTTCGATGGGGAGGAAGCCGAAGCCTTCGAAACTGCGCCGGATGGTGTCCAGCATGCGCTGGAATGCGATCTGTTCGCGGGGCAGCAGTTCCATGACCCCGGGTGGGGTGCGCGGCTTGATCAAGGTGGGGCTCCGGTGGTGCGGCTGGGACCGGGCATTTTAGCTGTTTGGGGACTTGGCGGCTGTGCGTTGGAGTCCGGGGTGGCTGCGGGTTCCTCGGGTTCCGGCTCAGGGGGCGATCGGGCGTGGGGGTGTTGGGCTTTGGATGGGCGCCGTGCCCGGGCCCTCGGGGGTATCGCTTTTCGCGCGGCGCGACGTCCATGTCGCGACGCGCGCGCAATACATCCATGTATTGCTTGTCGCGATACCCCCGAGGGCCCGGGCACGGCTCACCGCAGCGGCAACTTCTGCCGCTTCGGCGAACGGGGATTAGAGGCCGCGAAGTGATTTCCCACTCGGGGAACCCGCAAACGAAAAAAGCCACCGCGAGGGTGGCTTTTTGCTGAAACAGGTGGTCGGGGAGACAGGATTTGAACCTGCGACCTCTACGTCCCGAACGTAGCGCTCTACCAGGCTGAGCTACACCCCGACGGAAGCCGCACATTGTAGGGGCCGGGACGGCCTTGGGCAAGGGTTGGGGGCGTGCGGCGCATCTGCTGCGTGTCAGTCCCCAAGTTCCTGCAGGCGGGCACGCAGGATGTCGAGGCGGAGGTCGGCGGCGGCGCCGGGGGAGACGCGGACGGCGAGGCTGGCCTGGGGGGTGCGCCCTGCCCCGGCGGTGTCGACGGATTCGGCTGCGGCGCGATAGGCGTCGCGGAAGGGGACGCCGGCGGCGGCCTGTTCGACGGCGACGTCGGTGGCGTACATGCCGGCGTCGATGGCGGCCTGCATGCGGTCGGTGTTCCAGTCCAGGTTGCCAAGCAGCGCCGGGAGGAGTTCCAGGGCGGCCAGGCCGCGGCCGAATCCGTGGAAGATGGCGCCCTTGCTGGCCTGAAGGTCGCGGTGGTAGCCCGACGGCAGCGAGAGGAGCAGTTCGACTTCGGTACGGGCGGCGGCGACGCTGGCGTGGACGGCGCGCATGAGTTCGATGACGTCGGGGTTGCGCTTGTTGGGCATGATGGAGCTGCCGGTGGTGTATTGGGCCGGCAGGGTGACGAAGCCGAATTCGGCGCTGGTGAACAGGGAGAGGTCCCAGGCCAACCTGCGCAGATCCAGGGTGGACGAGCCCAGGGCTTCCAGTGCGGCCAGTTCGAATTTGCCGCGCGAGAGTTGGGCATAGACCGGGCTGAGCTGGATGCGCGAGAAACCCAGTTCGGCGGTGGGGTGTTCGCGGTCGAGCGGCAGGTTGACGCCGTAGCCGGCAGCGGTGCCCAGGGGATTGCAGTCCACCAGGGCCAGGGTGTCGGCGGCGCGGCGGGCGTTGTCGATGAAGGCTTCGGCCCAGGCCGCCCACCACATGCCAAGGGACGAAACGACCGCCCGCTGCAGGTGGGTGTATCCGGGCAGCGGGACATCGGCCTCGGCCTGCGCGCGGTCAAGGGCGATGCGCACGGTCTGGCGGGAGAGTTCCACGACCCGCGCGAGTTTTTCCTTCAGCCACAGCCGCGTGGCAACCAGCACCTGGTCATTGCGGCTGCGGCCGGTGTGGATCTTCTTGCCGGCGTCACCCAGGCGCTCCACGAGCCGGGCCTCGATGGCGGAGTGGCCGTCCTCGTAGCGGTCGTCGAGGACGAACTCCCCTGACTGGAAATCCTCGGCCAGCTGGCGGAGCTCGCGCTCAAGCGCTGCAAGTTCGTCGGCCGAGAGGATCCCGATGCGCTCCAGGCCCCGGGCGTGGGCGCCGCTGGCGCGGATGTCGTGGAGGAAGAACTCGCGATCGAGGATGACGTCGTCGCCAGCCAGGAAGGCCTGGATCTGCGCGTCCACGGCGACACCGGGTTTTTGCCACAGGAGGTCGGACATCGGATGGCTCCGTAGGGCGGGCCTGGCCCGCGGTTGCGTTGCTTCAGTGGCGGGCAAGCCGTCCCTGCGCGGGAATGGAGGTGAACTCGTCGAAGCCCAGGGCCAGGTTGAGGTTCTGCATGGCCTGGGTGGCCGCGCCCTTGAGCAGGTTGTCCAGGGTCGCCACAACGACCACCCGTCGCCCGCCGGGGGCGACGGTGAAGCCGCCGATCTGCACGCCGTGCCGCCCCACGATGCGGCTGACCCAGGGCGCCTCTTCCACGACTTCAACAAGCGGCTCCCCGGCATACCGCCTGCGGTAAAGCCGCTCGATGGCGTCGCGTTCCATGGGCTCGCGCAGCCACAGGTTGACCGTCATGGTGATGCCGCGGAAGTGCGGCGCCACGTGCGGCATGAACTCCACCGGCACGCCCAGGTGGGCGGTGACCTCGCGCTCGTGGATGTGGTTGGCCAGCGCGTAGGGCATGAGGTTGTCGCGCAGCAGCTCGGGATTGTTGCGGTCCGAGGGGGTGGTGCCCGCGCCCGAGTAGCCGGAAACCCCGAAGCACTGCGGCGGGCCGGCCAGCTGGTCGAGCAGCGGTGCGATGGCGAGCTGCATGGCGGTGGCGTAGCAGCCTGGATTGGCGATGCGCCTGGCGCCGCGGAT